>NC_017045.1:1200000-1800000 GCF_000252855.1 Riemerella anatipestifer ATCC 11845 = DSM 15868 | reverse complement strand
ATAAACTTAAAGGTGAAATGATGAACCTCTTCTGGGTCAAAACGAAATAATAACGGACGAATGACTGCTTTATACATTTTTATTAGATTTTATTAGATTTACAAAAATAATAAACCCTACAATGAGAAACTAATAAAAACAAAAAAATCTCTCATTACTGAGAGATTCAGAGCCAATATCGGGACTTGAACCCGAGACCTCTTCCTTACCAAGGAAGCGCTCTACCGCTGAGCTATATCGGCTTATAAAAAAATCACAAGCCGCAATGGTTGTGATTTCTTAGAGCGGAAGACGGGGGTCGAACCCGCGACATTCAGCTTGGAAGGCTGACGCTCTACCAACTGAGCTACTTCCGCATTTATATTTTAATTACTTTGTTGGTAACGGTGTGCAAATTTAAAAACTTTTATTTAAACCCGCAAATATTTCAAATATTTTTTTAAAAAAATGTGGGGAGAGCAGGATTCGAACCTGCGAAGTCTCACGACAACGGAGTTACAGTCCGTCCCATTTGGCCACTCTGGTATCTCCCCAGCAATTTTTTTTATGAGCCTCCAGAGGGATTCGAACCCACGACCCCGAGATTACAAATCACGTGCTCTGGCCAACTGAGCTATGGAGGCAAATATTTGTATATTTCAAGTAAACAACTGTTCTCTTTTGCGGTTGCAAATATACAACACTTTTTTTGAAATAAACAAATATTTTATCAAAAAAAATGAAAAAATATTTTAATTTTTCTCTTTCTTCTTGATTAACAATTTTTTAGCAATATCATGACATTTATCTATTGCTTCTTCAAATGTAGCACAAGTCTTCTTCACCACAATATCATCTCCCGGTACAGCCAAAATAACCTCCGCTGTTTTATTTTCTTTTTCTGATGTATTTTCTACTTTCAAAAAAACCTGACACTCTAAAATTTTATCATAAAAAGTATCTAATTTATTTAGTTTTTTATCTAAATACTCCTCTAATGGTTGATGAGGCGTAAGCCCCATTGCTTGAACAGTAATTTTCATAAAGTTATTTTTTATAAAGTTATTATCTTATTTCTTTCCTCTAGGATGAAACGAGTTAAGCACCTTTTTCAACTTATTAACATCTGTTGATGTATACACCTGAGTAGATGCTAAACTCGCGTGTCCTAAAATCTCTTTTACCTGAGCAATTTCCGCACCATTTTCCAAAACATGCGTCGCAAAACTATGCCTTAACACATGAGGACTTTTCTTTTTTTTGGAAGTTACAGCACTAAGATAGTCATTTACCACAGAATATACAAATTTCCCCGTTAGTTTTTGACCACTTTCTCGAACAAAAAAATAATCCAAATTCTCTTTAGTAGGCTTTCTTTCTTTTTCAAGATACAGTTTTAATTCTCTTTTTATATTTTCTGAAATAGGTATCTCTCTCATCTTATTACCCTTACCTACAACCCGTATCCTATTCTGAATAAAATCCACATCTTTTAATGCAAGCCTACACAACTCCGACTTACGCATTCCTGTTTGGTAAAGTAGCTCTATAATAAGTTTATTTAGTAATAACTTTTCTTCGTTTAAGAGATTTTGCAAATTTTCCATTTCCTTTTGAGAAAAAGGAATTTGCTTTTCTCCATAAAATTTCAAAGAAGACACCGTTTCCATAGGAGATGCAGAAATAATCCCCAATTTAACAAGATAGATATAAAAACTCCTTAATGCAGATAATTTTCTGTTAATGGTTCTCTTGCTCAGATTATTTTCACTAAGATAAACTACAAAATTTCTTATTACTTTTTTATCTACACTTATTAAGGTGTCCACCCCTTCAGTTTCTTTAACAAAATCAGAGAAATCTTGTAAATCTCTACTATAACTAGCCAGTGTATTTAAAGAATATCTTTTCTCAATTGTAATATAATCTAAAAATTTCTCAACCATATTGGAAAAATATCCATCAAAGATAAATAAAAAATCACTTCCTAATTCTAAATTAAGAAGTGATTTTTAGACTTAAACCTAAGAAGAAATTTTTATGCTTGTTCTTCTTTACTTAAAGCTCTTTGCTTGTGAGCCGCTCTTAAAATCTGCTGTCTTCTAAGTACAGAAGGCTTAACATACTGCTGTCTTGCTCTTAAAGCACGTACAACACCAGTTTTGTCAAATTTCCTTTTGTATTTTTTCAGCGCTCTGTCGATGGACTCTCCATCTTTTACTGGAACTATTAGCATAGTTTACATCTCATTTTCGGATGCAAAAATAAGGCTTTAATTTTTATATTCCAAATTTAACCTATTTTTTTACCTAAAAAATTGATGTTTTAGCATTTATTTTCGTTCTTTGCAGTTTAATTTAAGATTAAAAATGTGGAATAACACAACATTTAGATTACACCTCATTGTATTCATGTGGGGATTTACAGCTATTCTTGGCAAAATGATTAGCTTAGACACCTACACTTTGGTTTTTTACAGAATGGGGCTCACTGCTTTGGTTCTTTTTATTTTTCTACGATTTATAAAACGAAAAAGCATCAAACTTTCATCTAAACGGCTATTACAACTACTTGGCATTGGAGTTATCATGGGGCTTCATTGGTTATTCTTCTTTCAATCCATCAAAGTTTCCAATGTATCTATCGCTCTTAGTTGTGTAGCTCTATCTACTATTTTTGCTTCTATAATAGAACCCATCATCTATAAGAGAAGACTAGACTGGACAGAAGTTGCTATAGGCATTGTAATACTAGGAGGAATGGGACTTATATTTAAAACAGAATTCAGATATGTAGAGGGTATTATCTACGGAGCTACCTGTGCCTTACTAGGAACTATTTTTTCTATTCTTAATGGGAAATTATCACAAACCACACCAGCTAGCCATATTATTTTTTATGAAATGATAGGTGGATGGCTCCTCGTGAGCACTATACTTGGTATTAATGGCACTCTTGACAATATACACGAAATAGGAATTAAAGACGCCCTACTAGTTCTAATTCTTGCCATTGGCTTTACTGCATACCCTATGATAGAATCCACCAGCTTAATGAAAGTAATTTCTCCATTTACACTTATACTAACCGTGAATCTAGAACCTATTTATGGGATTATACTAGCTTACCTTATATTCGGTGAGTCAGAACACATGAGCCCTATGTTCTATCTGGGAGCAGGGATTATGATTTTCTCTATAGTTGCCAACGGCATGATAAAAGCAAAACGAAAAAAAGCTCTAAAAACAAGTCATTAAACTATATATGAAGACTTTATTTAAAATCATCAGTATTGTACTGCTATTGATTTTCAATCTAAATATCGCCCAAATCGTTAGAAAGTATTCTAATGAGTTTCTGAACATTGGTGCTGGTGCTAGAGGTCCTGCCATGGGAGGTGCTGTTATTTCGAACCAAGATGATGTTTATTCTCCAATGTGGAATCCCGCTGGGCTAGCAAAAATTGAAAACGATTGGCAAGCCTCTGCTATGCACGCAGAATATTTTGAAAGCATTGCTAAATATGATTATATGGCATTCGCAAAGCCTTTGGATTACAACAAAGGCGTTTTTGCATTCTCTTTAGTAAGGTTGGGTGTAGACAATATCCTCAACACGACTCAAATGATAGACGGCGAAGGCAATATAGATTATGATAGAATTACAAAATTCTCTCAAGCCGATTATGCAGCCTTACTCTCCTATGCTTTTCGCCCAACCCATAAATTAGATGTCGGTGTTAATGCCAAACTAGTTTATAGAAATGTGGGAAAATTTGCTAACGGATTTGGATTTGGGTTTGACATAGGAGCCATCTATCATTCGGATAAAGGGTGGAATTACGGTGCGATGCTTAGAGATGCTACTACTACCGTTAATTTTTGGTCTATAAACGAAAAAGAACTTTCTACCGTAGTTAACGGAGAAGAATTCAACCCTGCTCCTAAGAACAAAATGGAACTATCTATGCCGAAATTAAACTTAGGAGTTAGCAAAAACTTTGAACTCAATCGTGATTTTGACTTTCTCCCAGAGGCAGGTCTTAATGTTGATTTTACAAAAACTGCAGCACTTATTTCCACAGATTTCGCAAGTATCACACCTTATCTAGGAAGCGAACTTTCTTTTCAAAAAATGATTTTTGTAAGATTAGGTGTTAACCGATTTCAAAATATTACAGACCTTGAAAGTCAAAAAAGACAATTATCATTTCAACCAAGTGCAGGTCTAGGTATTCGCTATAAAGGTTTAACGTTAGATTATGCCATCACCAATTCTGGCATTGGAGGAAGTAATTTCTACTCTAACTTTTTCTCACTGAAGCTAGATATGGCAAATTTTAGAAGATAAATTATTATATAACTCCGTCCTCACACGCTCGCCAAACAGAATCGTGAGATGGTACAGGAGCCACAATGGTTATTTTTTCTTTGGATACAGGGTGAATAAAATCTAACCTTCTTGCGTGAAGAGAAATTCCTCCATCTGAATTAGAACGAGAGGCTCCATATTTTAAATCCCCTTTTATAGGAATCCCAATCTTAGACAACTGAGCCCTAATTTGGTGATGACGACCTGTTTCTAAATCTACCTCTAAAAGCAAATAATTATCTAAACTCAATATTAAATTATAGGATAAAATAGCTTGCTTAGCACCTTCCGTAGGTTTAGTAAAGATTATCGCTTTATTATTTTTTTCATTCTTTTTGAGATAATGAACCAGCTTTTGAGAAGGAGAAATCATTTCTTTAGGAACTATCGCCCAATAAGTTTTTTTAATTTCTCTATTTTTAATCATTTGGGTTAACCTCGTAAGAGCCTTAGATGTTTTAGCATAAATTACCAACCCAGATGTTGGGCGGTCTATCCTATGCACCAACCCTAAAAAAACATTACCCGGCTTATTATCTCGTGATTTTATAAAATCCTTTATCAGTTCCAGTAGTGAGACATCACCTGTTTTGTCCCCTTGAACTAATTGTCCCGCCTTCTTATTGATAACTAGCAGATGATTATCCTCATAAAGAATCTGTTCTTGAATCATAAATAATCATTAACCTCTACGACCAACAAAAGAAATAACCACCCCAAGAAGTAAACCCACAGTTTTAATGACCTCAAAAGAAGAGCCCATAGGTAAAAAAGCCCCCACAATACAAAGCCCTGCTGCTAGATACATTAAATAGGAGTATTTTTTATTAGGTAACATTCCTCCCATAAGAATAAAACTTCCTCCGACAAGGATATAAAATACTTGTCTAGAAATAATATAGTTAATCTCTGGAGAAAATGGATTAACCCAACCCACTACAATACACAATATCGCTGCAACAGAAACAATGCTCTGTAAAGTTCTTTTATCCATAATTAAATTTTAATAACTCTCCGACTCATTAGGAAAGTCTAATGTTTTTACATCTTTAACGTATTGAGACACCGCTCCTGTAATTTCTGAATAAAGGTCCAAATAGCGTCTTAGAAACTTAGGAGAAAAACCTTGATTCATACCCACCATATCTTGATAAACTAAAACTTGTCCATCGCAATTAACACCTGCACCAATCCCAATGGTAGGAATAGAAATGCTTTCGGTTACTTTTTTAGCTAACTCGGACGGTATTTTTTCTAAAACAACAGCAAAACACCCCAATTCTTCTAACAACTGAGCGTCTTTAATTAGTTTTTCAGCTTCAGCTTCTTCTTTTGCTCTTACCTTATAAGTTCCAAATTGATTGATTGATTGTGGCGTAAGCCCCAAATGTCCCATTACAGGAATACCTGCATTGATGATATTTTTTATCGCTTCTGAAACTTCTGCTCCTCCTTCTAATTTTACAGCATGAGCCTCTGACTCTTTCATGATTCTCACTGCTGACTCTAAAGCTTTTTGAGAGTGACTTTGATAAGTTCCAAATGGCAAATCCACTACCACCAAAGCTCTCTCTACCCCACGAACCACAGATTGTGCATGGTATATCATATGGTCTAGAGTAATTGGCAATGTAGTTTCATAACCTGCCATTACATTGGCTGCTGAGTCCCCGACTAGAATAGCATCTACCCCTCCAGCATCTACCATTTTTGCAGTAGTGAAATCATATGCCGTAAGCATTGTAATTTTCTCCTTGCTAAATTTCATTTTTCGCAAGACCTCAGTAGTTACCTTTTTTATTTCTGAATGTACAGACATATTTTTACTTCATTAAAAATTTAGAGAACCACATGTCCTACTTTCTTCAACTTATCATGATCTTTTATCTTGATACTCCTACCTTCGACTTCGATAAGACCATCATTTTTAAACTCAGAAATAAGTCTAATGGCACTCTCTGTTGCTGTACCTATAAGATTAGCCACCTCTTCCCTAGTAAGGCATATTTTAATGAAACCTTCAGGGTCTGTTCCTAACTTAAGTTCTAGTAAAAGTAAAATTTCAGCTAATCTTTCTCTAACTGTTTTTTGTGCTAAAAAAGTAATGGTATTAGATGATTCTCCTAATTCAAAGGCAATTTTTTGCATCATCGCAAAAGACAATCTAGAATCTGCCTCTAATAGTTGCATAAAAATATCAGACGGCACAAAAGTAGTTTCTAGCTCCGTCATCGCTTCGGCCCTAGCTTGAAAGTTTTCATCGCAGAGTAATGAACGATAACCTAATATATCTCCCTCCTTTACTATTCTTAGAATATAATCTTTACCATAAACCCCAGATTTCGAAAGCTTAGCCGTACCTTTCTCTACAAAATAAACTCCTTTGGGTAGCTCTCCATCATCAAAAAGTACATCTCCCTTATCATACTTTAAAACCTCCTTACTTGATGTATATTTCTCAAAATCTTCAGGTTTAAGGTTTTTCCGAAAGAATGCTTCACTAAAGACTTCTTGAAACTTCTTTTCAATTTCTAACTGTTTTTCAAACGACATTTAACTGATATTTATCAGCAAAAATACTATTTTTTAATATGTGTAACCAAGTTTTTTATTATATTTTTGCGTGTTAAACTTTTGAGGTAATGTCAGAAAAATGTTTTCACTGTGGACTAGAGATAGATAAAGAAAGAATTTCTTTTGACGAAAAAACGTTCTGCTGCAACGGTTGCAAATCAGTTTACGAAATACTAAATCTCAATCAATTAAGTGACTTTTACGAACTAAATAAAAACGCTGGAATCCGACCAAATACAGACGGCTCTTCACAGTTTGACTACTTAGACACCCCTGAGGTATTTAACAAAATTGTGGACTTTTCGGAAGGCAATTCTACCTTAGTAACTTTTAAAATACCTGTAATACACTGCTCCTCTTGTATATGGTTACTTGAAAGCCTCAAAGATATCAATCCACAAATACGCTATTCTCAAGCTAATTTCACAAAGAAAACATTACAAATTTCGTTTAATCATAATGAGCTAAAACTAAGTGAACTTGCTAAGTTTTTAACCAATCTTGGCTACAAACCTGTTATCAATCTAGAAACTAGTGAGAAAAAGGTAGAGAAAACAGACCGAGATTTAATCATCAAACTTGCCATAGCAGGATTTGCATTCGGAAATGCAATGATGTTTGCCCTCCCTGAATATCTTTCTTGGATTACAAAAGAAAACGATTATTGGATTAACCAATTTGCTCCTTTCTTTAGGTTTCTAACCCTATTACTTTCCATTCCTGTTGTTTCTTATTCTGCTTCAGACTACTACAAATCTGCTTGGTATGGACTTAAGAATAACATTGTAAATATAGATATACCTATCGTTTTAGGAATACTCGTTCTATTTGGAAGAAGTATCTACGAGATAGCCACAGATTATGGACCTGGTTATTTTGACACCTTGTGTGGATTGCTATTTTTTATGTTGATGGGAAAATTTTTCCAAAAGCGAACCTACACCGCACTATCCTACGATAGGGATTATAAATCTTTCTATCCTATCGCCGTAACTAAAGTGGATTTTGAGGGTAAACAAAAAAATATTCTTTTATCTGAAATTAAAGTAGGCGATAGAATTTTAGTGCGAAATCAAGAAATTATTCCCGTAGACGCTATTCTTATTAGTGGTGAAGGCAATATTGACAACAGTTTTATTACTGGAGAATCAGCCACAATACCTAAACAACCTGGTGATAAAATTTTCGCAGGAGCTAAGCAACAAGGTGCTATTTTGGAACTAGAAGTCATTAAAACCGTAGACCAAAGCTACCTTACCCAACTATGGAACAAAGAGGCTTTTAAACAAAAAGAAACAGGTCTAGATAACCTTACTAATAAGATAAGTAAATATTTTACATTCATTATATTAGGCATCACGCTAATCGCAGGAATCTATTGGTACAGAATTGATTTAGAAAAAATGTTCCAAGTAGTTTCTGCAATACTTATAGTGGCTTGTCCTTGTGCGTTAGCTCTATCCGCTCCGTTTACATTTGGACACATTATGAGAATACTAGGCAGAAAAAAATTCTATGTTAAGGATACTCTTACCATAGAAAAACTTGCTAAAATCAACACACTCGTCTTTGACAAAACAGGCACTATTACCTATAACACTAAATCTAATATTAAATATAAAGGCAATACTATTAGCGAATTTGATTTAAAGAATATCAAAACTTTACTTAAAAACTCTAATCACCCTCTATCCAAAAATTTATACGAACATATAGAAATAACTGATGAATATTTCCCAATAGAAAATTTCCAAGAAATAGCAGGTAAAGGATACTCCGCTCAGGTTAGAAGTCAAATTTATAAAATTGGTTCAGCTTCGTTTACTGAACAAGAAAGTAAAAATCTAGAGACCGCTGTTTTCATCAGTAAAAATAACGAATTTATAGGAAAGTTCATATTTAGAAATGAGTATAGAGAAGGACTTTCTGAAATGTATCAAAAGCTCAGTTCCTACCCTATCCATATCCTTAGTGGAGATAATGCATCCGAAACCAATCAGCTCAAAAAAATAATTCCAAATGTAACCAATATGAGTTTCAACCAAACTCCAGAAGGTAAGTTGGACTACATACAAAACCTACAAAATTCAGGACAAAAAGTAGCTATGTTAGGTGATGGTCTTAACGATGCTGGTGCATTAAAACAAAGTAACATAGGCATAGCTGTATCCGATGACACCAACTCCTTCACTCCATCTTCTGATGTTATTATGGACGGCAAATTCATTAACTTTTTGCCAGACTATTTAGCCCTAAGTAAAGACGCTATTAAAATAGTATCAGCTACTTTTGTTATAAGTATATTATATAATGTGGTAGGTCTAGGCTTTGCCGTTACAGGACACTTATCTCCTCTAGTAGCCGCTATACTAATGCCTTTGAGTTCTATAAGCGTGGTATCATTTACCTCCGCAACCACTTGGTTAACAGCGACTAGATATTTTAAGAAAAAATCAAATTAGACATTTTTATCTTATTTAGAAGTGTTATAAATTAACTTTTTTTTAACAGTTACTGATTTAAGTCATTATATTTTCTTAATTTTGGGGGCAATTTAATTTTATATTTGCGAACTGTATGGAGATATTATATTTAATGGTCATATGCAGTGTATCTTTAGCTGTCGTTTTTTTGATAGTATTCATTATCGGAGCAAAAAAAGGACAGTTTGAAGACGATGAATCTCCTGCGGTAAGGATTCTCCTTGATGACGAAACTAAAAACAAAGAAAATAAAGAGAAAAACAATAAAAGTGATTAGTTAATATGGAAACACAAAAGTTTAGTTATGACAACAGCATTGTGCGTGCGTTCCTTTATGCAACCATCGTCTTCGGGATAGCTGGTTTCATTCTTGGACTTACGGCGGCTGCGATGCTTTTCTATCCAGAACTACCAGAGTTTTTATTTGGTACTGATGACACTACAATTGCCAGCTTAAGAAGCGGTGATTTACAAGGTCTCATCAACACCCAAGGAGCTTTTGGTTTTGGGAGAATCAGAATGTTGCACACTAGTGCAGTAATTTTTGCCTTTGTTGGAAACGCTATTTTCGCGGGGGTTTATTACTCATTACAGAGGTTGTTGAAAGCAAGAATGTACAGTGATACACTTTCTTGGATTAACTTTTGGGGATGGCAAATTACTATCGTAGCGGTGGTGATTACTTTCTTCATGGGTATCAACACATCTAAAGAGTACGCTGAACACGAATGGCCAATTGATATCCTTATCGCAGTGGTATGGATTATTTTTGGTATTAACATGTTTGGTACAATAGCTAAAAGAAGAGTAAGACACCTTTATGTAGCTATTTGGTTCTACATTGGTACTTGGGTAGGTATTACAATGCTACATGTATTTAATAACTTGGAGGTACCTCTTTCTTTCACTGGTTGGAAGTCTTATTCTGCATATTCAGGAGTAAAAGACGCTCTAGTACAATGGTGGTACGGACACAACGCCGTAGCATTCTTCCTTACAACACCTGTACTTGGTCTAATGTATTACTTCTTACCAAAAGCGGCAGAAAGACCAGTATTCTCTTATAAACTTTCTATTATCCACTTCTGGTCTTTAATTTTCGTTTATATTTGGGCTGGACCTCACCACTTACAATACACTTCTCTACCAGCTTGGGCTCAAGCGTTAGGAACAGGGTTCTCTGTTGCCCTTATCGCACCATCTTGGGGAGGTATGCTTAATGGTTTATTAACATTAAGAGGCGCTTGGGATAAAGTAAGAGAAAATCCTATACTTAAATTCTTCGTGGTAGCAGTTACTTGCTACGGTATGGCTACATTTGAAGGACCACTATTGGCAACTAAAACATTAAATAAAATTGGACACTTTACTGACTGGGTAATTGGTCACGTTCACATCGGTGCTTTAGGCTGGAACGGATTCATGGCGTTTGGTATGATTTACTACCTAGTTCCTATTATGTGGAGAACTAAACTATGGTCTGTAAAATTAGCTAACTGGCATTTCTGGTTAGGTACTTTAGGTATCATTCTATATGCTGTACCTATGTACATCTCTGGATTTACTCAAGGTTTAATGTGGAAACAATTTAACCCAGACGGAACTCTACTTTACAAAAACTGGTTAGATACTGTAACTGCAATTATCCCTTACTATTGGATGAGATTCTTTGGAGGTATCCTTTACCTATTAGGAGCTATTCTTATGGCAGTGAATGTTGTAGCTACTGTAAGAAAAGGTTCATTCCAGAAAGAAGTTCCTGCGGAAGCACCTGCACTTGCGAGAATTGGTGATGCAAGAAAAGAAGGAGAAACTGTACACCTTTGGATTGAAAGAATGCCACTTTATTTAACAGTATTAGCGTTCTTTGCACTAGCCGTTGGTGGTATGGTTGAGATTATACCTACGCTTACAGTTAAAGATAATGTACCTACAATATCTTCCGTTAAGCCTTATACTCCTCTAGAGTTAGAAGGTAGAGACTTATACATCCGTGAAGGTTGTAACGCTTGTCACTCACAAATGATTAGACCTTTCCGTGACGAGGTAGTTAGATTTAACGGTAAAAATGGTCAATACTCTAAAGCTGGGGAATTCGTTTATGACAGACCTTTCCTTTGGGGTTCTAAGAGAACTGGTCCAGACTTACACAGACAAGGTGGTAAAAACCCAGATTCTTGGCATTTTAAACATATGCTTAATCCTAGAAGTACTTCTCCAGGTTCTATAATGCCTCGTTACCCTTGGTTAATTGCTAATACATTAGATTGTTCTCAGAGTAAAAATAAGCTAGAACTCATGAAAAATATGTTTAATGTCCCTTATACCAAAAGCCAGATAGATACTGTGGATATTTGGATGGAAAATCAAGCAAAAGAAATTGCAACAAGAATTTATTCTGAAGCTGATGATGTTAAGAGAGCGTTTGCTAAAAAGCAACAAGAAGAAAGAGCAGATTTTGTTCCTCTTGAAAAGAGAGAAATTGTGGCACTTATTGCTTACCTACAAAGACTAGGTACAGACATTAAGACTACTGAAGTTAAAACAGCAAGTGTAAAATAAATTGTTATCACTAAAGGAGCATACAAACAATGATACCACAAAACTTTAAAGATATATTGTCTAATACAGAAGGTACTGGCTTTTACCAAAGCCTAGCACTTATCATATTCATAATATTTTTTATAGGAGTGGTATATTATGTAATGAGTAAACCTAAAAAGTTTTATCAAGACGAAGCTAATGCTCCTTTAGATGATGAAATACAAAACAGTTCTAAAAATTAAGAAATTATGAAACAAAGAACGCCCGTTTATGTGAACATTTTAGTAATACTTACAATATTATTTATTGTGTATTATATGTTCGTTCAGAATGCCTCTTTTATTACTTCACCTTACTTTTGGGGAACGGTAGTTATTAGTGTCATTTTAGCAATGATACATGGTGCTATTGGAGATTTAATTGAAAATCAAAACTTCGCTAAACTTTCTGATGAGGCTAAAAAGGCTTACTTAGAAGAGAAGAAAATACCTTACTGGAAAAGACTTTGGGATAGTGCTTTCAAAAAGCAGTCTGTATCCGAGGAGAAAGATATTATTATAGATCACGGTTTTGATGGTATTATGGAGCTAGACAACCAGTTACCTAAATGGTGGTTAGGATTATTTTGGTTGGGATTTGCATATCTAGTTATCTATATTGTAGCATTCTCTTTCACAGACTTTGCACACCCAGACAAAGAGTATGAAGTGGAGCATAAAGAACAACTTGCAAGTATAGAACAATGGATGAAAGATACCCCTCCTCCTACAATTGATAACGCTGTATATTCTGCAGATAACATTGCTGAAGGGGAGGAGATTTTCAAAACTAACTGTGTATCTTGCCATGGAGATGGAGGAAGAGGTGGTATAGGTCCTAATCTTACAGATAATCATTGGATAAACCATACAGAAAACTCTGTATTTAGGCAAATATTCTATATGGTAGAAAATGGATCACCTAATAATCCTGCAATGCAAGCTTTCGGAAAAAATGGTATCTTAACAGGATTTGATATAGAAAAAGTAGCAGCTTATGTTTACCATATCAATCAAGAAAAAGCTCCTATCACTCAGTCCGAAGGAGGTGCAATACCTCAAGGTGATGAAGTGGAGTGGGAGAACTAGTGTACCATAAAATAATTTCACATCAATATGGCTGATAAAGAAGTACAAGGCACAGGAGCTGTAATAGAAGCTTCCACCTTCCGTGATTCTGTAGGAACCATGGATAACACAGGGAAAAGAAAATGGGTATATCCCAAGAAACCCAAAGGTAAGTTTACTGATTATAGGAACTATGTTAGTATTTTTTTATTAGCCATATTTTTTATTCTTCCGTTTATTAAAATAAACGGAAATCCATTTCTTCTAATAAATATCCTTGATAGAGAGTTCTTTATTGTAGGACAACCTTTTTATCCTCAGGATTTTTTCATTCTCGCTCTAGGAGCAGTCACTTCTATAGTGTTCATCATTCTATTTACCGTTGTTTTTGGAAGAATATTCTGCGGTTGGATTTGCCCACAAACCATTTTTATGGAAAATGTATTCCGTAAGATAGAATATTGGATTGAGGGCGACAGAAACAAGCAAATAAAACTAGACCAACAGCCTTGGAATTCTGAAAAAATAAGAAAAAGAGGGCTTAAATGGACAATCTATATCATTATTTCTTTGGTTGTAACTCATTTTATGTTCACGTACATTGTAGGTTACGAAGAGGTTTTTAGAATAATGAAAGAAGGTCCTATAAAATACCCTACCAACTTTTTGGTAATGCTACTTTTCACCGCAGCCTTTTATTTAGTATTCGCTTGGTTTAGAGAACAGGTATGTACACTTGTTTGTCCATACGGAAGACTACAAGGTGTTCTTATAGATAAGCAAACCATCAATGTTTACTACGATTTTAAGAGAGGTGAAAATCGTTCTAAATGGCGTAAGAATGAAGACAGAGCTGCCGAAGGTAAAGGAGACTGTATTGATTGTAACCAATGTGTAGTAGTATGTCCAACGGGAATAGATATTAGAAATGGACAACAATTAGAATGTATTAATTGTACGGCATGTATAGATGCTTGTAATGAAGTTATGGAAAAGGTGGGCTTACCTAAAGGGCTGATAAGATACGCTACCGAAAATGAAATAGAACAAGGTAGAAGGTTTAAATTCACCTCTAGAATGAAAGCTTACACTGCAGTTTTAATAGCATTGATGACTTTTGTATCGTTCCTTTTATACAATAGAGGAAGTATGGAGGCTAAATTTATTAAACCTGCTGGAAGTACATTCTTTATATCTGATAACGAAATTACCAACACTTACAATTACACCTTGCTTAATAAGTCTAGCAAGGACTATGTAGTAACCTTTAAAGTTTTAGAACCTGCTAATGGCGTTATAAAATATGGAGGTTCTAGCAAAATAGTATTAAAGAGAGATAAAATGGAAAAGGGAACGGTAAATATTAGCTTCCCTAAAAAAGAAATAAAACTTTCTAAACAGAATTTAGTAATTGGTGTCTATGATAAAGACGGCAAGTTACTCACTACTTTTGAAACTTATTTTGAAGGAGAATTTAATTTGCAATTTTAAATGAAAAATTTTAAGTTCACTTGGGCACATGGAGTTGTAGCTGCATTAGGCTCGTTTATACTATTTATTCTTTATCTCATATTTGTATTCTCTCATGGGCAGCAGAATTCTGAATTGGTTTCGGATAATTATTATGAAGATGAACTAGCCTACCAAAGTGTAATAGATGCTAAGAAAAATGCGTCTACGATTGAGAATGCTCCTAAATATCAGCAAACACCTCATGGAATAAGTATCGTATTTCCTTCGGAGAATAATAATCAAAATACTAAAATAAAATTTGTTCTCTATAGAATAGATGACCAAAAGTTAGATGTAAAAAAGGACATGACTTTAGATGTTAATAATTCCTTTCTCATTCCTAAAAAGGTTTTAGTTCCAGGAGGCTATATTCTAAAACTAATGTGGACAAAAGATAACAAAGATTATCAAATAGACTACGACCTAGTATGGAAATAACTCTCATCATAGCAGCACTTACTTTGGGTTTCACAACAGGACTCCATTGTATTGGTATGTGCGGACCTATAGCTCTTTCTTTAGGACTTTCAAGAAAAAAACAGGTTAACTTTCATCTTCAAAATATAACCTATCAATTAGGAAGAATTTTCACTTATTCTATATTGGGAATTTTACTAGGACTAATTGGAGAAGGCTTTCAGCTAGCGGGAGTTCAAGGTTGGCTTACCATTTTTGCAGGAATCATTTTAATCATAATGGCTCTTTTTTCTTTCGGGAACGGAGATTTTGCTTCTAAAATACCTTTTCTCTCGAAATTTCTATTAAAAATAAAACTCAACCTAGGAAAATTATTATCCAAAACCGATTACTCCTCAAGGTTTTTAACAGGAGTGCTTAATGGCTTTTTACCATGTGGAATGGTTTATGTAGCCTTGGCAGCATCTCTAGCAGCTGGTGGAGCTATACAAGGAGGATTATTTATGATGTTATTTGGACTAGGAACTTTCCCTTTTATGTTTATTACTGTTTTATTAGGTAACATGCTTAATATAGCTACTAGAAATAAAATCCTAAAAATAATGCCTGTAGTAATGCTTATCTTGGGTGGGCTCTTTATACTAAGAGGTTTAGAGTTAGGAATCCCTTATTTATCACCAAAGAAAGAAGCTCTTAGCATAGAAAACAAAATGTCCCCTGAAAACAAGGGACATCATAGTTGTCATTAAAAGAGTGTATTTACCCTAAAGTCTTTCTACCTATACTCTTATAATAGAAACCTGTTCCTTCTACTTGTTCTAAGGCAAACATATTTCTACCATCAAAAATAGCTTTACCGTTCATTTTTTCTGCCATCAAATCAAAGTTAGGATTTTTAAATTCTGACCATTCCGTAGCTATCAATAAAGCATCAGCTCCTTCTAATGCAGAATACATATCACTTGCATAGGTTATTTTATCTCCCAGCACTTTTTTCACATTAGACTCTGCTATCGCATCATAAGCTGTAATTGTAGCTCCTTTTTCTAATAAAATTTTAATATTATCTAAAGAAGAAGCCTCTCTAATATCATCTGTATTCGCTTTAAAAGCCAAGCCCCAAAGTGCTATCTTTTTACATTTTAGATTCCCTCCAAAATATTTTTCTATTTCTGACACCAAAATAACTTTTTGATTTTGGTTTACATTTTCAGTCGCTTCTAATATTTGGAAATTAAAATCAGCTTCTTTACCAGATTTTATCAATGCCTTTACATCTTTAGGAAAGCAGCTACCACCATACCCAATACCAGGGAATAAGAAACGGTGTCCTATCCTATCATCACTGCCCATTCCTAGCCTTACCTTATCTACATCAGCTCCTACTCTTTCGCAGAAATTTGCGATTTCGTTCATAAAAGTAATTTTAACTGCTAAGAAAGAATTAGCTGCATACTTTGTAAGTTCCGAAGATTTTTCATCCATAAAAATAATCGGAACACCCGTATTGGTAAATGGCTGATATATTTTTGCCATAATCTCTCTCGCCTTTTCAGAAGAACTTCCCACCACTACTCTAGCAGGATTCATGGAGTCTTCCACCGCAAAACCTTCCCTAAGAAACTCTGGATTAGATACCACATCAAACGGTATTTGAGTCTTAGCAGCTATAGCACTTCTAACTTTATCTGCCGTTCCTACAGGCACTGTGGATTTATTAACAATAACTTTATATTCTGTAATAATATCGCCTATATCGTTAGCTACTTTAAGGACATAGGACAAATCTGCTGAGCCATCTTCCCCTGGAGGCGTTGGCAAAGCTAAATAAATCACTTCACTTTGGTCAACAGCTTCTTTTAAATTGGTAGTAAAAAATAATCTCTGTGCTTGAATGTTTCTCAAAAACATTTCCTCTAAATTAGGCTCATAAATAGGAACGATACCTTTTTTCATTCCCTCAACCTTTTTTTCATCTATGTCAACACAGTAAACTGTATTTCCTAGTTCTGCCAATGTTGTACCTGTAACTAATCCTACATAGCCAGTACCCACTATAGTAATATTCATATTATACAATAATTTATTCGCAAAGATAGCCAAAATATCAATATTTCATCTTTAAATGGTGCTTTATATCATCATACCTAAAACTTTTTTCAATTAATGAATTTTTCTTTTTTCAGATTTAGCTAAAAACACTTACTTTTATCCAAATTTTTTTCAGATTATGGTTTTAAGTAGAATTTGGAGTGCATTTATTTTAGTAGCTATCGTGGTAGCTGGAGTAAAGTATATATTATCAGACAACTACAAAGCTATCTATAATGATATGGTAGTGGGCAAAGGTGGAGATACCGTAAATATCACTACTAAACCAATTAACGAATTCCACCCCAATGCTATAGAAAGTTTTCAAACTACACCTGTTTTTATAAATAAAGGTATTCATTACGAATATCAACCTAACAGCAATAATGTTAAAGTTTACAGAATACAAGAAACCGATGGTGTGATAGGCACGAGCAAAACTGCCGTAGATATATGTATAGGTCTTATAGGTATTATGACGCTTTTTATGGGCTTTATGAGTATTGCAGAAAAGGCTGGGGGCATCAACTTATTAAGTAGAATGATACAGCCTTTTTTCTCTAAACTCTTCCCAGAAGTTCCTAAAAACCACACTGCATTTGGACATATGATGCTTAATTTTTCCGCCAATCTTTTAGGGCTAGACAATGCCGCCACTCCTTTTGGTCTTAAGGCAATGGATAGTCTACAATCTCTAAATCCAGAAAAAGATAAAGCCAGTAATGCCCAGATTATGTTTCTCTGTCTGCACGCTAGTGGGCTCACCCTTATTCCCGTATCCATTATTGCTATAAGGGCATCTATGGGCTCTGCCACACCTACGGATATATTCTTACCTTGTATGATAGCTACTTTTGCAGCCACCATGGCATCAATGATATTAGTTTCTATAAGACAAAAAATCAATTTACTTCAGCCTGTGGTATTGATGTATTTAGGTGGTATTTCTGCTGTTATAGCTGGATTGGTCTTATTTCTTGTTCAATTAAATAAAGAGGAGCTAGATAACTTTAGTAAAGTTTTAAGTAATGGTATTATCCTTCTGATATTCTTTGCCATTGTGCTTGGAGGTATTTATAAAAAAATCAACATTTTTGATGCTTTTGTAGAAGGAGCTAAAGAAGGCTTCTCGGTGTGTGTTAAAATCATACCTTATTTAGTAGGAATGCTCATTGCCATTTCCCTTTTAAGAACTTCGGGAGTATTCCACATCATTATAGATGGAATGAAATGGATTGCTGATATGGTAAGTCTAGACACTAGATTTGTAGATGGACTTCCTACCGCACTCATAAAACCACTTTCGGGCTCTGGAGCAAGAGGTATGATGGTAGATACGATGGCTACCTTCGGAGCTGACTCATTCCCTTCTAGATTGGCTGGAATTTTACAAGGAAGTTCTGACACCACTTTCTATGTTATTGCTGTTTATTTTGGAGCCGTGGGTATTAGAAATACTCGCTATACAGTTGGCACTATGCTTCTAGCAGACTTAGTAGGTATTATCACTTCTATTACATTAGCTTATTTATTTTTTGGATAAAATATGATTAAACAAATCCCTATAGAACGAATCTTATTTTTAGATATAGAAACTGTACCTCAAGAAGAAAGCTGGCAAAACCTCCCAACTGAAGAACAAAATCTTTGGGATAAAAAAACCTTACATCAACGCAAGGAAGAGATAACCGCAGAAGATTTCTATCATCAAAGGGCAGGCGTAATGGCAGAATTTGGAAAAATAATCTGTATTTCTGTAGGAATGATAGACCGAAACGAAACGCTTAAAATAAGAAGTTTCGCTGGGGATAACGAAAAAAAATTACTAGAAGAATTCGGAGCTATATTCAATAGCACTCGCCTTACTAATGTTATTCTATGTGCACACAACGGAAAAGAATTTGACTTCCCTTGGATTGCAAGAAGATTTTTAGTTAATGGTATGATACCTCCTTCCCCATTTCAGTTATTCGGAAAGAAACCTTGGGAAGTTCCACATTTAGATACTTTGGAGCTATGGAAATTCGGAGATTATAAAAGTTTTATATCACTGGAACTAATGGCTCATATTTTTGGCGTTCCTACTCCCAAAGACGATATAGATGGTTCTATGGTTGCCGAAATATATTATAAAGAAAAAGATTTACCTAGAATTATTAAATATTGTGAAAAAGATGTTTTAACTTTGGCGAATATTTTTAGAAAGTTAAGGCAAGAAGATTTATTGAGTTTGTCAGAAGACTAACGAATTATTTAGAGAAATGATGAAATATACAGACGAACAAATCGCAGAGATAGGAGAGGAAATCATAAAGACCCTCAAAACAGTCTATGACCCAGAAATACCTGTAGACATCTATGAATTAGGGCTAGTGTACGATGTTCAAATTTCAGATGAAGGCAAGGTGAAAGTAGTTATGACACTTACTACACCTAACTGCCCCGTAGCAGAATCTCTCCCTCAAGAAGTGAAAGAAAAGGTGAGCGAAGTAGAAGGCGTAAACGAGGTAGATTTAGAACTTACCTTTGAACCTTCGTGGACAAAAGATATGATGAGCGAGGAAGCTCGATTTGAGCTAGGTATGCTATAAAAAATAAACTTCGATAATATAAAAGCTCTTTCATGGAAAGAGCTTTATTGTTTAGTAAAACAAAATTTATCAGCACAAACATCTATCAAAAGCTATAGCACTCAAAATTTTACAGTTGTATTTTTTCAATTAAAAAAATATTCTTACCTTTGCAGACCCTTAGAGGGAAAATTATGTCTAATCATAAACGATAAATTGTGAATACATTAAGTTACAAGACAGTATCGGCAAACAAGGCTACCGCTAATAAAGAATGGGTTGTGGTAGATGCTGCCGGGCAACCATTAGGACGTCTAGCGTCTAAAGTTGCGAAGATTTTGAGAGGTAAGCACAAAACAAACTTTACTCCACATGTAGATTGCGGAGATAATGTAATTGTTTTGAATGCTGGGAAAGTAGAACTTTCTGGAAACAAGTGGGCAGATAAAACTTACATTTGGCACACAGGATACCCTGGTGGACAAAAGTCTATGACTGCAGAAGAGCTTAGAAAAAGAAATAGCCTAAGAATTTTAGAAAAATCTGTAAAAGGAATGCTTCCTAAAAACAGACTTGGTGCTGCTATTCTTAAAAACCTTTATCTATATGAAGGTACTGAGCACAAGCACGAAGCTCAACAGCCGAAAGTAATTAACATTAACGAATTAAAATAAGATATGTCTACAGTACACAAAATAGGAAGAAGAAAAACTTCTGTAGCTAGAGTTTATGTAAAACCTGGAGCAGGTAAAGTTACAGTAAACGGTAGAGATGTAAAAGACTACTTCAACACAGAAGTTCTTGTATATAAAGTAAACCAACCTTTCTTACTTACGGAAACTGCAGAGCAGTATGATGTTACTGTAAATGTTTTCGGTGGAGGTATTACTGGTCAAGCAGAAGCTATTAGACTTGGGGTTTCTCGTGCTTTATGCGAGATTAACGAAGAGTTTAGAGCTGTTCTTAAGCCACACGGTCTTCTTACTAGAGACGCTAGAATGGTGGAAAGAAAGAAACCAGGACAGAAGAAAGCTAGAAAGAAATTCCAATTCTCTAAGCGTTAATATTTTTGTGGCATGGCTCAGTTTTGTAATCAATTTTATTACAAAAACACAGTCTGCTACACAACAAATTAAAATTGCCCGTTATGTTTAGCATCCAAACATTTCTCCCATCTTAAGAAACAGTTGATTGCTCAAAAAAGCGGAAAGTAAACTAACAAACATTAAAACAATGGCAAAAGTAAATGTAAAAGACCTCTTAGAGGCAGGAGTACACTTCGGACATATGACGAGAAAGTGGAATCCTAACATGGCTCCATACATCTTTATGGAGAAAAATGGTATTCACATTATTGATTTACATAAAACAGCTGTAAAATTAGAAGAGGCTTGCTCTGCTTTAGAAAAAATAACTTCTGCAGGTAGAAAAGTTCTTTTCGTGGCAACTAAAAAACAAGCTAAAGAAGTTGTAGCTAAGCACGCTTCTGAGCTTAATATGCCTTACATCACTGAAAGATGGCCTGGAGGTATGCTAACTAACTTCGTTACTATCAGAAAAGCGGTTAAAAAAATGAACGCTATTGATAAAATGAAGAAAGATGGTACTTTCGAAACTTTATCTAAAAAAGAAAGATTGCAAGTTGATAGACAAAGAGCTAACCTAGAGAAGAACTTAGGTTCTATCGCTGACATGGTGCGTCTTCCTTCTGCTATCTTCGTAGTAGATATTATGAGAGAACACATTGCTGTTACAGAAGCTAAAAAACTAGGTATTCCTGTATTTGCTATCGTAGATACAAACTCTGACCCTAGAAAAGTAGACTATGTAATCCCAGGAAACGATGATGCTTCTAAGTCTATTGATATGATTTTAGGACAAGTTTCTGCAGCTATCAAAGAAGGATTAACTCAAAGAAAAGCTGAAAAAGAAAAGTCTAAAGAAGAAAAAGTTTCTGCTGAAAAAGATGCAGACTTTGATGCTTAATTAAGACTCTATCCAAAATAGAAACCACTTTTGACATTGTTCAAAGGTGGTTTTTCTTTTTAAATCATCCCAAAAAAGAATTTCGTTAATAATTTGTTAATATTTTTTTAAACTTTAAATAACCTCCTCTTCCTATTCATATCCCTAATTTAGCCACGAAAACTAAAGCTATAGGAAATGAAAAGAAATTTACAATTTGTCCTACTAATATCAACCGCAATATTTACTAAAGCTCAAGTAGGTACTCTATCCGGAAATATTAACGATAATTCTAAAATAGCACTTCCTGGTGCCAAACTAATCTTAACCCCTGGTAACTACCATACCATCTCTGACGACAATGGTAACTTTATTTTCCTAAATGTACCTGAAGGTAAATATACTCTTAGTGTAGATTATATAGGATATGGGGAACGCAAATACAACATCACCGTAGGTTCTAATAAAAACACCTATCAAAATATTATTTACGATAAAAAAATATCCAACATAAAGGAAGTTACTGTCATAGGTTTTTCTAGACAAAGCCAAGCTAGAGCACTCAATAAACAAAGAAATAATATGAATATATCTAATATTGTTTCTTCTGACCAAATTGGCAAATTCCCTGATGCCAATATAGGAGACGCTCTTAAAAGAATACCTGGAATTACTATGCAGAATGACCAAGGAGAGGCTCGTAACATCATTATAAGAGGTCTAGCTCCTGAACTTAATTCTGTAACACTTAATGGCAACAGAATTCCTTCTGCAGAAGGTGATAATAGAAATGTTCAAATGGATTTAATTCCATCTGATATGATACAAATGATAGAGGTTAATAAAACCCTAACACCAGACCAAGACGCTGATGCTATAGGAGGTTCCGTGGATTTAATTACAAAAACAGCATCTAATAAAGAAAGATTTTATTTCTCCACCGCCTCTGGATATAGCCCAATAAGAGATAAAGCTCTATTATCTAACAATTTTCTATATAGCAACAGATTTTTTAATGGGAAGCTAGGCTGGGTTCTGAACGGCTCTTATCATAACAACGATTATGGTTCGGATAATGTAGAAGCGGAATGGATAAAAGATAAGAAAGGAAGAGAGTACATCTCTCAAATGGATATAAGAAAATATGATGTTAAGAGAGAAAGAAAAAGTATTGGGTCTGATTTTGATGTAAAAATAAATCCTAAAAATAACATCCGTCTTTCTGCTATGTACAACTGGCGTGATGATTGGGAAAACAGATACCGACTAAGAATAAAAAAAATAGCTCCTCTGGAAAACCAACAAGGATTTGAAGGAAGAGAGGAAAGACAAACCAAAGGTGGTATCTTGAACAGACCTAATAATGGTGGAAGATTGGAAAGGCAAATTATGCAAAACTACGCTTTAAAAGGCGACCATATATTAGGAAATAAAATTGATTTGGATTGGGGAATTTCCTATGCCAAGGCAGAAGAACAACGCCCAGATGAAAGATATATTTCCTTCTATACCGATAGAAAAAAAATGGTAAAATATAGTAATGATATTGGCTCAGATGCAGAACCACTATATACTAGCTCCACGCCACCTAGCCTATCCGATTATAAGTTTGATAAGTTATCCGAACAAAACTCTCATACCTTTGAAGAAGAAACTACTGGTAAACTCAACCTTAGATTCCCATTTTCAATCATAGAAAATCAAAAAGGAAGGTTAAGAATTGGAGGTAAGATGAGATTAAAATTCAAGAAAAGAGACGGTGAATACCATACTTTCACTCCTATAGATAATGCTATGAGTTCACTATCAGGAGCAGACAACATCTTTTTTAGTGGTAAAAACTGGAATCCTAATAGCAAATACACTCCTGGATATTTTGCTTCTAGAGACTTTCTAGGCGGATTAGATTTAAACAACCCTAACCTCTTTAATAAAAAGAGAAATCCATCTGAATATCTCACTTCAAACTATAACGCCAAAGAAGGCATCTACTCTGGGTACATAAAATGGGATCAGCATCTTAATGAACAAATTTCATTTATATTAGGTGTTAGAATAGAAAATACAAAAACCCATTATACAGGAAATATCGTACAAGATGAAAACAACCTAGAGGGTACAAGAACCGTTTCTAACAACTATATCAACTACCTACCAAACGCAAGTATTAAATATACGCCTACCAAAAATTTAGTTCTCAGAGGAGCTTACACCACCGCAATAGCAAGACCAAACTATTACAGGTTATCTCCTTTTGTAAGTGTAATTCCTGAAGACAGAGATATTACCGCAGGAAACCCTAATCTAAAAGCCGCTTACGCTCACAATCTTGATGTTATGGGAGAATATTACTTTAAATCTGTAGGTTTAATTTCTATTGGCGGATTCTATAAAAAAATCAATCATTTTATTTATGATTATAGAGATTCACAATACTCTTACGATAAATTTTCTAACGATTTCCCAGACATCACTAATCAGCTAAATCAAACTGATATATATACCTTTATACAATCAAGAAATGGTGATGCTGTAAATGTCTATGGATTTGAAATTGCCTTCCAAAGGCAACTTGACTTCTTACCTGGCTTCTTATCCAATCTAGGAATATACACCAATTATACCCATACCAAATCTTACGCAAAAGGCATCTATACAGATGAAGGAGTAATGAGAGAAGGACTTATGCTACCAGGTACAGCACCACATATGTTCAATGCTTCCTTATCATGGGAAAACAAAAAATTCCAAACCAGAGTATCGTTTAATCACACCTCAGCTTATTTAGATGAATTAGGCGATAATGATTTCTATGACCGCTATTACGACAAACAAAGTTTTCTAGACATAAATGCAACTTATGCTATTAAAGAATGGATGAGAGTTTTTGTAGAAGCTAATAATCTCACAAATCAACCTCTAAGATATTATCAAGGCATAAGTTCTAGAACAATGCAAATGGAATACTATAGACCACGCTATACCATAGGTCTTAAATTTGATTTTTAATTTTTATTAAATTGTAATTTAGCAAAATGAGAACTACAATCACAACAGCCGTATTAGCCTTATTATTATCTAGCCACCAATGTACATCTATATCCAAATCTACCAAAAGTAGAGCAAATATCGTTAAGCCAAAAGTCATTACTCAACAAGTAAAACACGATACAGACGACCCTGCTATTTGGGTACACCCTGAAGATACGAGCAAAAGCCTAATTATAGGAACAGATAAAGACTCTGATGGAGGGCTATTTGTTTTCAACCTAGATGGAGTTATCGTAAATAAAGTTACGGATATTAAACGACCAAACAATGTAGATATTGAATATGGTTTTAAACTAGGAAACCAAACGATAGATATTGCTCTTACAACCGAGCGAGAGCGAAATCAAGTAAGAATATTTTCGCTACCGAGTATGAAAGAGGTTGGAGCATTCTCTGTTTTTGATGGTGAGGAACATCGCAGCCCAATGGGAATATCTATTTATAAAAATCCATCTACAGGCATTATGTATGCTATTGTAGGCAGAAAATCAGGACCAAAAGACAATTATCTTTGGCAATACAAATTGGTAGAAAAAAACGGTAAAATAACAGGAGAACTTGTAAGAAAGTTTGGGAAATATAGTGGTATTAAAGAAATAGAAGCCATAGCTGTAGATGATGAGCTAGGCTACATCTATTATTCTGATGAGCAATACGGCATACACCAATACTATGCAGACCCTGAAAAAGGAAACCAATCTATAGCCGTTTTTGGACAAGGAGATTTCTTATCGGATATAGAAGGGATTTCCATTTATCCTACCTCATCTAACACTGGCTATATACTTGTTTCTAACCAACAAGCTGACACTTTTAATGTTTATAGAAGAGAAAACCCAACAGCAGGGAAAATAGCAGAAATCCCAGTATCTACTAAAAAAAGTGATGGTTCTGAGGCTTCAGCTGTAAACTTTGGAGACAAATTTCCCAAAGGCATATTTGTAGCTATGAGCAATGGCAAAGTATTTCACATCTACGATTGGCGAGATATTGAGGAAAGAATTCTGCAAAAGGATATTAGAAAATAAACCATCGGTAATATACAATCTAAACCCTTTATTTTAAAATAGTTTTCTCATTGTAAATAGGCAGCTAACTCTTTTGTGAGAGTTAGCTACTTTATTATTTTAAGATTAATCATAAAAATAATAAAGATTAAAGTTGACTCTACTATCTAAGAGAACATTAAGTACTATAGAAACAGTCCATTTTATTTCATATATATTACTTATATAATAAATTAATTACTTTTGCATATCCTTTTAGAAGACAACTTTAATAATGACAACTTTCCTAAAAAACACAATCAAGAACACTCCTATCAAAAAAATTTCAATTTTAATTTTAGGTTGGGTTATAATGCTTTTTCTGAACTTTTTCCTTACAAATAATGGCTATTTTACAGGTGTAAGAATAACTTTCCCTATGAGTGTAGTCTATTTTTCCGAATTCCATTTAGAGGGTATTTTATTTTCTTGTCTATTTTTGATTTTGGGATTAGTTGGCTTTTTTAACTATTATAAACTGTCTGATTTAGGATTAGTTATTTTTTACTTTGGACTTATAACTCTTGGTAATCTCTCGCAAGGAACATTACACAATTCTTTTCTAAGACCTTTTTTAGATACCGATTTCCAATATTACCACGATGCTATTAGTATAAAAGATGGTCTTGATTTCCTTAAAAATTTCAACAATACACAAGAAACTTTAACTATGCACGCCAAAACCCACCCTCCATTCGTAGTTTGGTTTCATTTTATAATTTGGGAATGGTTTAAATCCCCACTAATACTTTCATTTATATTTTCATTTTTAAGTATGTGTGCCGTATTCCCTCTGATAAGAATATTAGAGGTGCTTTGCGTTCCAAAAATAAATAAGAATCTAATTGTATTAACATTCGCGTGTCTCCCTGCTATCAATATTTATTCTATAGTTTCCATAGATGGGATATTCCTCACTTTTTCTTTAATATTTCTATTGGGCATAATAAGATTAATCAAAGAAAAAAGTATAACCTATAAAAACATATTACCCATAATACTAGGAATGACCTTAACCAATGCTTTATCTTTCAGCGGTACATTCTTTTGGGCTTTTTTCTTTTTTATATCCTTTTACTATATATTAAAACATAAAGGATATTTTCTACTGAAAGCCTTTATCATTAGCATAATATCTTTTGGGACAATAATGCTAACTTGGTATTTCTTTATAGATTACAACCATATAAAGGCTTTCTTCACGGCGTCTCACTCTGAAAATCCAAACGGTTTTATGGGCTTCCACCAGCCTCTCGTTTATTTTTTTACAAGACTAGAAGACATTAGCGAGATTTTATTATTCTCCTCTTTCTCCTTCTTCGCCTTAATGCTATCTATAAATTTTTGGAAAACAATAGTATCCAAAGAATTATCTAGAGTCATTTTCATTGCTTTATTTACACTATTACTAATGTTTGCTACGGGAGCTTACGGAACAGGAGAAACTGCAAGAGCTTGTATGTATATATATCCTTACCTTACCCTTACTCTTATATATAAAAAGGAGAAAGTAGTTCAAAATATATTTTTAATTGCATTACTTCAGACTTTTGCAATGCAGTTGATAGGAGATTATTTTTGGTAGACTGACAACGGAACATTTAGATTCACCTCTATATTAACCCCTTTTAAAGATTTATCATTAACTGCTTGATTTGGAATTTGGAAAGCGTACCCTACGGTAAAATCTAGTATTCCGAAGAAACTAAGCCCTACCTTTGGAGCAAAATATTTGTTGGTAGTTTCTACGCCTATTAGACCATAGTATGAGTGATTAAGTGTTTTATCTTCCTGAAAGTTAAATAAAATATCTCCCTGCAATTTAGGGATTACTGCAAACTTTCCGTTAGGGCTCCCCAGCATAGCAGAAGCTCCCAAACGGTACATAACATTATCTTTTTTTAGGAATAGAAGTCTTCCTCCCACCTCTCCAAAACTCACATTTTGATAATTATACCCTACAAATACCATTGGGTGAGTTGTCATTTTATTTTGGGCTTTGGTATAGAACAATCCAAACAAGACTGACACTAAAACTAACAAAATAATTTTAGTTTTATTTATAAATATATTTTTCACTTCGAAATATTATTAGATACAAAAATACAGAAATTTAATTTGCTGTAAAGATTACTCTTCTGTCAAAATAAAAAACCACCTTAGGATATTTCTCTAAGATGGTTTCGAATATATTATTTAAAATCAATTTATTTATTCATAGACATTAGGAACTCTTCGTTGCTACGAGTACCCTTCATCTGCTTCTGAACGAACTCCATTGCTTCTACTGGGTTCATATCAGAAAGGTATTTTCTCAAAATCCACATACGCTGTTGGGTAATTTCGTCGTGCAACAAATCATCTCTCCTCGTACTAGACGCCGTAATATCCACCGCTGGGAAGGTTCTCTTATTCGCTATCTTTCTATCTAGAACCAGCTCCATATTACCTGTTCCTTTAAACTCTTCAAAAATCACCTCATCCATTTTAGACCCCGTATCTATGAGTGCCGTTGCAATAATGGTAAGTGAGCCTCCGCCCTCTATCTTTCTTGCCGCCCCAAAAAATCTTTTAGGTCTATGTAAAGCGTTGGCATCTACCCCACCAGAAAGTATCTTACCAGAAGCAGGTGTTACTGTGTTGTAAGCCCTAGCTAAACGCGTGATAGAGTCTAACAAAATCACCACATCGTGCCCACATTCTACCATTCTTTGAGCTTTAGAAAGCACTAGATTAGCTACCTTAACATGCTTTTCAGCAGACTCGTCAAAAGTAGAAGCTATTACCTCCGCATTTACACTTCTTTGCATATCGGTAACCTCCTCTGGACGCTCATCTATCAGCAAAATCATCATATAAGCCTCTGGGTGATTGGCCGATATAGAGTTCGCTATATCCTTGAGAAGCATTGTTTTACCAGTTTTAGGTTGAGCCACAATCATAGCTCTTTGCCCTTTACCTATCGGAGCAAACAAATCTACCATTCTAGTAGATGTAGTAGTATTAGCCCCTGTTAAATTGAATTTCTCTTGAGGAAACAACGGGGTTAAATGCTCAAAAGCCACACGGTCTTTAATGAAACTAAGATCTCTACCATTGACCTCCAATGGCTTTTGTAAAGAGAAATATTTTTCTCCTTCTCTAGGAAGTCTTACTGTGCCTTTCACAGTATCTCCCGTTTTTAGTCCATAATTTCTAATCTGATTAGTAGAAACATAAACATCGTCTGGGGAAGAAATATAATTAAAATCTGCAGAACGCAAGAAACCATAGTTATCAGGTAGAATTTCAAGCACTCCTTCTATAGTGATTAAATTATCAAAATTAAAGGACTTTTCAGTTTCCTGCTCGTTCTTCTCTTTGTGATTAGTGTTAGGCTGTGATTGATTTTTGTGTTTCTTAGATTGTTGTTGTGGGTGAAGTTTATCTTCTTTAGCCTCTGCCTCCACTGGAGTATCGGTTACCTTAGTATTCTCAGATATTGATATTTGCTCCGTTTTTTTCTTCACTCGCTTTCTTTGATTCTTTCTCTGAGAGTTAGCTTCTTGTTCCTCTTTAGTATTCTCTGCAGAAACTTCTTCAACTTGTAAAGTTTCAGCGTCTTTCGTTTCTACTTCCTTAACTGTATTATCTTCTTTTGGAATCCTTTTTCCTCTCCTATTTGTTTTTTTCTCTACCGCTTGAGAATCCTCTTGAGTTTGATGATTCTCTTTCTTTTCATTAACTATCTCTGTAGCGTTATAATAGTCTTTAGTTTGTTGTGGATTAGAGGCTTGAAAATCTAAAATAGCATAGACTTTATCTTTCATTGTAGCCCCCCTACCTGTTTTAACGCCTAAATCTTTAGCAATCTTCGTAAGTTCAGCAGAAGATTTAGCCTCAAGGGTTTCTATATCAAACATAATTGAATTATATTTCTGTAATATTTAAAAATGTGGATTATTTAATCTAAAAAAGTGCCACTCTACCCAAGAGTTGAGTAAGAGTTTATACTGAATCTGTACTGCAAATCTACATTATTTTTGACAAATACAAAAAATTATTCCTATTTTTGCACTACAATTTAAAACTATACAACTAAACCGATGCTTCAAAGAATACAAACTATCTGGATGTTTTTGGCTACTATGGGAGCTGTATTTCTTTTTGTATCATCTCAAGATGTAGAAGTTATGACTATGGGGAATCTGCCTATTCTATTAGGTTGCGGATTACTGGTAGTACTTCTGTCTCTTAGTATTTTCAGTTTTAAAAATAGAAAAAGACAAATGATGCTGAACCGTATCAGCATTTTTATAAACGCTTTGTTGATAGGTGTATTGATTTACTGGTTACTAAACTTACCTGGAGGAATAGATTTTCCTGAGAAAGGTATTGAGCCACTATTTTCGTTTATCTCTATTGTATGTTTGCTAATCGCAAATGTGTATATAGAGAAAGACGAAAGGCTTGTAAAATCTGTAGACAGACTTCGATAGACTTCACAACGATTTTTATTTTGAGTGAAAACAGTTTTAGAATCCATTATTCTAAGACTGTTTTTTTTATCAAGTTTTAAAGATTTCCTATAACAAATAAAAAACTTATTTTTGTAACCCATATAAAAATTTAATGAAACCTTTACATAGAATTTTAAGCTTCGCCAAACCACACCAAAAGTACCTTTGGGGAAGTATGTTTTTTAATATTTTGTACTCTGTACTTCAGATATTTTCGGTGCTTTCTATGCTCCCTGTTTTAAGGATTATCCTAAGGTTAGATAAAATAGACACTACCAAAGAGCCCTTCTATGACGGTAACATTAGTAATTATTTTGGCTACTTAAAAGATTTGGTCTATTATAAAATACAGATATATAACGATATTTATGGCGGCAGCACCGTGCTGGCGTGGGTATGTGTGATTACAGGGGTAGCGTTTTTGCTTCGTAATATCTCTAGATACCTTGGGTCTTTTCTCCTTGTAAACTACCGTGTGGGGATTACTAAAGATTTAAGAAGTGCCATCTATCACAAATTTCTAAAACTCCCCGTATCGTTCTTCACAGAACAAAGGAAGGGCGATATGATGTCTAGAATCTCTAACGATGTCGGTGCTATAGAAAGTGGTATTATGGGAGCATTAGTAGATATTGTGAATGCTCCATTCATGATTATTTTTTCGCTCACCGCCTTGTTTTTACTAGATGCCCAGCTTACGCTGTTTTCACTCATCGTCTTCCCTATTATGGGGTGGTTGATTTCGTGGGTTGGTAAAAGTTTAAAAAGACAAGCTAACTCGGCACAAGAAGAACTAGGCAACCTATTCTCTTTAGTAGATGAAACCTTAAAATCTTCCAAAGTCATCAAAATCTTTAATGCGGATAAAATCCTAAAGAAAAGATTTGACACCACCACCACCCTTTGGCAAAAATACGCCATAGGTATGAGCCGAAGACGAGAGCTCGCCTCTCCAATGAGTGAGTTTTTGGGGTCTATCACGATGTTACTTATCGCTTGGTTTTCGGGCATCAGTGTTATCAACGGGACTAATAACGACCCAGCTACTTTCCTTATTTTCTTGGGGATTTTCTATCAAATCCTTGCGCCTGCCAAACAACTATCTAACGCCGTATCGTCTATACAAGGCGGAATGGCAAGTCTGGAGAGAGTTTCGGAAGTTTTAGATTATGATTTAAAGGTGGAAGAAACTGCCAATCCTATCGCTATTGATAATCTCAACCACAGCATTGAGTTTAAAAACATCAGCTTTTTCTACGACCAAGACCATAAGATTCTAGAAAACTTCTCTATGTCTTTACCAAAAGGGAAAACCGTGGCATTGGTGGGACAGTCTGGAAGTGGTAAAACTACCGTCGCCAACCTCTTGGCAAGGTTCTACGATGTCAATAACGGGAGTATAGAGGTAGATGGCAACAACATCAAAGATTTAAAACTAAAAGACTACCGAAGTCTGCTAGGAATGGTTACGCAAGAGTCGGTATTGTTTAACGATACAGTCTATAATAATATCTTAATGGGTAAACCAGATGCTTCCAAAGAAGAAGTCATCGCTGCGGCTAAAATAGCCAACGCACACCAATTTATAGAAAGCCTTTCTGCAGGGTACAACACCAATATAGGCGATGATGGCAATAAATTATCAGGAGGACAAAAGCAAAGAATATCCATCGCAAGAGCGGTACTCAAAAATCCACCCGTGATGATTTTAGATGAAGCTACCTCTGCCCTAGACACCGAAAGCGAAAGAGCCGTGCAAGATGCCTTAGACAAAATGATGGAGAACAGAACTTCGCTCATCATTGCCCACCGACTGTCCACCATACAAAAAGCCGACTTAATCCTAGTAATGGAAAAAGGCAAGGTGATAGAACAAGGCAACCACAACGACTTAATGGCTAGAAATGGCGTTTACAAAAAGCTAGTAGAGCTACAAAACTTTGATTAAATCTCCTTAACATTGGTAAGCCAAGTTGATTTTCTTTTGTAAGATTAAATAAAAAGCCTTAGTTTTGCAAAGAAAGTGCTATGCCTATACAAGACAAAATTGTAGAAACAGCCATTACTTTCGATGATGTGCTTCTAGTACCGTCCTTTTCTGAGGTACTTCCCAATCAAGTTTCACTTAAATCTCGTCTTACCGACAAAATTACGCTGAATGTACCTATCGTTTCAGCAGCGATGGATACCGTTACCGAATCCGACTTAGCTATTGCTTTAGCTCGTGTGGGTGGTTTAGGATTTATCCATAAAAATATGCCGATAGAGGAACAAGCTGCTCAAGTAAACAAGGTAAAACGTTCGGAAAACGGAATGATAGCCGACCCTGTAACGCTTTCTAAAGACTATACTTTAAGAGAAGCTAAAGAGCTGATGTCTAGATACAAAATCTCTGGTCTGCCTGTAGTAGATAACAATAATACGCTTATAGGCATTATTACCAATAGAGATGTAAAATACCAAGAAAACTTGGATATGAAGGTGGAAGAGTTGATGACGAAAGACAATCTAGTAACTTCAGATAAGAACACTACTCTTGAAACAGCTAAAAATATCCTCCTAGAAAACAGAGTAGAAAAACTCCCTATCGTTGATGAAAACTTTAAACTCGTAGGGCTTATCACTATTAAAGATATAGACAATCAATTAGAATATCCTCACGCTAATAAGGATAAAAACGGCAGACTTATAGTAGGTGCGGGTGTAGGCGTAGGCGAAGATACGATGGAGCGTGTAACTGCCTTAGTTAAAGCTGGAGTGGACATTATCGCCATAGATTCTGCACACGGACATTCTAAAGGGGTTTTAGACAAAATAAAGGAAATCCGACAAGCCTTCCCAGACCTAGACATCGTGGGTGGAAATATTGTAACCGCAGAAGCTGCTAAAGACCTCATTGAGGCTGGTGCTAATGTTCTAAAGGTAGGTGTAGGTCCAGGTTCTATCTGTACCACGAGAGTGGTGGCTGGTGTAGGTGTACCTCAACTTTCGGCAATATATAATGTTTATGAGTATGCTCAATCTAAAAATGTTGCTGTAATCGCAGATGGCGGAATTAAACTTTCTGGCGACATCGTGAAGGCTATCGCAAGTGGTGCTAATGCAGTGATGCTTGGTTCTCTATTCGCTGGTACCGATGAAGCTCCAGGTGAGGAAATTATCTTCCAAGGAAGAAAATTCAAATCTTACCAAGGTATGGGTAGCTTAGCTGCGATGAAAAGAGGTGGTAAAGAGCGTTATTTCCAAAGCGAAGCTAAGAAATTTGTACCCGAAGGCATCGAAGGTAGAGTGCCACACAAAGGTAAATTAGAAGATGTGGTATTCCAGCTTACAGGTGGACTGAGAGCTGGTATGGGATACTGCGGTGCGAAAGATATTAAATCACTACAAACCGATTCTAAAATGGTAAAAATAACGGGTAGCGGTCTTAAAGAATCTCACCCTCACGATGTGATTATTACTCAAGAAGCTCCTAATTACTCCTTGTAATCATAAAAGTAAAAAAGCGATAATCAAATTTTGATTATCGCTTTTTTATTAAATACTGATTTTTCGTTTGTCTATTTCAAAATAAAATTTAACTTTGCATTTCAAAGTTCTTTTATGATTAAAAATAATTATCAAGAAGATTTATCTCATATCCGCTCTATGATGGAGCGAAGTACTCGTTTCATTTCGTTAAGTGGTTTTTCTGGTATTTCAGCAGGGCTATTTGCAATACTCGGAGCATCTTATGTTTATTTCTTATTTAAAAAGTCAGGGGTTGAATATTTTAACCCTTATCAGAATATTGAACTTGCTCCACTCATCCCTCATTTAATTATTACCGCCATTGTAGTGTTGGTTCTATCCATTGGATTTGGAATATTTTTTACCGTAAACAAAAGTAGAAAGAAAAATCTCCCTATTTGGACGAACACCACGAAAGATTTACTTTACAACTTATTTCTGCCATTGGTCATTGGTGGGCTATTTTGTATCGGACTGATATACCATAGTTATTTTGTACTATTAGCTCCTGCTACGCTTATTTTTTACGGGTTGGCACTTATCAATGCTTCAAAATATACTTACTCTGACATCAAATTTTTAGGAATTACAGAGTGTGTTATAGGAGTACTTTCTATGCTTTTATTAGGTTGGGGATTGCTGTTTTGGAGTTTAGGCTTTGGAGTCGCTCATATTGTGTATGGGATTATTATGTATAAAAAATACGACTAGTCTATTTTACACTTTAAATCTATTTTATGATTGATATTAACCGACTCAATAAAGAATTTGAAAATAGGGTAAGGCTAGGAATAATGTCTGTACTCATAGTGAATGAATGGGTTGATTTTACGGAAATGAAAACGATTTTACAAGTAACCGATGGTAACTTGGCAAGCCATAGTAATGCACTAGAAAAAGCTGGATATATAGAAATGAAAAAAGAATTTGTAGGAAAAAAGCCTAAAACCTCTTATAAAGCCACACTAGAGGGCAAAGAAGCATTTAATAACCATATCAATTTATTAGAACAACTTTTAAAAAAATAAACTTTTTTTTACTCTTTCACTTTGAAATTCAAAGAACTTTAAAATAAAAATATTATGAAAAAACATTATTTAATTTTCGGAAGCACACTGGTGTTTGTTATTCTTTTTTACCAAGAGAATCTCGGCGTTAATCTAGGAATTTTGGGAGTCTTACTAAGTCTTGTTACTCTCATTATCACTCCAAAACAAAGAAAAACCAAAACCTTTCTAAGTCTCTTTGTGCTAAGTCTATTTTCGTCTTTTGCCTTTGCTTGGTATGGGGACTTTGTTTCTTTTGCCGCCCTCATCACTTCCGTTTTATTACTCAGATATAAAGCTCAAAATAGAAATATGAAGGCAATCCTAGCACTTCCCATAGGCATTATAAATGGATTTACATTTGTATGCAAATTCTTTAATTTTGACTATTGGCTTGATGTAAAATCTTCTTCTTCGGACTCAAGAAAAGGGCGGTTATTTATCTGGCTTATTCCTTTGTTATTTTTTGTTACCTTTTTCTTCATTTACAGTACCGCTAGTAAACATTTTTCTGACTTGCTCAACTTTGATTGGAATCTAGATATTCCTCAAATCCTTGCACTAAGTGCTTTAGGTTTTTACCTCACTTTTAACTATTGGTTATTCTCTGCCGAAAAATTCAGTTTAAAATACAATCGTTTACTTAGTAACCAATTTGAGAAAAATTTTCATTTAAAAAAGCCTACTCCCACCTATTCTTTTATTGATATAGATTCTGAAAGAATGAGCGGCGTAGCCTCTTTTGTGGTGCTTAATTTACTTCTCCTCATCTTTATTTGCACCTTTAATTATGAACAGTTTTTTGAAGACAGAATCTCTGCAAGTCAACTTTCTTCAGATACTCATCAGCGCATCAACACCATCATCATTTCCATTATTATGGCGGTATTGGTAATATTATTTTATTTTAAATCTCACTTTAATTTTGATGAAAAAGCCAAACACCTAAAACTATTAGCTAAAGTTTGGCTACTACTCAATGCTGTTTTGGTAATATCAGCAGGCATAAAAAACACTGAATACATCTTACATTTTGGACTTACTTACAAAAGATTAGGTGTTTATATATTCCTTATTTTATGCATCATAGGACTATTTTTCACCTATCTTAAGGTCATCAATAAAAAGACTAACGCTTACCTTTTCAACTATATGTTTTGGTATTTCTATGGCACTATTCTAGCGTGTAGTTTTATCAATTGGGGAAGCCTAATTACTACCTATAATATAAATACAGGAAAAGGGCAAGATTATGATTTTATTCAAAGTCTTGACTTTAATCATCAGCAAATTATTGATAACTATTACCGTAAAAATCCACAAATATATTTCCACGATAAGGAATATATGAAGCAAGACATCAAGAGTAACAAAAATAATTCGTTCCTATCCAAAAGCATTTATTATGAAACTTTGCCTTCTGATTTTTAGATAGCTATTACCTCTCATAAATACAAAAAAACCAAAGGATTTTTGCCTTTGGTTTTTTAGTTTACTTTAATATTTGGATAGCTATCATTACTTAGCACCATCTCTCCTTTGAGCATCTAGCACTGCTATTGTGGCTAAGTTTACAATTTCATCTACACTAGAACGCATTTGTAATACGTGTACAGGCTGTTTCAGTCCCATAAGGATAGGTCCTATGGTTTGTGCCACTCTCATTCCTCTAATAATCTTATACGAAATATTAGCCGACTCCAAATTCGGGAAAATAAACACATTAGCTGGGGTATCTCCTAATTTAGAAAACGGATAATCTGCTAAGTGGTCAGAATTCATCGCAAAATCTGGCTGAATTTCACCATCTACCACCATATTAGGGTATTTCTTATGTAATATTTCTACCGCTTTAGCTACCTTTTGGGAAGTCTCGGAAATACTAGAGAAGTTCTCGTAAGACAACATTGCTATTCTTGGCTCTATGGCAAAAGATTTCACGGTAAGCTCCGACATTTTAGCAATATTAACTAAATCTTCCGCTGTGGGGTTTTTGTTGATGGAAGTATCCGCAAAAAATCTCGGCTTTTTCCCTGAAAGTATCATCATCATAGAGGCTACCTTATCCACACCTGGTTCTTTTTCTATCACTTCCAAAACAGGCTTTAGTACAGAAGAGTAATTCTTTGAAAAACCAACAATCAGGGCATCAGTATCACCGTGTTTTAACATTAAAGGTCCAAAATAATCTCTATTTCTCACAAACCTTTTGGCTTTATACTCGTTGATTCCTTTTCTGTTGCGTAGCTTCCAAAGGGTTTCTCTGTACTTTCTTCTGTTCTCTTGCTGTTCCTCATCGTTAGGGTCCACAATCTTCACATTAAGCTCTATACCGAACTCCTTCATCTTCTCTTTGATGAGCTTTTTGTCTCCTAATAAAATAGGCTCTGCAATGCCTTCTTCGTAAAGGATTTGTGCCGCTTTAATCACATTATACTCTTCCCCATTACCTAGTGCCACCCTCTTAGGATTAGAACGAGCCCTATTCTGCATCATTCTGATGAGTTTTTCATCTTTGCCCATTCTGTCTAAAAGATGATTTTCGTAGGCTTCAAAATCTTCTATGTTTTTCCTAGCAATACCGCTTTCCATCGCAGCCTTTGCTACTGCCACGGACACTCTAGTTATTAACCTATTATCAAAAGGTTTCGGAATGAAATAATCTCTACCAAAGTTCAACCCTTTAAGGTTGTAAGCCAAAATAACCGCTTCTGGCACTGGCTCTTTTGCTAAATCTGCAATGGCTTTTACAGCAGCGAGTTTCATTGCCTCGTTTATCCCTTTAGCCTGAACATCTAATGCCCCACGGAAAATGTACGGAAAGCCCAAAACATTGTTCACCTGATTAGGATAATCGCTTCGCCCTGTTGCCATAATTACATCACTTCTGGTAGCTTTAGCCAAATTGTAATCTATTTCTGGCGTTGGATTTGCCAAACCGAATACAATAGGATTTTCTGCCATAGAACTCAACATTTCTGCCGACATTACATCGCCTTTGGATAGCCCTACAAAAACATCGGCTCCTTTAAGGGCATCTTCTAAAGTTTCTAAATCGGTTTCTGCTACAAAGTCTAGTTTTTCAGGCGTTAAGTTTTGTCTTTTGTGATTGATAACGCCCTTGCTATCGCACATCAAGATATTTTCTTTTCTAAGCCCTAGCTCCATATAAAGTTTGGTACACGCTATGGCTGCCGCTCCTGCCCCATTTACCACGAGTTTTACTTCTTCTATCTTCTTCCCTGCCAACTCTAGTGCGTTGATAAGTGCCGCCGCAGAGATGATTGCCGTCCCGTGCTGGTCGTCGTGCATTAGCGGAATATCTAGCTCTTCCTTTAGTCTTTGCTCTATATAGAACGCCTCTGGAGCTTTAATGTCTTCTAGGTTGATACCGCCAAAAGTTGGGGCTATTGCTTTTACAATCTGAATAAATTTATCTGGGTCTTTCTCGTCTATTTCAATATCAAACACATTGATGTCTGCAAAGATTTTAAATAGCAACCCTTTGCCTTCCATTACGGGTTTAGAAGCCTCTGCACCTATATCTCCTAAGCCTAAAACGGCTGTTCCGTTAGAAATTACTGCTACTAGGTTGCTCTTCCCTGTATATTCGTACGCCATTGCAGGGTCTTTTTCTATCTCAAGGCAAGGCTCTGCCACCCCTGGTGAATACGCCAAACTTAAATCTCTCTGTGAGGAGTGTGGTTTTGATGGGATTACTTCTATTTTACCTTTAGGCTCCGCTCTATGATAATCTAAAGCCGCTTGTCTAAAGTTTTTTTCGTCTCTATTGGTTTTACTTGACATATAAATCGTTATATAATTAAGTTTAAATTTCTAGTATGTATTTTTTGTGATAATTTACCAAACTTTCTATGGGTCTTTGCACGATAGTCCCTACCCTAAGATTGAGTTCTGCCGCTGCTGCTCTTAAAGAGTCTTCGTAAACATAAGCTATGGAGCCTATAAAATTAATTTCGGCCTCTTTGGCTTCCTTGTAAGGCAACACATGATAGTCTAAAAAGTTTTTCATTTCGTCAAAGACTAAATTTTGTAAATAAGGGTGCTGTTTTCTTTCAGCAATAAACTGATTAAAACTAGCTAAATACGCATTAGCTCTAGGATTATGATACATATTTTTAATCGCCTCTTCTATACTTAGGTTATAGGTATCTACAAAATCCTGATGTAAATCGGCGGGAAGTTTCTTCATAAAAAATCGTCTTAAAAGATGCTTTCCTAAAGCACTGCCACTCCCCTCATCACCGATTAAAAACCCTAAGGAGGGCAAATCGCTTCTCACATTTGTCCCATCAAAATAGCAAGAGTTGGAGCCTGTACCCAAAATACAAACAATGGCAGGTACGCCTCTATAAGCGGCATAGGCTGCTGCTGTAAGGTCTTCGCTCACTACTATTTTCGCATTGGTAAATACCTTTTTTAGCTGCTGCTCTACCACTGCCTTATTCTCTGCAATACCACACCCCGAGCCATAAAAGAATACTTGGGTAACGCTAGACTGAAGTTGGCTTAAATCCTGATTTTTCATAATTTCTTTCGGAATTAAATCAATCTGAATGATATTAGGATTAAAACCAATGGTTTCTGTCTTGAGTTTGAAACTTCCGTTGGGGTTAAGAATTACCCAATCACATTTTGTGGAACCTCCATCTACGATAGCAATCATATTATAATAAAATTGACGGGCTAAATTAGGAAATATATTTTAAAACGCACTGAACCTTACTAAGAAATTCTGTCAAACAGAATAAATTGATATTTAACTTAGTAATAAAAATTGGTGGGATACAAAACCATCAATTACTACTCCAAAAATCAAACAAGAGATAGAAGCCCCAACCTAACTACCTGCCGCTAAGCCACACACTTGCTAACGGCTGATTTTCCCTCTGTACTCGTACGATATTTTTAACCTTTTTATTTCTAATAAGTATCCTAAAATATGGGAATTTACCATTTATTGATAAATCTTTTCCATTGTTACCTTTTCTAAATTTAATTATTTCGAATTGCTCTGGATTAAACTTATGTAAAAATGTTATAGGTACTCCCATCCCCCCATCATAGTCCAAAGGAATATCTTCTGTTTTATCTACATTGATACCATCATAATTATCATATTTTGGATATTTATTTTCATTCCCGAAATACGTTTTTGTTAGTTTAATATCTTCGTGTCTTTTAAAATTGTCTAAATTAGTTAACCATAAACAATTATTTGGAGATACGATTCTATTTCCAAAATCATCTATTCTAGCTTCTGTACCATATAATTCATAGTGTTCTGGTACAATAAAGCCAGAGATTCCTCTGCCAAGATTTATTCCTAGCCAAGCTTTATTTTCTTTAATTAACTTAAATATTTCCTTATAAGTGATGGCATTTATATTCCCAATAATTAGAAATTTTTTATTGTATTTAATCAATTGCTCCACAAATTCTCTAAATAGGGAAAAAGGAGGATTAGTAACAACAATATCAGCCTGTTTTAATAACTCTATACTTTCAGAGCTACGAAAGTCACCATCTCCCTTAAATGATTTTACTTCAATTGGTTTATTCTGTCCTAAATATTCAAAGAAAAATCCATTCCTCACATTGGTTGCGCTAAACAAATCTGTTTCTTGCCTCTGGTAGCAGGCCGTTATCAATCTTCTAAGTCCTAATTCTTTAAAGTTTGAAGCAAAGTATTTGTAGAAATTACTTACTCTTGGGTCATCACAATTACAATAAACCACTTTATCTTGAAAATGGCTTTTGTAATGTTGTAATTCACTTTCTATATCACAAAGCTGTGTATAAAACTCATCACTTTTAGATTTTTTTGCTTTTTGTAATAATTTATTTGTTGCGTTTCTTGCCACTATTCTTTGCTTATTTATTTTTGGTAATTTGATTAAATAAATCGCTCCCTAATACCTTAAGAGAGGTTTTTGAAATTGTAAGCATAATATCAAACATCTCCTTATTATCCCACTTTTCTCCTTTTCCTTGTGTATAAATAGATGTTGCTTGGAGCATAATTGTTTTATCCCTGTGTTTAATAAATTTATTTACACACAAATTGGTGTTAATAGGCATTCCGTAATTTGCAGCAGTTAGCCTATCCAATCTGTTTAATATCCCTGAATTGTATTCAAGTCTTACTATTCTTCCATCTGGTCTTTCAATTGACACAGTTTCTGTTAAAAAATTAGAGCCTTCTAAAAACAAAACATAAGGAAAATGAGATTCTAAAAGCATAAAATTGGCTATTTCTGATATATTCTTATGCGATCTTTCTATCGCATTTCCTGCCGCCATCAAATCCTGATTATTAGCCTTACCAACCAACCTTCCTTTCCTAATATTTTCTATATCTTTACCCTGATGTTTAGCTTCTGACACTAAAATTATCCTCCAATTGCCATTATCATCTTTCACTTCAATTATTCCTCCATCGGGTTTAACGCTTGAATTTGGAACAAAGAGGGTCTGTCCTAGCTCTCCATCAATTTTTCTTAACGCCTTGTTTATTTCTTCTTTTCGTATGCTTGTTTTATATTGAAATGTTAGCTGTGGGTATTCTTCTTCAAGTTGCTTAATCACGAGATGCGATATTTCACCAAGTGTTAAATCGTGTAATTTTGCTTTTTCACCAAAAATACCAACTACTCCTTGAGACTTTTTATGTTGAACTGTCAATCTTGTTGATTGGTTCTTCTTAGCCATTATTATTTTATTTGTTATGTTCTACAAAAATACAAATTTATCTTTTATAGGAAAGGTTTAGGCTTATCAACAATCATTTACCTTACACTTTCGCCCCGAAAAATCCAAAAGGGAAGCCCACTCTCGCCTATCACCCCCAAAACGGGCTTTGATGCTAGGGGAAGGTGGGGTAAGCCCAAGGGCTTATTGAGGCTCTCGGCGGGGTCTTAGTAGAAGTGGACTTGGTGGTTGAGCTAAAACTCTTCGTAGATAACGGCAAAATTGGGGTTCGTAACGTACTCCTCTGGGTCTTTAACCTCGTACACTTCCTAAAAAACCAACACAACTTTCTAAAAGACCAACTCTAGTAGGCTAAAGACCTCGTACACTTCCTAAAAAACCAACACAACTTTCTAAAAAACCAACTCTAGTAGGCTAAAGACCCCGTACACTTTCCAAAAAACCAAGTCAGCCTCGCTAATTACGAGGCTGACTTGATTTTTTAGGAACTCAAAATTATTCTTTAGGAGCCGCAGCTTTGTCTGCCCTTCTGCCACGACTAGCGAAAAACTGTGCCAGCTCTCTCTGCTTGGCTTCGTAGCCTGGCGCCGAAGTCCCTACCATAAAATTGGTATAGGCATAATCTACCAAGGCGTCTTGATAGTTATCATAATCATGGAGAGTTCTGGCATTTTTAAGGTTTTGTAGCAGCGTTTCTAGCCTGTCTATAATGTTGGTGAGATGGGTACGGCTGCTAAAGTCTTTATCAAACTCTGCCCAATCTACCTGTGGTGTCTGTAAGCTAGGCATACTTTTGTGAAAATCATTCACTCGATTAACGAAGAGCTTGTTTTGCTCATTGATGCTACCGTACCTCTTGCGGTCTTCCGAGGTTAGATTTACATTTACTTCTGCCAGTTCTGCCTCTAGTTTGGCTAATGCTTCTACCACCTTAGCTACTTTGTCTTCGCTTAGATGGCTGTTTCTTAAGTTACTTAAACTCATAATTCATTAGATTTTTAGGTTAATGACTGATGGGGTCTTTCGCTGTTTGCCACCAGCTTTTACTTTTTTATACTTTGCCTTAATGGAGATAAGGCGTGGCTAATATAATAAATAATAAACATTAAAAGGAGCAAAAATGCTCCTTTTTTCCTTTAAAAGTATCCATAATCTTAGTTTTTAAAGACCTTGGATAAGCCCTGTATCTTCTTTTTTATCCTTATTCAAAAGGTTAGGGGTTTCTTTTGCTAGGCGGTTTTTAGTTGGGATTTTGTAGTTTATAGAAAGTCCGAAGCTACGGCTGTCCCACTTATTAAAGAGTACAACATTGGGCGTTTGTGCTAGAGAACGCACCTGCATTCTTTGTCCGTTTAAAATATCATTAGCAAATACCGAAACACTCAAACGGTCGTGCATAAACTTCTTGGAAAGTGTAAGGTCTAGCGTGTTCATAAACGGTTTATCGGCTACAAAATAGTAGTAGTTTCCGTTCGGTGTAAGGTATCCAAAATTAGCTACTAGCTTGATATCTTTCGGAAGTATAAACTGCGACATTAGGTTCAAAATCCAAAATCCTTTGGTTTTCACTTCTGGAATTTCGTGTTTTTGGTAGCCCGCATAGAGGTACATAAAGTTGATTTTGTCTGGGTTAAAATTCATCTTCATTACCTCGCTTAACGGTTTATGGAATAGCATAAACGGCAACGGAAGCCCTACATTAAAGTTGTGGATTCTAAATTGTGGTAAATTATCCTGACGATGAACAATCACATCTCCCTGACGAATAATCATCTGAATGAGCTGATTTTTAGCCACGCTTACATTATAGCCGATAAAGGCATAGTCAAACGCAGAAAGTTTAGCTTCATAGTTGTCAAAAATCGTCGGTTGGAGTTCGGGATTACCCGTCGTCCAAAGGTTTCCGTTAGCAAAGGTATTGTTGTTAGGGTTAAGGGCAGAAATGCTAGGCAGCGTAATTTTTTTGTTATAGTTTAAAGCAAAATAAACCTGCTTACCAAAGTTGTACTGCACACTTGCATTGGGGAAAAACCTAAACTGATTAAAAGGGATTAGTTGTTTATTAGACTTTGTAGTTGCATTGTAAGCCTCTCCTGAAATATCGTAATCTTCGGCACGAGTTCCTGCTATGAAATCAAATTTCCCTAAAGTGGCTTGTAACTCTACATAAGACGAGGCGGTTTGCCTTTGATAATCTAGATTAGTAATACCTCCAGATTGGGTATTAAAATTCAGCTTCTCGTACAACCCACCAAAACTGATTTTACCTTCATCTAAAATATTTATCGGTTGAGAGTAATCTACCTTAAAAGTAGAAATTCTGGCATCTGATAGATTGTCTAATGTCAATTCACTTCTTCCAACGCCGTTAAATATTTGATTTTCCTGCTGGAATTTGTTATCATTCTTATTGAATGAAAATTTAAAATCTAATTTTTTATTTTTATCATCGAATTTCTTCTGATAAGTGGCGATAAACTCGTGTCTATCTCCCAATGAATTGGTTTCGTCTAATCTTTCGTAAGGCACTCCTAAAATAATACCACTACTATTTGTTCTAGCATCATTGTTATTATGGTTAAGGTCGTAGTTTAACAATAATCTGTCTTGACCAATATCCAGAGTCATTGCCGCTTTAATAAAAGAACCACGCCCCCATCGGTCGGTAAATACAGAGGTAATATTATCGGTATTCCCTCTAAGTAGAGATTCTCTGTAATTTTGCCCCACATTAAGCTGCCAACCAAACCATTTATTTTTAGCGTTAAGTAAAACGGAGTTATTAGTTCGGCTGCGTACTTTTTCTTCATTGGTAAAAGAGTAATTGCCAGAATAAGTAGCTGTAAGGTAATTTTTAGCCGTTTTGGAAGTGATAATATTAAGGATTGCTCCTCCAGAAGTTGCAGGAAATTCTGCCCCTGGTTGTGTGATAATCTCTATACGGTCTATAGAATTAGCTGGCATACCTTCTAGAAAGGCATTCAGTTCGTTACTGGAAATATTCAGCGGTCTGCCGTCCATAAATACATCTAACATCTTACCTTGATAAAGCATACCTGCCACATCAGATGACACAAGCCCTGGCAGTTTTTTTATCCCATCTAAAGCTGTCCCTGAATTAAGTTGAGGCTGTTCCGAAAAGTCAAAAATCGTTCTATCTGCTTTTTGTTCTACCGCCTTTTTGGTTTTGGTGATGGTAACTTCTTCTATCCTTTTCTCTTTTGAGCCACCTTTTTCTTGTGCCATCACACACAATGAACTCACCAAAGACAACAGAATTAATTGTTTTTTCATAGTTTTTATTTTAATAACACAATAAGTCGCAAAGCATCTATATTTTGTTACATTTTATAAAAAAACTCCACTGGATATTTTACATCTTTAAATTATTAAAGTTAAATTTGCCACTTTATGAAACAGCATCTACTGAAACAAAAACAAATTCTATTCTTTATTATAGCAGGTGGTTTGAGTGCTATAGTAGAGATAGGTTCTTTTAAATTGTTTAGTATCTTTATTCCTCAATGGCTTCCTATGGAGGTAGATTTGATGGGAGTACATTACCCGTTGAGTAATATTTTATCTACCAGTAGTGGTATTATTACCAACTATTTCTTGAGTATATGGTTTGTATTTCAGAGGGGAAAACATTCTAAAAAGAGAGAATTTGCTTACTTTATGGGGGTCTCTGTTTTTTCTACTTTTTTGAGTCTTATATTCTTCCAAGTTTTCTTTTGGTGGGTTTTTGAAAGTTATCTTAAAATATGGTTTTTCACTTTCAGCCGAGAAATACTCAGCAAAGTATCAGCTATCGCTCTAGTATCTATACTCAACTATAGTGTAAAAAAACGAGTGGTATTCAACGGATAAAATTTTCAAAATTATGGTGGCACTGGTTTATCTATGGCGTTTATGGTTTGTGATACTAAACATTGTTCTAGTGCTAATACTAGGACCTTGGGTTTATCTTTTTTCATTTAGAAAGGGGCACTACAAAATTTGTTATTTTTTTATTAGACTTTGGGCGTTAGGCGTATTCTATGGTATGGGCTTTAGATACGAGTTGATTAAAAAAACTTCAAAAAGTCTTAATCCTAACACACAATACATCGTGATTGCCAACCATACTTCTGTGATTGATGTTATGCTGATGGTTATCTTATTACCTAATCACCCTATTTGTTTTGTAGGAAAAAAAGAGTTGGTAAAAATCCCCATTTTCGGAACTATTTACAAGAGAGTAGCGGTGATGGTGGACAGAAACAGCCCGAAAAGCAGAGCCGAAGTGTACACAAGGTCTGCCGAAAGAATGAGAAGTGGACAAAATATGGTGATTTTCCCTGAAGGTGGCGTTCCTGATGACACAAGCATTATTCTAGACGATTTTAAGAACGGAGCCTTCTCCCTAGCGGTGGAACATAGTATGCCACTAGCTATATTTACGTTCATCGGGCTTAAGGAAATGTTCCCTTTTGATAATTCTAAAGGTTATCCTGGTAAAATAAAAGTATTCTTGAATGAGATTGTTGATAATCCTATAACCTATAATGTAGAGGAACTTAAAGTAAAGGCACATCAACTTATCAAAAACACACTAGAAGAAAACACTCTATAATATAAAATAATAAATTATCTTTGCTCTTATAATTTTTAACAATGGAACAAAATACAGCACAAACCAAATGGTCTCAATTTATATCCCTAATTATTGTATTCTTCTTTTGGGGATTTGTAGCCGCAAGTAACGATAATCTTATTCCTGTTTTTAAGAAGAGTTTTACTCTTTCTCAGGTGCAGTCTCAACTAGTCGCGTGGGCATTCTATGCTGCTTATTTCATAGGTTCGGTTATATTTTTCATCATTTCTTTGTTTAGTGATATTCTGCAAAAATTTGGTTATAAAAAGACCTTAGCCTTCGGGTTGGTAATTTCTGCTATTGGTGCCTTTTTGTTTGTACCAGCAGCTAGTAATCATAGTTTTGGGTTCTTTTTAACAGCTTTGTTTATTGTAGGATTAGGATTTTCTGTTCAACAGATTGTTGCCAATCCTCTCGCTATTAAAATGGGAAGCCCCGAAACTGGTGCTCACAGACTAACCTTAGCAGGAGGCATCAACTCTTTGGGAACTACCATCGGTCCTATTTTGTTAGGATTAGCTCTTTTTGGAACGGGAGGCAACGGAGATACTAACCTAAACCTCAACGATGTTAAATTACCGTTTATCATACTTGGAATTGCCTTTATACTCGTGGCAGTATTTATGCTATTTTCTAAAATAGAAGACCCTTCTAAAGACCTCACTTCAGATGAAGTAGATAATACAAATAAAGATTCCTCTTTCAATATCTTTAGTTATCCGCAACTCCTATTAGGAATGCTTGCCATTTTCATTTATGTAGGTGTTGAGGTTTCTATTATTAGTAATTTACCTGCTTTATTACACACTGCAGAATTTGGTAATGTTTTAGAACATAATATTGCTCCTTTTGTATCGCTCTATTGGGGTAGCTTGATGATTGGAAGATGGAATGGAGGCATCAATGTTTTCAATACCTCGTCTTCTACTAATTTAGCTTTAAAATTTATTGTTCCGTTCATAGCATTCGGAATTATTTTAGGAGCTAACCATCTAAGTGGAAAAGATATTTCTGCATTTTACGTCTACCCTATTTGGATTTTTATTTTTATCGTTATGAGTTTCCTAGGTGGTAAAAACGCTGGAAAAACACTAATGATTTTTGGCGTAGCTGGTGCAGTAATGATGATTTTAGGTTTATTTTACCCAGACAAAGAAATTGCCAAATATTTCTTTATTTCAGGTGGATTATTTTGCTCTATTATGTGGCCTTCTATTTTTGACTTGGCAATCGCAGGGCTTGGTAAAAATACTGGTAAAGCCTCTTCGTTCTTGGTAATGATGATTCTAGGAGGTGGTGTTATCCCTCTGATACAAGGGTGGGTTTGCGACCATGACCTTACCTCTCCAAACGGAATTTTAGGAATGACTTATACGCATTTCTCGTACATTATTCCTGTGATATGCTTCAGTTATTTGGCATTTTATGGTTTTATTACTCCTAAAATTCTTAAAAAGAAAGGCGTTATTCTTTCTGAAAGTTCTAGTAATGCACACTAGTGATTTACATAAAAAGAAAAGATTTTGGGCAGGCATTTTGTTTGCCCAATTTGTTTTATTCTATATTCTATCCAAAATTGCTTTAGCTGTTGAATGCTTTAACTCTCTTTTTGAACTAAAAAAAGAAACACATCAATATCTTTCATCTTTGTTTCCGTTTTCTATTGGAGATATATTGTACATTGTTTTATTTGTAATCCTCATTTATAACTTAGTTTCAATATTTAAAAAGAAAAAACAATCATTACTAAAACTATTAGTAGGAGTTAATATATGCTATTTCATCTATCAAAGTTTTTGGGGAATGACTTATTTTCAACCACCAATAATAAATCTTTTACCCAAAGAAGAACCTAGTATTAACGAAGCTAAAACTCTTGCTATTAAATATCTCAACTTATGTAAAGAAAGTAGAGCACAAGTCTCCGAAGATTCTAACGGTGTTTTTAAGATAAAAAATTTAAGTATTGTAACCTCTGAAATTCTTAATCAACAGAAGCAACTTCCTTTAGGTTTAAACTCTAAAATAACAACTGACATCTCCAATTTCAAACCTAGTATTTTTTCTTTTATAATGAATGATACAGGTATTTTAGGGTATTACAATCCTTTTTCTGCCGAAGCTCAATATAACCCTAATCTTCCTGATACTTATTTGCCATTCACTCTAGCCCACGAAAGTGCCCACCAGCTAGGTTACGCGAGGGAGCAAGAAGCTAATTTCATAGGTTATCTCATAGGAATCGATAGTGATAATATTGACCTAAAATACAGCACTCAATATTTCACTCTTAAAAGTTTACTTAACTCGTTAGTAGATACAGAGCCTCAATTCGTTGAAAAAATCCTTAGTGAATATTCTGATGGAATGAAACGAGACCGAGCTTATGAGAAAGATTTTATAAATAAGCATACAGGACTCATTTCTGATTTTTTTGGATTGACTAACCATCTATTCCTGAAATCTAATCAGCAAGAAGGCAGAATTACTTACTCTTACTTTATTGAACTTTTAATCAAGTACGAACGACTTTCTATCACTAATTAAAAAGAGTCATACTATCTTTTGGGATAATATGACTCTAAAAACACAAATGATGAAAAAAATTTATTGCTTAAGAGAAATTTCTCCCCTCTTCTTATGCTCTCCAAATATACACTTTTTTATTTAAAAAAACAAGAAATATCATATTTTTTTTAAGAAAACTTCACTTATAAACTATATCCCTTATTTCTTTAACAAGAAAGGATAAATCATCAGAGTTATTCGTCCCTAGCAAATATAGATTTACAGGCACTTTTCCCTTTGAATAAGCTGGTTGAATATAATTTTTGTCCAAAATTACAAAACCATTACGCTGGTAAAACTCCAACCTCCTAGATGCTAGCTCTCCTAAATTTTCAGGTTCTGATTCCAAGATTACCAATGGAAATTTATTCTTTAAATAATTCAATACTTGAGAACCTAAATTTTGATTTCTAAACGAAGTATATATTTCAAAATGCTCTACAAACAAGCATAATGATAAATCCCACACAATAATATAGCCTACACTATCTTCTCCCCTTATAATTTCTCTTATAGGAGAAAAATCTTTTCTAGCTAAAGCCCAAAAACCTGCTTCATCTCTGCGTTCGTCTTTTGGAAAAGTATTTATATAAGACTGATAGATTTCCTGTAGTTTAGTAATATTATTACTATTCACAGGCTTTATTTGTATCTTCATCATAAATCAAATACGCTAGGTCTTCTTACGATAAAAATATCTTTTACCCAAAGTAGGAATGCCAACCCTAAATAAAGAAGGAAAAATACACCTGCCGTTGCAAATGTAGAATAAATGAAAAAGACCCTTAATTTTGACACAGGAATCCCTAGTCTAGACCCCATTCTAGTAAGTACACCAAACCATTCACGCTCAAATCTGTGCCTTAAATTTTCAAACATAAAACCTCTATCTTTTTAAAAGTTGATATCCAACGCCGCAAGTTAGACATTTTTTCTGACTACAAAAGTTTTTATACTGAAATAAATAAGCTTGGCTGTCCATAGCCGTCTTAATAGGAACTTTTAAAGCTTCCCACTGTTCTATGATACTATTTTTTTCTGGTTTAATATTTTGGTAAAAACCTAAAATAGTTTCGGAAATTTCTTCCTCCGAATGTTTATGATAAGTATATTTTAAAGGGAGAACCGCATTAAGAATAACTAAATCTATGAAACTCTTCGTCAGTTTTTTAACTGATTTTTTATCCGTTGGTTTTCCGAAATTATAATGATTATCCCAATACTCCGATGCTTTAATTGGTGTAAACAATTCATAAAGCTCCTCAAGGCAAGACGCTTTAATTATTTTTGAAAATAAATTTTGATGCAAATGGTAAAGATGTGCCAACTGAGACAGCCTTATTGTAGGAAAATTTGCAGGTCTTAATCTTAAAAATTTAGGAGTCACAAAAGCATCATTCAGTTGATATTTGGCTTTCAAAAAATCAAACTCTCTTTTCCACATCTCGGTTTCCGTATCGGAAGGCTTTTCTAGCCAGCCACTCAACCCGAAAAATAAAGCTTCTAATTGATTTTGATGGTGCCTTATTTTATTTACAATAGCAAAACCTACACTTTCCGCCATTTGTTTGAAAATGGAAGCGTTGACTTTAAGTCCAAAAGCATACGCCAAATTTTGAAATAAAACTTCTTCGTAATTATTTTTAGTTTTAACGAGTTCTGTTTCTATTTCCAAAGACTTTTGGTCAAGTTTTTTAAGTAAAGTTTCCTCTGAAAACTGAAATGGAATTTTAGAAACCTCTATCAATTTCTCACACGGAATAAACTCATTTTGAGCCTTCAACTGCTGATATTTCTCTAGTGTAGAAATTTCCAAATAATCTTTAAGCTCTAATGTTGGGATATTTTTCTCAACCAGCTCTTCCACATCTTTATCATGAGTGTAGACCACATGCAAAATAATATTATCATATTCCCTATTCAAATGATGTTGATGTTTTTGATAATCCGAAGACTTCAAATGCAATTCTATACTTCCTGCTAAAACAATATTTTGATATTTAATTTTGGCAAACAAAAAATCGGCTCCTTCATCAAAATTCCATTGACCAAAATCTAAAACCTCTACCTTATTACCTTTAGTATCTTTAAAATCAAAAGTTTTAAAGATTTTAAAATTCCAAAGATATTGCAGTAGTTGCTCAGTCATACGAAGGAAGTAATTAATTTTTAAACGATTCTATTGTTTCACGATACATCTGCTCGTATTGTGGGAGAATATTTTTTAAATCAAAACGCAGGGCTACTTCTTTTGCTTTTTCTTTCATTTTTTGAAGCAAAGCATCGTCTTGCAAGAGATTGATGGTCTTTTTAGCCATAGTTTCCACATCGCCCACTTCCGTCAAAAAGCCTGTTTCTCCTTGTATGTTTACTTCTGGTATCCCTCCTGCATTACTACTAATCACTGCATTCCCTGCCGCCATTGCTTCCAACGCTGCCAAACCAAAACTCTCTTGTTCAGAAGGAAGCAAAAACACATCAGTACATTTTAAAATCTGGTATAAATCATTAGTTTTACCTAAAATCCTTATTTTGTCTATGAGGTATGGGTAAGCCATAAGAAAATCGTTAATCAGCTCCATATCAGGACCTTCGCCAATAATTACCAATTTACTTAATACTTTTTCCTGCACCCTTTTAAATACCTCTAGCACATCAGGAATTCTCTTAACTTTTCTTAGGTTGGAAACATGAATCAGTAGTTTTTCATCATCTTCTGCAAATAGTCTTCTACAACAACCTACAAAACTGTTATACAAATCGTTATCAATAAAATTAGGAATAACTTGTATTTCTTTTTTAATAGTAAAAGCTTTCAAAGTATCTTTTTTAAGACTTTCCGAAACAGAAGTTACCGTATCTGAATGGTTGATAGAAAACTGAACCGCTGCCTTGTAACTAGGATATTGCCCTACCAAAGTAATATCGGTGCCGTGTAATGTAGTAACCATGGGAATCAAAATACCTTCATCTTTCAACATCTGTTTTGCTACAAAAGCGGCATAAGCATACGGAATAGCATAATGAACGTGTATGAGGTCTAATTTATAAAGTTTAACTACCTGATAAATAGCTGAAGACAATGCAATATCATACGGCTGATATTTAAACAATGGATAGGTTTCAACATTTACTTTATGGAAAAAAATGTTAGGATTAGTCATATCCAACCGTGCGGGAAGGTTAGAACTAATGAAGTGTATCTCATAACCTTTTTGAGCTAAACTCATTCCTAATTCGGTAGCCACAATACCACTTCCTCCATAAGTAGGATAGCATAAAATACCTATTTTCATTTGCCTTTTAATATTAGTTTTTAACTTTAGTACCACACTCAATCCCGCTATTCACTGCTTCCACATCTATTCCCTCTCCTTCTTTTAAATCTTGATTTACCACCACAGGAAGTCGCCCATGTATTTTAGTTTTACCTAGAAGCCCTTTGGCAGTAGCTTTCATAGACAATTCATTATTTTCATAAGCTACAAGTATCGTTGGATAATTCTTTATATTTATATCTCTCAAAGCGTAAGGACTACCAAATACTACTAATATCAACTGATGCTTAGCTGCTACTCTATCCAAAATTGCCTTAGATTTAGCAGATATTTTATAAGGCTTATATGCTGTGCTGTTATCCTTATGAAGCCCTACAATAATTGAAGTATTTTGAGGTAAAGTATTTAGTTTATCTTCTGTAATAAGCTCCACTTCTCGTTCATTTTGAAGTTCTTTAACAAAATCTTGATAAGAGGCTTCCTCCAAAGGTAAATAATAGTATTTTGATGATTTTAAAGGTAGAGCTTTTGCCTCATCTTTTATCAATGTTAAAGCGTTGGCGTATAACTTTTCCGTTAATTTTTGATGAGTATCATTATTTAAATCTCTTTCTATGTTATTGGCATCAATAGGTTTAAAATCTTGTAAACCCAGTAGATACTTTGCTTCTAGAATTTTTATCACCGATTCTTTTAGTCTATCTTGAGAAATCTCGCCAGACTGCAAAGCCTTCTTAATTAACCTTTTACCAGAAGGTACATCTTGAGAGAACAGCATAATATCATTACCAGCTTTAAAAGCTCTTAAATCTAACTCTCCTGAATTGAACCTTTTTGCAACCGCATTCATATTAAGAGCATCGGTAATAATAAGCCCTTGATAACCATACTTATTTTTCAACAAATTAGTTACAATATTATACGAAATAGAAGCTGGAATTCCTTTTTGGCTTTCCAAAGACGGAACATAGAGATGAGCCACCATAACACCGCCTATTTTTTTATCCATAAGTGCTTTAAATGGAGCTAACTCTACTTTATTAAGTCTGTGTAATGAATGATTAACCACAGGTAAATCCAAATGAGAATCGGTATCGGTATCCCCATGACCTGGGAAATGCTTAATACTTGCCAAAACTCCATTATCCTGCAAACCATAACTGTAAGCCAACCCTTTCTCTATCACTTTTTTCACATTAGACCCAAAAGAACGATTACCTATAATGGGATTGATGGGATTGGTGTTAACATCTACCACAGGAGCAAAATCCCAATAAATCCCCATTCTTTTACAATCTTCAGCTATTTTGGCTGCCATTTCATAAATAAGTGTATTATCTTGAACCGCCCCAAGCGTCATTGCCCAAGGGAACTTATGTGCGATTGGAAGCCTTTGGTAAAGTCCCCACTCTGCATCCATACCTATCATCAAAGGTATTTTAGATTTACCTTGAAGTTCGTTTACTAAACTTATATGCCTACGTGTATCATCTTGCATCAGTATAAGCCCCCCTATATTTTCCTTCTCCACTAATGTCTTGACTTGATTGATGAATGATTCCCCTTTATTAGTATATAATGCGACTATAAAAAGTTGCCCTATTTTCTCATCTTCAGAAAGCTGTTGATAAGTTTTTTCAGCATAAATTTTAGCTTCTTTTTTTAGGGTTTCAGCGTTATTTTTAGGTATATATTGTGCTTTATTATTTCCAAAAATAAAAAATAACATCGCACAAACTAAGACTGTTCTAACATTTATATTCATTATACTCAAAGAAATTAGTTGTAACCACAACAAATATACAATTTTATTATAAGCCTACTATTAAAAAAACAAGAGCATCTTTTTAGTAAAAAAGAGCTCTTTAACCTTATATAATTGATATTATGATTATTTATTATCTTCTAGCAGGTGTCCAAAGTAAGTTTTTTTTACTTTTAAATAATCCGCATTAACTTCATTAGATGGTATCTGTAAAGGAATCCTCTCATTAAGCTTTATTGTACTATCCTCTACAAATTTCAATTTATCTGGATTATTAGTAAGCAGATTAATTTCTTTTATACCCAAACTGGTTAACATATCAATCGCTACACCAAAATCTCTCCCATCGGCAGGTAGTCCCAAATGTAGATTTGCCTGTACAGTATCCATTCCTTGCTCTTGTAAAGCATAAGCCTTAAGCTTATTGATAATCCCTATATTTCTACCTTCTTGCCTTAAATAAAGAATAATACCACCATCCTTCTGCATGTACTGCATCGCAGCATCTAGCTGCTGCCCACACTCACACTTTTTAGAATGAAATATCTCTCCAGTAATACACTCAGAATGAAACCTCACATTGACCACTTTAGAAAAATCTGTATTTTCTGCAATCAACGCAATATGTGGCGTCCAATCCATTTCATTATCAGAAAATGCAATCATTTTAAAAACACCAAAATCGGTAGGGATATTAGCCTCAGCCTGTATTTTCAACATATAAATTTAGGTAATTAAAAATTATCAGAAGATGTTTTTATTGACTCTAACAGAGTAATATTGGTCTTGATTTTAACCAAATAAAAATTAAGAGCTTCATCTTCTTCCAAAGAAAGATTTTTTCTCAGCCCTTGAAGTTTTTTGTAACTCTTTTGCAAACCGTCTAGCGTTCTTACCCTTCTATTTTCGTTGTGTTCCCTAAGTGCGTAAAGATACTCAGAAACATTGAACTTTATTAAATCTATATGTTTATTTATTGCTGCGTCTGAAAACCTCGGAAGTTTATCTGCCGCTGTTGATAGTTCAGAAGCATACTTTACTTGGCTAACATTCACACTTGCACTCATAACAATGGTATCAGGTGAAGTTTTTGCCTCTCCTTTAGAAACAATCCCTTGCGACAAAGGAGACAAGTTAACTTGCTCTACAGAACAAGAAACCAGTAAAAATATAGTGAATACTAAGGGTAAGAGATTTTTAAACATTTTTCTTTTGATATAAAACTGGGTTTAGACTATCATCATTATACATTTTCATTTGCTTATAAGTCTTTATTTTGTTGTTACCGCTCTCTATATCAAATAATAATCTATCTATAGCTGTACTCAAATCTAGCTTCTGCTCCTCAAGAACAGCCAACTTATTAGAACACTTCAGTTTATGTTTCTCATCTGCTGTATCTCTTAAGGTTTCTATCTTCATATGATAAATCTTAAGAGCTAATATAGACAATCTGTCGATAGCCCATGCTGGACTTTCTGTATTGATTTTAGCATCTTCCTTAGGCTTCACAGATTTATATTTTTCTAGAAAATAATCATCTATATACTCTACCAAATCTGTTCTATCTTGGTTAGATGAATCTATTCTCCTTTTAATCTTTAGAGCTTCCTCAGGAGATATGTTTTCATCACGAATAATATCCTCTAAATGCCACTGAACGGTATCAATCCAATTCTTTGAATACAAAAGTCGTTCCAAAGTATTTTCAGAGAACGGATTAGACTCAACTGCATCTACATCATCTGTTTTATGATAGTCTATAATGGCTTGATTAAAAATATTCCAAGCTTTTTCAGAAAAACTCATTTAATTTAAAATCTTACTTTTTAATTATGATTTTTTATTTTCTTCCTCTGTTGAAGATGAGCTTTTATCATCTTCCTTTACCGCGTCTTTAAACTCTTTAATACCTGAGCCCAAGCCTTTCATAAGTTCTGGAATCTTCTTCCCTCCAAACAAAAGTAATAATACAACCACGATGGCAACAATCTGCCAAGGTCCTACTGCCCCAAGAATAGCTACTAACATATATTTATCTTTATAGTATTAAAACAAAATTTTGGTAAAGATAGCAAAATTTATACATATAAACTAATACGCTATCCTTACCAAAATTAGACCCTCTAATCGATTTGCTCTACTTTTTCTCTTCTTCTGTTGAAGGTTTTTCTTCCTCCTTTACTGCATCTTTAAATTCCTTAATACCTGAACCTAAGCCCTTCATCAGCTCCGGAATCTTTTTCCCTCCAAACAATAAGAGTAGTATAACCAACACTATAAGTATATGTTGTACCGATAGTGCTAAAATAGTCGTTAACATAATTTATTTATATTTTTATTCATTTACAGTTAATTTGAGACCCATCCCATAGGATCAACAGGAGTACTTCCATTCCAAATTTGGAAATCCAGAGAGTAAGCCCCCTCAAAATCTTGTGCTATAGTCCCAATTGTAGTTCCTGATGAAACCTTCTGATTAGGAGAAACCGAAACATCGGATAAGTTACTATATATGGTAAAGTAGCTACCATGTTTTACAATAACCGTCTTAGTCCCCCCAACAAAAGAAATTCTTGACACTTCACCAGGGAAAACACATCTTGCCTTAGTACCAGGAGAAACTGCAATTCTAATCCCATTATTCTCCTCAACTATATTTTTAAATACAGGGTGTGGCTGTCTACCAAAACGGTGTGTTACCTGCCCTCTCTCCACTGGAAAGCCTATTCGCCCTCTATTTTCAGCAAAATTAGACCCTGTTGCTGCTCCCACACCAAACGCTGTCTTCGTTTTTTCCTCCGCTTTTTTCTTTTCCTCTTCTTTTCTCTTGGCTAGTTCTGCCTCAGCATCTCTTGCAGCCTTAGCTTTTTCTTCTGCAGCCTTAGCTCTAGCAGCGGCTTCTCTAGCATCTTTTTCAGCTGCTATTCGGCGTGCTTCGTTCCTTGCATTTTCTTCTGCTTTTGCAAGTTCAGCTTGTTTTCTAGCATCATCTTGCTTCTTTCTTTCAATTTCTGCCAATCTAGCAGCTTCTGCTTCCGCTTTTTTTCTTTCTCTTTCTAATGCTTCTGCCCTAGCTTTATTCTCAGCATCTATTCTTGCTTTTTCTCTAGCTGCAGCCTCTCTCGCAAGTCTTTCTCGCTCTAGTCTAGCTTTTCGCTCCGCTTCTTCTTTTGCTTTAGCAGCTGCTATTTCTTCGTTTATTATCTTTCGGATTTCCCCTTCAATTTTCTTAGCTTGTGCTTGCTTTTGTTTAAGTTCAGCCGTAAGGACCGCCTCATTTTTCTTGAAGTCTTCTAATAATAGTTCCCTTTGTTTTCTATCATTTTGGATTACTAAAAGATCTTTCTGTTGCTGAGTAAGAATATTTTCTTTCTCTTTTACTGATTTTTGTTTCAGCTTTAAAGCTTGCTGAATTTCTGCTGCTTTACCGCTAATCTCTTTAGCTTTTTTATCCTGATAATCAGAATATTGTTTAAGATACTGTACTCTTCTTAGAGCTTCTCCTAAATTTTTAGCCGATAGAATAAATGTAACTTTATTCTGAATACCTTTATTCTTATAAGCTTTTACTAATATCTCAGCATAGTTTTTTCTTAGTACAGCCAGCTCTTTTTTATACTTATTAATCTCTTTTTGACGAAGATAAATATCATCTTCAATGAAACGCTTTTCTTTCTGTGTATTTCTATAAATTTTCTCTCTTAACTGAATTTTTTTATTAACTTCATTAAGGTGTGCTATCGAAAGCCTTACCTCCTTCTGAGTTTTAGCAAGATTAGAATTGATAAGTGCAATTTGTTTTTTCAGTTCAGCACTTTCTCTCTGGAGCTGCTCTTTCTTCTGAGAAAAAAACAACCCAAAACACAATACACTCAATAAAAAACTTAACTTCCTAAATATCATTCAATTTCCTTCTTTGTATAATTATTTGGCACAGTATACGGCGTATCCATAACAGAGGAATCAAATTTCGTATTTTCTATGAAAATCTGGTCTGTTTTTTTTGCTTTTATAATAATTTTAACATTTCTAGGCAAATAATTTCCCTCAAAGTTTTCCCAATTGGTATAAAAAACTTCTAGATAATCAGGTGTTTTGGCGTCAGATAATTTCACCCTACTAAGATTAAACATGGTGTCATAATCTAACTCTATTTTATACTCACTTACCTTACCATCTACTATTATTTTTTGATTTTTAGACAATGTTAAATGATAGCTTCGTGTGTTTTTAATCAAATCAAAATCACCATCTTTAATAGGAACAAAAGTCCTCCCTACCAATAAATTCTGAAGAGTTGAGTAATCAATAAAGTTAACATTTAGAAGTCGATTAAGATAAGAAAAATCCGAATCTATGTAAGTTTTATTATACTTCTCATAGCCTTTAACGCCTTCTGGCGTAGCGACACCTCTTGCTACATTAAAGAACAACGCTGAAAGATTTACCCAAACTTTCTTTTGATTTTCTATATAAACTAATGCGTCCAATGTAGGAATTGGGCTCCCATTATCTACCTTAATTTTACTGGAAATTTTTAGACTTTTAAAAGATGATTCTTTAAGGATATTATTGAAAAAAACTTGGTCTTTTTCTATCTTTTTATTTGTATTCACAGGTGGTGCGGACGGAATATTTTGCTGCGTTTTGCACGACACTAGCATAAGCACAGCTATCCCTAATAACCAAAATTTATTCATAATATTGAATGTTAATTATCTAGCTATAACGAAAAAATAGTTAAAAACTTATACATCTATTTAGAAAGAAAATCTAGCACCGAATAGTCTCCTAGCGAAATTTCTCTAGATACTCCAAAATATTTGGCAGAGTTACCTATCATAGAGTTACTCAAATTACCATGATTAATCAGTGTTTTTTCCTGTATTAAAGAATTATCTATATTAGAATTAACTACCTCAGTATTATTTCCTAAAGAGACATTAGGTCCTATTTTAGAATTTTTAATAACCACATTTTCGCCAATAAAGCACGGAGGAATAATAAGACTATTTTCTATTTTAGCAGACGATGGGAAGGAGGATACAGATTCTTTCTCATATTGTAATATCTTGCTATTAGTTTCTACTGTTGCGTTTTTGTTGCCGCAATCCATCCAGTCATTTACTTTCCCTAAAGAAAACTTCGCTCCTTTTTGTCTTAAATTTTCTAAAGCTACAGTCAACTGATACTCCCCTCCTTGCATTATATTATTATCCATAATATAATTAATCTCCTCCATCAGCTTCTCAGCAGACTTAAAGTAATAAATCCCTATAATAGCTAAATCTGAAACAAAGGTCTGTGGTTTTTCTACAAAATCTGTAATAAACCCATAATCATCTAACTTAACTACTCCAAAAGCCGAAGGATCTTCTACTTTTTTCACCCAAATTACACCGTCCGAATTAGTATCTAATACAAAATCAGCACAGAAAAGAGTGTCTGCAAACGCTACTACCACATCACCCTGCATAGACGCTTCCGCACACTTTATTGCATGAGCTGTACCTAGAGGCTCATCTTGAGCATAAACACTCCCTTTAGCCCCTAATTTTTCTGCAATCTGAATTAGAGAAGCTTTTACCTCATCACCAAAATCTCCAATAATGAAAGCCACTTCCTCTATAGGCTGTCCTGCTACTTTTGCAATATCTTCTACCAATCTTTGCACAATAGGCTTACCTGCAATAGGTATAAGTGGTTTTGGAACCGTAAGAGTATGTGGTCTCAATCGGGAGCCTCGCCCCGCCATAGGTACTATTATTTTCATATTTTTATGATAAATTACTAATTAAACTTCAAATATAGTGTTTTAATTTTTCTTCCTCCAAAAATAAACAAATGATTAAAATTAGCCTCTATTTCTGAACCTTGCTACCATTGATAAAATTAAGTTCTTCTCAGAAAAAACAATACCAAACCCAAAGATTAAGAATAAAATATTCCCAATCCATACATTTGCTTCAAATATCTGGTAAGATAAAAATGAAAATACCGACAATACCAAAAGCACCGACATTATCTTTTTCATATTATAAGGGATTGGGTAATACTTTTGCCCTAAAAAGTAAGACACCAACATCATTAAGAAATACACCAACAAGGTTACCCAAGCTGATACCATAAACCCATAATCTTTGAGCAATAACAAATTCAGTAAAATGGTAATCGCCGCTCCTAGCCAAGAAATAAGCGTCCCAACAAAGGTTCTATCCGTAACTTTATACCAAGTAGATAAATTATAATAAATACCAAAACACAAATTACCCACCACAATAATCGGCACTATATCCATAGCTATCCAATAAGAGCTATCTGTAATAAAAATTGATTTTAACCAACTAATATTTACTACAATACCCAAAGCTGCCACAGATGCAAATAATGTGAAATACTCCGTGATTTTTGCATAAGTTTTTGGTGCATCTGCATTATTCATTTGTTTAAAAAAGAATGGCTCAATACCCATTCTATAAGCCGTAACAAATAGCGTCATTAGAACCGCCAACTTATAACAACCTCCATAAGCCCCTGCTTCTGCCTTGGAAATAATGTTATATTGTACCGTTTTATCAAAGTTTTCGTTTACAACAAATGCTAATCCCGCCAACATCAGTGGATATGAATATTTTATCATTCGTTTAAACAAGTTCATAGAGAACTTAAGCCTTACTTTACTCACTACAGGCAGTAACATCACAAACGCCGCCACACTAGCTATAATATTACTTACGAATGTATAGGATACTGATGTCTCCATACCCAAGCTCTGAGAGCTCTCTTTAGGTATAAATAGAAATAATGCCAAAACACTTAATACCTGCACCAGCACCTGTGCTACTCTAATAGCAGAATACTTTATTGGTTTATTATTAAATCTAAGCCACGCCAACGGAATTACGCAAATAGTATCAAAAAAAGCAATCCAAGCAAACCATTTAATATACTCAGGGTGAGCGGAGTACCCTAATGAATCTGCTATACTTTGATTAAAAATATAAACTCCTCCTAAAAACAAACTTGCCGTGAAAAAGAGAAACCAAAACGAAGTATAGAATGCCTTGTTTTCGTTTTCCTTCTCTGCCGAATAACGGAAAAAAGAGGTTTCAAACCCAAGTGTAAGCAGTATGTTCACATAAGACATCCAAGCATAAAGATTGGTAAACTGGGCAAACTCTTCCCTAGAGATGTAATAAATAAAAAAAGGATTAAGCAGGAAATAAATAACCCTCGGCAAGATTGCTCCAATACCATAAATGATAGTCTCGTTGAGTAATTTTTTCAAAGCAAAAATTTCTGCAAAGATATAGAAAATATAAAGTTTCAGCCTACACTAAAAAATGTAAATTCGGAATATTAAACACAAGTAATATCATATTATATATTTAACTTTGCAAACTATGGAGAATACAAAAAAAATACAAAAGCTAAAAGACCTTATCATCCAAAATTTAACTCCTATCATCAATAGTGATTATGCTCTAATTGATATACCAGATCATGACAACATAGGTGATAACTTAATTTGGGAAGGGGAGTTATCTTTTTTAAACAGCATACCATATCAAAAATACTATGAGTATAGCTTGACATTTTTTGACCACAATTGCATTAGACCCGAAACAATCCTACTGCTGCATGGTGGTGGAAACTTCGGAGACATATACCCTGTTGTAAATAATTTTAGAATCAGTTTAATCCAAAAATATCAAAATCATAAGATAATCATTCTTCCTCAAACACTACACTACAAATCTCAAGAGACTCTTGAAAGAGATTCTAAAATAATCAATGAACATCCTAATATCACCATATGCGTCAGAGATGAAAAGTCTGAGTCCTTAGCAAAACAGTACTTTTCTAATGCTACAATACTTTTGTTACCAGATATGGCTTTTTGTATAGATTTACATAAGATCCAAACAAATAAAAAAGGAAACAAAATACTCGTAATGGACAGAAAAGATAACGAAAATATACCTTTAAATATAAATATAGAACAAGAATATGACTTGTTAGATTGGCCAACCTTTAACACAACCAAAGAGGAAAGGTATAAAAAATTGAGATTTGAACACAGATTAGATCGTATAGCATTAATGATTCAAAGACACTCTCCTTTTTCAAAATACATTGATAGTAGATATGGGTTAAAGAATAAGAAGAGAAGAGAAAAATTCATAGAAATGGGCACTTCATTTTTTTCTGACTACAGAAAAATATACACTACCCGTTTACACGGTATGATTTTGGCTGTATTAATGGGGAAAGAGGTTGTTATCCTAGACAATAGTTATGGTAAACTATCCTCCTATCATAACACTTGGTTAAAAGATTTTGACAATATATATAAAATTTAAGCAAATAGACACTACCCCGTAAAGTGTGTAAGTTAAAATTACCGAAGGTTTAACTTTTTTAAAAGTGAACCCTTGGTTAGTAGTGTATTACAAAGTGTATAAAGTTTAAGCAAATCTTTTCTCTAATCAACAACTACATCTTGTCTCCTATATTGTTCTTTAAATTTGTCTGCCCACGCTTTCCAATTTTCAGGGAGGCATCTATTATTGTTATGTTTATTTAAAAAAGATATATAATAATCTTCTGAAATATCTTTAGGGAAATTTTGGAGGGAATTAAAATTTCCACTATACCATTCCTCGTTCATTATATAATTAAAAAAATTAATATCACAATCAATCCCATACTGATGATATGAGTTTGTAGCAGAAGACACAAAAGTTGTACTCATTCTAAGATTTTTAAATTTTGTATAATTAAATTTATTTCTCTTATTTTTCCTATACCATTGTGTAGCATTAATAATCTGCATCTGTTCATCAACTCTCCCCTCTATTTTATCCCACAAAAATAGCCAATACTCCTTTTTGTAAATACCCATTAAAAGAGAGTTCATTATCCAATAATCATTATATGTATTTCTATCCACCAACTTGAGTCTATATAACAAAGAAAAAAGACGATATTTATTCTTAATAACAGCGTGCATAAACCACCTACCTGCTACCCAAAAGTTAGGCTCCAACGCAACTATTTCCTCATTTATGGTATCTCGTAAAAAAGCATTAACCTTCCTATTACTTATCCATCCTACTTTAAGCAAAGAAACCTCATGAAACTTTAGAGTTTTTTCAACTTCCATCAAATCTATTTCCTCCGTCAACCATACATCATCCTCTGTCATCACAAAATATTCGGAAGCTTTTTCAACAGCTCCTTTCCATAAATCTACAGGTATTATAAATCCATTTATACCCGTCCCTTCTTTTATATTATTTTCAATAGCTTTTGATTTTAAGTCTGCTTTTTCATTTCTCTTTAATATAACATCTGGATATTTATTGAGTATTTTATCCAAATACTTTTGAGGTGTACCATCATCTAAAATTGTAATAGTATAATTACCCACCAGATACTTTTTCAAACTATAAATCGCACGATCCAAATAATATGGTCTATTGAATGATTTTATTAATATATCCATTTTTATTCTATGCTATATCTGATTTAAGATTCTACAACAGAGATTAAATAAATTCGGTGGTAGCTTACTTACCAAAGAATAAAATCCAAACTTCTCATTAGGATAAAACTTTTTTTGTTTTTTCACTAGATCTACCAATTCTTCCCTGAATTTATATTTTAAACAAGCCCTTGCAGCTTGTTCCATTTCTTGCATAGAATTTTTATAATCTATATTATGTATATTTACATAAGCGTAGGGATTAATTTGTTCGTAAGTATCTTTTCCTGTTTTTTGTCTTTCATAATACATTTCAAAGGCTTTAGATAGAAACATGTATTTAATAAACTTACTCCCTTTTCTTGATATAGAACCACCTAAAACCCTATATTTCAATAATTTAATTGGTAAATTAGCCATCTTTTTTTGTTTTGACATCAAACGAAGATACAGCTCATAATCCTCACAATACCAAACCTTGTCCCTATACCTTAAACCTTCATTTCTGAACATAATAACAGGATGAAATAGCTGTATTGTTTTAAGCATTCGCTCTTGAATTTCCTCATTGTCAGTGCTAGCTAACTTTTCTCCTATTATTTCATTTTTCTCGTTTATTAAATCTAATTGAGCGCCTATAATAAAAACATTTGGATTGTTATCTAAAAAATCTACTTGCTGTTCAAATCTAGTAGGATGGCTAATATCATCTGCATCCATCCTTGCAATGTATTTACCCCTAGCTTCCTCAAGTCCCCAATTCAAATTTTCAATAAATCCTTGAGTTCCCTTATTTTCTTTCTTTTGCAATAACTTTATCCTGGAATCTTTAGTGGCATATTCTTCTAATATAGCAAAGGAAGAGTCTGTAGAACAATCATCAATGATAATAAATTCAAAATCACTATATGTCTGATTAAGAATAGAGTCTATTGCTTCTGCCAAATATTCCTCTGCATTATACACAGACATTACAACAGATATTGTAGGAAAACTTACATTCATACTAATCACACTGATTTTACCATTAGCTCTTGTTTATTAATCACAATACTATTTGCAGGGATATCCTTGTATATGATACACCCTGCTCCTATTATCACATTATCCCCAACAGTAACTCCTTTTAATACAGACACATTACTCCCAAGCCAGCAATTTCTACCTATTTTTATAGGTGCTTTAGTAAAAATGTGATGTTCTACTTTTCCTTTTGTATGTTGATGGTTATGGTCATAAAGTTTCACTCCCTCTCCAAATAAAGTGTTTTCTCCTATTTCTATCTCATCTAAACAATTGATAGAACAATAATTATTCATAAATACATTATCCCCTATTATTAGCTGTGCCTCATTCCCCACCAAAACATTGCAATAATTTCTAATACTAATACCATTTCCTAACTTAACATTTTTTAGGCTAGGATAAAAAGAAAAATTACAAAAGTCCCCAAATTTTAAATTTGACGAATATCTTTCTATTTTTTTTAAATTGGGATATTTAATTAAAAAATAAATAAGTCTCGAAAACAAGTTCATTAGTATAGTTTAACACTTACAAATGTATAAAAAATAATCGTATTTTTGCTAAAAACAAATCTATGCAAAATAGAACATCAATTCCTTTGGTTACAATATCTATTCCTATTTTTAAATGTGAAGATTTTTTAGAAAAGTGTTTGCAATCGGTATTACACCAAACTTATCCAAACTTGGAAGTTACCCTCATAAATGACCAGACACCTGATAACTCTGTAAAAATTGCAGAAGACTTTATTTCTAAACACCGACTCAATAATTGGAAAATCTATCATTTGGAGGAAAACTCTGGTCTATCTGTTGTTAGAAACAAAGGGATTGATACCGCTCAAGGAAAATATCTTTTTTTCTTAGATAGTGACGATGCCATTACGCCCAACTGTATAGAAGCACTAATAAAAATAGCAGAAAAAGAATCTGTGGATATAGTTGTAGGCAATACAAGAACCATCAATCTTGAAACAGGTAAAGAACAAAATACATTTAAAACCAAGTCCAAAAAAAATATAATCAGAGGCAATGATAATATTTTCAAAAGCTTCTCAAAAGGAGAATATCCAAGTTCCTCTTGGAATAAATTAATTAATTTAAATTTCTTAAAGAAACATTCTCTTTATTTCACAAAAGGGCTTTTCGCACAAGATGAATTACAAAGTTTTCAAACAGCATTAGTAATTGAAAGTATAGCATTCTTACCACAAGACAAATACACCTATTTTTATTATCTACACCAAAAATCAGTTATACATAACCGTAACAAAAAACACTTTGATAACTGGTTTACCATAGGACAACACATTGATAAAGCTTTACAGGATGAAACCAAAAAAGAAAGAAAGAATCTCATTTTAAAATACCTTACCAACTATAAAGCCACCACCTTACTAATGAATTGGAAGGCTCAAAAAAACGAAACTCTTTGGAAGGAGAGTTACTCTAATTACAAAACATTAGCTTCTTTGAGCCTATTAGACTACTTCTCCACTAGCTTTACCATTAACACTAAGAAGAAAGATTTTCTTAATAGTCTACCTACCTGGCTTGGTATGAAGATTTTTAAGTACCGCTACGAAAGATAATATTTGGACAAAATATTTTTCAAGTACAAATGTTTGTTATTAAGACTGTTTTCTACAAAATAGTTTTCTACTTCACTTGAAATACTAATTGGATAGCCTGCCCCTGCCTTTATCAAGTTAAGATTTGGTTTAAGCTTGATAACACTTTCTAATATCTCTAGTATTTCAATAATAGTATAATTATCTATGTAGGCTAAATTAACAACTCTATTAAGCTGTTTTTGTTTGAGTAAATTAAATACAACAGCCTTAACATCTTCTGCATCTATCAAATTTCTTGTCGCCTTTGTATGAACATTTATTACCTCCCCTCGTTTCACGGAGTTTACAAGGTAGTTCATTAACAAGTTAGGATTCCCTCCTTTTCCCACCACATTACTTAGTCTTAAAATCAAATATTGAGAACAAGTTTCTACAACCACTTGCTCCATTTTAAGTTTATGTAAAACATAAGGACTCTCCGCCTTGGAGGAATCGTAAATACTACAAGTAGAAAAGTAAAGAAATATCTTATCTAAATTCTCTTCCATTGTTCTTCTTACAAGTTCTTCTTCCCGCTGGAATTGAGCTAAGCTCGTCTCCAAAGAGTTAGAAACCCCCGAAGCAAAAAATATAACATTGTCCAAATCCGCTTCTTTAAATAAAGAAGCAATAAGCCCATTACCTATTATCATCTATTTTACAACCCTATTTTCTTTAATATCTGTTTCTTTATATATCTTAAAATATAACTTAGTGGAATTTGATTCAAAAATTTATCTATATCCATCAATTCGTGATTATAAACAACATTTTTTACTTCTTTTTTAGCATTTGGAATATCTAAAAAGAGTTTCATTATTCCGTACACATTAACTAAATTTTTAAATTCATTCTTCTCTTGAGACCATGCTCCATGCCACGAGCCTGAAAAATGATGAACAACATAGTTTTTAGGAAAATCCAACGAAAAGTAGTTTGACGGATACAACATCACACCATGCTTTAAGGTTTGATAACTATCATTATCTGCGTTTGCTCCATACTTATCAATCAATAACTTTGAAAACACGGAAGTATTTGTAACAACCTCAAACTTATCTTTGTTTTCGTAATACTCCTTTATATCTTTAGCTAACTCATGCCCCTTTTCTACAGCCCAAAAGGCAGAGTAAGGAATTCCTTTCATTTCAAATCCACACACAGCTCTATGTTGTAAAAAATCATTCAATGGCAATCTCAACTCCATATCTGTATCTAGATAAAATCCTCCATGCTCGTATAAAGCTTTAGCTCTAGCGTAATCAGAAACAAACGCCCATTTTTTTTGCATGTAAGCCTCTTTGGTAAAGGGAATACCATACACATCAAAGTTATCTTCATTCCATTCAATAATCTCAAAATCAGGCTGTATTTTTTTCCAAGAATCAATACAAAATTTTATAAAATCTGATTTTTCTCCTCTTCCAAACCAGCAATAATGTATTTTTTTTGGTATCATATCTTTAGTTAATTATCTTATTAAGTTTTTATACTCTAACGCCTTTTTCTCCACAAAATGCCACGATAGCCAACCTAATGAAAAAGATATAACAAGACTAAAAAACATTAAATAATAGGTATTCAATCCAAAAATATACAATATTGATTGTTGCACTAGCCAACCATATATGTATATACCATAAGAATTATCTCCTATTGTTTTACCTACCTTGTTTATTATTGGGGTAGATGATATCCCAATAAGAATAACTACAAAGGGTAATACAAAATATTTAAGTGGTTTATATTGCTCAAAACAGATACTTCCTATAAGAGCTACTAACCCTATAATTATCATTAACCATTTAGTTGAACCGTTGATTTTTGAAGTTAAATATGTTAGTAATGCTCCTGCAGAAAAAAAACACCCTAAATTATAAAAATTAGGAGAAAACAAAAAAAGTTTTGAAAAAAGTCTGTTGTTTAAAAATAAAGGAAAAAAAATAGAAAGAAAGTAAAACAAAAAAAATAAAATCAGTAGCATTCCTAATCTCCACCTAGATTTAATAAAATAAAACGGCACTAAAAGCATATACATCGTAAATTCATAACAAATAGTCCACAAACTACCATTTATTGTTTTATACGGTAGATCTTCAAAAACTCCAAGGATATTGTGTTGCAAGTTGTACAAACTTAGTTGTCTTGGTAAATAAGTGAAATAACTGGTATTATTTAAAATAGATCCTTCCCCTTGATAAAAAAAGGGAACCACAGACACTGTCAGCAAAAGCATTACTATAAGAGCTGGATACAGCCTTAGAACTCTTTTCCATATATAGTTTTTTATAGAGGAACTTCTTTCCAAGCTCTGATATATTAAATACCCACTAATAATAAAAAAACAAGCTACCGAAAAACCTCCTAAATCCAATTGTCCATTGGTTATTACCATAAGTATCTCCTTATCTCTAACTTCCGTAAGCGGATAAGAGTGTGAAATTATTACAGATGAAGCAAACAGTAGCCTCAAAAAATCAAAATTATTTTCTCTTGCTAACGAACTCATCTCTTATAAATGTTTAATTTCCTCATAAGGTTGCTCTTTGAATAAATATTTGATCCAATTATCCAAAGCATATTTTCGTGTAATTTGCTTTGATAATTTATGATATGGTTTACTTTGAAATGCTTTTATATCCTCTGCATAAATATCTATATTATCAAAATCTACCACTAGAATATTATCTGGATGATAAAAATCATAATTGATAACATCTGTGTTATTTGTAATCATTTTAGTTTCATAGAGCATACATTCAAAAAACCTAAAAGAAAGACCAATATGATGTTTTTTACAGATATCTATTACTATTTTGCTATTTTGAGTCTTTTGTAAAGTTTCCTCTATGCTAGTGGGAGAAGTAATATACTGCACCTTGGGATTTTTAACTAAATTATTATCCCCTTCCAAAAAAGATTGCGACACAAAAATATTAAGTTCTACATTACCATCAAGATACTTTGCTACATTATCTATTTTGACATCCCTTCTTTGTTCAGGCAAAGTTCCCGCTAATGCCCCTACATAAAACACATCTATTTTTCTGCTATCATATGGTACTAAGTCTGTATTGTCTGGAATATAATAATTAGTACAAAAAGACATATTTAAGTCGGGATGATTTTTAATATCTCTAACATCAAAAGAGTATATATTATCCAAATGCTTTACACTTTTAACAAGGCTTTTTTTAAAAAACAACCTAAGCCCATCCCAAATATAACCTACCGTAATATTTCCCATTTCAGAAGCTAGTTTTACCAACTTTGAAGAGTACTCTTCTGGCTTTATAATTAAAACATAATCATATTTTTTGCCTTTTTTTTTCAGCTCAAATAGTTTATTATAGAAAAAACGGTTATAATGGTTTTTCTCAGCAATTAGATAATACTGTTTATTTTTCCTGACTATTCTTTCAAAAATATTTCTAAACTTATCTGGTAAATAGTTATTCTTAAACTTAGGAGGGTTTTCTATATCTAGATAAGTAACATCCAGTCCTAGTGCAACCAACCCCTTCACTAACTGCTCATGGAGACTTCCTTTAAACATCCTCCACGGATGATAAATAAGTAATATTTTTTTATTTGATGAGCTCTCCAACATCCCTACCTATTTAAACTTAACCTAACCATTTTAATTAAATCCATAAAAAGTATATTTCCTTTTTTCAACAAAGTATAATCCAAATTCCTAAACCTTAGTTTAGATTGAAGAAAAAATAAATAGTTCTTAGGAAGCTTAGATATCTCTCTCAAACGATATAGCCTTTCTTTTCTAGTCAATTTACCTTTGTATATTCTATCAAAGATATTGATTCTAAAAAACTCTTCTGCAAAAGAAATTAATATTGGTAAATTTTCATTTCTTTTATCATAATTATTGAGAACAAAGTTATAATAGTCCGCCCTAAAAACATACCTTAACAACTCCCTTTCAAAAGGTCTTTTCTGATTAGATATAGAATTGGGGTTATAGATATAATGATAGTTTGGTCTTTTTGAAAAAACCACCTTCTTTACATACTTAAAGTACTCTAAATTCCATTTTTCATCATCCCCAAGTTTTATTTCAGGATCAAATTTCAGCTGATGATCAAAAATAATTTTTCTAGAATAAAGCTTATTCCAAGGATATCCCCCTGGTGCATACAATATATTTTTATCTATCATTTTTGCAAAATCTGACTTGAGTATAAAGGCGTCATTATCAAAACTAAAGAAATTTCTTTGAGAGTCATCATCTATATCTCTACAAGCATCCTGAACCACCATAGTATACTCATCTTCAATCCCTTTAGCAAAATCTTCTATATAATGTGGTTCCACCCAATCATCCGAATCCACAAAACAGAAAAAATCACCTTTTGCTAAAAGCATTCCCTGATTCCGTGCATTACATACACCTCCATTTTCAAGATGTAAAACTTTTATTCTGTCATTTTCTTTTGCAAATCTATCACATATTTCTCCACAACCATCAGGAGAACCATCATTTACCAATATGATTTCGTAGTTATCATAAGTTTGGTTAATAAGAGAAGAAATACATTTACTTAAATAGCGCTCCACATTATATATGGGCACTATTACTGAGATAAAATATGACATTGTTTTTATTTTATTTTGACAAAAGTAACAAAAAAACACTACTTTTACACAGTAAAAAGCAAAATTATGAAATACGATTATCTCATTGTTGGAGCTGGTCTTTTTGGCTCTATAGCGGCGTACGAATTAACAAAGAAAGGTTACCGCTGTCTAGTGATAGAAAAAAGAGACCATATAGGTGGAAACTGTTATACTGAAAATATAGAAGGTATCAATGTTCACAAATATGGTGCACATATTTTCCATACCAATGATAAAAAAATATGGGACTACATCAATAACTTCGTCGAGTTTAATCGTTATACAAACACTCCAATTGCTATTAACAATGGGAAAGTATACAACTTACCCTTCAATATGAATACCTTTCATGCTATTTGGGGAGTTAACACCCCCGAAGAAGCAAAAAAGAAAATATCACAACAAACAGAAAAGTACGCCTCTTTAACCCCTCAAAACCTAGAAGAACAAGCGCTTAAACTAGTTGGTGAAGACATTTATAACCTTTTAATAAAAGATTATACTGAAAAGCAATGGGGCAAATCAGCCAAAGAATTACCTTCCTTTATAATAAAAAGACTTCCCCTAAGATTTACTTACGACAATAACTATTTTAATGATAAGTATCAAGGAATACCAATAGGTGGTTACACTAAGATATTTGAGAAACTATTAGAAAATACAGATTTAAAGCTAAATACAGATTTCTTTGAAAAACGAGAGTATTTTGAAAAAATATCAGATAATATTATTTATACAGGACCTATAGATCTATTCTTTAACTACAATAAAGGAAGGCTAGAATATAGAAGTCTGAGATTTGAGAATGAAATTCTAGATACCGATAACTTCCAAGGGAATGCCGTTGTAAACTACACCTCCTTAGAACAATCATACACTAGGATTATTGAGCACAAACATTTTGAGTTTGGCACTCAAGAAAAGACCTACATAACTAAGGAATATCCCGATACTTGGGATGAAAGCAAAGAACCCTATTATCCAATTAACGACGATAAAAATATGAAAATTTACAATGAATATAGAAAACAAGCTGATGAGTTACCAAATGTAATCTTTGGAGGAAGAATGGCAGAGTACAGATATTATGACATGCATCAAATCATAGGCTCGGCATTATCAAGAGTAGAAAAAATACCACCAAAAAATAGCTAGAAATACATTTTCCTCCTATTTCAAATTAAAATCTACATATTAGCTGATCAGTCGTTAATATAATATCGAAAATTTATTACTCCAAAGATTTTCTTAACTTTGCTCCCATTATAGCAATATATCATGAACAACCATTTTGATAATGATGACGATGTGTTTACAGGCAAAGAGCACACACCCTTAAGAGCTGATGCCTTTGAGAAAACACCTGAAGAAAAAATTGCCATTATAGAGAAGCATTTTGCCGAAATCATGCAAACTTTAGGGCTAGATATGACGGATGATTCCCTAAAAGACTCTCCTAAGCGAGTAGCCAAAATGTATGTAAATGAGATTTTTGGAGGACTACTTCCTGAAAACAAACCAGGTATCTCTACTTTTAGCAACAAGTATAAATACAGACAAATGCTCGTTGAAAAAGACATTACAGTTTATTCTTTTTGTGAGCATCATTTTTTGCCTATCATTGGCAGAGCCCATGTGGCTTATATCTCTAACGGAGAGGTGATTGGGTTATCCAAAATCAATAGAATTGTAGATTACTATGCCAAACGCCCACAAGTGCAAGAAAGACTCACTATGCAAATAGTAGACGCTCTAAAAGAGGCTCTCGGCACTAATGATGTGGCTTGTATTATTGATGCTAAGCACCTTTGTGTTAATTGTAGAGGCATCAAAGACACGGCTAGTTCTACCATTACAGCGGAACTTAGCGGCATCTTTAGAACTAACCCTATCACTAGACAAGAGTTTCTGCACTATGTTGGTAGTCATGCAAAACTAGATTAAATCTAATCTTTTCAAAACGAAAAAGATATGCTTAAAATATACAACTCTCTCACGGGAGAAAAAGAAGTTTTTAAACCTATTTTAGACCGTAATGTAGGTATGTATGTGTGTGGTCCTACGGTATATAGCAATGTACACTTAGGTAATGTGCGTACTTTTATGTCCTTTGATTTTATTTACCGTACTTTAACTTATTTAGGCTACAAAGTGCGTTATGTAAGAAATATTACTGATGCCGGACACCTTACTGATGATGGCGATGTAAACAACGACCGTTTCGTAAAACAGTCAAGGTTAGAAAAGCTAGAACCTATGGAAATTGTACAAAAATACACCGTAGATTTCCATAAAGTTTTAGAACTTTTTAATCTACTTCCCCCAACCATCGAGCCTACCGCCATAGGGCATATTATGGAGCAAATAGAACTCACACAAAAACTAATAGACAAAGGCTTCGCTTATGAAAGTAATGGTTCAGTTTATTTTGATGTAAAGGCTTACAACGAAAAAGGATTAAACTACGGCGAACTTTCCAAAAGAAACATAGAAGAACTTTTTGCCAACACTAGAGATTTGGACGGACAGGGTGAAAAGAAAAATCCACAAGATTTTGCACTGTGGAAGAAAGCCTCTCCAGCCCATATTATGAGATGGAACTCTCCTTGGGGAGAAGGTTTCCCTGGTTGGCACCTAGAATGTACCGCTATGAGCACTAAATATTTAGGCGAAAAATTTGATATACACGGAGGCGGAATGGATTTAAAATTCCCTCACCACGAATGTGAGATTGCTCAAGGTAAGGCGTGTAATGGAACATCACCCGTAAACTATTGGATGCACGCCAATATGCTGACGATGAACGGACAGCGAATGAGCAAGTCCACAGGAAACTATATCCTCCCAATGCAACTCATTTCTGGCGAAAATGATTTTTTTGAAAAACCATTTCATCCATCAGTAGTTCGTTTTTGCTTTATGCAAGCCCATTATCGTAGCGTGTTAGACATTTCTAACGAAGCGATGATTGCCAGCGAAAAAGGCTTCCAAAGACTTATGGAAGCTATGAATGTTTTAGAACTTTTATCCGCCAATGGTAACAATACCACATTCAATATTGAGGATTGGAAGTCTAAATGCCACACCGCATTATTAGATGATTTTAATGCTCCTATACTTATTGCTCATTTATTTGAAGCTGTTAAATTTATTTTTGCATTAAAAGATGGCAAAGAAAGTATAAGTGAAACCGATTTAATTTTATTAAAAGAAACTTTAAATCGTCTAGTATTTGATGTTTTAGGACTTCAGAAAATAGAAGAAAATAATAATGAAAAGCTAGACCAAGCCCTTCAAATCCTAATCAACCTTAGAAACGAAGCTAGAAAAGCTAAAAATTGGGAATTAAGCGACCAGATTAGAGACCAACTGCTAGAAAAAGGCATTGAACTAAAAGATGGTAAAGAAGGGACGACTTATAGTTTGAGCTAACTCAATAATAAAAAAGGGACATTTTATAAAGTGTCCCTTTTTCTTTTAATTTCATTTATCTACAAATGGTTCTAGGCTCCGCTTGTGCTTTAGGATAAATACAGAGTTCCGCTATAGAAACACGCTCTGGAGCGTTGATACAATACGCTACTGCATCTGCAATATCTTCGGCTTTCAGGGCTTCGTAACCTTCATAAACGGCTTTAGCCCTTGCTTCATCTCCTTTAAATCTCACTTTAGAGAAATCGGTTTCTACCGCTCCAGGCTGAATATTGGTTACTTTAATACCAAAACTAGTAAGCTCTATCCTCATACCTTCCGAAATCACATCTACCGCTCTTTTAGAAGCACAATAGACCACCCCGTTAGCATAAGTTTGGCGAGCCGCAACGGAAGAAATGTTGATAATATGCCCTCTCTTTACCTCTTTCATTCTAGAGATAATCGGCTTTGAGACATAAAGTAAACCTTTCACATTAGCGTCCATCATCATATCCCAATCAGAAATATTACCGTCTGACAGAGGCTCTAATCCGTGAGCATTCCCTGCATTATTGATGAGTATATCTATATCCTTGAAACTTTCAGGCAAAGATGCTATGGAGCGTTCTACCTCACCAGCGTTTCTAACATCAAAAACCAAAGCATATACCTCTGTTTTCGAAGATAATTTCTCTTTAAGCTCTTCTAAAACTTCTGCTCTTCGTCCACAAATGATAAGCCTATATCCTTGTTGAGCCAAAAGCTCTGCCGTAGCCTTCCCTATGCCCGACGTAGCTCCTGTTATAAATGCCGTTCTTCCCATAATAAAATTATTGTTTAAGCCTTTTTCTTTTAAGTCTAAGCATCTTATATTTAAGATATCTGTTTAAGTCTTTATTCTTTACCGTTCTAGTGTTAAATATCAAAATTGGAAAAACAACTCCAAACGCTAGTACCAAAACGGTAAACCCTGCATTGAGTCCATTATTGATAATCTCTATCAGATTTTCCACTGTGATTGGGTTTTCCTTCCTAGACGACACAATACGTATAATCCCTACCATAAAATTATAACCTAATGTTCCTGGTATCATATTGATAACCGCAGGTATCGTAAATACAATAGGTGGTGTGTGTACTCGGTGGGCAAAATACAAACCTGATAGCCCGACGGCAGATGCTCCCAAAAGTGTTGCCATTACCACTTGCCCATTTAACACATAAACTAATATTATTGTTTTTATACCGAAGCCTAAAGCGGCTAATAGTGCTACCGCCCATAATGCCCGCCTTGGAGTATTGAAAAGCACCGCAAAGCCCAACGATACAAACACCGCCCAAAATATCTTTTCTAAAACATCATACGCCATAAAACAATCTGAATATAAATACTGATAAATAATAGCCTACCGCTATCATAAAAACAATCATTGTTCCCAAAGCAGCTTTAGCCCACCCCGAAACAATATGTCCTTCCAATAAATCTAAAAAACCATTGATTAAAGGCACTCCTGGTATCAACCAAAGCACACACGCAGTGAGTGCCGCATGACCTTCTGGCAAACCAAAAACCAATGCCATTTTTACTACTGATACAGACACAAACGCCGCAACCAAACTCTGCATAAACAGATTATATTCTTTTTTAATTAAAAATAATCTTACCCAAAAGCCAATGATACTCGCTAAGAACACCACCAAAAACTCTAAATAAGTTCCTGAAAACAACTGACTAAGCGCCGCTGTTGCGATACCAATCCACAGCATTTTAATCCATACAGAGTAATGAGGCTTACTTCTTATTTCATCTAATCTTTTTTCTACTTCATCATAAGGAAGTTTGTGTGCTGCTATATCCCAACTAAGAACGCTAATATCCGAAATAAGATTAAAGTTGATACCATATTTACCAATGGTTTTAACCAAAGTTTCTGTATTATTTCCATCTTTATCATACAGGGACAGAAATATCCCCGAAAAAGAGAAAAACACTTCCACATCGTAGCCATAGGCTTCCGCAATACGCACTACATTTCGTTTTGTTCTGGTAGAGTTAGCACCATTAGAAATGAGAAGTGTAGCTACTTCCGTTAAAAGCTTTGCTAGTGTAGTTATAGACTGCTTGTTATGTTCTAAACCATGCTCCATATTATGAAAAAAAACAGATTGATATAGCTACCAATCTGTCTTATAATTATTTTTTGTCCACTACTTCTTTAGTATCTGGAAATCTGTTTTGTGTAAAGTCTCGAGATATGGCTGCTTTCTCAAATTTAAGTTTACCTGCCATAGTTTCTAGTATCACGCCATCTTCTGTTACTTGTGAAACTCTACCGTGTATACCAGATGTGGTAACCACCATTCTACCTGGTTTTAGAGATTCTTGGAAGTTTTTCTCTTGCTTCTGTTTTTTCATCTGTGGACGAATCATAAAAAAGTAAAAGAAAACTATCATACCTCCTATCATGATAAAAGTTGGCATTATAGATGGTTGTGCTTGTGCTTGAAGTAAAATAAGTAAATTCATTGTTTTTTATTTAGTTTTATTTTTAGTGATAGACGACTACTGTACATCTGCTGTGAAGCTCAATACAATAGGTGTTTTTTCTGTGTTAGCATAGACTTCTACGAATTTTTGTTGCATTCCTTGGAAACTACCTGAATCAAATTTAAGAGTTACCTTTGCCACTTTACCTGGTAATATAGGCTCTTTAGTATAATCAGGAACTGTACAACCACAAGTAGGCTTAACATTAGAAATAATTAGTGGATTTTTACCTGTATTTGTAATTTCGTAAGTATGCTCTACTATAGAACCCGATTTAACCACACCAAAATCAAAACTTGGAGCCGATAAAGCCACCGATGTTAATGGTGAAGATTGTGCCTGCTTTACCATATCAGATTGTTCTGCTTGTAGTTGCTCCTCAACAGAAATTTGTTCTGCAACTTCCGTTTCTGGATTAAGCACTTCTGGCTTTTCATTTTTATTACAAGCCGTTAGAGATAATACACTAAATCCCAAAAGGGCAGTTATTTTTGTAATTTTTCTCATTGTATATTATTTTAAAAACGATTGATGTCTTCTGCATATTTACCTAAAAGTCCATTGATAAACACCTGACTTTTATCCGTAGAAAACGCCTTAGAAATTTCTATATATTCGTTGATAATCACTTTAGAAGGCGTTAATGGGAAATGGTCTAATTCTGTGATAGCCGCTATCAAAATCACTCTATCCATAAGAGAAACTCGGTCTAGCTCCCAATTTTTAAGGCGTTCTTTTAGCTTTACTTCCGTATCTTCCCAATGGTTTAAGCTATATTGTAATAGCTTTTGTGCAAAACTTCTGTCTTCCTCATCTTTAATAATCTTGATAAGTGTATGGCTCGGCTCACCTTCTCTTATAAAACCAATGGTCTTTTGTATCATCGTATTAGAAATATGTAGGTCATCTGCCCAGCTAATTTCTTTCTCTTCCATCAGCTCGTGGAACGCCTCATTCTCTGCCACATATCTCAAAAACAATTTTCCGAGGAATTTTTGGTCGTCTTCAAAAGACACTTCTTCATTCTGCATAAAGTCTTGGTAACGCTTCCCCGCCTTCATTCTTTGGAAAGTCTTTACCAACAAATCATCATCTAAGTCCCACTTTAGGTTTTGATGTTTTGAGGTAAACGAAAGTCGCTCCTGATTATTCTCTATATTTTCTAAGACTTGGTTTCTAATGAACTTCTGATTAGGATTAAGGTCTTCCTCGGTCTTTAAAAACTTACCTTTGCTTATTTCCATTTGGTGTTCTGCCAAATGCTTTAGACCAACCAAAAAATTAAGCTGATAAACATACAAATGATAAATCTTCTCTATTTCCGAGAACATTTTTCTCTGCAACGCATCTTGGCTAAGTGGATTTTGCTGGTAAGCATAAAGGGTTTGTACTACTTTTTCTCGTATTTGTCTTCTTCCTAACATTTCAAAGGTCTTTTTCGGTGGCAAAGATACGGATAAATGCCCAACCAACGAAAACTTGAAATCAAAAAAAGCACCACCTTAGTCAGATGATGCTTCTTTATTTTTAATTCTAAAAAGGATTATTTATTGTAGTTTTCTTCTACTTTATCCCAGTTAATCACTTCAAAGAAAGCCGTTACATAGTCTGGCCTTCTGTTTTGGTAATTAAGGTAATAAGCGTGCTCCCACACATCTAATCCCAAGATAGGCGTACCACCGCAGCCTACATTTGGCATCAATGGGTTATCTTGATTAGCCGAAGAACACACTTCTAAAGACCCATCTGGCATTTTGCAAAGCCACGCCCAACCAGAACCAAATCTTGTTTTTGCCGCTTCAGAGAAATCTGTTTTAAACTTATCAAAACCACCCATTTTCTCAATCTCTTCTTTCACTTTTCCTACTGGCTCTTTGCTTCCTCCTGGAGTTAAAACTTGCCAAAAAAGAGTATGGTTAAAGTGCCCACCACCATTGTTTCTTACGGCTGGCTTATCGCTTCCCTGTTGGCAAACTTCCTCTATAGACTTGCCTTCTAACTCCGTTCCCGCAATTGCTTTATTAAGGTTATCTATATAGGCTTGATGGTGTTTAGTATGGTGTATTTCCATCGTTCTTGCATCAATGTGCGGCTCTAGAGCATCGTAAGCGTATCCTAGTTTTGGTAATTCAAATGACATAATAATTTTGTTTTTTAATTTAACTTTATCAATGTTTGCCTCCAAATTTAAGTAATTATTCTTCTATTTAGGAATAATTATTTAAAATTTTACAAAACTTTAACATAGATAAAATCTATCATTTAGTAATAAATGTAATTTACTTTTAGAGATTAAAGACTTTCTTAATATCCTCTACTCTATCCAATTTCTCCCAGGTAAAGAACTCTAAATCTTTTACCACAAGTTCATTTTCTTTCCCTTCATTAAATACCTTATCCGCAATATAAGACTCCCTACCCATATGCCCATAAGCCGCCGTTTCTCTGTAGATAGGGTTTCTTAATTTTAAATTAGTTTCTATGGCGTAAGGTCTCAAATCAAAAATACCTTTTAATTTTTCCGCTATTTCCCCATCGCTATAAGGCACCTTAGAGGTTCCGTAGGTATTGATGTAAAGCCCACAAGGCTCTGCCACACCAATAGCGTAAGATACCTGAACCAGCACCTCATCTGCCACCCCAGCAGCCACTAAATTTTTAGCAATATGTCTTGTAGCATACGCCGCACTACGGTCTACTTTAGAAGGGTCTTTACCCGAAAAAGCACCGCCACCGTGAGCTCCTTTACCACCGTAAGTATCTACAATGATTTTCCTACCCGTAAGCCCTGTATCACCGTGTGGTCCTCCAATTACAAACTTCCCTGTAGGGTTGATGTGATATTTAATATCATTATTAAACAACTTCTGTATCTCTGGTTTTTGCTTAGCAACCACTCTGGGAATGAGAATTTCTGTTAAGTCTTTTCTAATCTGGGCTAACATAGTATCATCATCAGAAAACTCATCGTGCTGGGTGGATATTACAATACTATCAATTCGGATAGGCTTATGATCATCAGAATACTCTATGGTTACCTGACTTTTAGCATCAGGGCGAAGGTATTTTATTTCCGTTCCTTCTCTTCTGATTGCAGATAGCTCCCTCAAAATAGCGTGTGCCAAATCTAAAGCCAAAGGCATATAATTGTCGGTTTCATTGGTTGCATAACCGAACATCATTCCTTGGTCGCCTGCCCCTTGAGCTTGAGCTTTTGCTTCAAAGTTATCTTCGGCTACCACTCTATCCACCCCTTGATTAATTTCTGGCGACTGCTCATGGATGGCAGACAAAACCCCACAAGAATCTCCATTAAACATATACTCGCCTTTGGTATAGCCTATCTCGTTGATGACCTCTCTAGCAATGGTTTGCACGTCTAAGTAAGCCGAAGATTTAACCTCTCCCGCCAAAATAACCTGTCCTGTGGTTACTAAAGTTTCACAAGCCACCTTTGCCTTCTCATCGTAGGCAAGAAAATGGTCTATTAAAGCATCAGAAATTTGATCTGCAATTTTATCAGGATGTCCTTCTGAAACAGATTCAGATGTGAATAAATACGGCATATTTTTTATTATTTAATTAAAATTTAATACTAAAAATAAGACCGAAGAACATCAAAAAGAAACTAAAATAGAAATCTGTTTTAGCATTTTTTAGTGAGGTTGCAATCAGTCAAATTTTTCCTCTTTACTTTGAGTTTGCAAAGTTATAAAAGTTTTTATTTATAGCAAAAACTATTTAATCTGGTCTAATATTAACATAATCTTTTGGAGCTTGCGTGTAGTTAAGCATCGGCTGAACCGACTCTCTCACTACTTTTACAAACTCATCTAAAATTTTCTGTTTATAGGTAGGTTTATAATAGATTAAGCTAATTTCCCTATAAGGAAAAGGCTTTCTAAATCTTGATATTTTAGCCTTTTGAGTATTCTCCAACTGGTTAGCCGCAAGTTCAGGCAACAATGTAATTCCTCCCACTCTATCCACGATTTGAAGTAAAGAACTAATGCTAGTTGCTTTAAAATCAAGATTATTAGGCTTTAATCTATTCTCTTTAAGATTACATATATTCTCAAATTGAGTTGTCAGGCAATTCCCCTCTTCCAAAAGCCATATTTTATCTGCTTTTATATCTTGAGGAAGCACATATTTACTCTCATTTTCCCCACCATACTCAGTAGAATACAGCATCAACTCTTCATTAAATAAAACATCTTTAAAAAACTCATCTGCATCGTGGTGAGGTGTCGCAATGATACCTGCATCTATCTCGCCTGATTTCAATGCCTTTATCACACTATCCGTATTGAGTTCCTTTACTTCCATTTCTATATTGGGATTCTGTGATAGAAAATCAAAAATTTCCACAGGAAGTATAAACGGAGACACAGTAGGGATAATACCTAGCACCACTTTACCCGCCAAAATATTATTGAGACTATTCGCCTTATTTTTCATCTCATTAATTTCATCAATAATTCTATAAGCATGTTGCAGGATTTCCTTACCTGCATCTGTGGTTCTTATTGGATGTGTCGAGCGGTCAAATATTTTAACATCTAGCTCTTCTTCCAATTTCTGTATCATCGCACTAAGGGTAGGCTGAGTGATAAAACAAGCCTGAGCTGCTTTACCAAAATGCTTGTGTTTATCCACAGAAATGAGGTATTCTAATTGCTGAACATTCATTATTTATAGAATTGTAAATAAGGCTTCCCTAAAATTTTTCTACGCAAATATACTAATGTTTATTCATTTTATACCTAAATTTGTTTAATTTTACGAATCTACAATAGTGTAGTTTTAACCTAAAATAAAGATAAAATAACAATATGTCTCATAAAAAACTCACCACCGTCTCTGGAAGTCCTTACTACGAATACGAAGACTCACAGACTGTAGGCTCTAGAGGTCCTGTCCTATTACAAGATTTTGTTTTACAGGAAAAACTGGCACATTTCGTAAGAGAAAGAATACCAGAAAGAGTAGTACATGCAAAAGGGACAGGAGCTTACGGAACATTTACCGTAACCAATGATATTACCAAATATACTAAAGCTAAGCTCTTCTCTAAAGTAGGCAACACCTGCAAGATGTTTGCTCGTTTCTCAACAGTTGGTGGTGAGAAAGGTAGTGCCGATACCGAAAGAGACCCAAGAGGCTTCGCTCTTAAATTTTATACAGAAGACGGAAATTGGGATTTGGTGGGCAATAATACACCTGTATTCTTCATTAAAGATGCCAAAAAATTCTCCGATTTCATTCATACACAGAAAAGACACCCAAAAACTAACCTCAAAAGCCACACCATGATGTGGGATTTTTGGTCTCTTAACCCTGAATCTCTTCATCAAGTGCTTATCCTGATGTCAGATAGAGGTACACCTTACGGCTATCGCCATATGCACGGCTTTGGCTCTCACACCTTTTCTATGATTAACGCTAATAATGAAAGGGTTTGGGTGAAATTCAATTTTAAAACTCAACAAGGTATTAAAAACTTTACCGATGAGGAAGCTGTGAAAATGAAAGGTGAAAATCCAGACTTTGCTCAAGAAGACCTTGTAAATGCAATAGAAAGTGGCAACTTCCCTAAATGGACACTCTACATACAGGTAATGACCGAAGAACAGGCTAATGAGTTTCGTTGGAATCCTTTTGATATAACCAAAGTTTGGCCTCATAGCGAGTTTCCTTTAATAGAAGTTGGAGAAATGGAACTCAACAAAATTCCTAATAATTATTTTGCCGAAGTAGAACAATCTGTTTTTGCTCCTAGTAATATTATTGATGGCATTGGACTTTCCCCTGACAAAATGCTACAAGGACGCATCTTCTCCTATCCAGATGCACATCGTTATAGAGTGGGCGTTAATGCTTATCAGTTGCAGGTTAATCGTTGCCCATTCTCGGTAAATCATTATCATAGAGATGGTGCAATGGCAGATGCTTCAAACTATAAAGATAGTCCAAACTATTATCCAAATAGCTTTGATGATATAAAACCTGACTCTTCCTACAAAGCCCACGAATATCATTTAGATAATAATAAAGTGGCTTTTTTCAACCGAAATGAAAATGATGATGACCATTTTACACAACCTGGATTACTTTATTCCAAAGCGATGGACGACCAAGCTAGAGCCAACCTTGTGAAAAATATTATAAACCATATGCAAAAAATTGATGGTGAAAGAAGAGAAGAAATCATCAATAGACAGCTATGTCATTTCTTCCGTGCTAATTTGGATTTAGGAATGAAAGTAGCTTCTGGACTTGGCATCAGCATCAATTTTAATGATATGCATCAGCAAAAGTAAAACTTTATTTTTTTTTCGTATATTAGACACCAAACAAAAGTATAGTAATATGAAAAGAAAAGAGTTTTTGCAGAATTTAGGTTTAGGTGTATTATCGGCAGCAGCAGTACCTACTACTTTGTTAGGTCAAAGTACTGTTGTAAACAGTGAAGACCACGAGCCCATTGATGAATATAATGAAGAAATGCCACCTCTAAACGACGGCAATAACCTTAATAAAGTATTAGGGCTTGGAGGCGTTCCGTTAGCAGGAGCTTGGAAGCTTACCTCAGAAGAGGACGCACTAAAAACTCTGGAAAAAGCATGGGAATTAGGCATTCGTTATTATGATACATCTCCTAGATACGGCAATGGGATTAGTGAGAGGAGATTTGGAGTGTTTTTAGACGGCAAACCTTCGGATAAATATATTTTGTCCAGTAAAGTAGGCAGAATTTTAAAACCTGGCATCGCTCCAAAGGAACAAATTAAACATCTTTGGAAAAACCCAATGAATGCCGTTTTCAATTACGATTACACAGCAAGTGGAGCTAGAAAATCAATAGAAGATAGCTTATTAAGAATGGGCGTTCAGAAGTTAGACTTTGTTTTTATTCACGATTTAAACCCTGCTAATTTTGGTTCTAAAGAAGAGTATCAAAAATACTTTGAAGAAGCTAAAAAAGGAGCTATCCCTGAGCTTGCCAAAATGAAAGAAGAAGGCATCATCAAAGGTTGGGGCTTTGGTATCAATCAGCCCGATGCGGTTCTAGAAGCACTGAATTTTTCGCAACCAGATATTTGTCTAATGGCTACACAATACTCTCTACTAGATCATAAACAGGCTCTAAATGAAACCTTCCCTACCTTGCAAAAAAACAAGGTAAAAATAGTACTCGGTTCTCCGTTAAACTGTGGTTATCTTGCAGGAAATGAAACTTGGAACTACTCTCCTAATCCTGCTCCTAAAGAAATTGCAGAAAAGAGAAAGCAATTACAAGCTGTAGCTACTAAGTACGGTGTTGACCTAAGAACGGCTGCTCTGCAATTTGCAATGGCACACCCTGCTGTAGTTTCTGTACTCACTGGTTGTAGAAATGCAGAACAAATTTACAAGAATTTTATTTCGTTACACGGAAACGAAATCATCAACAAAGCTTTTTGGAGTGAATTGAAAACTTTAGGACTAATTGAAAAAAATGCTCCTACCCCAACTGTTTAAAAACAGAAAATTATGTATCAATATCTTATCACAGAAAAAGAAGGTAAAATTGCGACTATCACTATCAATAGACCTGAGAGCCTTAACACCCTTAATGCTATTACTATAAAAGAACTAAGCTCCGCTTTAGACGAGTTAGAGGCTGACCAAAATATCAGAATTATTATTCTCACAGGAAGTGGAGCTAAATCTTTTGTCGCTGGAGCTGACATTAAAGAGTTCAGCGATTTCAATACACCAAAAGCAGAAGAATTAGCAAGAACAGGGCAAAATACATTATTCAACAAAATTGAACAACTCAAAAAACCTGTCATAGCCGCTGTAAACGGATTTGCTCTTGGAGGTGGACTAGAATTAGCGATGGCGTGTCATATCCGCTACGCTTCGGATAATGCAAAATTGGGTTTACCAGAAGTTACTTTAGGGCTTATTCCTGGCTATGGCGGCACTCAAAGGCTTCCTAAATTAGTAGGTAAAGGCATTGCTAACGAGATGATATTTTCCGCAAAAATGATTTCGGCAGAAAAAGCTAAAGAAATTGGTTTAGTAAACGAGGTTTTCTCTCAAGAAGAACTTCTACCTCAAACTAAACTACTAGCCGAAACTATTGCTAAAAACTCACCACAAGGCATTAGCAAAGCAATAGAAGCCGTTAATGCATCAGATAGTAACAACGGCTACGAAGTGGAAATAAAAGCTTTTGGAGAGCTATTTGAAATGGAAGATAAAAAGGAAGGAGTCTCTGCTTTTTTAGAAAAAAGAAAACCTAACTTTTAAACAAAAAATTCCAAAAACATCTTTAATGGAATCACATAACAAATTTGACATCGCTTACCTTAAAATGGCTCAAGAATGGGCCAAGCTTTCCTACTGCAAAAGAAAGCAAGTAGGAGCTCTTATTGTAAAAGACCGCACCATTATTTCAGACGGCTACAACGGCACGCCTTCTGGACTAGAAAATTGCTGTGAAGATGAGCAAGGGCAAACCAAATGGTATGTATTACACGCCGAAGCCAACGCCATTCTAAAACTCGCGAGAACCACACAAACTGCAGAAGGTGCTACACTTTACCTTACACTTTCGCCTTGCAAAGAATGTAGCAAACTCATCTACCAATCAGGAATTAAAAGATTAGTTTATATAGACCATTATTCTGACGAAGAAGGACTTACTTTCCTTAAAAATGCAGGAGTGGAGGTAACTCAAATCCCGCAAGATTTGCTAGAAAATTAAATGGATTGGAACGAGCGAATACAAGACTTTGCAAATGCTCTAAAGTTTGAAAAAAACCTTTCAAACAACACCATTGATGCCTATACTAGAGATATAAAAAAACTGCAATATTTCGCTGAAAATAAACTAAACGATACTTCCGCCTTAGATATTTCTTACGAACAAATACAAGAATATCTTTACCAAATATCTAAAAACTACACCAATGAAAGAAGTCAATCTAGATGGATTTCTTCTATAAAAGCTTTTTTTAAATTTCTACACGAAGACGAATTAAGGGCTGATAACCCTGCAAGACTACTCGAAACTCCAAAGCTAGGTTTATACCTCCCTGATACTTTAAGTTTTGAGGAAATAGAAAGTCTTATAGAGGCTATAGATAAAACAACCTCTTTAGGTAAAAGAAACCATACCATTATAGAAACTCTCTATGGTTGTGGACTGAGGGTTTCCGAATTGGTAGAACTAAAAATTTCTAACCTCAACTTTGAAGAAGAATTTATAATTGTGGACGGAAAGGGTGGCAAAACTCGCCTTGTTCCTTTAGCTCAATATACAGCGGAACTTATCAAGGATTATCTTTTAGAAGTTAGGTCAGAAATAAAAATCAACCCAAAGCATTCTGATATTTTATTTTTGAATAGACGAGGCTCTAAGCTTACTCGTGTGATGGTATTTATCATCATTAAAGATTTAGCACTACAAGCCAACATCAAAAAAAATATTTCTCCACATACCTTTAGACATTCTTTCGCTACGCATCTACTAAAAAACGGTGCTGACCTTAGATACATTCAGGAAATGCTGGGACACTCTAGCATTACAACCACAGAAATTTATACCCATCTAGACAACGAAGACCTCCGAGAAACCATTATGAAATATCACCCAAGAAACAATACTAATTTTTAAACATATGACACTAAAATATTGCCCCAAATGCGGAAAAGAAACATTAGTTTTTACCGACCTTAGAAAATTCTCCTGTAACAAATGTTCTTTTGTACTTTATCACAATTGTGCCGCTGCCGTAGCGGTACTCGTTACTTGCGGAGATGAAATTTTGTTCACTCGCAGAAATCAAGACCCTAAAAAAGGAATGCTAGACCTCCCTGGTGGTTTTTGCGACCCAAAAGAAACCACAGAAAACACCTGCAAAAGGGAACTCTACGAAGAATTAAAACTTAATATAGATTCAAATAAACTCCGCTACCTTTCTAGCCAAGATAACATTTACCACTATAAAGGTATAGATTATAACACTATGGATTTATTCTTTCAATACGAACTCACTGAAAAGCCTAAACTAGAGCTAGAACTAGATGAAGTAAATGAAATCATTTGGATAAATAAAAATGATTTAAACCTTAATAATCTAGCCTTTGACTCACAAAAAAGATTTTTTCAGGAATCAATACATTTAGTCTAAACACTCTATAGAAATTACATATTACTCTCTTAAAATAAGTTACAATATTTTCCTTAAATTTGTAGAAAATCTTAAATTATGATAAGTACAACAATAGAACAACTCATTAACGAACAAATTACAAAAGAGCAATACGCTGCACAATATTATCTATCTATGGCAGCATGGTTCCATAACCAAGATTTAGATGGTATTGCTAACTATTTTCGTGTACAAGCTAAGGAAGAATTGATGCACGCGGATAAGATGTTTGATTTCCTTAATGATGTTGGTGGAAGAGTAATTTTAGGACAAGTAGATGCTCCGCCTTATGAATTTAATGACGCTTTAGATATATTTGAAAGAGCTTTAGCCCACGAGAAAGAAGTGACCAAAAGTATCTTCAACATCTATAAAATCGCTAATGAGGAAGGAAGTTATGCTACGGCATCTTTTCTACAATGGTTCATCAATGAGCAAGTAGAGGAAGAAGCATCTGCATCTCAGCTGGTTGCTAAGATAAAAATGGTAAAAGATAACAACTCTGCACTTTATCTTTTTGACCAAGAATTAGGGCAGCGTACTTTCCAAGAAGGAGCTGAATAGTTTTATTAAATTAAAATCTAAACATAAAAATCCTTACAGAATGAGAACTGTGAGGATTTTTTATATTAACCAATTGTATTTCTCCCAAACTCAATTTCACATTTATTCTTTAGTTTAATTTATAACAAAACCTTATCTTTGACCTCAGATATTAGTAAGCTATGCCAGACTTCTTACATCCAGATAAAGAAAATTATTCAGCCGAAGAGCTTTTATTAGAAGAGCAAATACGCCCTCAATCATTCAAAGATTTTGCGGGGCAAAGGCGTACCTTGGATAATTTAGAAGTTTTTGTAGCAGCTGCCAAAAAACGAGGTTCTGCACTAGACCACACACTTTTGCATGGTCCTCCAGGGTTAGGAAAAACCACTCTAGCCCACATTATTGCTAATGAATTGGGCGTAGGTTTTAAAGTAACCTCTGGTCCCGTTTTAGACAAACCTGGAAGTTTGGCTGGACTCCTTACCAATTTAGAAGAAAACGATGTTCTTTTCATAGACGAAATACACCGTTTATCTCCCGTAGTAGAAGAATACCTTTATTCCGCTATGGAAGATTACAAGATAGATATTATGCTGGAAACAGGACCTAATGCCCGTTCAGTACAAATCAATCTTAATCCGTTTACTTTAGTTGGAGCCACTACAAGAAGTGGTATGCTTACCAAACCAATGCTAGCAAGGTTTGGGATACAATCTAGGTTAGAGTACTACACGGTAGAACTTTTAGGTATGATTATCGAAAGAAGTGCTAGAGTGCTTGGCATTCCTATTTATGAAGATGCCGCACTAGAGATAGCTAGAAGAAGCCGAGGTACTCCTAGAATTGCTAACGCTCTACTTCGCCGTGTGCGAGATTTTGCGGAAATAAAAGGCAATGGCGAGATAGAAATAAAGATAACCAAATTCGCACTAGATTCTCTCAATGTAGATGAGTTTGGGCTTGATGATATGGACAACAAAATCATGAGAGTGATGATAGAAAACTTCAAAGGGAAACCTGTGGGAATTTCTGCATTAGCCACTTCCATCGGAGAAAATCCAGAAACTTTGGAAGAAGTTTATGAGCCTTTTTTAATTCAAGAAGGATTTATCATCAGAACGCCAAGAGGTCGAGAAGTTACCGATAAGGCTTATAAACACCTTAACATCAATAGAACTAAAAATATGGGAGAACTTTTCTAACCCTATTTTAATTTAAACACTAAAAAACATAACTATATGAAACTATATCCTATCCAATGCGGAAAATTTAAACTAGACGGCGGTGCCATGTTTGGAGTTGTGCCTAAATCGCTTTGGCAAAAAACTAATCCTGCTGATGAGAAAAACCTCATAGAGCTAGGTATGCGTTCGCTACTGATAGAGGACGGCAAAAAACTCATCTTAGTAGATTGTGGTTTGGGAGACAAACAAGATGATAAATTCTTTGGACACTACTCTCTTTGGGGTGATGATTCTTTGGATAAAAACCTTAGAAAATATGGCTTCGTAAGGGAGGATATTACCGATGTTTTTTTAACTCACCTTCATTTTGACCATTGTGGTGGTGCCATAGAGTGGAATGACGACAAGTCTGGCTATCGCCCCGCATTCAAAAATGCTAAATTTTGGTCTAACGAAAATCATTGGGATTGGGCGGTTAATCCTAACCCTAGAGAAAAGGCTTCTTTCTTAAAAGAAAACATTTTGCCTATACAAGAAAGTGGACAGTTAGATTTTTTGCCGCTTCCTAAAACAGGAAATTACGGTTTTGCTCCGGAGTTAAAAATGGACATTATCTTCGTAGATGGGCATACCGAAAAACAGATGCTCCCAGTCATCAAGTATCAAGATAAAACCATTGTTTTTGCGGCGGATTTAATCCCTACCGTGGGGCATATTCCCTTGGTTTATGTTATGGGATACGACACTCGTCCTCTTCTAACAATGGAAGAGAAAGAAAAGTTTTTAAAACAATGTGTAGATAATGAGTATTTACTATTCTTTGAACACGACGCCTACCACGAACTCGCTTCTCTAAAAATGACCGAAAAAGGCGTAAGACTAGACGAAACCTTTAGCTTCAACGAAGTATTTGGCTACTAATCATTAAACCAATAAATGAAAAAAATAATTGGACTCACAGGCGGTATTGGTTCTGGAAAATCTACGGCAGCCCATTTCATAGAGAAAATGGGCTATCCTGTTTATTATTCAGATGCTAGAGCTAAAGCTATTGTTAATGATAACCTAACTTTGAAAAATGCGATTATCAATCTACTTGGTAAAGATGCCTATACTACCGATGGCACTTATAATAGAAAATGGGTTGCAGAGCAAGTATTTGATAATAAAGACTTATTGGAGAAATTAAACCAAATTATCCATCCAGCAGTAAAGCAAGACTTTGAAACATGGGTCAATCAGCAGAACACCGAATTTGTATTTAAAGAAACGGCTCTTTTATTTGAGTTAGGGTTGCATCAATCCTGTCATCAATCGGTTTTGGTAACTAGTGAGGACAATCTCCGTATTAAAACAGTGATGGATAGAGACCAAAAGACCTACCGAGAGGTTGAAAACATCATTAAACAACAAATGCCCGAAAAAGACAAAATAAAGTTAGCCGACTTTATCATCTATAATAATGGGACATTAGAAGAACTAGAGCAAAATACCATCACCGTTATCACACAACTCACCTCCGCTTAACCCTTTATAAATATGACACCAGAGAAAAATAAATTCACCTTCCAAAGGAGCATTGCCTTTATAGGTGTAGCTTTATTCATAGGAAAGCTTATTGCGTGGCATCTTACCAACTCCGACGCCATCTTCTCTGATGCTATGGAGAGTATTGTGAACATTATTTCTGCTTTTATGGGGCTTTACTCTCTCTACCTTGCGGCAAAACCCAAAGACCACGACCACCCTTATGGACACGGTAAGATAGAATTTCTAACCGCTGGAGCGGAAGGTGTCCTAATTATCTTCGCAGGGATACTGATTATTGTACAGTCTGCCAACTCACTCCTTAATCAAAACACCCTTCAAAAGCTAGATTGGGGAATTGCTATTGTGGCTATTACAGCACTCATCAATTACATCATGGGATATATCTCTCACCAAAAGGGAAAAAGAGAAAATTCTCTAGTGCTTATGAGCTCAGGAAAACATCTCCAGTCTGATACGCTAACTACTCTAGGCGTTGTATTGAGTTTAATTCTGGTTTACATTACTAAAGTGTATTGGCTAGATGCCGTAGTGGCTTTATTTTTTGGAGGATACATTATTGTCGTAGGGTACAAAATTGTAAGAAAAGCCCTAAGCGGCATTATGGACGAAAAAGACGAAGCCCTACTCTCCGAAATTGTAAAAGTACTGCAAGATTTCCGCCGCAACGAATGGATAGACATACATAATGTAAAAGTGCAACAGTTTGGTGCTCATCTGCATATAGACGCCCACATTACACTCCCCTACTACTATACCCTAAGAGAAGCTCACCAAGAAATGGAAAAAGCCATAAGACTACTCCTAGCACACACGGAACGGACAGTAGAGTTTAACTTCCATATGGACGATTGCAAACCATTCTCCTGCGAAATTTGTCAGTTAGATTGTCCATTTCGTTCGGCTCCTTTTCAGAAACAAATCCATTGGGATATACATACCACTACGCAGGTAGAGAAGCATCAACTAAGCCAAAAGTAAAATTTTGTACTTTTGTGAGGTGAATGAAACTTTAGAACTTCAGCTAAAAACTTTACCAAAAGAGCCTGGCGTTTACCGTTATTATGACGAAGCGGGGCAACTGCTCTATGTAGGGAAAGCCAAAAACCTTAGAAATAGGGTGCTATCTTACTTCAATAAAAGTCAAGTGGGTTATAAGACCAAAATTATGGTTAAAAAAATCCATCGCTTGGAGATTACCATAGTTCCTAGTGAATACGACGCCCTCCTTTTAGAAAACAACCTCATTAAGGAACATCAGCCTTTCTACAATATTATGATGAAAGACGACAAAAGTTTCCCTTGGCTGTGCATCAAAAATGAACCTTTCCCTAGGCTATTTCTTACCAGAAAACGCATTAAAGATGGCTCCGAATATTATGGTCCTTACGCTAAAGTAAAACCCGCTAGAGTACTTTTAGAAACCATTAAAAACCTCTATAAAATCAGGACTTGTACACTTAATCTTTCTGAAGATAGGATAGAGAAAGCCAATTATAAAGTCTGTTTAGAATACCACATTAAAAACTGCGAAGGTCCTTGCGAAGGTCTGGAAAGTGAGGAAGATTACGAAAAGAAAATCAATGCTGTAAGAGGAATTATAAAAGGAGATTTCCGTTTGGCAAAAGCCTACTTAGAAGAGGAGATGCTAAAACACGCCTCCAACCTAGAGTTTGAAAAAGCTCAAATGGTAAAGGAAAAATTGGAGTTTTTGGAAGATTATCAGGTTAAACACACTGTGGTTAATCCTAGTATAGATGATGTAGATGTATTTGGTATGGTGAGTGATGAAACGGCGGCTTACATCAATTATTTTAAAATCAGAAATGGAAATATCGTTCAAAGTTATACTTCCGAATTCAGAAAAAAACTAGAAGAAAGCGACGAAGAAATACTAGAAGAAGCTGTAGTTGCAATTAGAGATAAATTTCAGTCTGAATCTAAGGAAATATTACTACCATTCCATTTAGGCACCGAAATTCCTCAAGTGAAACTCATCGTTCCAAAGGTGGGCGACAAAAAGAGAATTGTAGAACTTTCCGAAAAAAATGCGAGAGAATATCGTCTAGAAAAACTAAAGCAAATCCAAATTGTAGACCCTGACCGCCATACCAACCGCATTATGGCAGAAATGAAAACACTTCTTAGGCTTCCAGAAGAGCCAAGACACATTGAAGGCTTTGATAATTCTAATATTCAGGGGACTAACCCTGTATCTGCCTGTGTCGTCTTTAAAGACGGTAAACCAAGCAAGAAGGATTATCGTATTTTCCATATCAAGACCGTAGAAGGTCCTAACGACTTTGCTTCTATGGAAGAAGTGATTTACCGAAGATATAAAAGATATTTAGATGAAGGCGAGTCTCTACCTCAACTGATTTTGATAGACGGCGGTAAGGGGCAGCTAAGCTCTGCCGTTAAAAGTTTAAAAAAGTTAGATTTATATGGTAAAATCTCCATCATAGGTATTGCCAAAAGGTTGGAAGAGCTATTTTTCCCTAACGACCCTATTCCTTTATATTTAGACAAAACTTCAGAAACACTTAAGGTCTTACAAAGAGTGAGAGACGAAGCCCACCGTTTTGGAGTAAAGCACCACCGTACTAGAAGAACCAACAGCACCATAAAATCAGAACTAGAAGAAATCCCAGGTGTTGGTGCTAAATCCATAGAGCTATTGCTAAGTAAACTAAAATCAGTAAAGCGTATTAAAGAAGCCTCACAGGAAACTTTAGAGGAAATTTTGGGCAAGTCTAAAGGCAGTATAGTATGGCAGTATTTTAATGGATAGCGGTTGATATTTTACGACAACCTAAATAGCCTAATAGCACCCCAAAGGTATTTAGCAAAATATCATCTATATCAAACACACCTAGCCGTGTGAAATATTGCATACTTTCAACGATGATAATGGCAACGATAAAATCTAGTAAGAGTATCCTTAGGTTTTGATATTTAGGATCGCACCACCCTAAAAATCCAAACGGAATAAACATAATGATATTCCCAAAAATGTTAATAACTACATTTTGCCACAGCACCGATTTCTGCACAAATTCTAATGTAGAGACCAATGGCGTTAGGCGTACTATATTATAATCGTAAGGCGTTCGCCCAAATCCTACAAACATAAAGTACAAAAGCAACAAAGCGTATGGTAGTATTAAAATTTGATACAGCTTTTTTAACATAGGTTGCAAAAATATTCAATTTTAAAACACTAAATTTGTTTCTCCAAAAATAATAGAATGAAATATATTATTCTAGCCCTTATATCAGGACTTTTATTTAGTGTTTCTTGGCCCACTTACGGTGTGCCGTTTTTTATATTTTTTGCCTTTGTGCCTCTACTTATGGTAGAGCATGATATTTCTAAATTCAGTAGTATTAAAAGAAGAGGCTGGGCGGTTTTTGGCAGTTCTTATATCGCCTTTTTAGTATGGAATAGCATTACCACAGGCTGGCTATACGAAGCCAGAAATCCCGATGGCTCTCACGCCATTTTCGCTGTATTATTTCCAGTGTTGGTTAATTCACTTTTGATGAGTTTAGCGTTCCAATGTTACCACTGGTACAAAAATGTTAAAAGTACCTATTGGGGATTGGCTTTTTTCATTGTGATATGGATGTCTTTTGAGAAATTCCACCTTGAATGGGAATTTTCTTGGCCTTGGCTTCATCTAGGCAATGTCTTTGCCGACTATCCTAAACTCATACAGTGGTACGACACATTAGGTGCTACTGGTGGCAGTTTTTGGATTTTAATCATCAATGTTCTTGCATTTTATGCTTTAAGAATTTGGGAAGCAGGAAGAGTACGAAAAGATTTAATAAAAAACATCAGTATCGTTTCTGCTGTTATTGTTGTGCCTATGCTTATCTCTTTAGTTAAATATCACAACTTTAATGAAAAACCTATTGGGAAAGTTAGAGCTGTGATGCTACAACCAGACCTTAACCCTTATACCGAGAAATACCAAAAAGACAGTCTACAAATCGTAGATGAACTGCTCCATCTCGCTAAAGAACATCAGACCTCTAATATAGATTTCTATCTTGCTCCAGAAACAGCGTTCCCAGGATACGGAGGATTATCAGAAAAAGGATTGAAGCAAAGCACCCTCATTAAAAAGGTAGAAGACTACCTTAGCCACCAGCCTAAATCGGTTTTTGTAGGTGGCGTTTCTACTTATAATGTATTCTATAACGAGAATGAAGCTCCCAAAACAGCAAGCTATTATCCGTCCCAAGGGATTTGGGTGGAGAACTATAACTCTGCTATACAGATTGCTCCTTCTCTGCCCTATCAACTTTATCATAAAGCCAAGCTCGTTCCAGGTGTAGAGATATTCCCTTATATTTCTGTATTAAAACCTTTATTGGGAGAGGCTATGCTTAATTTTGGAGGCACAATTTCGTCATTAGGAATGGATAAAGAACGAGCGGTATTTACCAACCCTTACAATAAAGGTAAAATAGCACCAATTATCTGTTACGAAAGCATTTATGGTGAGTTTGTTACCGATTATGTAAAGAAAGGAGCTAACTTTTTAGGAATTCTCACCAACGACTCTTGGTGGGGTGTTACACAAGGTCATCGCCAGTTACTCGCTTATGCAAAACTAAGAGCCATAGAAACTAGACGAGAGGTTGCTCGTTCGGCAAACAGTGGTATATCCGCCCACATAGATGCCAAAGGAGAGATTGTAGCCGATACTTTCTACGGAGACCAAACCGCTTTGGTTGCCGACATTAACTTATACGACGGCACTACTTTCTACACCAGAACAGGAGATTTATTATCTAGAATTTCCATTTTTGTTTTAGGATTTTTGGTATGTTACCTTGTGATAGAAAAATTGATGAGTAAAACACCTCAACGCCAAAAATAGTTTTAATTCCATTAAATCAAAAAATAATACTTTATGAGTTTTCAATCGGTAAAACAATTCTTTGAAACCTATCTTGGCAATCCTGCCCAACATTTTGAAGCCTTACCTGCTAGTGGTTCCGCTCGGGTAAACTATGTAGGCATAAGCCATACGGGAGAAAAGTACATCATCACCTACAACGAAAACTTAAGAGAAAATGAAGCGTTCTTTTATTTTTCTTCTTTATTTTTTGATTTAAAACTGAACACACCCCAGCTTCTCAAAATCTCCGAAGATAGAACGACTTATATCCAAACTCACTTAGGCGACCATACTTTATCGGAAATCATCAGTAAAGAAGGACTAAGCGACAGAGTGAAATTTTTGGTAAAAGAAACCCTAGCGGCTCTGTATCATTTTCAGCAAAGCACTCTCAACCAAATAGACTACTCCAAAACTTTTGAATACGAAGTCTATGACGATTTGCCCATCACCCACGATTTATATTATTTCAAAAACTTTTTGGTAGATACTTTAGAACTTCATTACCATAAATCTACCCTTCTCAAAGAGTTTAAAGAAATTGTAAAGCGTATAGAACGCATAGAGCCTCGTGGACTAATGATAAGGGATTTTCAATCTAGAAACATTATGGTAAACGCATCGGATAAGGTGTTTTTCATAGATTACCAGTCCGCAATGGAAGGACCTCTAATTTATGATGTTATTTCTATGCTTTACCAAGCAAAAGCCAACTTCCCTGAAGACTTTAGACAAGAAATGCTAGATTTTTATTTCAATCTATATACCGACAAAGAAACTCAAACCCAACTTAAAAATGGGGTAGAAGTAATACAACTCATTAGATTTATGCAAGTTTTGGGAGCTTATGGCTTTAGAGGACTAATACAAAGAAAGGCTCATTTTATAGAAAGTCTTCATCAAGGCATAGACAATCTCTACCAATTCTCCGAACAATGGGACGAAATGCCAAACTTCCCAGAACTAAAACAAGTGATTAAACAACTGAAAACCGCAGATTTTCAACTTTAAATTTTTGGGTAAAGTTCCGCAACTTAGTCTTCCTCTTTGTGTTCCAAATAGCGATAATGATTGTCTAGCAATCTTATTTCGTGATATTCAAAATCATCTGGGAGGACTTTTTTCCATTCGGAGAGAGTGCCTTGTGGTGCTTGTTTAAAGGTTTCTTCAAAGGTTTTTATTTTTTCAGCACTTATCAATCTGGACAAATCTAATAGCCCTTGCTCTGCAAATTTCGCTAAATGTCCGTAAACTGTAGATATTACCAAACCTCTCTCCTTGGCAATTTCGCCAATAGTTTTACCGTCTTCAAATAGTTGATAGGTCAGTACGTGGGTAGGCACTTTTTTAATCTCTGTAGTAATGCTCTTCTCATTAGTTTCGTCAAAAAGAGGTGTATCTATCAAGAATACCGATTTTAAATCATTAAGATAATCTTCTAAATCGTCTAGCAATAGTTTGATTTCAGCGTTGTAAGTTTTAAGCCCTTTAACACCTTTGGTTTCAGCATAAAAATCTTTAAAAGGAGTGAAAAAATGCTCCAAAGTTTGAGTAAAAAAATAATTAACCGCTCCCTTGGCTTTAGCTTCTATTTCGTCCCACTGCTCATCGCCTTTTATAAACTTTTGCGTTTTTTGCTTTAACACTCGTTCTAGTTTCTCAAATATCTTTACCCAATTTTCTATTTGAGGTTTTACTGATAGATAAATTTTCTTCGCTTTATTCTTATCTAAATCCCTAGTAACCAAGGCCTGATTATACCACTCCTCCAAAGCCTTAGTAAACCAATTACAATCAATCCGTCTAAGTACCTTGCCTACGCTATAATCGTGCTTTTCTGATTTTATAATTTCGCTGATGCGGTCGTTAGCATTGGTTTCTTTTTGAAACTCGGCAACCCTTTGGTCATTAAAAATAACCGTTTTGGATATTTGAGATTTAAGAACAATGCCCTCCAAAGTACGACACCTAGACAAGGCCACATATACCTGCCCCGATGCAAAGGACTGCCCCGCATCTACAATCAACCTATCAAAAGTAAGCCCTTGACTTTTATGTATGGTAACCGCCCACGCCAAACGGATAGGGTATTGTTTAAAACTGCCCAACACTTCCTCCCTAATGTTTTTGTCTTTATCTAGGAAGTAGCGTTTTTGTTCCCAAAGCTCATGTTTTATAGTAAACTCTTCGTCTTCGCCGTCTATAGTCACTCTGATTTCGTCTTGGTCTAATGCTGTAACCTCTGCCAATTTACCATTAAAATAACGCTTCTCTGGACTAGCATCATTCCTAATAAACATCACTTGAGCCCCTACTTTCAGTTCTAGAATTTCCTCATTGGGATATTGGTGTTCATTAAAATCATCTCGTACTTCCGCTCTATAAAAATAAGACCGCCCTCCCAAAGCCTCCAATCGCTCCTTATTGATGCTGTCCGCCATACGATTGTGGGAGGTTAAATAAACATAAGTCTCATCTTTAGGGTCAAAATCGCTGATATATCTTGAGTTGAGTTTTTCATAATTATCCTCGCCAAGATTGCCTTCCCTTATCTCATTGAGGATATTAAGGAAAGTTTCGTCCTGCTGACGGTAAACTTTAGTAAGTTCCACCGTTACTAAATCTATCCCACGAAGGGCGTGAGCACTAAAGAAAAACGGCGAGGTATAATACCTTTGCAAGCTGTGTTCATCTCTTACCACTGGTGGCAACTGGTACAAATCTCCAATAAAAAGCATCTGAACTCCACCAAACGGCAACCCATTTCTACGAATATGCCTAAGGGAAAAGTCCATCATATCCAAAACATCAGCTCGTAGCATTGAAACCTCATCTATAATAATGATTTCAACCTCCCTAAGTAGCTTTAGTTTAGAACTTCGGTATTTAAAATGTTTTACGAGGTCTGGTATATTGTTTCCTAAATAGCTGTCTATCCTTTCGGTAGTAGGAAAAAAAGGTCTTAAAGGAAGCCCAAACATCGAATGAATGGTAACCCCACCCGCATTGATAGCTGCTATCCCTGTAGGAGCAACCACAATATGGCTTTTTCTAGTATTTTTCACAAAATGATTAAGGAAGGTAGTTTTACCAGTCCCTGCCTTACCTGTAAGGAATATATTTCTGTTGGTATGCTCTATAAGTTGAAAGACCTCGCTATTCATTCCCCAAAAGTACAAATTTTTGGAGGATTAAATTTTGTGAGAATTTAATATGCTATATCTACACAAATCTAAATAAACCCCTTGTTTTAAGATTTCTTGTTTTAGAATACCCTCAAACTGCATACCACACGACTCCATAACCTTACCCGATGCAAGATTATGAGAAAAGTGAGAAGCGTATAATTTATTTAGTTTTAAATTATTAAATGCAAATGAAATAATACGAGCTAATGCCTCTTTAGCGTAACCTTTATTCCAATAATCAAGACCTATCCAATAACCAATTTCTCCTTTATTATGGGCATCTACATTATGAATACCCATTGCTCCTATCATTAGTCTTGTTTCTTTTTCTCTTATTGCAAAAGTATAGCTATTGTTATCATTATTATTGGCTATTTCATAGAAAAACTCAGCGTGATGTTTTTCATATGGATAAGCTATATTTGATGTATTTTTAGAAAAATCCTCTGTCTGATTAAGAAGCGTAACTATTCTATCAAGATCATCTCTAATAATATCATCAAGTACTAGTCGCTCCGTCTCTAAGGTGGGTTTATTTTTGCTCATCATCTTTATACCAACTAGAATATTTTACATAGCTATTAGCAATTCTATTTACTTCGCCTTCTAAAAGTTCAGCGGACATATCTTTAATTTTTCTAGCTGGGATTCCGCCCCATACTTCGCCAGATTTAATATGTGTGCCTTGTGTAACCACAGAGCCTGCCCCCACAATAGAGTTGGATTCCACCACGCAGTTATCCATAACAATAGCTCCCATACCTATAAGTACATTATCGTGCAAGGTACAGCCGTGCACAATGGCATTATGCCCAATAGACACATTATTACCTATAACGAGTGGATATTTCTCGTAAGTGCAATGCAGCATAGCATTGTCCTGAACATTAACCCTGTTCCCCATTTTGATATAATGCACATCTCCACGAATAACGGCATTATACCAAATGCTACATTCTGCCCCCATAGTTACATCGCCTATAATAGTAGCGGTTTCTGCTAAAAAAGTGTTTTCTCCTATCTGTGGAGTTTTTCCTAAAAGAGGTCTTATAAGTGCCATATTTTCGGTTTTATTTTAATTCTATTAAAACTGGTTTCTTTCTATAAATTGCAATCATTGAAAAAAACTAAACCTAGTATTCTATCGTCTAAGTTGGTTTCCGTATTTTTGCAGTTCCAAATTTAATTTAAAAATGCGACAAATCATCATAGAAGCCACAGAAAATCCTAGAGTAATGAAGTTCGTTGCGGATTACAACTTAATCCCAGGCTCATTGGAACTCGATAGAAATTCGGATATTTCGGAGATACCACTAGCCCAAGAACTTTTTAATTATCCTTTTGTGGATAAGATATTCATTACGGCTAATTTTATTGCTGTTGCTAAGCAAGATACCGTAGAATGGGAGCACGTGGTGCAAAGCCTTAAAAACGTTATCGAAGACGAGCTTCTTGCTAACCCTAGAATTTATCGCCAACAAAGGAAAGAAGTGTATCAAATTTATGCCGAAATGACGCCCAACCCTTCGGTGATGAAATTTGTAGCCTCAAGACTATTATTAGAGGGGTTTGTAGAGGTTAAATCTCGTGAGGAAGCTGCAGAAGTGCCTTTGGCTCAAGCTATTTTCAAAGAGTTTGATTTTGCCCAAGAGGTCTTTATTTCGGATAACTTTGTTGCGGTTACCAAAGATGATTCTGTACAGTGGCACGAAGTGATGGTGGTTACTAGAGCTTTTATCGCTGAATATCTCCAAAATGGTGGCGAGGTTTCTCATAAAGAACCCCAAAAACACGAAAATCCAGTAGAGAAAATCATTAACAGAGAATATACCGATACGGAACAAAAGATAAGCGACATACTTAACGAATATGTGGCTCCTGCCGTAGAAAACGATGGCGGTAAAATTTCTCTAATGGAATACGACGAAAGCACCAAAACTGCCAAAATGCTACTACAAGGTGCTTGTAGCGGTTGCCCAAGTTCTACAGCTACCCTGAAAGGCGGTATAGAGAATGTACTCAAACAATTTCTGCCCGATTTGGTAGAAAAAGTGGAGGCTGTAAACGGCTAAAATTTAATCACGCTAAAACAAAACTATGTCAAAAAAAGGGATATTATTAGTTAATTTAGGTTCGCCCAAATCCACCAAGGTGTCTGATGTTAAAGAATATCTAGACGAATTTTTGATGGACGAAAAGGTCATTGATTATCGTTGGTTTTTCCGTGCATTATTGGTGAGAGGTATTATTCTCAAAACTAGACCTCCAAAGTCCGCAGCAGCTTACGAAACGGTGTGGACTCCAGAAGGCTCTCCCCTTATCGTAATCACAGAAAAAATAAAAACCAAACTACAAAAATTAGTAGATATCCCTGTGGAAATAGGTATGAGGTACGCCCAACCTAGCATAGAAAACGGTATGAGAAAACTCATAGAACAAGGCGTTACAGATATTGTTCTGTTTCCGTTGTATCCGCAATACGCTATGAGTACCACAGAAACCGTAATAGACAAGGCAGAAGAGGTAAGAAAAAAACACTTTCCTAATGTGAGAGTTAATTATGTTCAGCCTTTCTACAACCGAGATATTTATATTAAATGTTTAGCTGATAGTATCCGAGAAAAACTACCTCAAGATTTTGATGCTTTACAGTTTTCTTACCACGGTGTACCAGAAAGACACATCTACAAAACAGACCCTACCAAAACGTGCAACCTTAATGATTGTTGCTCTCGTGAGAACAATCCAAGTCATTCGTTTTGTTACCGTCATCAATGTTTTAAAACCACAGAATTGGTAATTCAACAACTTAATTTACCAAAAGAGAAAACCATCGTTTCCTTTCAATCTCGTTTAGGAAAAGACAAATGGATTGAGCCTTACACAGACGAAACTTTAGAAAATCTACCTAAAAAAGGAGTTAAAAAATTAGCTATCTGTTGCCCTGCCTTTGTATCGGACTGTTTAGAAACCTTAGAAGAAATATCCGAAGAGGGCAAGGAGGAATTTTTGCACGCAGGAGGAGAGCAATTCCATTACATCTCTTGTCTTAACGATGAAGACCGCTGGATAGAAGTCATTAAAACGCTTTGTGAGGAAGAATTAAAAAATTTCTATTTAAGCTAAAATATTCCCCACGTCTGCTGATAAAGCGTGGGGCTTTTTATATCCATTAGTTATGAAACATCTCGGTATTATAGGTTGCGGCTGGCTAGGCAAACATTTGGTAGAGCATTTTGCTCCTACTTACTCTATCCACACAACTAATACTTCCGAAAGTAAAGCCACCCTACTGAAAATTAAAGGTTGTCAAACGAGTATCATCAATTTTGATAATCCCATTGATACTCCTTGGGAAATTCTCTCAAAATTAGATGCTATTATTATTACGGTTCCGTTTTCAAAACGCACAGATTTACACCTTCTTAAAACGAGGTTTCATAATATCAGTCGCTTTATTTTCGGATTTGAGAAGCCTATTTTTTTAATGAGTTCTATAGGAATTTATCCACAAATTGAAGGAATCATCAACGAAAACACACTAGACGAAACTGATTTAGACCAACACATTCTATCCATTGAAAAGCAAATGAAATCTAGTTTCCCTCACCTTAACATTTTACGATTGGGTGGACTTATGGGCGGCAACCGAATGCTAAGCAACTACAAAGTAACCAACCTGAATCAAGTGGTTAATCATATTCATTATAAAGATGTTTGCCTTGTTATAGAGAAAATGCTGAACCGAAATTTAACCTCAAAAATATACAATATTGTAGCTCCTCTACACCCTACCAAGTTAGAAATCCTAAACCAACAAATAGGGAAAGCTGTCCCAACAACCCCACAAGAAACATTTGGGAGAATTATTTCTTCTCGCCTCTCCGAAATAGAAATCCCTTATAATTACCGCTATCCAGACCCTACGAAATTTATGTAAAACCTTTTCTACTGAACAGGAGCTCTTAGCTCTCCATAGCCTAAAAGTCCATCATAGTTAGCTCCGAAAGGTCTGTAATACAAGAATGCTTGATAAAGATTTTCGGTTTGCCAAAAATTACCATTTATTTCTCCATAGTTTAGCGTTTCTCCCTCTTTTTGTGTCGCTAAAATATAGTTGTAAAAACCTTGCTTTAGGTAAATTTTTGCTACATACTGATGCCTATTTTCATCATAGTACATTTGGCTTTCCTCATTAGCAGTATAATCATTAAACTGTCCCAAAACATAAATTTTACCCTGCACTGGTTCTGAGTCTAAATAAAAATATACCCAAGAATAATCCGCTTCTCTATGAGCATCTCTTTCCAAACCTAAATCATTTCTTCTGAAATAAAACGCTCCATTAACATCTGGCTGATACTGATAATTGAGTGGATATGCCCAAACAGGATGCAAGTAAGTATAATTAGTACCTTCCATCGTTTCAGCCCCTGCTACCATATCAAAAGCTCTACCCATATTCTTATTATCAAAGTAATAAAATTCGTTATTCCCTTCAAAAGCTAAATTCAGTTGCTGAAACATTAGCCCACTACCCAAAGTACTGCTAGGCTTCTGATTGTAAATTCCAATTTCCCAATTATTATTTTGAATTACATTCAAGGAAACAGAATTAACATTATTAAGCAAAGTTTGGTCTCCCATAGCCTTTACCTCTACCCTTTGATTAAGCTCTTGCCTTTTGCTATCCGAAAATCGGCTAAGATTAAGTGCTAAAGAAGCCTTATTTTCAACCACACAAAACCTCCTTTTAAACAAAGGCTTAGAGGGAGAATCTTTGTAAATTACAATTTCAAAATTCCCCGAAATCTTAGGCTTTATCTGCTCGTTAGGAAATACTAGCTCGTAATGCGTATATCTTTGTAAAGTATTAAAAGAGTATTGAAAGTTGTTGATAATCCCATTCAAATCGCCACTGGCATACTCGGTAAAAAATAGACCATCTTCCTGCCAATTCCTATCATAATGTTTCAGCGTATAACGATAGATTGAACTCCCTCCCGACAAATCATCAAACCTTAAAACCAACTGCTCCCCAATATTGATGACAGGTGTACCATCGTTAGTTTTAGGGTTAAATAATTGAATGCTTTTTATATTCTGCCCAAAAATCATCTGCCCTAATAGCAGAAACATCAGTATTTTATTCATACCCACGAAGATAAACATTTTTTGAATATTGTAGATTTTATTTTTTTAAAACCACAAACCAAAATACTTCTCTCCTACCCTAAGTAAAAGAGAAGTTTTAACCTATTATTATTTATCCGTTTAGAATATATGATTGTTATCTTTCAAAGCATTCTGCCTAACCAATTTTCTCCTTTCCTCTGGCAAAGGTTTATTCAACCTCTGTTCAAATCTTTGGATTATGGTTTCTGGCAGAGCTTTTCTCATTTGCGAAAATTGTTCCATATTCACCTTAGCGGCGTTAGAACTGGGTTTAGCAAGTTCCAACTTATCTTTCTTAGCAAAATAGGTAAGTTCGTAAGTGTAATATTTCTTCTTGTCATAAACCTTAACTACCAATCCTGGCAAACCTTTAAATATATAAGGACCTTCTGAAATGGGTATCTCTTCTGTAAACCAAGCCTCATAATCTCTACCTCTATAATGAGATACCGCCTTTATACACCGATAAGAGTTGATAACTTCCTTCTCATTAGTTATGTTCCAAACGACCTTATCCGTTAATGGGAAGTAAAAATCATCTGTAAAAATCCTATCATACACCAACACTTCATCTCTCTGCCGAATAACTTCTTGTCTTAATTTGGGTTTTGGGACATTTGTAATATCTAGCACTACCTGCCCATCTTTTACGGTGCTTAAAGCATTCCTAATCTCCTTTTTAGAAAGGGAGTCCGACAATGATTTTACAGCACTCCTAAAAACAGACTGCTCTCCCACAATTTGCAAATCCATTACTTCCTCTAACGGATTGAAACTTAAAGTATCTTTGACAAAAGTCACCTGATACTTCGCTAAAAATGATTGAGCAAACACATTACAAGAATGGCAAAATAACAATATACAACCTATTTTAACAACTATTTTCATCTCAACTAAACAGATTATTCTATCACTAAACAAAAATGAAAAGTAAGTGTTTTTTCTTAATACAAAAAATTCCTCCTATATAAATAGAAGGAATTTGTATACAATAACAATGTTATTTATTATCAGGGTAAGTAACCGCTAAATTTAAGTCTATCGGATTATTATATTTTCTTAGATGATTTTGATATTTTAAGATTTGTTCTCTTTTATCAATTTTTGCTGGTTTACCATCTTTACCCATTACTATCAAGTTTTCTTGACCCTTTAACGGATTATGATAATCATCTAACTTTAATTTCTGATAAACGCCCAATTTAATAGGAAGTGCTTTTTTGCCATAATTGGTTTCTAAAAAATTATCGGTTTCTATTTTTTCTTTTTTAGGCACAATCCGATTAACGGAAAATATAAAATTATCCTTTGTATCTCGTAATTCAAAGATAAGCCCAGGCAACCCTCTAAATTTATATGGTCCCTCTAAAACTGGGTATTTATCCGAAAACCAAGCCTCCCAATCTCTTTTACCAAATCGGGTTACGGCTTTTCTCAATACAATACCGTTAACGGTTTTGGTCTCATCTAGTATCGTCCAATTTTGGGTATCGTTAGACGATAACGCATAATAATCCATATAAATCGTAACATACTCTGTATTTTCAGAAGTATTAAGAGCCCTTTTAACTTTATACTTTAATTTGGGATAAGCAAAATTTGCTTTATTCGTTTGCTTTTGGATAGAGTCGGCTTTCAGATATTCTGTGGAATAAAATTTCACCTCATTTTTAGATATATCCAATACGGCTTCTTCCTTATTGAAGTGTTCTTGCAGAGAATCCAATTTAAAACTCACATTATAATACACCATTAACTCTTGAGCCGAAAGCCCAACGAAACCACAAAAGAATAAAAAGACTCCAATTAGTTTTTTCATCATAGCATTTATAAGATTTAATTCAAAACAATATTACAAAAAATATTCTACACAAAAAACGCCTTCATCTAACTTCCTTATAGATGAAGGCGAAGATAAAAATTCTATTAGTTTAATAAAAACAAACCTTGAGAAAATAAAAAACTTAATAGTTTTCTATCATAACTTCTCCCTTACTCCAACTCTATGGGATTGTACGGGCGAGGTTTATTCCTAAGATTGATGGGATTTCCTCCTGCATCATAAGCCATTCCTTTAATGAATTGTCCAGGATTTTCGTGATACACCCGCTCCAGCTTTTTGTATTTCTCACGCGTAACCTCAAGCACCTCTTTCCCGCTTCCTTTGGTCATCGCTGTATCAGATTTCTCAATTTTAAACAGCGTAAAGGCATAATGATTTGCGGTATCTCTAATCTCCAAAATCAGACCCGGCAAACCTTGAAACAAATAAGGTCCGTAAGAAAACGGTATTTCTTGAGTAAACCAAGCCTCATAATTTCTGCCCGAATAGCGGGTGGTTGCTTTTACAGCCAAATAATCGCCTATTTTTTTAGTTGTAGAACTTATGTTCCACTCTAACTTTGGGATAGGAGCCGTATAAGTATAAGCATGAGACAGCCTATTATTAAGCGTATAGACATTCTCTTTCGGATTGGAGTAAATCGTATAAGGAAACTTTGGTCTAAGGGCCAAAAGTTGGTTAAACTCCTTAGTTCTTATAGATTTTAGATACTGAAACTCATTCCTAAGCGAATCTGATTTATAGGTATTAGCATCTGCAAACTTTACGAAATTATCCCCTATCTGCAAAATAGTTACGGCTTCCCTAAAGGACGATGGTTGGTCTGCATTAGGCAAAAATTTTAGTTCATAAAATACCTGATACCTCACACGGTCAATTTCTTTCTGTACAAACGGTTCCGGCGAAAAATTTAAGTTACCAGAAGCCGTAACTTGACTGTAAGCAATATTAACCATCAACAGCCCAAAAAAAATAACACAAAATTTAATTACACTTCGCATCATCAAAATAATCTACATCGTCCATTAATTCTTCCATATTCTCATAGTGATCCGAACACAAATAATATCGTGCTCCACAAGAAGCGTCCACTGTAATCCAATTCGAACAAGCTCCTGCCGTTATAAAAGAAGGTATATTTACCTTTTCCACTCCTCCTAACTTTTTTATTGGTAGATACTCAATACTTTTTCTCGCATCATCTTTAATGCATTTTCTGTTAGGAGTACCTACTTTTGCACTCATTACACCAGCGACCAACAATGTAGCCACAAAAAATAATTTTTTCATAACATAATAATTTATTGGTTTAACATATCACAAATATAAATGAATTTTTCAAAAACAAAAATTTTTATATGATAAAAATCATATTTAATTTATTTCTTAAATTTCAAATAATACCTTAACAAAATAAAGCCGCCCTCTATTGGCGGCTTTACCATTCTCATCGTTAGCGTTTGTCCTCAATTCCAAACGCTTTCCATTGGGAGCTTTGGACATCTAATTTTACCCTCTTCTTGGCTTCGGAAGCCGTTTTCTGCAGGTTACTCATCAGCTCTTCTACTTTGGTGGTTTGCGTTTTTAAGTCGGCTTTCAATTTCTCTTGGAGATTGTTTGCCTGTACCAAGTTTTTCATCAAATCTTCCATCGTCTTTATGAAAGCGGCATCTAATCCTCTTGACGACAACTCCGACTGATGGGCTTTTAGCCCGCTCAACATAAGCTCTGCAGCGTGTATTACTTCTGCAAGTCCTTTTTTTGGCATAATGAAACGGTTTTAAGTTAATACTCCAAACTTCACTTTTTGAAACTTATCAATAGTTAGGGTCTGCTGATACAAATTTAATATTATTTTCCACCTATCAAAATGAAATTTTCATTAAATAACTCGGGGAAAACCCTCCCCTCTTTGGGGCAACCTTCCCCCAACTTAAAAAACCGTCCCCCTATCTTGGGGAGCTTATTTTCAACAATGGGGAAGCCTTTTCCTATAAAACAAAATCTATTCTTTAGCTAAAAAAAATATTCCCCAAGATGGGGCGGCAGTTCCCCAACCCCAAAATTTTTATTTTTTATCCTAAAAAAAGCCCCCCTTAGATAGGGAGGCTTTAGTCTAAACAAATAAAACTAATCTTTCATAAACTTATGCACCGTGTAGCCTTGTCCGTTTTCCAGTTTCAGCAAGTACACGCCTCGGTTCAAGTCGCCCACCTCTACGGAAGCGTTGGTTTTGCCACTTTTTAGCACTCTCCCCGTAACATCAAGCACTTGGTAAGTGTAGGTTTGAGCCTTATCCGACAGGTACAGCTTATCCTTCGCCACCGTTGGATAGATGGAAACTTGGTCGGGTTTCTTAATTTCGGAAACGCCCATCGTTGCCGCATCGTAAATCACGGGATACCCCTCATTTACACCGCTCTCGAATTTCCATTTTTCAGGTGTTCGGTTATTATTCAGTAAATCTAAGAACGACTGCACTTTCATCGCTTCGGTGGTATGCCCCATAAGGCCCACTCCCGGAGCTGGAGCATCGCCATACCCCGACATCGGAGCCACGGTCTTGTTAAAATGAGCATTTTCAAGAATGCCTCCGCCTCCGATACTTCCCACAAATCCCCCTACCGTTCCCGAAGCGCCATCAACGGTACTCACAGAATACGAATTTTTAATTTTCCCTACCTGCAAACCGCCGTAAAAACCGCCCACGTGTTCAGCCCCCATCACTTCCGCCATCGCATAGCAATCCTCTATTAAAACCTCGGAATTAGGACTGAAGGCAAAGGTACTGAACCCTACTAAACCGCCCACGAAATAAGCACCTATCACTTTTCCTTTGAAATAAGAGTTTTTTATCACGGCTTTGTTCCAAGGCGAGCCTACCAAACCGCCCACCTGCTGGAAGCCTTTAATCACCCCTTCCGCCGAACAATAATCCACTACGCTGGAAGAAGTTACCGAACCGCACAACAACCCCACATTAAAGGCACTCGTGGTATAATTAGGGTCGTAACCCCCCAACAGTTTTCCGTTCTTGATATGGCAGTTGCTCATTGTAGCCCCCGAGGTGAAATTCCCTACCAGCACTCCCGCCGTGTCCTTCCTGACCATCCCTCCATCAATCGTCAGGTCTTTTAAATTCCCCGAAGCATAATAACCAAACAACCCCAGGAAATCCCCACTATCGCCTCGGTACACTTTTAGATTTTTAATGGTGTGATGCTTCCCGTCAAAATTACCAGAAAACGGCGTTCTGTAAGTGTAGCCAATCGCTGTCCAAAGGTGTTCGCCCAAGTCCAAATCGTTCCCAAGACTAATGGTTTTTCCCGAAAAACTGTTGCCTTCCTTCACCAATTTGGACAGACCAGCGAGTTGCGCCTCGGTGGTTAAGGTAAACTCGTTCACCGCATCCGAATACCAAGACACATCGGCAAAAGCCTGCCATTCCGAAGTCGGAAACACCATATTATCCAGTTCGGCATCATCCGCCATCGTAAACCGGACTCACTTTCTCGGCCAATGGAGCTTTATAGCCCTCTTGTCCATAAAGAGAACCCAAGCCAGCCCCTACCACACAAAATGCAATTGCTGTTTTTAATAAATTTCTTTTCATAGCTTTTTACTTTTATTGTCATGCTACGAATATAAAACTATTTTTTTATTGGCAATCTATTTTTCATAAAAAAAACTCCTCCCTTATATCTAAGGGAGGAGTTTGATATCATAGCAAAGTTTATTTATCAAACTTTGATTTCTACATCTACACCGCTAGAAAGCTCTAACTTCATTAAAGCATCTACCGTTTTAGAAGAAGAAGAGTAAATGTCCATCAATCTCTTGTGAGCTGAAAGTTGGAACTGCTCTCTCGCCTTCTTATTAACGTGCGGAGATCTAAGAACCGTAAAGATTCTTTTGTGAGTAGGCAATGGTATAGGACCATTCACTACAGCACCAGTAGATTTTACTGTTTTTACGATTTTCTCAGCAGACTTATCTACCAAATTGTAATCGTAAGATTTTAGTTTTATTCTGATTCTTTGTGACATTTTAATTCTAAATTTTAAAAGATTAACCTTTTGCTTTTTCTATTACTTCGTCAGCCACGTTCTGAGGAGCTGGTTCGTACTTTTCAAACTCCATAGAAGATGTTGCTCTACCAGAAGAAAGCGTTCTAAGAGATGTTACATACCCGAACATTTCAGAAAGAGGAACAAATGCCTTGATAACCTTAGCGTTGTTTCTATCGTCCATACCGTTAATAGTACCTCTTCTTCTGTTAAGGTCCCCTACGATATCCCCCATATATTCTTCCGGAGTAACTACTTCAAGCTTCATAATAGGCTCCATAATTACAGCCTTCGCTGCTTTACCAGCCGCTTTGAAACCTAACTTAGCTGCTAATTCGAAAGAAAGTTGGTCAGAGTCTACCGCGTGGAAAGATCCATCTTTAAGGGTAATCTTCATTGCTTCAACTTCGAATCCTGCTAAAGGACCATTCCTCATAGCTTCCTTGAATCCTTTTTCTACAGAAGGGATAAATTCTTTAGGAATATTACCACCTTTAATTTCGTTAATGAATTCAAGACCTGTCTTACCTTCATCAGCTGGACCGATTTCGAATACGATATCCGCAAACTTACCTCTACCACCAGATTGTTTCTTATAAACTTCTCTATGGTTAGCAGTAGCAGTAAGAGCTTCTTTGTACTCTACTTGCGGCTGACCCTGGTTAACCTCTACTTTGAATTCTCTCTTCAAACGATCTACAATGATATCTAAATGAAGTTCACCCATACCAGAGATAATAGTTTGTCCAGAAGCCTCATCAGTTTTCACTTGGAAAGTTGGGTCTTCTTCTGCTAATTTAGCAAGAGCATTACCCAATTTATCTTGGTCTGCTTTAGTTTTAGGTTCTACTGCAATACCGATTACTGGATCTGGGAAAATCATAGATTCTAAAACGATAGGGTTCTTCTCATCAGAAAGTGTATCCCCAGTTTTAATATCTTTGAAACCTACCGCTGCACCAATATCTCCCGCTTCGATATACTCTACAGGATTTTGCTTATTAGCGTGCATTTGGTAAATTCTAGAAATTCTTTCTTTGTTTCCAGATCTTGTATTAAGTACATAAGAACCAGCATCTAGTCTTCCTGAATAAGCTCTAAAGAATGCTAATCTTCCCACGAATGGGTCTGTAGCAATTTTAAATGCTAATGCAGAGAAAGGCTCGTTTACATCTGGTTTTCTACTGATTTCAGCATCTGTATTAGGATCTGTACCGTTGATATCATCTTTGTCTAATGGAGAAGGTAAGTATCTACAAACCGCATCTAGCATAAACTGCACCCCTTTGTTCTTAAATGAAGAACCACAAGTCATTGGGATAATAGATAAATCGATAGTAGCTTTTCTAAGTGCTTCGTTAATTTCTTCTTCTGTAATAGAATCTGGATCTTCAAAGAACTTCTCTAATAAAGACTCATCGTACTCAGCTACAGCTTCTACTAAGTTTTGTCTGTAAGCTAATACATCATCCTTCATATCATCAGGAATAGGCACTACATCAAAAGTAGCTCCTTGAGTTTCCTCATGCCAAATGATAGCTCTATTCTTAATAAGGTCTACCACTCCTTTAAAGTCTTCTTCTGCACCAATAGGAAGTACGATAGGAACTGCGTTAGAACCTAACATTTCCTTAACTTGGTTTACTACATTAAGAAAGTCTGCACCCTGTCTATCCATTTTGTTTACAAACCCCATTCTAGCCACTTTGTAGTTATCTGCTAGTCTCCAGTTTGTTTCAGACTGAGGCTCTACTCCGTCTACTGCAGAGAATAAGAATACTAAACCATCTAATACTCTAAGAGAACGGTTTACCTCTACGGTAAAGTCTACGTGTCCCGGTGTATCGATGATGTTAAAGTGATAATCTTTAGCGTCTGCTGTAGGCTTCCCATCATGTCTAGGAAATACCCAGTTACAAGTTGTAGCTGCAGAAGTAATTGTAATCCCCCTTTCAGCTTCTTGCTCCATCCAGTCCATAGTAGAAGCACCATCGTGTACCTCACCTATTTTGTGGGTTTTACCTGTATAGAATAGAATTCTTTCAGTAGTAGTGGTTTTACCAGCATCAATGTGAGCTGCAATACCAATATTTCTAGTGTATTTAAGATCTCTTCCCATTTCCTATTAGAATCTAAAGTGTGAGAATGCTTTGTTAGCCTCAGCCATTTTGTGAGTATCAGTTTTCTTTTTGAAGGCAGCACCTTCCTCCTTAGCAGCAGCAATAATTTCAGCAGCTAATTTCTGAGCCATAGACTTATCATTTCTCGCTTTAGCGTACTTAATAAGCCACTTCATTGCCATAGAGATTTTTCTATCTGCTCTAATAGGCATCGGAATTTGGAAGTTAGCACCACCAACTCTTCTTGAACGCACTTCTACGTGAGGCATTACATTAGTTAGAGCATCTTTCCAAATTTCTAATGAAGTTTTTTCGTTTTCTCCTTTTTTAGCTTCTACGATGTCTAGTGCATCATAGAAAATTCTGAATGCGATAGACTTCTTACCGTCTAGCATTAGGTTATTCACAAATCTAGTTACCAACTGATCATTAAATTTTGGATCTGGTAACAACGGTCTTTTTTTCGCTTTTGTTTTTCTCATTGTTCTGTTTCTTAAAATTTAATGATTACTTTTTAGCATCTTTAGGACGCTTAGCACCGTACTTAGATCTTCTCTGAAGTCTTCCGTTAACTCCAGCGGTATCTAAAGCACCACGAACAATGTGATAACGAACTCCCGGTAGGTCTTTCACCCTTCCGCCTCTTACCAATACTATCGAGTGCTCTTGGAGATTGTGTCCTTCGCCCGGGATATAAGCGTTTACTTCTTTACCGTTAGAAAGTCTTACCCTTGCTACTTTTCTAAGTGCAGAGTTAGGTTTCTTAGGTGTAGTTGTATATACTCTTGTACATACACCTCTCTTTTGTGGACAAGAATCCAAAGCAGCCGATTTGCTCTTCTTGGCAAGTGTGGCTCTTCCTTTTCTTACTAATTGTTGAATAGTAGGCATTTAATTGCTTTTATTTATTTTTAGTTTCAAGGTGCAAAGATAACTTTTTTTTCTAAAATACACAATTATTCATCTATTTTGTCCTTCTTTACCTTTTAATTGATGTAGTTTTATAAATGGATAAAGTTGTCTGACCTCTTTTTTACGAAAACCAAATTATTTTTGATTTACTTCCATAGAACAACTTTCGTCCCTGCATTTTTACCATAAGCTACTCCTATAGCTCTTATTGCTTCTATGGCAGCTTTACGTTCTAGATGAGCATTATTTATCTCCTTTTCACGAAGTTTTCTATAAAAAACATCTTTATTTGCTATATATTTATCAATATTTTTTAACAACACTTGAGATTCTTTATAAGCAGAGGTTTCTACCGGAATTTGAGACAATAGCTCTGCCACCTCCGAGGCGGTGTATTCATCTTTGCTAATCGCCCACTTAGATTTTGCTCTTTGTAAAAACTCCTTACCTAAATTTTCTTCATAAGACTTATAAACCTTCTCTGTTAAGGGTAAAATTTTTGAAGCGTAAGAAGGAATTGCTTCTGGAATTTGTGATAAAATGAATAGGGCTTCTTCATAATTTTTAGCACCTACTTGAATGTTAATTCTTTGTATCATTTTAGGTAATTCTCTCTCATAATGGGAGATTATTTTTGATTTAGTTCTTTCTAAAAATTCAGAAAATATTGGGGTATTTAAATCAATATTTTTCAATCCCATTGCAATAGCATTTCCTTTATTACTCCCTCTCCCTTTGGTTTTAAATGAATGAGTAGCAAAAGCCTTTCCATCAAAAATATTCATCACACTAAATGAAAGTTCATATTCTACTTCTGCAATTGACGGAATACCAGAAGATGTATGTTCCGATAATATAGATATTTCGGGAACTAGTGCAAAAACGGCGTTTTCATAGTCAATTATACCACTTTTATTAAGCACCTTCTGCATCTTAGCTATAATCTGAGTATCTGCTTTTTCTGATAGAGTATAATCACTTTTTATCCGAGCTGGAGCTATCGTAACTTCTTGAGCCGTTCCAAATATAATCCCTATAAAAAATAATAGATAATTTAGAGTTTGTTTTGATTTCATATTTTCTAATTTTGTTTTATTGTGTACTCTACCTCACCCAATTTTGATTTGGTTCTACTTAGTTTAAACCCTTTAGATGCCGCAATATTTCCTAACATTTTTTCTAAATCCCTGTAAAAGTTCCTTGCATCTAAAGACTTTCCATTCTCTCCAAACAAAGGCATCATCGCTTGCGAAACCTCTATCCTACTTTCGTTGGCATCATCTGTGGTAAAGTTCCCTCTTACACATCTAGCGGACAGCCAATCTTCTACAAAATCTAAAATGTTTTTACCGTCCATTTCTTCATCTAATGATAGACCTTCTGAAATAATGATAAGGCGAGATTCTCTACCATTTTGTGCCATTTCATTAAAGGTTGTCATCAGTTGATTATTAAATTGGTCTATCTTATCTAAAACCGCTTCTTGAAGAAGATTCTCATTAGATTCACCAATAGCATATTCACTTTCTCCGCTAGATGCTGCAATTTGTTTACTGCTATACACATCTATACCCGAAAATTCGGCATAAACTTTTTTCCTCGGTCCCTGTGATGTTACTTTATAAGTTAAATCTATTTTTATATCATAGTTTACTGATAGACCTTTACCCTGATTTCTTTTTAACTCTTGTTCAAGCATTACCGTCTCAAAACCTCTTTCTTTCATCATTTCACCGAATTTTGAAATCATTGCTTTTAATTCAATATCTAGAAATGCTTTACTATAGTTTTGAACAAAAACTTCTTCTCCCATATCGTCTCCTCCTGATAATAAACCTTTTTGGTTAAGGAGTGCGTCTGATGGAACTACCATAATTTTGGGCTTTTTAGCACCTTGACTATACAAGGTGCTAATTCCCAACATTATGAAAATAAATAATGTACTTATTTTTTTCATCATATTATTATTTTATTCAAATAAATGTCCTAACTTCTTTATAACCCCTTTATTTTCTAGGTACTTGCGAAGTTCATTTTTATTAACAGAAACGGTTACACCTATTTTATATTTACTTCCAACTCTCAGCCTATCTTTTGCTGGGATATTTCCATCGGAAGATAGATTAACGAATCTTTCATAATCTCCTTTAAAGAAGTTATCAAAAAACTCTTTATGACTCTCTAATTCCGCAGGACTTACGATAGGAGGTTGAGACGAACAACGATTTCCTCCTAATATCCCCTTAAATAAAATCCCGTGTACTGCATCTCGCTTTACCTGCCTGGTGGCTTCATCCATTGTGGAAGCATAGGAATAAACTTTCACCAAATTAGACCCCTGCGAACCTACTCCTTGACATACTATTTCGTAATCATATGAAACTTGAGTGGTAGAGCAGGATTGGAATGCTACTGAAAGCATTACCAACCCTGATATAATGATTGTTTTTTTCATTATATATTTATTTTTAGAATGATATTTTAGCTCCTACTCCTATACCCAGCTTGTTTAGCTGTTTATTAAAATATTCACCATCATAGAGTTTAACGGTTTTACCATAACCAATACTGTACTCTACCCCATCACCAAAGTAATAGTTGTAGTCTGCTTGTGCAAATAATTGGAAATTTGGAGAGAACTGGATACCAAAACGCCCAATAGCTTCACCATATAGCACTTTAAAATCAAGTTTTTGTTTATTTTCGGATTCCGTTGCGAATAACCTACCTGCTCCTACTCCTGCTCCTACAACTAAGTTACGAGCAAAATAAAACTCTTTCATTACGCCTAACCCTAGCCTAAATATTGTGTGAGCATCTTTCTTGTCCACAGTTATATTATCGCCAGAAATAGTGAATTTTGAATAAGCTTTATTTATCTCTTGCTTTCCAGTAACATAGTCTTTTCCTACGGGTAAATCTCCTTTTAGATACACAAAAAGTCCAGGATACCATTTTGTTCTATAATCCAACATTAACCCTACTCCTGATAATGAAGCATACGGAATAACACTAGTCCCCACTTCTCCTTTTTTCACAAGGGTCATTCCCTCCTGCACCCTTCCTCCTAGTAATTTATAAAACTTGGTCATATCCGTAGTTTCTCCTGTAGCTTCTGAACGATTATCTGCAATGTAGCTATCCACTCTCACTACCGCTTTTCTCTTAGCTACTTCTTTACCTTCAGAGTCTAAGACAAGTTCCATCACATCATAGCGGTCATCAATCCTCAACCCTTCTTTATACCCTATTTTCGCTCTAATAGGAGAAGTTTCTATTACTGCCGTCTGAACCTTGAAATCATTCACTTTACTAGATAGCTTTCTGTCTATATATTCAAAAGCAGACATTGCAGTAGAGCCATAATCTATGTTACCTTCACGGTCTTTAAAGACTGTAAGTGATGAATCGTCTTCCATTACAAAAACCAATGGAAAAGTCGCTTTTTGTACTCCGTCAGGTCGATTAAAATAATTATCATAGAAGTTGGTTCTTACTTCGTCATTAAAATTCAACTTATATATATAAGTTTTTAATCTAGTTTCATTCTGTTTACCCTTGTATAGATAACATACTTTTACATAAGAACGGTCTATCAATTTTTCTCCTAAGTTATTAAGAACCGATTTTCTGTGACTCGCTTCGCTTCTTAGAACATCGGCATCAGTAGCAGCATATTTACCTCTTCCCTCCAATACTTTTAGAGAGTAACCTTCTTGCTCATTGATAAATTCTGGAAACCAATTACCCATTATTTGGTTTCCTACTTTCCAACTATCCAAAACTACATCTACTAACTCCCTGCTTGATAAATCTCCTTCAGAAATCGTTTTTTCTAACCTATTTACATCATATTGTTCAGAATTTATCTGCTGTAAATATTTAACGATTTGGTTAGCCTCATAACTCCCGTCTGTAAAATAGAGCGAACTCATAGATGGACGCAAATACTCACGACTTAGCTCATTCCCTTTTCTTACAGTAAGGTTCTCTACCTCTTGTTGTGCTAGTGCGGTAGCTGGAAGCATTGTTGCCGCCACGACGCATAATGTCAATAAATTTTTCTTCATAATTCTATTTTTAATTTTTACAATTATTTAACTATTTGACGCCTCTCTTCGGATAGAGGTCTTAAATTGCGGTATCCATATTTTACCCCCGAGATACCTTATTTAACTTAATTACCTATATTTTCTACCTTTTTAGTTATTCGTATCTGTTTTTTCGGATTTCATAATACCATTTAGGTTATATTTTTTATCAAAATAGTCTTCTGTATTATCATTTAGGTGATAGATTTCATCAAAAAGGTCTTCCAGATAACATCACTCACTCTTTGTTTCCCCATCTTCGTTTTGTTTTCTACGAGAACGAGAAAAAAACTGCTTTAATTCTTTTTGTTTTGTTTCGTAACCTACGGATTTAGACCCTGCTTTATAATTGGTGTAAGCATAATCTGCTAAAGCATCTTGGTAGTTATCATAATCGTGCAAGATTTTAGTATTCTGCACTTTTTGTTGTAAAGCCGTAAGCCTATTATAAAGTGTCTCAAGGAAACTACGAGTTTTCATATCTCTGAAAAACTCTTCCCAGTCCACATCTGGTACTCTCAAATTGGGCTGAGCCTGTGCAAAATCTGCCACTTTATTGATGAACAGTTTATTTTGTTCATTCACTCTTCCGTATCTATTACGGTCTTCGGAAGTAAGGTTAATATTTATTGGTGATAGAACTTGTTCTAAAGCCGCCATTTCATCGTTTATGGCTTTCATTTGTTCATCAGTAAGGTGTTTGTTATTCAAGTTAGAAACCATAGGATTATATTTTTATACATTTAAAATTTTTGGATAGGAAAAGAAACCTCTCTCCTTGCCCCATTATAAGCCACAAGAAGCCTCCAAACGCCACAAAATATTTGCTAAAAACGAAATGAGAGTAATGATGAAAATTATAAAAAAGGCTGGTCGTCCCACTACCACGGGACAACCAGCCTTTTTTATCTTCAGAATTTAAACCTTTATTTAAAGGAAGGAAGGAAGGAAGGAAGGAAGGAAGGAAGGAAGGAAGTACAAAATATACCCCACATAAACAAATATTTTGACCTGATATTTATCATTTTCCATCTTTATTTCGCTCCATTACAAAGAATGGCACAAATGTAACAAGTATTTTTCAATTAGCAAAATTATTTTAATACAACTACTTGAACGCCATATTTATCAAGTGCTTTTTGTAAATCACATTCAAACCACAATCCCCCTCTATTACCTCAATAGTTTTTTACTATCATAGTATTCATAAGATAAATAGTAATATAGCTTACCTTTGCACCATCAACATTTAATAAAATTAATTATGAAAAATTCTAAAATTATAGGCTTAAAAGAATCTGATTGCCAAAACATCACTGAAAAACTAAATATACTATTAGCTAACTACTCTATTTTTTATCAAAATACGAGAGGAGCTCATTGGAATATCAAAGGAGCTGACTTCTTCACGCTCCATCCTAAATTTGAAGAACTCTACGATTCTTTAGTTCTTAAAATAGACGAAATTGCGGAAAGAATTTTAACACTAGGTGCTACCCCTAACCATAATTATTCGGATTATTTAAAGGTTTCTTCTATAAAGGAAAGCAAAGAAGTAACCGACGGAAACAAATGCGTAGAACAAATTCTAGAAGCCTTCAAGATAGTAATTGACCTACAAAGAGAAATCTTAGAAATTGCAGGAGAGGCGGGTGATGAAGGCACTAATTCTCAAATGAGCGACTACATCAAAGAGCAAGAAAAAGAAGTTTGGATGTATAATGCTTTCTTAGACAAGTAATACCATCACTCAAAACAAACTAAAAAGAGGCTATCCTTTACAGGGTAGCCTCTTTTTTATCTCCATTCTCACAAAAAACCCTATTTTTGTTGCATATAAACCAGAAGTATTATGCCAGAAGTACGTCTAAAGTCTATCATAGACAACGATTTCTATAAAATAACCATGCAAAACGCCGTAGTGAAATTATTTCCTACCGCCAGAGTAAAATACGAATTTATCAACCGTGGGAAACATTTTTTCCCTGAAGGCTTTGCTGACGAGCTTAGAAAAGCGGTAAATTCTATGGCAGAGCTAAAACTCACCAAAGAAGAAAAACTATACTTACAAGAAACCTGTCCTTACTTAGCCTTACCTTACCTAGACTTTTTAGAAGGCTACCATTACGACCCCTCCGAAGTTAAAATCGTACAAGAAGGCAATGATATTAAAGTAAGTGTAGAAGGGCTTTGGTATCGTACCATATTATGGGAAGTTCCACTTTTGGCACTCATTTCTGAACTCCATTACCGAATGAACAAAATGGAGCGAGATTCCAATGAAACCGTTGTGCAAAATACCGTAGAAAAGTCTAAAAAACTTAACGAACTAGGCGTTACCTTTGCTGAATTTGGAACCAGAAGACGCCACTCTTACAAAGTCCACCAATTAGTAATGGAGGCTCTTATGGAAGAAAAAGGTCAGTTTATCGGAACTTCTAATGTTCATTTTGCTATGAAATATGGTGTAAAACCTATCGGCACCCACGCCCACGAATGGTTTATGTTCCACGCCGCAGAATATGGTTTCAAAATGGCAAACCAACTCGCATTAGAACATTGGGTAGATGTTTATCGTGGTGATTTAGGAGTTGCCCTTTCGGACACTTATACTACAGAAGTTTTCTTCCGCCAATTTGATAAGAAGTTCGCTAAACTTTTTGACGGCGTTCGCCACGACAGCGGAGACCCAATAGAATTTGCAAAAAAAACCATAGAGCATTACGAAGGTTTTGGCATCAATCCTAACTTTAAATACATCATTTTCTCCGATGGTTTAAACCTTGAAAAAGTAGAAGAAATAACCAAAGCAACTCGCGGCACTATAGGCATCTCTTTTGGTATAGGCACCAATCTTACTAATGATGTCGGACTCAAACCAATGAACATCGTGATGAAGCTCATAGGCGTACAAGCCCCTAACGGCGACTGGATTCCTACAGTAAAACTTTCCGATGAAAGAGGCAAATACACAGGAGAGCCTAAAATGATAGAACTCGCAAAAGAAGTACTTAGAATATAACTTTCAGAAAAGACCGTTTGTAGTACAAATTATATAAAATTTAGATTAATTAGATGACTTTATACTTTATCATCATTTTTATTTTTGGAGGAGTGATAGGTGGGGTTATGGTTTACTTTTTTGGTAAATCAAACACCATTTCTAGAACAACCTATGACGAGCTTAACCGTAATTTTATAGCTAATGAAACCGACCTTAAAAATTGGATTTCAAAAACTAAAGATTTAGAGCAAAGTCTGAATTTGGAAAAAGAACACTATAAAGCAAAAACCACAGAAAATGAAAGCCTTAAAGATTCTTTATCCAAAACTTCGGCTACGCTAGAAACAGCTCATAGCCAAGTGGAAGAACTAAAAACCCAACTACAAACTCAAACACTCAACCTCACTCAACTACAGGAGAAAAATCAGCATTATTATGCTAAAATAAGTGAACTTTCTGCCAAAAATGAAACCCTAGAACAATCATTAGTCAATCAGAAAAAGGAAATACAAGAGCTACAAGAAGCCACAAAACTTCAGTTTGAAAACATTGCTAATAAAATTTTAGAGGAGAAAACCGAAAAATTCACTTCCCTCAACAAAGAAAATTTAGGACATATATTAAAGCCTTTCCAAGAGAAAATTACGGAACTCAAAAACACCGTACACGAAACCTATGATAAAGAGGCTAAAGAACGCTTTTCTCTAGGAGCAAAGGTAAAAGAATTGGCAGAACTCAACCAACAAATTTCCGAAGACGCCAAAAAACTAACCCGTGCTTTAAAGGGTGAAGCTAAAACACAGGGCAGATGGGGCGAGATGATACTAGAAAGCATCTTAGAGAAATCTGGTTTGGTAAAAAACAGAGAATACTTCCTAGAACACGAGCTTAAAAATGAGGATAACAAAGCTCTTTACTCCGAGTTTTCGGGTAAGAAAATGCGTCCTGACGCTGTGGTAAAATATCCTGACCAGCGTACCGTCATCATAGATTCTAAGGTATCACTTACCGCCTTTACAGATTTAATAGACGAAACCGATGCCGACCTCTACGACATCAACCTCAACAAACACCTTAGTTCGGTTAAAAATCACATTGTAGAATTATCTCATAAAGCCTATGATGATTATGGTAAATCGCTAGATTTTGTCATGATGTTTATCCCTAGCGAACCCGCCTATATTGCCGCTATGCAAGCCGACCCTAACCTTTGGAGCTTTGCTTACGATAGGCGAATATTACTCCTCAACCCAAGCAACCTTATCACCTCACTAAAGCTGATTGCCGACCTTTGGAAACGAGAATATCAAAACCAAAACGCAATGGCTATCGCCGAGAGAGGGGCTAAACTTTATGATAAGTTTGTAGGATTTGTAGAAAATCTAGAGAAAGTAGGCAAAAATATAGACAATGCTAAATCTGCCTATAACGATGCCTTTGGGCAACTTACTTCGGGCAGAGATAACCTTGTGAAACAAACCGAAAAACTAAAAGAGTTAGGCGTAAAAACCAAAAAGACCCTTGCACAAGGTCTAATAGACGACAGCGAAAAAGACTAGCCAAAAATGAAAACAATCATAGAAAGTTTACAGAACGATAAAATAAAACACCTCAACCGATTAGCCACCGATAATAGGTTTAGAAAGAAGCAGGGCGTTTTCATCGTAGAAGGTGTGCAGGAAAATCAGAGAGCCTTAACTTTTGGCAACGAAGCCCTAGAGTTTTACATCTGTGAGAGTATTTTCTCTGCAGAACTACCCACTAATGCAAAAATCTATTACATTACAGATAAGATATACCAAAAAATCGCTTATAGAGGCACTACCGAAGGGATTATCGGTGTTTACAAAACACCACAAAACCACTTAGACCATTTTATTCCGTCCGAAAATGCTTCGGTCATCATTGTAGAAAGCATAGAAAAACCAGGCAACCTTGGGGCTATACTTAGAAGCTGTGAAGCGTTTGGCATAGACGCCCTTATTGTTACCGACCCTAAGGTAGATTTTTACAACCCAAATGTCATCAGGTCTAGTGTAGGTTGTTTATTTGGTATGAATATTTTTCAAGCAGATAACCAGAGTACTTTAGCATTTTTAAAGAAACACCATTTTAAGGTTTACACCACTTTTATGAGCGAAGACGCCCAGCTAATCCATCAAAAAGATTTTAAAACCAAAACCGCTTTAATTTTCGGGACAGAACACTCTGGGATTAGTGATTTTTGGAAAGGCAAGGCAGAAAATATTCTCGTGCCTATGGCAGGGACAATAGACTCCCTCAACCTAAGTAATGCCGTAGCAGTGAGTTGTTACGAAATTTTAAGACAGCGGTTGTAGCTTTTATAATTTCAGCTTCATCATAATATCTGTTTGAGGGTCATCTCCCAACATAAATAGATGCTTGTCAAACGCCACGAAGCCATTTTTCTCATAAAAACGAATGGCTTTATGGTTCTGTTCCCATACCCCTAGCCAAATATAATCTACCCCTCTATCTCTAGCCAGTTGGAGAGCATGTTCGTAGAGGGCTTGCCCTACCCTTTTGCCTTGGAAGGCTTTCAGTACATAGATACGCTCTATCTCAATAGCTTTAGGGTCTTTCAACTCCGTTTGCGAAACACCAAAATTAAGCTTAAGATACCCCGCTAACACCCCATCAACTCTAGCAAAATAAAACTCCGAAAACTCATCTTGCAACTCCTCTCTAAGGCACTTTACAGAAAAAGCCTCATCTAAATACTTTTGCATATTCTCTGGAGTATTATCCGCAGCAAAAGTCTCATAGAAAGTAGTTTTACTTATCTGTTGCAGAAGCTCAACCTCATTAGTCTTTACTTTTTTTATTGCAATTACCAACATTGTATCTCTTTATTTTAATCATGGATAAATATAGAATAAGTTTAGAAAACCACAAAAAAGGCTCAATTCTTGTATTACTATAGAAGTTATAGTTTAATTTATAAAATCTATCATCGTTATAAATTTAATTGTTTTTACAAATTAAAATATTCCGTTACCTTTGCATCAATAACTCATTAAAATAATACAAAAAAATATGGAAAACACAGGAAAATGCCCGTTTCCACACGGACAACAAGAACAACCAAAATCAACAGGAAAATGTCCCGTAGCACACGGAGCAAATACAGAAATGGGAGACTCTGTAATGGAGTGGTGGCCAAAAGCACTTAATTTAGATATTCTACATCAGCACGATACTAAAACTAATCCTTTAGGAGAAGAATTTAATTACGCCAAAGAATTTAAAAAATTAGATTTAGAAGCCGTAAAAACCGACCTTAAAAATCTAATGACCGAAAGCCAAGATTGGTGGCCTGCAGACTGGGGACACTATGGGGGACTTATGATTCGTATGGCGTGGCACGCCGCAGGTACTTACAGAATTGCAGATGGTAGAGGTGGCGGAAACAACGGAAACCAAAGATTTGCCCCGCTTAACTCTTGGCCAGACAATGCTAATTTAGATAAAGCCCGCCGTTTACTTTGGCCTATCAAAAAGAAATACGGCAACCAACTTTCTTGGGCAGACCTTATGATTTTAGCAGGAAATATGGCTTACGAGTCTATGGGTTTAAAGACATTCGGCTTTGCAGGTGGTAGAGAGGACATTTGGCACCCAGAAAAAGACATCTATTGGGGTTCTGAAAAAGAATGGTTAGCAGCCACAGAAAACAGATACGAATCCGATGAAAACCGTGAGAGTTTAGAAAATCCGTTGGCAGCAGTACAAATGGGCTTAATCTATGTGAACCCTGAGGGGGTAGATGGCAACCCAGACCCTCTAAAAACAGCAAGAGATATGCGTACTACCTTCAAGCGTATGGCAATGAACGATGAGGAAACGGTTGCACTTACCGCTGGAGGACACACCGTAGGGAAAGCCCACGGAAACGGAAACGCGGCTCTTTTAGGTGAAAGTCCAGAAGGAGCTAATATAGATGAGCAAGGTTTCGGGTGGAACAATCCTCATTGGGACGGAAAGGCAGCTAGCGTGGTAACCAGTGGTTTAGAAGGTGCTTGGACGACCCACCCAACACAATGGGATAATGGATTCTTTGATTTACTTTTCAAATACGAATGGGAACTCAAGAAAAGCCCAGCTGGAGCGTGGCAATGGGAGCCTATCAATATCGCAGAGGAGGATATGCCTGTAGATGCATCTAACCCAAGCGTAAAAAGAAACCCAATGATGACCGATGCGGATATGGCACTTAAAATCGACCCTGAATACCGCAAGATTTCAGAAAAATTCCACCAAGACCCTGCTTATTTTTCAGAAGTATTTGCAAGGGCGTGGTTTAAATTAACACACAGAGATTTAGGACCTAAGAGTCGTTATTTAGGAGCAGATGTACCGCAAGAAGATTTAATTTGGCAAGACCCAATCCCAGCAGTAGATTACACACTTACCGATGCAGAAGTTAAAGAATTAAAAGAAAAAATCCTTCAAATAGGTTTAACTCGCACCGAGCTTATCAACACGGCGTGGGATTCTGCAAGAACTTTCAGAGGCTCCGATTTTAGAGGAGGTGCAAACGGAGCAAGAATCCGCCTTGAACCACAAAGAAACTGGGAAGGCAACGAGCCAGAGAGATTAAATAAAGTATTAGATGCTTTAACGCAATTCCAATCAACTTTAGCTAAAAAAATCAGTTTAGCAGACCTTATCGTACTAGGAGGAAGTGCTGCCGTAGAACAAGCAGCAAAAGAAGCTGGTGTTGAAGTAGAAGTTCCATTCTATGCAGGAAGAGGAGACGCTACGCAAGAAATGACCGATGTAGAATCTTTTGAACCACTAGAACCACTACATGACGGTTTCAGAAACTGGGTGAAAAAAGAATATGCCGTAACTCCAGAAGAAATGTTACTAGACCGAGCTCAACTCATGGGGCTTACCGCACCAGAAATGACAGCTTTAGTAGGTGGTATGCGTGTATTAGGAACCAACCACGGAGGTACTAATCACGGTGTGTTTACCGACAAAGTAGGCGTATTGACCAACGATTTCTTTGTACACCTTACGGATATGAATTATGCTTGGAAGCCAGCAGGAAGCAATCTTTACAACATTGTAAATAGAAAAACAGGTATTACCAAGTTTACTGCCACTCGTGTAGATTTAGTATTTGGTTCTAACTCTATTTTGAGAGCTTACGCAGAAGTTTATGCCCAAGACGACAACAAAGAAAAGTTTGTAAAAGACTTCGTAAAAGCATGGACAAAAGTAATGAACGCCGACCGCTTTGATTTGAAATAATAAAATTTTTTTAACAGCAATACCCCTTTACTCATCACGAATAAAGGGGTATTTTTTTGTGCGATGATTAGAGCGTGCCGGCTCCCCAATCCCAAAGCTAGTGCCTCGCCGTCGGGCTTTCGGCTATATCTTTTTCTCCAACACCAAATCCCGAACCTAAAAAAGAAAAAGGATACCGCCTCTATCCCTCACGCAATAAAAACACCAAAAAAATTCCCTGCTATTATTAGTAATCCGACCAATTCAATATAAAAATCTAAATAACTTGAAAAGGTATAAACCATACAAAAAAATCAAACAATAAGATTTCACTAAATTTGCACTATGGATTTGGAACTTAACAGACAACATGCTCAACAGAAACATAAAGAACATAAAAAATTCTTGGATAAACTTAAGAAAAAACCACCTAAAAATTTAGATTATCTTACTCAAGAAATTCACGATGAAGTATTTGATGAGATAGATTGTCTGTCTTGTGCCAACTGTTGTAAAACCACAGGTCCTCTTTTTACGACACAAGATATAGAGCGAATTTCCAAATTTTTAAAACTAAAACCTACTCAGTTTGAAGAAAAATATCTAAGGATAGACGAAGATAATGATTGGGTATTACAGCAATTGCCTTGCCCGTTTTTGTTCTCTGATAATACTTGTATGATTTATGAAGTACGCCCCAAAGCCTGCCGAGAGTTTCCCCATACAGACAGAAAGAAGATTTACCAAATCAACCATCTCACAATTAAAAACATAGAAATCTGCCCCGCCACTTTTAAATGGATTGAAAAAATGCGAGAAAAAATAGAGTGATTTATCATTCTAGAAAAGTATTTTTGTAATTAAATATTACTAAATTTCTATTATTCCCGAATCCTGCCTTTTGTAAATACTATGTTAGGTGTAGTTTTTCCTTTCTCTATATCTCAATAACTCCCAATTATTCCCTGTTAAAATAGCTAGATAATCTTTTTTAACATCTAATTTGTTAAAATTTAATTTATGTTTATCAATTATCAAAATTACCAAAATCATATAAGAAATCGAATCGTACAAAAAAACTTGATCAATATTTTCGTCAGTTTTTACACTAATTATTCCATTAAGATTATGAATTATCAAATCAGATAAACCTAGTTGTTCATTATTTTTTAAAGGAACATGACTATTTAGCATTAAATTAAAGAAATTTGAATGAGTGTGTTTTGATGTATCATCATAATATTCATTTCTCATTTTTAAATATTCATCCCATAATTCGTTATTCATATTGTTATTGGGAAGATTTTTTATTTGAGTGATTATTTTATTCGAAACTTTCTTTATTACATCAAATTTTAGAGTTTGATAATTTTTAGTTGGATGATTTACATTGTTTTCTTTTTTGAAAAAATTATAAAATTCTTCATCGCCAAGAATTCCAATACATAGTTCAGTCAGCTCTATAGTATTTCTAAACAATACTTTGCCTTGATAATCTTTTCCATTTGTAAACAATTCTTTTAATGCAATATAATTATTTGTTATAACAGTAAACACCATCCAAAAATGATTTAAAGAGTTATATGAATAGCTTTCAATTGAATAATCATTTTTAGCTTTTTCTGTTTTATCAAAATATTCGCTCAAGGAAAGAACTAACTGTGTGTTTTTATTAATAATAAAATCAAAATATTCTATATCAAACTCTAAATCTTTTTTGAATTCTTCATTTAATAATTTAGTAGTCTCCATCAAATTATTAAACTCCGAATTATCTTTTAAATATTGTTCGTAAGAATACTTAAAAGGAAATCTTCCTTCATCTATATCAATTTCTAATTTTTCTTTAATTATAGTTGAGAGTTTTTTCATGTAAAATTACAGCTAACTATTATTAAATTAACGCAACATCTTTTGTGCTTTTTTTAATCCTTCTATAAAAATATCTATCTCTTCTAAGGTATTATAAACCGCAAAACTAGCTCTTACTGTACCCGCTATATCAAAAAACTTCATAATAGGCTGTGTACAATGGTGTCCCGTTCTTACAGCTATGCCCATTTTATCCAAAATCATACCTACATCAGAAGCTATACCCACACCATCAAGATTGAAAGAAATAGCACCAACTCTAGGCGCTTTTTCTGCATAGATATGTACGTCTTCCATTTGTTTTAGTTGGTTTTGAGCGTATTGCATCAGTTGGTTTTCGTGATTTTGTATATTGTCATGACCTATTGTCGTCATAAAATCTACAGCAGCTCCTAGGGCAATATTACCTCCTACATTGGGCGTGCCCGCTTCAAACCTAAACGGAAGTTCGGCATAGGTAGTTTCTTCAAAGGAACAAGTTGCTATCATCTCACCGCCGCCGTGAAATGGAGCTAGAGAGTTAAGAGCTTTTTCCTTACCATAAAGAATACCCGTTCCCATAGGAGCGTACATTTTGTGTCCTGAAAACACGAAAAAATCACAGTCTAATTTTTGAACATCTATTTTAAAATGTGGCACTGATTGTGCTCCGTCTATCAATATTAAAGCGTCTGATAATCGTCTCGTTTTTGCTATAATTCCCTCTATTGGATTGATAACTCCCAAGGCATTGGATACTTGATTTACCGATACTAATTTTGTTTTTTCAGAAAGCCATTCGTCTAAAACTTCTATTTGTAGTATGCCATTTTCATCTATAGGAATTACCTTTAGTATTGCCCCTGTTCTTTGACACAGCATCTGCCAAGGCACAATGTTAGAATGGTGTTCTAGGTAGGAAATAATGATTTCATCACCTTGCTTGATATGAGGTGTAAGTGCGTAAGCGACTAAGTTGATGGACTCCGTAGTTCCTCTAGTAAAAATAACTTCATAATCGTGCTTGGCATTGATGAAAGTTTGAACTTTTTTACGAGCGTCTTCCATTGCTTCGGTTGCCAATTGGCTTAAAGTATGTATACCTCTATGTACATTGGCATTGATTTCTTTGTAGTAATTTTCCCAAGCCTGTAGAACAGAAATAGGCTTTTGCGAAGATGCTCCGTTATCTAAATAAACTAAATTTTTACCATTAACTTTTTGAGATAAAATAGGAAATTGACTTCTTATATATTTAATGTCTAGCATTTTAACTAATTTAGATTAAATTAAAGTTCAAAGGTAGTAAATTAAGTTTACAACAAAAAAGCCTTGCCTAATTATTTAGGCAAGGCTTCTCTGCAAAAATTATTTATTTTAAATTTTAGATAAAAGTGTTCTAAAGTTTACTTTATCATCTATAATTTTTCTTAAGTCTTCTACGGAAACTCTTTCTTGTTTCATTGTATCTCTTTCTCTAAGAGTTACTGTATTATCATTAAGTGAATCATGGTCTACAGTAATACAGAAAGGCGTACCTATAGCATCCTGTCTTCTGTAACGCTTACCAATACTATCTTTTTCTTCAAAGATAACATTAAAGTCGTACTTTAATTCGTTGAAGATTTTTTCTGCAAATTCAGGCAACCCGTCTTTTTTAACCAATGGCAAAATAGCCGCTTTTACAGGAGCTAGGGCTGGAGGTAAAGACAACACCGTTCTTGTAGAGCCATCTTCTAAAGCCTCCTCTTTAAGAGAGCTAGAGAACACCGCTAGGAACATTCTGTCTAATCCTACAGAAGTTTCTACCACATAAGGCACATAGCTTTCACCTCTTTCTGGGTCAAAATATTGTAGCTTTCTACCTGAGAATTTCTCGTGTGCTGTAAGGTCAAAGTCTGTTCTTGAGTGGATACCTTCTAACTCTTTAAATCCGAATGGGAATTTAAACTCTATATCCGCTGCTGCGTTAGCATAATGGGCTAGTTTTTCGTGGTCGTGGAACTTATAATTTTCCGTACCTAATCCAAGTGCCAAGTGCCAGTTAAGTCGTTTTTGTTTCCATTCTTCGTAGAATGACAATTCCGTACCTGGAGCTACAAAAAACTGCATTTCCATTTGTTCAAACTCTCTCATACGGAAGATAAATTGTCTCGCTACAATTTCATTTCTGAACGCCTTTCCTATTTGAGCAATCCCAAAAGGTAGCTTATGTCTAGAAGTTTTCTGTACATTAGAGAAGTTTACGAAAATGCCTTGTGCTGTTTCTGGTCTTAGGTAAAGCTCCATGGCGTTTTCCGCGGAAGCACCTAGTTTAGTCCCAAACATTAGGTTAAACTGTCTTACTTCTGTCCAGTTTTTAGAGCCTGTATCAGGGTCTGCTATTTCTAGCTCTTCTATAAGGGCTTTAACATCAGCTAAATCATTATTATCAAGAGATTTAGCCATTCTAGTAAGAATGCTTTTTTGCCTTTCTCTATACTCTAGAACTCTAGGGTTGGTATTTACAAATTGTTCCTCGTCAAAATCAGCACCAAATCTTTTTTGGGCTTTAGCTATTTCTTTCTGAGCTTTGTCTTCTAGTTTTGCACAATAGTCCTCTATAAGCACATCGGCTCTAAATCTTTTTTTGGAATCTTTGTTATCTATCAAAGGGTCGTTGAAGGCGTCCACATGTCCAGAAGCCTTCCATGTGGTAGGGTGCATTAGAATAGCAGAGTCTAACCCAACGATATTTTCATTAAGCTGCGTCATGGCTTTCCACCAATATTGCTTAATATTATTTTTTAGTTCGGCACCATTTTGCCCATAATCATAAACAGCAGATAGTCCGTCGTATATTTCACTAGACGGAAATATAAACCCATATTCTTTAGCGTGGGATACCACTTTCTTAAAATCGTCTTCTTGCTTAGCCATAATATTTAGAATATACCTGCAAAAATAACTTTTTTAATTTTAATTTTGAGGTAAAATCAAATTCTATTTGATAAAAACGGATTGACGTTTAAAAATGGAAAATAGATTTGGCAATATTCCATGCGGATTCAAAATGGAGCATATTCTGCTTAATCTCTATCTTTTCTAAATTCATAAAGTTGAAAAGCTGTTCCGTAGGCATATTCCCCACAAGGTCATCTTTAGCCATTGGGCAACCGCCTATCCCTTTTATAGCTGAATCAAATCGTCTACAGCCTTTATCATACGCAGCCTTTAGTTTAATGTAAGAATCTTCATACCTGTTATGAAAATGAGCACCAAAACTAATATCAGGATGATTAGCAGGAATTTTATCAAATAAAAGAGCTATACTTTCCGCAGTGGCTACCCCTGTAGTATCTGAAAGTAATATATTTCTGACTCCTATTTCCGAAAATCGGTTCGCCCAAAAGGCAACATCTTCCCATTTCCAATCTTCTCCGTATGGATTACCAAATGCCATAGAAAAGTAGAGGTTAAGTGTTTTTTTCTCAGACTTTACCATTTCTAAAATGGTTTTTACCTGATTGAATGCTTCTTCTTGATCTTTGTTGGTGTTTCTAAACTGAAAGGTTTCGGATATAGAAAAAGGAAATCCCAAAATGTCTACATTGGCATGAGAAAGTGCCTTTTCTGCACCTGTTATGTTGGCTACAATAACGGAGAGTTTAGTATCTGATAAAGATTTATCTATATTATCCAACACTTCCCCAGAGTCTGCCATTTGCGGAATGGCTTTAGGAGAAACAAAGCTACCACAATCCAATACATCAAACCCTACCTCCATTAAACTATTAAGGTAATTGATTTTTGTATCTGTTGGAATAAACTCACTCCAACCTTGCATGGCATCACGCGGACATTCTGTTAGAAACATTGGTTAATGTTTTATAAACTTTGGTTTCAAATATAACAAAAACTTTTTAAAAGCCACAAAAACCAAAATTAATTGATGTACAACAATTTAACCTTAAAATCAATTTAACCTTTTTTCTAAAACCTAACAAGTACAACTCCTACTTTATTTTAAAATCCTAAATTTGTAGAAAATATATACAAAATGATAAACATAGATTTTACCCAAGAATGGAAAGATAAACTCCTCGCAAGATTTTTAACCTATGTTAAAATATACTCTACTAGCGACCCTGAAAGTGAAACTACACCATCTACACCTCAACAATGGGATATGGCGAATTTACTCTTCAACGAGCTTAAAGAACTAGGATTAGAAGATGTTTCCATTGATGAACACGGCTATGTATTTGGCTTTATCCCTTCTAATTTAGACGATAAAGAAGTACCTCAAATAGGATTTATTGCACACTATGATTCCACACCAGACTTTAATGGTAAAGGCGTTAATCCTCAAATATGGAAAAACTACGACGGTGGAGATTTAGTGCTAAACCAAGAAACAGGCTTTACCCTTTCTTCTTCTAAATTTGAAAGCCTTAAAGATTATATTGGTCAAACCCTCATCACTACAGACGGCACTACCCTACTTTCTGCGGACGACAAAGCTGGTATTGCAGAAATCGTAACGGCAGCCGAGTATCTTATAGCTCACCCTGAAATTAAGCACGGTAGAATATCCGTAGGCTTTAATCCTGATGAAGAGATTGGACGAGGTGCTCACAAATTCAATGTAGAAAAATTTGGTGCAGAATGGGCATATACTATGGACGGCGGTGAAGTGGGCGAACTAGAATATGAAAACTTTAATGCTGCTGGTGCTGTTGTTAAAATACACGGTTTAAGTGTTCACCCAGGATATTCTTATGGTAAAATGGTAAACGCTGGACTTTTAGCTGCAGATTTCATAAACCGTCTTCCGTCTAACGAAACTCCTTCTACCACCAGAGGTTTTGAAGGTTTTTATCACTTACTAGAAGTAAATGCTGATGTTTCTGAAGCTAAGCTACAATACATCATTAGAGACCACGATGCAGAGAAGTTTGAAGCTAGAAAGTCATTCATGCTAGAGAAGGTTAAAGAATTTAATGCTCAATATGGAGAAGGAGTAGCAGAAATAGAAATTAAAGAGCAATACCGCAACATGAAACAACAATTTGAAGGAAAAATGCACATCATAGATTTTGCGGAAGAAGCAATGAAAATAGCTAATATAGAGCCAAAAATAAAAGCGATAAGAGGTGGCACAGACGGTGCTCAGCTTTCTTATATGGGATTACCTTGTCCTAATATTTTTGCGGGAGGGCTCAACTTCCACGGACCTTACGAGTATGTTCCTTTAGAAAGTATGGAGAAAGCCACTAAAGTGATACTAAACATCGCCCAACTAGTAGCTGAAAAATAATCTTTAATCAAAGACCAATTACATCTCTCCTTTCTTTTAAAAAAGGAGAGATTTTATTAAGTTTTAATGATTTGATATAATGAAAAAAGCAATTTTATACGCTATTGTAATTACCTCCATCAGTTTTCTAAGCAACAAGTTTATTAACGGACAAGAGCCTGCCGTAGCATTATATTATGGCTTCGCATTCGGATTAGCATGGGGCATGGCATTCTTTCTAGACCGTCCAGACTATAGCTTGCAAAAAAAACTAGGGATTTCGTTTATCGGCATCGGATTACTTTTAGGGATAGGATTTCTATTCTTTAATCCTATGATTGCAATACCTTCTGTACTTAGGTTTTCTATTGTTTTTGTAGCCTATTTCTTACTAGCGAGTTTTAGAAGTTCGAAAAGTCTAAGGAAATAATTATTTAGAACCAATATAAATTTCTATTTTTCACACCAAAAAAGGAAGAAATCATATCCTTATTTTTTCGTTAAAACCACGGCTATTTTTATTTTTACGGAAAATTGTATAACAGCTAAAAAATATAATAATGGAATTTCATTACCAAGAACCCTTCCCTATCCTAAAAGACGATACACCTTATAAAAAACTTACTTCCGAGTATGTAAAAGTGGAGAAATTAGGTGATAGAGAAATTTTAAGCGTAGATTCTAAAGGTCTAGAACTCTTAGCAGAAAATGCTTTAGCAGATGTTTCTTTTATGCTACGACCTACCCATTTACAGAAATTAAAAAACATTATTGATGACCCCGAAGCTACCGATAACGACCGCTTTGTGGCATACAATCTCCTTCAAAATGCAGCTGTCGCCGTGGAAGGAGCTTTACCATCTTGCCAAGATACAGGTACAGCAATATGCGTTGCAAAAAAGGGAGAAAATGTTTATACTGGTGTAAATGATGCCGAATGGATAAGCAAAGGGATTTACAACACTTATCAATCTAAAAATTTAAGATATTCGCAGATTGTTCCTTTAACAATGTTTGAGGAGAAGAACTCTGGCTCTAACCTTCCTGCACAAATTGATATTTATGCCAACAAGGGCAGCGAATATCATTTCTTATTCTTAGCAAAAGGAGGCGGTTCTGCCAACAAGACTTTCCTTTATCAAAAAACCAAATCGCTACTTAATGAGAAAAATTTAGAGGCTTTTGTTAAGGAAAAAATCATGGATTTAGGAACTGCTGCCTGTCCGCCGTATCATTTAGCTCTTGTTATTGGTGGAACTTCAGCGGAAGCTAATTTAGCCGCTGTAAAGAAAGCTAGTGCGGGTTATTATGACAATCTCCCAACGGAAGGCAATATAGGTGGACAAGCCTTTAGAGATTTAGAATGGGAAAAGAAAGTACAAGAAATTTGTCAGAAAAGTGCTATTGGAGCTCAATTTGGTGGAAAATACCTTACACATGATGTAAGAGTAATCCGTTTACCTCGCCACGCAGCAAGTTGCCCTGTAGGCATGGGGGTATCCTGTTCTGCAGACCGAAACATAAAAGGAAAAATCACTAAAGATGGTATCTTTTTGGAACAATTGGAAGAAAATCCAAAAAAATTCTTACCAGAAACACCACCTCATCTAGAAGCTCCAGTAGAAATTGACCTTAACCGTCCAATGAACGAAATCCTAGCTGAGCTTTCTAAATATCCTATCAAAACAAGATTAAAACTTAAAGGAACTCTTATTGTTGCTAGAGACATTGCACATGCTAAAATAAAAGAGCTTTTAGATTCAGGTCAGCCAATGCCAGAGTACTTTAAAAATCACCCTATCTACTACGCTGGACCAGCTAAAACTCCAGAGGGAATGCCATCAGGAAGTTTCGGACCAACAACCGCAGGAAGAATGGACCCTTATGTAGACGAATTCCAAAAACATGGCGGAAGTATGATTATGCTGGCTAAAGGTAACAGAAGTAAAGAGGTAACCGATGCTTGTGCTAAATACGGCGGGTTCTATCTAGGCTCTATTGGCGGTCCTGCAGCAATACTTGCCAAAGAGAATATTAAATCTGTGGAAGTGGTAGATTTCCCTGAGTTAGGTATGGAAGCTGTGAGAAAAATAGAAATAGAAAACTTCCCTGCATTTATCATTACCGATGATAAGGGTAACGATTTTTTCTCAAGCATTGCACACTAAATTAAAATGAGTATAAATTAAAAATTAGCATAGATTTCTTTTGTGGAAAGAGAAATTTATGTTAATTTTGCCTAAAATATTTAAGACAATGATGTTATCAGCATTTTGGCCGTTTTATCAGTTCCTTTGGACTATTTATTTCTTCACCATGATGATGGCGGGGTTTTGGTGTATCATGATGTTCGCAACTTACATTGTGCCTCTATGGCTTACAGAAGGTCTATTGGAATATTTCGGAAAAACTAAGCCTTTTAATCCTGAAGAAGTAAGATATAAGAAACTTTATGAGCAAGAAGGTGTTGAGGTAATTTACAAAAGACCCCTAGGTGATGTTGTAGAAACACATACTAGCCACCACTAATAATCTTTAACTAAGTTTACAAACAAGCATACACATTTACTTTAGATAGATGTGACAGGTTACGCTTCCATTTTAGGAAGCGTTTTTTGTTATATTAAATTTCATTAACATTAAGCGTAATTTTCTGAAAATTTCTTAGAATTGCCTGTAAAAAAATAATAACAAAATGGAATATTTTATATTTGTTGTAGTTCTACTTTTTGTATTGGCAATTTCGGATTTAATTGTAGGAGTAAGTAACGATGCCGTTAACTTTCTTAACTCGGCGATAGGTTCAAAAGCGGCTCCTTACAAAACCATCATTATCACTGCCATTATCGGGATACTATTAGGCTCTGTTTTCTCTAGTGGCATTATGGAAATCGCTAGAAAAGGGATATTCTATCCCCAATATTTCACTTTTGATATTATACTCATTGTTTTCTTAGCAGTAATGCTGACAGATATCATACTATTAGATATTTTTAACAGCTTAGGACTTCCCACCTCTACTACTGTTTCTATTGTGTTTGAGCTCTTAGGAGCATCACTAATCAGTGGTATTTTGTTTTCTATGGCTAAAGACGATAAGTTAAGCGAAGTAGGCAAATACATTAACTTTGAAAGTACCTCTAATATTGTTTCAGGTATATTTCTATCCATATTGATTGCCTTTACTGCAGGTGTGGTTATACAGTACTTATGTAGATTATTATTTACCTTCCAATATGAAACCAAATTAGAGAAATATGGCGCTTTGTATTCGGGAGCTGGGATTACTTCTATTGTATACTTTCTTCTCATAAAAGGGCTCAAAGGCACCACTATCATCAGTTCAGAATCTAGAGATTTCATAAATAGTCATACTTGGGCTATATTGGGGGCTATATTTTTAATAGCTACTATTATCTTATTCTTACTACAAAAACAATATAAAATAAATCCTCTTAAGGTAGTGGTTTTAGCAGGCACTTTTTCTCTTGCTATGGCCTTTGCTGGGAATGATTTAGTGAACTTTATAGGGGTTCCTATCACAGGTTTTTTAGCCTTTAATCATTGGAAAGAAACAGGAATCCCAGCCAACGAGCTTTATCAAGACTATCTAGCCAGTAACGATATTATTGTACCCAATTATATGCTTATTATTGCAGGAATAGTTATGGGACTTACGGTGTGGCTAAGTGCTAAGGCTAAAAAGGTTACAGAAACGGAAGTCAATTTGGGAAGACAAGATGAAGGTGATGAAAAGTTTAAACCCAATGCTATTTCAAGAAATATTGTTAATTCATCTTTAGTTTTAGGTAATATTTTCAGTATCATCATTCCTACTTCTATTACGAAACGCTACAACAAAAGTTTTGAAAAAAGCAAGATAGAAGAAGCCACTATTGTACAAGAGCCACCAGCATTTGATTTGGTGAGAGCTGCTACTAATCTAGTAGTTGCTTCCATACTTATCGCTTGGGCTACCTCTATGAAGCTACCTCTATCCACCACCTACGTATCTTTTATGGTGGCTATGGGGTCTTCTTTGGCGGATAAAGCGTGGGGAAGAGAGTCGGCTGTTTATAGAGTTGCAGGAGTATTATCAGTAATTGGAGGTTGGTTTATCACTGCATTCATTGCCTTTACAGTATCTGCTTTATTCGCTTTTATTCTTTATAAAGGTGGAGAAATAGGTACATATATATTAGTTGCTTTAGTATTTACCTTTATTATAGCTTCTCAAATTTCATTCAGTAAAAAAGAGAAAAAAAACAAAACCGCAGAAGATAAGTTCAGTATATTAGACCTAGAAGACCTTAATCTAGTAGAAAAGTACCGTTCTCTAGTGAGTGCCGTAATTTCCGAAATTGCTCAAAGCTATGATGACACCATTAATGGACTTAGACAAGCCGATATGGCAAAACTGGAAAAAGCACATAAAACAGTCCTAGATTTAGAAGAGCACGGCAACAAATTAAGATCCAAGAGTATAAAATACATCAAAGGGCTTTCCTCTGGAGACCGTGATACTTCCGAAGTCTTGCTCCTTAGTAGTGATTTTGTTCAAGACCTTACGCAATCTGCCAAATCACTAAGCAACGAATGTCTTTTTTATGTTAAAAATCTACACCAACTTACTGATATTGAGTTCATAAAAGAACTTGACATTCTAGAAACAAAAATGAATCAGTTTTTCAATCATATCTTAGTCTCGCTAGAACAACCCGAAAACGAAAGTTTAGACGAAATAAAAAAAATGAGAAATGCCGTAAGAGCCCATATCAACGAAAAACTGGAGGGGCAGATAGGCATCATTAGCAAAACCAAGCCTAGCACCAAGCAAGGTATTCTCCAAACCAGCGTTTATCTACAAAGTAGAGATATACAGGCGGTACTAATGCGTATTTCCAAAATGTTTTTAAAATTATATGATAAAAAAGGCGTTACGGTACCATAAACATTAAAAATCAAATATTTTTTACAGAAAACCTCAACAGCATATGCTTCTGAGGTTTTTCTTTTTTACTATCACTTTATTTCAAACATAATTGTAACATAGCACAGATTTTGAATACTTATTACAAAAGTTTAGCAACAAAAAATGAAAACAAAACTTCAGAAGCCACTATCTACAAATCATAAAATAAATGGATTGCAATATTTCCTTCTCGTTTGTAGTGGTGCCAACATTCATATCTTGAAAAAAACGCCTAGCGAATGGAATAAATTTTCTGGAATAGGAGGCATTGTTTTTTTTACAGCAGTTTTTGCCACATTATCGGCTGGATATGCTATCTATACCATTTTTGATAACTTCTACATTTCCCTCATATTTGCTTTAATTTGGGGATTGATGATATTCAACCTTGACCGATACATTGTATCTTCTATAAAAAAGACAAGTTCTTGGTGGCAACAAATACTAATGGCAGTTCCAAGATTGATATTAGCAACTTTTTTAGGCATCATCATCTCTAAACCTTTGGAATTAAAGATATTTGAAAAAGAAATCAATAAACAGCTCAACACCATTATCCAAAGGAATAAGAAAGAGCTTCAACAAGAAATGCAAAGCAGAATTTTAACCCAAAGTTCGCCTTTTGAAACCGAGAAAAAACAAATTCAAGAAAAAATATTAAACTACCAAAAAGCCTACGATTCAGCATCTGTGGAACTAGAAAAAGAGGTGCTTGGGAAATCTTCTGCCCTTACCAGCGGAAAAGAAGGCTTTGGTCCCAACGCTAAAAGAAAATCGGAACTCAAAGAACAACGCCGATTAGATTTAGAAAATTACCAAAAACAAGTTGCCACTCGCTTAGAATATTTGGATAAAGAAATATCAAAAGTTTATTCTAATGTAGAAAAGGAACGTCTTCAAACCGAGGATTCAGAAAATAGATTTAATGGTTTTGCCGCAAGGCTTCAAGCACTAGATGAACTGGGAGAAAATACCTCAATCATTGCTGTTGCGGCGATGTTTATTATGGGATTATTTATTTGTCTAGAAATTTCTCCTGTCTTAGTGAAACTTATCTCGGGAGTTGGACCTTATGATTTCTTACTAGAGAAAAACGAAACCGAATTTAAAGTCTATGCCCAGGAAAAAATAGAGAAAAACCAAATAGCTTCAGAAAAAAGGTTAGATGAGTTTAAAAGAAAGTTATAATAGTCAAAAATGGGGAGTGTTTCCCAACACCCCCCATATACTAAAAAGCTCCTACTCTAAGTTTATTCTGTGAAAAACGACTATAATTTCTTAAAAAACCGAATTTAGTATTTCTAGTTATTTCTTCTATTGAAGCCTTTCCGCTAAAACCATCATTACTATTAACATCTATTTCCAAACCTTTGATGGTTCCATTAGGATTATATTTAACATTTGAAAAATTAAAAGTAATATTTTTACTTTTTAATTTCTCTTTTGCAAAATCTAATGAATCCTTTGTCCAATTCAAATTAATATACACCTCCACTTTCTTATCAGAAAACTTCATTTGTGCTTTCATAGCTCCCGATATTACTAAAAACACTGTTAATCCTAAAAACTTTATCTTATCCATAATTCATCTTTTTCTATTGAGTTGTTGTGATTATTCATAAAATCCCAAACAAATTTATTGTACGCTTTATACTTTTCCGCATTATTTACCTCTTTTCCGCCAATATAAGTTTTATACTTAAATGAGTTTGAGCTATCTCTTTGTTGCATTTTGTAACTTGGATTTTCGGCAAATTTTTCGAGCAACTCCTTATATTTCTCTCTATTTTTAATCAAGATAGCTTCAGGAAAATCTATTTCTTCCTCATTCCTTTCTATCCCATTAAGAGTTATGCTATAATCACCATCTTTGCTCCTTAATTCTAAAATTAGACCTGGAAGATTTTTAAATTTAAACGGGCCTTCTGCAACAGGAATATCCGTTGTAAACCAAGCAATATACTCCCTTCCTCTATAACTTCCCTCCGCTTTAAAAGCCTTTAAGGAATCTATTTGCCTCATATTATCTTTTATATCCCATTTTGGAAATTCTTTTTCCTCATACTTCATAAAATCATTATCAATAGGTCTTAAATGAAAAATTTTAGAATCTTCTTTTATAATAAAATAATTATTACTCACTTTATTAGGGTTAATTCCTTGCTTCATAGCCTCCCCCTGATGATTAATTAAATAATCGTATTTAATACTAAAATATAAGGATTGATGATCACGAATTTTTAAAACAAAAATATCTTCTTCTATATAAGATAAATTATTTTTATTTGGTCTATAAACCATCTTATAAGTGACATCTAAGTTTTGAGGAAAAATACTAAAATTCCAAAAAACAAGAAAAAAAAGCAATAATTTAATTCTCATTTTTGATAAAATTTAAAAGACTATATCAATGAAATGATACAGTCTTTTCATTTACTAACTAAATTCTTTCCTTTGCTCCTACTTTTATGAAATACAGGTTAATTTCTTTTTTCTGATTTCCATCTAAGTTATTTAAAGCATTAACGAATTTATTTCTGTATTCATTAAATTTGTCGTTATCTTCATTTTTATAATAAGACAACATTAGTGCTAAGTTATTATAAACATTATCTGCTAGTTCATTATTCATACTCTTTAACAAAGAGGCAAAAAAGCTTATACGTTTGTATTGTCCTTCATTAATTGAAATATCTTTAATATTAACATTTCTAGGTTGTTGTTCTTTAGGGTTTGAAGGGGCACAATCACAACTAAAAAATCCACAAGCACAAGAACAGGTTCCTGCCCCTGCACAAGAATTAAACCAACACTTAGCACTACAATCAAATCCTTTATCCATATCTTTAGAATATTTTGGAAACTGCACCAATCCTCTATCATTAGCGAAAGAGAATAAAAATATTAGAATGAATGTAGATATAAAAAATTTTGTTCTCATAATAAAAAATGTATTATCCTACTACTTTGCAATATGCTTCACTTTTAAAAAGTGGGACGTTTTCGGATTATCACCCCTAACAATAATTCCGTAGCTACTAAAATCATTAATGACACAAATTTGAAAAAATAAACTCAATTAATCAATGAACAAATGTTAATAAATCAATTACTTGATTAACTTTTTTTTCACTCTACATAGATGCTGCGGGGTTATATGTAAAAAAGAAGCTAATAGCTTATTAGAAATTTTTTGTCGCAGTTTCGGAAAATAAAGTTCCATATCACTTACTTGTTCCTGCAGAGTAAGATTATTTATAAAATGGAATTTTTTCAAATGATAATCTTGAAATTTTTCTAAAATATGTGCGTAAATATTCTTAAAATTAGTAGAAGTCTCCAAAAGTTTCATAAAATCAGAGAATGAAATAGAAACTCCAGAAACATCATTTACGGCCTCAATATATTCCACACTTGGAATGCAATTACGGAAACTAACCCAATTGGTACAGAAATCATTTTCAAAATAAAATCTTCTTGTTATTTCCAGATCTGTTTCACCAGTATAATATGCTCTCATTATACCCTCGTCAATAAAATATATCTTATCAACTATAGCTCCAACAGACGAGATGCAAGAACCTTTAGTGTAAGTATAAGCTTCAACACACTGCTCTAACAAAGCTATTTCTTCATTAGAAATATTATAATTATCTTCTAAATATTTGACAAGTTTATCCACTAATTATCCTTTACAACAAATAACTACAATTATATACTTTCTATAGGCTAATATGGTATGACAAATATAATGTTTTTTGAAAAAATATTCTACTCCAATAAGCAAGCTAATTGAAAATCCACAACAATTCTAATTGACAACCCCAATTAAGATTCATTCCAAATAACTTGATTAGAGAAATTTAGTTTCCTTACTCTACTTTAAAGTTTTTACCAAACCAGAAAAAAACTGTAAATTTGCAGTCTCATAAACTTATGCATTTCCCAAATAGCTCATATAAGACTGCACACTTCACAGTGCTTAGTATTAGCTTCGAAAAGGCTGATACGGAAACTCGTGGTAGATTTGCTTTTTTTGATGAACATATACAGGATTTTGTCAATAAAATTCATGAGAAAAATATGGGTGATGCTTTTGTGGTTTCTACATGTAATAGAACAGAAATCTACACCACTAGCCATAACTATATGTTTGTAGCACAGCTTTTTTGTGACATTGTAGGAGTAGATTTAGTAGAGTTTATAAAATACTGTGATGTCAAAAAAGGAGAAGATGCCCTCAATCATCTTTTTCGTGTGGCAGCAGGCTTAGAAAGCCAAATATTAGGCGATTTTGAAATTATTTCTCAGATCAAAAAGGCTTATTCTAGATTTAAAACTTACAAAAGAACTACCAACTCCTATATGGAGAGAGCCATTAACTATGCCATTCAGATTTCAAAAAAGATTAAAAATCAGACAGGAATTAGCAATGGTGCGGCTTCGGTTTCTTACGCTGCGGTACATTATATTCTCAACCATAAAACGCAACTTCAAGATAAAAACATTTTGCTCTTAGGGATAGGCGAAATTGGACAAAATACGGTAGAAAATCTCATGAAACACCTCTACCGCCCAAAGGTTAAAATAGCTAACCGAACTCTAGAAAATGCTAAAATAGTAGCTGATAAATTTGGAATCCCGTACACCGATTTTTCTAATGTTAAAGAAGAAATTTCTAACACAGACATTCTAATTGTAGCTACAGGAGCATCTAAACCCATTATTAACAGAGAAGATTTACCAGAAGGTAAAGAAATGCTAGTCATAGACCTTGCTATTCCTCATAATGTAGATAAATCCGTAGAGGAACTTCCTTTGGTGGAGCTGATAGATGTGGATAAACTTTCTGAAAAAATACAGGAAACCTTAGAAATTAGAAAAAAGGAAATCCCTAAAGCAGAAAGGATTATCAAGGAAATGGGAAAAGAGTTTTTAGAGTGGGAAAAGAAAAGAAAATACACTCCTAATATCCTTCATTTTAAATCTTCTTTAAAGAAAATAGAAGAAAACGAAATGCACCATTTCTACCGCAAACACAAATACATAGGTATAGAGGATATGGAGCTAAGTAACAAGGTTATCCAAAAAATCACCAACAGATTTGCGAAGTTCATCATAGATAATCCAATGAAAGCAGAGGAAATTTCTAAGCTAATGAACGATATTTTTGTACAACAACCAATAGATGAGTTTAATGAAAAACACCATTAAAATAGGCACCCGAAATTCACCTTTAGCTTTATGGCAAGCTAAGGAAGTGGCAGCAGCTTTGGAACAAAAAAACTATGCTACCGAAATTGTACCTATCGTTTCGTCTGGTGATAAAAATTTAACTCAACCGCTTTATTCTTTAGGCATTACAGGAGTTTTCACCAAAGATTTAGACATTGCTCTACTCAATAAACAAATAGATATAGCTGTACATTCTCTTAAAGACGTCCCTACACAATTACCTCAAAATATAGCGCTGATAGCCTACTTAGAAAGAGATTATCCGCAAGATGTATTAGTAAGAAGTAGCAACGCTAAAGACAAGTCGCTAGAAGAACTCACAATAGCAACTAGCAGCCTTCGCAGAAGAGCCTTTTGGTTGAAACAATTCCCAAATACCAAATTTTCGGACATCAGAGGTAATGTACAAACCCGACTGCAAAAACTAGAAGACGGCATCGCAGATGCAACGCTGTTTTCTTTAGCTGGTCTTAAAAGAATGGCATTAGATATTCCGTATGAGCATTTACCTTTTATGATTTCGGCTCCTTCGCAAGGGGTGGTTACCGTAGCAGGACACACTGATAATACCGAAATCAACGAAATTGTGAAAACCATCAACCACCATCAGACCCAAGTATGCGTGGAAATAGAACGCCAATTTCTGAACAGATTAGAAGGCGGTTGTACAGCACCAATCGGAGCTTTTGCAGAGTTTAATGAGGAAGAAATTAAATTCCAAGGGAGATTATGCTCATTGAACGGAAAAGAATGCCTTGAACTTAACGAAACTTTTGCGTGGAAACAAGGAAGAAACTTCGGTAATGAACTCGCCGATAAACTCCTAGCTAATGGAGGTAAAGCCATAATGGACCAAATTAAAAAAGAACTTTAAACTCTTTTTTAATGGCTAGTTCTATTCTCTTGACTAAGGAAATCAATCCTGAAAAACGCCAACTCCTGTTAAACGAAGGACTAGAGGTTGATACCAAAGATTTTATTAGAATTAAATTCATCAATACCGAAAAGATTAGTCTGCGTAATAAAACACTTATATTCACTAGTGCAAATGGGGTAGAAGGCTTTTTTAAAAACGGTTTTGATGCACCTCATTCATCTGTGATTTGTGTAGGTGGCAAAACTGAAAGCAAACTTGCAGAAAAAGGCATCAAAACTCTACATACGGCTAAGAATGCCGAAGAATTAGCCTCGTTTATACTTCAACAGCAATGGGATAATCCTGATTTTGTTCACTTTTGTGGCAACCTTGCATTGGATACTTTAGAAAAAAGCATCGCTAATCACAATGCGAATTATATAAAGAAAATAGTTTACGAAACCGAACTTCTATACCCTACTCTTAACAAAAAATATGATGCTTTAGTTTTTTTTAGTCCAAGTGGAGTTCGTAGCTTTGTAAAAAATAATTCTATAACCGATGAAATGGTCTTTTGTATAGGAAATACTACCGCTTTGGAAGTGGCAAAATACACCTCACAGAAACCTATAATTAGCACCAAGCAAAACCTCAACGATTTGCTTAGTCTAGTAAAATCGGTAGTCTAACCAACTTTAAAAATGAATAAAAATATGATGATAAAGAACGATTTATATCTAAAAGCCTTGCGTGGAGAATCGGTAGAAAGACCTCCTGTGTGGATGATGCGACAGGCAGGGAGATTTTTGCCTGAATTTCGTGCCTTGAGAGATAAGTATGATTTCTTCACTAGATGCCAAACGCCAGAATTAGCGTCGGACATTACTTTAATGCCTATTAAAAGATTTCCGCTAGATGCTGCTATTTTGTTCTCGGATATTTTAGTAGTACCTCAAGCGATGGGCTTAGATTTCCAAATGAAAGAAAGTGTGGGTCCTTGGCTAGAAACGCCTATAAGAACTAAGGAACAAGTAGAAGCCATAGAGATACCTGATGTTAATGAGCGTCTGAGCTATGTGTTTGATTCCATAGAACTCACACTACAAAAACTAGATAATGAAATTCCGCTTATAGGCTTTGCAGGAAGCCCTTGGACGATACTTTGCTACTGTGTAGAAGGCAAAGGCAGTAAAGCCTTTGATGTGGCTAAGTCTTTCTGTTTCCAACAACCCGAGGCGGCACATTTGCTGTTACAAAAAATTACGGATACCACCATTGCTTATCTTAAAAGAAAGGTAGAGAAGGGCGTGTCTGCCGTTCAAATATTTGATTCTTGGGGTGGTATGCTTTCTCCAGAAGATTATCAGGAATTTTCGTGGCAGTATATTCAGCAGATTGTAGAGGCACTTAGCCCTTTAACCCACGTGGTAGTATTTGGTAAAGGATGCTGGTTTGCATTGGAGGAAATGACGCTCTCTAAAGCCTCTGCTTTGGGAGTAGACTGGACCATCACTCCCGAATTGGCAAGAACTTACACCAATCACACGATGACACTGCAAGGTAACTTTGACCCTGCTCGTTTGCATTCGACCCCAGAAACCATCAGAAAAATGGTAGATAATATGATACGCCGATTTGGCAAAGACCGCTACATTGTAAATCTAGGGCACGGTATCTTACCTAATATCCCAGTAGAAAACGCCGAAGCCTTTGTTCGTGCGGTGGTAGATTGGAAAGAATAGAGAAATTATTTCAATAAAATATTATTCAACAGAAAAAAGAGCTACACTAAAAAGTACAGCTCTTTTTTTATTTAATTTACTTTTTCTCTAGCAGTACTCTTCGTAAGCCGCTTGTAGATTAGCCGCGATAGCTTCCGCAGGATTACCCTCTATGTGGTGTCTTTCTATCATATGTACCAATTCGCCGTCTTTGAACAAAGCCACACAAGGTGATGATGGCGGAAATGGAGCTAAGTGCCTTCTCGCCTCCACGACTGCCTCAAGGTCAAACCCAGCAAAAACGGTTACTAAATTATCTGGTTTCTTATCTCCGTTTAGAGAATATAACACCCCTGGTCTAGCCGCTCCCGCTGCACAACCACACACCGAGTTTACCATAAGCAATGTAGTTCCAGAAGCTTTTAGAGCCTCATTTACTAGTTCCGGAGTTGTTAAATCTTTAAATCCGTTATCTGTCAATTCTGCCTTCATTGGCATTACTAATTCTTGTGGATACATAAATATTTCTTTTTATTTGGCTACAAATTTAAACAAATATTATTTACCAAAAGGAAAGCCTCCGCAGGAATGTAGTGGATAAAAAACAGTTTGCATGAATTTTGCTGCTACTGAAACCAAAACAAACACAATGAATTTTAAGAACAACCAAACAGGAAATGGCGGATTTATAGGTATGTCTAACGACACCGAAGAAATAGGACGACTGACCTACACCATTCTACCAGAGAAACAACAACTCATCATTTCATTTGTAAACATTTTTCCGAAGTTTGAAGGGCGAGGCTTAGGAAAAGCTCTAATAAGAGAAGCCATTAGCTTCGCTAGAGAACACCAATGGACTATCTATCCGCATTGCTCCTACGCTCGTGCTGTGATGATGAGAATGGAGCACCTAGACGATGTCTTCCCCTCAATATGATGCCACAAGTTCCGAAAGCTGCTCCTTAGACCAATAGCCCTCATAGGTGGTTAAGATATTTCCATCTTTATCCAACAATACCCACAAAGGATAAACTTGACTGCGAGGCGAAAAATAATACGCAAGTTCGTGTAGCCCTGATGTGCTTCCACTGGCATAATAACGGTAGATTTTACCAAAAAACGAAAGACTTCGTTTCTCTTTTTCTGCATTCAAATCCAAGAGATAAACACGCTCCGATAGTAAACGAAGTAAAGTAGGAGCCTGTTCTAAATCTTTAATCTGTTTCTTACAGACCGAACACCAATCGGTACGAACAAACACCAAAGTATTTCTGGGTTGAGAAAGTATCAAAGTATCAAATGCCTCCCAAGACACAAAAGGAAGCTGCTGTGCCTTGGGGAAAAACACCATCATAAAAAGTGTCATTTGAATCCGTAAGATGTTTTTAAGCATTTGATGTTCTGTTTTATTTAATGTTATATCTCAATCCTACAAACCCTCTGATGCCCAACATTGGAGCATAGCCATATTCGGTATCAAAGGTATAACCATACGGGTTACTCGGCTCCGAAACTTTTGTATCAAACGGGTCAAACGGTCGCATAATAGGATTTTTAGGTGTAAAATTAAACAAGTTTTTCACACCACCATACACCTCTATGCCGAGTTTAGAAAAATGTTTTCTAATCTGAATATTCGCTAAAGTGTACCAAGGCGAATGGGCTGGTCTGAAATCATCAGGCAACACAGGCAAACGCATCGGTCCATAAAAAGCCCCCGTAAAATCGGCGCTCCATTCCTTTGGAAAATTATAGCTGATAGTATAAGTTCCCGACCATCTGGGAGCAAATAGCTGCTGTAGGGTTTCCGTTTGCCCATCTTCTTCGTATTTCTGATACACCTCCATATAAGACGCTCCCAAATTAACTGTAAGTGGCGACCCTAATTTTAATTCTGTATTCAGTGAAACGCCTTTACTCACCGCATAGCCTTTCAAATTTTGATAAATAATTTGGTTGGGATTGGTATCAAAATCCCCAATGATTTTATTAGTGAAATGAGAGTAAAACCCGACCACATCAAAATTAACGTAACCGCCAGAGGTATAAATTTTGTGCGTAAGATTAAAATTTCCGTTGTAGGAGCGTTCAGGATTCAAGGCTTCCGAAATCACCACTTCCCGAGACCCTGTAAGGGCAGCGTGGTCTTCCGTAAAAAGATTAACTACTCGGAACCCCGTCCCAAAACTCGCCCTCAAATTGGTTTGAGGAGCCAAACTCCATTTATACGCCACTCTTGGTGAATGTATCGCTCCGTGAATTTTAGACCAATCTAATCGGTAGCCTACCAATAAAGTATTTTTATCGTTGATATTCCATTGGTTTTGAGCAAAAATCCCTGGCAGCCAATCATTTTGAGGCTGATTAATTTTTCCGTCTTTAGAAAGTGTCCCTGGCGTATTATCGTCGTAATATACATTTTTGACGGTAGCTCCCAATAAAAAATCAGATTTACCCAAAGTCTTATCCCAATAGATTTGTCCAAACGCCGTAGATTGCTTCGCCAAATAAGGCACATCGCCATAAAACGAATCTTGATGATGATAGTTATACGAAAATTGAGTAACCACTTTTTCTTTTATTGGAAGTTGATAAGTTCCTATCGCTTCAAATCTTTTGGTATAAACACTTTCACCATAAACATCATCACTCCCTCGGTGTTTTTTCTCCCATTCTAAAACGCCTCCAAAACGGTCTTCGTTAAGATACCTTAAAGCCAAACTCGCCACTCTTCCTTCATTTCTTTGGAAATCCCATTTATTGAATACTGAAATTCGGTTTTGTAATGCCGCATCGGTAAAGTTGTCCTTATTCTTATCTATTTTATTTTGAAAATTGAAATAATTAAGGCTTAATAAAGAGGACACCTTATCGTTTAATCTAAATTTACCGCCAATGTCTGTATTGTGTTCGCCCCAAGAAGTGGAGTTAAGATTAAGCGTTAAACGCGGTGCAGTAAGTGCGTTTTTAGTAATGATATTGATGATACCTCCCATTGCTTCCGAACCGTAAAGGGACGAAGCGGGACCTTTAACCACTTCCACCCGTTCTATCATACTATTTGGGATACCATTAAGCCCGTAAACTGTGGAAAGAGAGCTTACAATCGGCATTCCATCAATTAAAATCAAAGTGTATGGTCCTTCTAACCCATTGATATGAATATCTCCCGTATTGCAAACGGAACAATTAAGTTGCGGACGCACACCGTTAATCATTTCCACCGATTCCATAATACTGGGAGTGGGATTCTTTTCAAAAAATTTTGCAGAAAATACCTCTACCGGCACAGGGCTTTTATCTCTACTTACCGCCTTTAGCGTACCCGTCATTACGATTTCTTCTATATTTTTAGAAGATTTAGCAGAGTCTACCTCTTGAGAAAAAACGCTTATACTAAAGCAACTACCTAATAAAAATAATGTTCGTCTCATATAAAGTTACATTTGTCTTTTTAAAAAGTTAGACAAATCTAACAATTATATTTAAAACAACAAAACCTCGCTTTATTTTTTAACGAAAAAACAAGATAAATTAAAATTTAGACAGGATATGTTCCGTAGCTTTAGGCTGATTAGAGATGAAAACTTCTGCATTATTAGCCATTCTTGCCCTCAAAGATTCATCTAAAATTAAAGATTGAATAAATTGAACCACCTCTTCTGGAGTAGAAAAAAAACTACCTCCTCCATACTCAATAAGTGCGTCGGCTTCTGGGTTTTTACGATATTTATCTCCGAACAAAACAGGATTTCCAAAAACAGCCGATTCCAAAATATTGTGCAGCCCCGCACTATGAAAACCGCCGCCCACCACCGTTATATCCGCATAAGCATAAATTCTAGAAAGTAGCCCTATAGTATTTATAATAAGGATATTATTTTCTTTATTGTTCTCTAACTCTTGCTCATTTAGTTCTGTATATAACAATGCTTGAGGAAACTTTTTCTTAAGTATAGACACTCGTTTTAAATCGTGTGGGGCGATGATGAGTTTAACTTCATTGTTAACTTTTGTAACCTTTTCAGCGATGATTTCTTCGGCTTCCCAAGAGCTTCCGAAAACGAGTAATAGGCTTTGGTCTTTGAACTTTTTAATCAATGGTATTTCTTCAAAATTAGCTTTAGTCGCCTTTACTCTATCGTAACGAGTGTCCCCTGAAAGAGATGATTGAGATAAACCTATCCCCTGAGCTAAAGCCAACGAATCTTTAGTCTGATGGAAAAACCAATCTATATTCTTTTTTAATTCCGCCACCATCCATTTTCCATAAGGTTTAAAAAACACTTGAGATGGATAAAATAATGCCGAAACCACGAAAGTTTTTACATGCTTTTGCTTAAGTTCACTAAGTAGATTGTACCAATAGTCGTACTTTACAGTAAAGAAAAACTCCACTTGGAAATGATTTAAAAAAGAGGCTACTCCCTTTCTAGTGTCAAAAGGTAAATAACAAATGGCATCTGCGATAGTTTTCTTTTTAATTACATTTTCGTAACCAGAAGGAGAAAAAAAGGTAACCAATACTTTATAATCGGGATATTTTTTCTTTAATCCTTCCAATACAGGTAAGCCTTGCTCGTATTCACCTAGACTAGCGGCGTGCATCCAAATCACTTTATCGTTTGGAGAAAAGGCATTTTTAACAATAGTATTGCTTTTTTTTTGTCCCTCCCAACCCTTTCTGATTTTTGAATTGAAAACACTCCCCAACCTAAAACCAATAATTAGTAAGCGTATAAATATGAAGTATAAAAATTTCATTTTTATCTATAGATGTAAGATAATACCATATAAACGAAAGGAACAACAAATACACTTATAAAGCAAATAATAATGTAAGGCTTAAACTGTTTTCTACACGCTGGTTCTGTACAAATTGTAATGGAAAGAAGAACGTGTTTAAAAACCAAAATTCCCAATAAAAGTAACTTCGTCATCAAATCTCCCATATACAACTGCACTTCTCTATTTTCTGGTGTAATGGGTACGATAAGGTTAGGTTCAGATTCAGGCAACACCACCATAAATAAACTCAAAATAAACCCTGCCAAAGCTGGTAGGAAAAATATCATTACACGGGATCCCCAAGCATCAGGCTCTAAATATAAATTAAAGTGGGTAGGTATTTTTTGAGGTAGTTTAGGGTAAGCCTTTATTGCCCTTACAAAGAGTAGTAGCAATAATATTACATTTATAATATCTAAGCCTTTAAACAACATTTATAAAAGCGTTTTAATAAATCTGAGTTTATGTGTGTGTTTGTTTTGGTCTTTATTAAAAATCCCTACGGAATCCAACTCGTCTATCCTTACTTTACCGTGAGCGTGAATTATTTTTCGGTCTTCTAGCATAATGCCTACATGGGTAATTCTGCCTTCTTCATTTTCAAAAAAAGCTAAATCTCCCGCTTGTGCCTCTTCTATAAAATCTAACACTTGCCCTACTTCCGCTTGTTGATAAGCATCTCTCGGGATTTTTATGCCACTTACCTTATAAACAATTTGAGTAAAACCGCTGCAATCTATCCCAAAAAAACTACGCCCACCCCAAAGGTAAGGTACATTTAAGAACTTTTGGGCAGTATCTTCAATGAAATTTCTAGTATTTGTAATCGTGGTTTCCTCTACACCTGACTCTATTTCGGAGCCAATGGATAAAAGTAATTTTTCATCTCCAAAACCATATTCCAAAAAGGGTTGTTTAACAAGACTTTTTTTACTTTCATTAATATTTTCGTCTGAAATTATTTTAAACTGTTTTGCATCAGCCCAACCTTCATAGCCGTCAAAATCTATTTTTATATGCACCCAATTTCCTTCTTGAGAAAGAATCTCCACAGACTCTCCATACAATACTTGAGTGATAATTTCTGCCCTATCAGAACTTTCTGAACGCACGGGTACTACCGAAACACTCGCAACCGCTCTACTCATGATTTTATTTTTTTCTTGCCAAATTTAAACCGTCTCGCAAAGGTAAGATTAGATTTTCAAAATCGGGGTCTTTTGCTAAGATTTCGTTTAATTCTTTAATAACTTGCGTTGATTTATCTTTAGAATTTTCCTCTAAAACCTTACCGTACCAAAGTACATTATCAAACATCAAAACGCCACCCGAATTTAGTCTATCTTTCACAGCATTGAAATAATTAACATAATTACCCTTATCCGCATCTACAAAAACCATATCAAACATTTCTTGGGTTGAATTAAGATAATCCAAAGCGTTCTCTAGCCTAAAATCTATCTTGTCAGAATAGATGCTTTCTTCAAAATATTTCTTTGGGATATAGGCTAAATCTTCATTGATGTCTAAAGTAGTGATTTTACCTTCGTCAGGTAAACCTTCAGCCATTGACAAAGTAGCGTATCCTGTAAACGTCCCAATTTCTAGCACCGATTTAGGACGCAAAAGTTGAGAAATAATAGACAACAACCTCCCCTGCTGAACGCCTGAAATCATATGAGGCTGTGTCGTTTTCTGATAAGTTTCTCTCCTTAATTTTCTAAGAATTTCAGGTTCACTAGATGTATGCAGTTCCAAATAGCGATCCATATCGGGACATTGTTCTTCAAAAAAACCCATAAGTTTCTGAATAATTTAATTTTAATTAAAAAAATACCTCACTAATATAGATAAAATTAGTGAGGTGCTAAAAATTTTATATGAGATAATTTATCTTTTCACTGGAGCGATGTCCATAAGCTTCATAAACTCATCTAGTTTAGGCATAATGATGATTTCTGTTCTACGATTTTCTGCACGCCCAGACACACTCATATTAGTCGCCTTAGGGTTATACTCGCTACGTCCTCCAGCCGTAATTCTACTTGGATCTACCCCAAACTGATTTTGCAATACTTTAGCCACAGAAGTTGCTCTTAAAGCTGATAAATCCCAGTTATCTTTTGGTAAACTCGCAGAGTTAAGTGGTACATTATCCGTGTTTCCTTCGATTAAAACAGAGTATTTATCGTAGTCGTTAATCACTTTAGCTACCTTTCCTAGCACTTCTTGTGCCGCTGGAAGAATATTATAATCTCCTGATCTGTAAAGCATTTTATCAGAAAGTGAAATCATTACCACTCCTTTAAGTACCTTTACCTGAACATCTTGGTCAGCCACATTATCTAACGAACGCTTAAGTTTGTTAGATAATGCTAAATTTAAACTATCATTTCTTGCATTAGTAGAAATAAGTTGCTTAATATAAGCATTAGACGCGTTAATTTCTCCAACCAATTTATCAATATTTGCAGAAGATTTTCCACTATTAGAAAGACAAGCATCTAGCGAAGACTTAAGAGCTTCATTTTGTCTGTTCAGAAGGTCATTTTGACTTGTTAATCCTGCATTAGAGGACTTTAAATCTTGAATTTCTCTTTGACGCTCGGCTGCACTTTCTAGGCAGTCTTTGTAGTTAAGATTTAAGGCATCATACTGCTTTTTGCTGACGCACGAGGTCATTGCAAGTGCCATTGCCCCAACAGCTAAAATTTTTGTAAACTTCATCTTAATCATTTTTAATAGTTCTTCAAAGATAATAAAATTTGTGTGAAACCTAGATTTTTTAACCAAGATTAACAAAACCTATACCAAGCTATTCTTATCTGTATAGTTGAGTTTAAAGAATATTGCCGTCATAATTGAAAACGCTAGCAAAGAACTTCCTCCATAACTAAAATACGGCAACGGAATACCAACCGTAGGGAACAACCCCATTACCATCCCTATATTGATAGAAAAGTGCAACAATAAAATAGAGGCAAAACTGTAACCAAATACCCGATTAAAAGTGCTTTTTTGTTGTTCTGCTAAATAATATATTCTGCCAATATAAATAGCATAAAAAATAATTAGCAAAATACTACCTAGAAACCCCCATTCTTCGCCTACGGTACAGAAGATATAATCGGTCTCTTGCTCTGGCACAAATTTACCTTGTGTTACCGAACCTTGCTTATAGCCTTTACCAGTAAAACCTCCAGAACCAATAGCCGTTTTGGAATACAACAAATTATACCCCGAAGTATCTCTAAAAGCTCGCTCGCCTTTGTAAAGCACTTCTATTCTTTCTCTCTGATGTTTAGGCAATTTTTCCAGTATCATTTTGGAAGAATATGCCATTCCTCCCAACAGCAAAAATCCTAAAGCAATTGCAATAATATTAACGGGAATCCATTTAATTTTATTCTGATTAAAAAATAGGAGTAAAGCTAAAAAAACAAACGTAATGATAACAGCATAAATAGGGTTTATTTCCAAATTTATTTCTAAATACAACGAACCTAAAAACACTAAAGCAAAAATACCAATACCACCGAAAAACCACCCTGTAAGCCCTTCTCTATAAAGTGCTATCACAAAAGCCATAAAAACGAGTAAAGACCCAACATCAGGAATCATAAGCACCACCACCCCTGGTATTGCTATAATAGCAAATGCTGTGAGAAACGACCGTTTATCTTTAAGATTGAAATCAGGGTGTGAGGCATAATTGGCCAACATCAGAGCTGTACCAATTTTAGCAAATTCTACAGGTTGCATGGTTATTCCGCCAAACTTATACCAGTTCTTTTGTCCTAAAATTTCGGTTCCAAACGGAAACAATCCTATCAACAAAAGAACACCAAGTATGTAGAAAATGCCCGATAAATTCTCAAAAAACTTAGACCTTGTAACGAAAATAATAAACCCAACAAACAGAGAGATTCCAAAAAAAATAAGTTGTTTTTTTCCTAATCCTTCATCTACACTATTGATATTGAATATAGCAAAAATGCAGATAAGAATGTAGAGCCCTATCCCAAGTTTATCTATTCCTTCTGCTTTGTTCATTTTTTACGCTTTTAAGTTTTAAAGAATCTATTTTTAGTTTTAGTTCTTGTTTCTTTTTCTCTGGAAGATTAATTTTAAGACTATCTTGCAACTTCACAATTGCTAAGCTATCTGTATTAGGTTTATACAAGCCTTTTCGTTTTAAATCTTGTATCCATTGTCTTCTATACTCTGGCATAAAGCTAGAGGAAACCATTTTTCTATAAAGATGTTCTCTTTTAATTTCTCCTGTTAAATATTTTTCCGCTATAATTGTACAAGCAGGACCTGCCCATGTAGCCCCAAAACCTGCGTGCTCCATCACTGCTGCCACTACAATTTTAGGATCTTCGGCAGGAGCTATCATAGTATAAATAGAGTTATCTTTACCTTGAGGTACCTGTGCTGTACCCGTTTTTGCCATCTGAGTAAAATCATTGGATTTCAAGCCTCTACCTGTCCCTCTAAGTACCACAGCTTCCATTCCTTTGAGAACCGCATCATAAAAGGCTTTATTTTGAACCAGAGTTTTATGTTTCTTCTTAAATCTAGGGTCTGGATTAGGTTTACCATCTACTGATTTTACAATGTGAGGTGTGTAGAACCAACCCTTGTTGGCTATCGCTGCTGTAAAATTGGCTACTTGTAAAGGTGTTAGAAGTATATCTCCTTGCCCCATTCCATTAAAGACAGCTCCCGTAGCTAGAGGGTCCCATTTTTTAGCATCTCCCGTTCTACCACTCGCTTTGTAGATAGAAGCCATTCTTTTTTCATAAAACTCTCCACTAGGGATTTGCCCTTTAGCTCCCACCGCCAAATCGTTATTCAGATACACACCCAACCCAAAGCTATTCATAATTTCCTTCCACTCATCAACCCCTTTAGATGGATTACCTGGATATTTGTTAACCATCGCTAAATAGGCATAAGAAAAGTAACAATTACTAGACACTTGTATTGACGGTATCAGAGGATCTGCACCACCATGACCTTTAATCCTTAATCCTCTATAATTAAACCCTCCTCCACAAGGGAATACGGTGTTTGGAGTCATCACGCCCATTTGCATCGCTGCCAGAGCTGTTACTAATTTAAAGGTTGAGCCTGGAGGATAAGCCGCTTGAATAGACCTGTCAAACATGGGCATATCAAACTTATCCGTCTGAAGCCTATAAATATTTTTATTTTTATCTGGACCTGTAAAAGCTGAAGGATCTACATCTGGACCTGTTGCTAAAGCTAATATTTCCCCTGTTTTAGGGTCTAAAGCAACTATTGCTCCACGCTTGTTTACCAGCATTTCCTCTGCAATCCTTTGCAAATCATAATCTATAGTAAGGGTTAAATCTTTTCCTGTAACTACTTCTTTATCTAATTCCCCATCTTTGTAAGGTCCTACACTTCTTAGTTTAATATCTTTTTGTATGTATTGTACTCCTTTTTCTCCTCTAAGTTCCTTTTCATAAGATTTCTCCACGCCTGATTTCCCTATGATGTCTCCAGGGAGATAATACAAAGAGTCCTTCTTAATATCCGCCTGATTAACTTCATTCGTAAAACCAAGTAAATTACCCGAAGTAGCTACCTCATACTTTCTTTGTGGACGAGTAACGATATTAAACGCTGGATATTTAAAAATAAGTTCCTGAATTCTAGCCATTTCTTCTCTAGAAAGATTTTTCATAAAAGTCATTGGCTGTACTTTGGAGTAGTATTTTTCTTTTTTTATCTCCTTGATTTTTTTTATAAAATCTTGCTTACTAATTCTAACCAAATTACAGAAACCAATAGTATCAAAATCTGGTCTCATAAGTGCTTGGGTAAACGAAATCTCATAAGATTGTTTATTCCCAACCAAAATTTTACCATTCCTATCGAATATAATTCCTCTTTGAGGGATAATATATTCTGTCTTTATGGAGGTATTCGCAGCGTTTAGTGCATACCTATCTGTAAATAATTGTAAATAAGCCAACCTCGCTATAAAAATGACAGCGATAAGTGATAAAGCAATACTAATTTTGTAAAAAGGTTTCAAACTTTTTGCTTGATTTTAAATATTAAAACATACAGCAAAATAAACACAAATGAAATAACCGAAGTTATTAAAACATTAAGGGATATTTCTAAAATTCTGTTCAGTTTAAAAAACTCTATAAACTGTACCAATAGCTGATGTATCAATATACTAAAGAAAATATACATTAAAAATTGTGTCCACTGTATATTTTGAAATGAAAAACTATCTGTAGCCTCGTTATCTATTGAGGTTTTGAAAATAAGCGTTCTAAAATAAGCGATAATCGTCATCGCCAAAGCATTGATACCCCATGTTCCTAAAAAAGCATCTATTCCTAACCCTAAAAGAAAACCTACCATTAGAAATACATAAAGGTTTCGATAGAATGGATAAAACATAATAAGTACAGGGTAAACCACAGGAGTATAAGCCCCCGCTATAGAGATTTTATTAAACAAAAATATCTGAGCTGTTACTAGGATAACCGAAAACAGTATATCTGTAAAAATATTTCTACTTATCATCTTTCTTTATCACAGCGTTTAAACTATCCTGCACTTGTTGTAATTCCACTTTTTGTAGATTTTTTACAACAAATACTTTTTTAACATTCCCCATATCCTGACCAAGCTCTACGCTTATATCCCAGAATCCCGTTTTAGTATCTACCTGAAAACCTGCTATAGTTCCAATAGACACACCTGCTGGGAAAACATCAGACTTTCCATCAGTCACCACCGTATCTCCCACTTTTATAGGCACATACTTCGGAATATCTGATAAATGCATCACTCTAGAGTCATCTCCTCTCCAAGTAAGAGTTCCGAAATAACCCGTATTTTTAAGAGCCGCATTCACCCTCATTTTGTTCACACTAAGCACAGACTGTACAATAGAGTAATTATTCATACTGTTAATTACAATACCTGCTACTCCATTTGAGGCGATAACGCCCATTTTAGACTGCACTCCTTGATTTTTTCCTCTATTGATAGTGAAATAATTATCTCTTCTAATGATGGTGTTGCTCATCACATCAGCATCAATAATATGATAAATCTGTGAATTTTTATCCACATCTTTCACCCTGATATTTCTAGGGACACTCTTGTAGTTTTTACCATATACCTGCTCCATTAAAGCTTTATTCTGCTCTACTAATTCATCATTTATTTGTTTAAGTTTTAAATAGTTGGCTCCTTCATCTATATATCCTGAAACCCAAGAATTAAACGATGCCACCTGTCCTGCTAAAAAGGATTGTTGCATAGAATTCCGAGTAAAAATAAGAAATAAGGCTACTATTTGTAAAAAAACAAAAAATACAAATAAAGCATTTTTAGAAAAAAACCTCAGCAGATATCCCATAGAGGAAGTACTCTAAATTTTAATTATTTAATAAGAAAATTAAACTTATCCATATTTTTAAGAGCAATCCCTGTACCTCTTACAACTGCTCTTAGAGGGTCTTCAGCAACAAATACAGGAAGTCCTGTTTTCTTATGAAGCCTATCCGCCAAACCTCTTAACAATGCTCCACCTCCCGCTAAATAGATACCTGTTTTATAAATATCAGCCGCTAGTTCTGGTGGGGTCATAGAAAGAGTTTCCATTACCGCATCTTCTATTCTAATGATAGATTTGTCTAAGGCACGAGCTATCTCTTTGTAACCTATCATAATCTCTTTAGGTTTACCCGTAATTAAATCTCTACCTTGTACTGGAATATCTTCTATATCTATATCAAGCTCTTCAACAGCAGAACCAACTTCTATTTTAATTCTTTCTGCAGTTCTTTCCCCTATGAATAAATTATGGTGTGTTCTAAGATAGTAAGCAATATCATTAGTAAATACATCTCCTGCAATCTTAACAGATTTATCACAAACGATACCTCCTAATGCCACTACTGCAATCTCGGTAGTACCACCACCTATATCAATAATCATATTACCTTCAGGCTTTTGCACATCTATACCCACACCTATTGCAGCCCGCCATTGGCTCGTAAATCAACCTTACTTCTTTAGCATTAACCTTTTGAGCAGAATCTCTTACCGCTCTCTTTTCTACCTCAGTAATTCCTGATGGAATACAAATTACAATCTTCAACGCAGGCTGAAATAGTTTACCTTTAATCCCTGGAATTTGCTTAATAAATTCCTTTATCATATGCTCAGAAGCGTGGAAGTCTGCAATTACTCCATCTTTAAGCGGACGCACGGTTCTAATATCTTCGTGCGTTTTACCTTGCATATGTTTAGCCTGTTCTCCCACAGCAATAGGTCTCCCTGACTGTCGATCTATAGCCACAATAGAAGGCTGGTCTATAACAATTTTGTTATTATGTATAATTAGTGTGTTAGCTGTACCCAAATCTATCGCAATTTCCTGCGTAAATAAATCAAATAACCCCATTTTATTTGTAGTGTTTGTGATAAAATTATTTAAGTTTACAAAGATATAAATTTAGACTCACTTTAAATCATCTGATATTAAAAAAAATGTTAAAATTTAACTCCACACAAAAAGAGTAGCCAATTTAATAACCGCTACTCTTTTTATTATTTTTATGATTTTATTTTTGTCGGAAATAAACTTCTATAGGTGCCCCTGTGAAACCAAACTCCTTACGCAACTGATTTTCCGTAAAGCGTTTGTATGGCTCCTTAACATACTGTGGTAAATTACAGAAAAACACAAACTGTGGTGATGGTGTAGGAAGTTGCACACAATATTTAATTTTAATGTATTTACCTTTAATAGCTGGAGGCGGCGTATGTTCAAACACAGGTAGCATTACCTCATTGAGCTTAGAAGTTTTGATTTTCTTTTTACGATTTTCATAGACTTCCATAGCTACTTCTACCGCTTTCAAAATCCTTTGCTTGGTAAGAGCAGAAATAAACAAAATAGGCACATCACTAAACTGACCAATTCTTTTTTTGATATTATTCTCAAAATCTCTCATTGTGTTGGTTTCTTTCTCCACCAAATCCCATTTATTAACCAAAATCACAATGCCTTTTCTATTTTTCTGTGCGATACCAAAAATATTCATATCCTGAGACTCCCAACCTTGTGTTGCATCTACCATAATGACTACCACATCGGAATGCTCAATCGCTCTAACAGAACGCATTACAGAATAGAACTCCAAGTTTTCGCTCACTTTGGACTTTTTACGCATACCCGCCGTATCTACCAACACAAACTCGTGTCCGAATTTATTGTAGATGGTTTCTATACTATCCCTTGTTGTCCCCGCAATATCTGTTACAATATTTCTTTTATTGTCTAATAAAGCATTGGTAAGCGTAGATTTCCCTACGTTAGGACGCCCTGCAATGGTAATTCTAGGCAAGCCGTCAAAAGGGTCTTTGTATTCAGTTGTTGGGAAATCAGCCACCACCGCATCTAACAAATCTCCTGTACCAGAACCTGTAGCAGAAGAAAGTGTGTAATATTTTTCTATACCCAACTGATAAAATTCCGTTGCTGGTAATTCTTCCTTAGCCGAATCCACCTTGTTTACTACAATATAAATAGGCTTATTAGACCTTCTTAACAGCTCATGAATTTCTTGGTCGGTATCCGTTAAACCTTCTTCCACATTGAGCATAAATATAATAGAAGTCGCTTCATCTACTGCTAATTGTACCTGATGACGAATTTCTTCCTCAAAAATATCATCAGTGCCTACATCATATCCTCCTGTATCTATTACGGTAAATTCTACTCCGTTCCATTCGGATTTACCGTAATGGCGGTCTCTTGTAACTCCCGCTACAGAATCTACTATAGCTTCTCTCCTTTCTAGAAGCCTATTGAATAAAGTGGATTTTCCTACATTAGGACGCCCCACTATGGCTACAATATTCGACATATCAAAAAATGTTCAATAAAAAATTATTAATGGGTTACTCCAACTTTTGGAGCCCAATTTTTTGCAAAGATAGTTTAATTATAAATAATAATGGATGGCTCAATAATAAACCATCCATTGACAACGTCTATATGTAGTATGAAGCTACTTCTCCCAAACTAGAGAACTCGCACCTAATATCGCTGCATCTGCTTCGTCTAGTTCGCTAAAAACTAATTTTACTTTACCTCTAAATATAGGTAACAAATTTCTCTCCATATGCATCCTTGTTGGTTTTAAGATAAAATCTCCTGCCTTTATAACCCCACCAAATAATAAAATAGCCTCCGGAGAAGAGAACATTACAAAATTAGCCAATGCTTCCCCCAACTTTTGCCCCGTATATCTAAAAACTTCTATTGCCGTAGGGTCTCCTGCCAAAGCACACTCGTGTACTGTTTTAGCGTTAATCTGTTCTTCTGGGTAGTTATTAAGTATAGATTCTGGAAACTCCGCCCTCATCTTTTTAGCCGTTATCGCAATGCCTGTTGCAGATGCGTAAGCCTCTAAGCTCCCTTCCGAGCCTGTGCTCCAGTGCTTTCTTCCCCCTGGCTTTACGATGGTATGCCCTAGTTCCCCCGCAAAACCATCGTGACCGTACACTAGCTGACCGTTAGCAATAACTCCACTCCCGACCCCAGTGCCTAGAGTTATCATGATAAAATCTTTCATCCCTCTTGCGGCCCCAAACATCATTTCGCCATAAGCTGCTGCATTAGCATCGTTGGTTACCTTACACTGCACACCAAACTTTGCTGTCATTTTCTCTGCCAAAGGCACTATCCCTTTCCATTTAAGGTTGGGGGCATTTTCTATGGTGCCTTTATAGTAGTTGCCATTAGGCGCTCCTATGCCTATACCTTCTAATTGGCTTTTAGCATTATGCTGTTCTAGTATAGGTTCTATTTCTTTATAAAGAGCGTTTATAAAATCATCTATCTCATCATAGTCTGTTTTTATTCTACCCTTTCCTAGGATTTCTCCTCTATGATTTACTAAACCAAACTTAGTATCAGTACCTCCTATATCTATTCCCAAAGCCATACGGCTAGACAAATCCGAAACTGTCATAATTTATATTTTTAGGAGGATAAAAGTACAATTTTATTTTTTTACTGACAATTACAGCATACGAAATTCAGGAAACAAAGAACCATCAATTAAAATTAATTAAAAATCAAATACTTAAAACAAAATCACATTTTAAATCATAACTTACCCTAAAAGTATAATCACTCTACAGCCTGCCATTTAACATATATCTATTAGCTAAACCGACTCCTGAATATCGCAAAAGAATTTATATATTTGCGGACAGGAATGTTAAAAAAGTATCCATTTATCTACTTAATACTAATTTTTACACTCTCCACAAAAATTCTGATTTTCGGTGGAGAGTGGTCTTTGGATACCTATATTCATAACATCAGTAATCATCAAGAAAGAAATCAAGAAGACAACGAGTGCTTAAAAGGGATCTGCAATCATCACTCTCATTTTAGCACACAGAAACATTACAAATCTTTTTTCTCTGCCTCTTACTTTGTTTTGCCTAAGCTGGTAAATATCCCCTCACTCCTAAAACATAAAAGGGAGAAAAAAATAGCAGATTATAGAAAGTGGCAGATAGTAAAATATACTTTCACTCATTCTAATAGAGGACCTCCTCATCTAAAACTAGCTTAGTTATTACAGTGTGTTACCTTTTCTATAAAGGTAGCCCCTATCGGTTTTAATCAAATTTTGTAAAACTTTGGGTATAAGCTACCATTATTTTATGGTGGTTTGTATTACGGTAAATCATTCCAAATGAATTTAGAAAAAATGAGAGGAATACTCCTTTTATGTTTCTTTTCGTGGGTGGTAGGCATTGCCCAAACCCCAAAAGAAAAAACAATAGATACAGTTAGTATCAACGAAAATAGAAAACAAGCAGCTCTAAACGCCCCAATACAGAAAATAAAAGAATATACAGGAAGTCATCTAGCCGAAATGTTAAAAAATACTCCTGGCGTCAGCATCGTACAAACTGGTGCTAATGTTTCTAAACCAATTATAGAAGGGCTATCTAGTAATCGTGTCTTGATACTACATAATGGCGTAAAATTATTAAATCAGGACTGGTCAGATCATCATGCACCAGAGGTAGATATTACGGCTTACCAAGATGTAAAAATTATAAAAGGGGCAAGGAGCGTTCGCTATGGTAGTGGAGCTTTAGGTGGCGTTATTCTATTATCCCCTAAACCATTATCTTTTCATAATGGCTTGAATGGCTCCGTAAGTATTTCTGGAAACTCTAATGACGGGAAGTCTATTATCAATACCATTGTTAGGAGTTCTATAAAAAATACTTGGGCATGGCAAATACAACAGAGCTACCACTATTCTGGCGACTATAAAACAGCTAATTATTATGTGAACAATACAGGCTACCGACAACTTAATACTTTGGGAATGATAGGTTACAAAAAGGGCATCTTTTCTGGAGAATTAAGTTTCAACCGATTTTATACCGAAATGGGTGTCTTTTATGGTTCATTAACAGGAAATATAGAAGAGTTTAGTCAAAAAATTAACGATAGTGCCCCCGAAAAAACCAGTGCTTTTTCTTACAACATCAATGCCCCTAAACAAAATACAACTCACCTTACACTAAAGTTTGATTCAAAATTAAATTTTGATACAGAAAATTTTGTAACTATTGATTACAGCTATCAAAACAACTACCGAAAGGAATTTGATGTTAGGCGACTAGACAGAACAAGTATTCCTACTCAACATCTTAATTTAGACTCACACTTAATTGAAAGTATGTGGAATACAACTTATTTCAAAAATCTAAAAGGAAGCATTGGACTACAATATCATTATCAAGAAAACACCAATATTCCAGGAACGGGCGTCCCTCCAACTATTCCTAATTATCTTCTTCATAATTATGCAGCTTTCTTTACTTCAGAATATTTTAAAAACTCTTGGAGAGCAGAATTGGGACTAAGATATGACTACCGCAAAACAAATGCACTAGGCTATAATTTTTTAGGAAACTTATACGGTAGTAAAAGAACTTTTTCTAACCTTTCATACAATCTATTGGTAGAAAAAAAGCTGGCTGAAAGATGGAACTATTCTTTAGATTTTGGTTTAGCGTGGAGAAGTCCAGAACCTTATGAAATGTATGTAAATGGCAAGCAACACGGTATCCCTATTTTTTATATTGGCAAAGAAGATTTAGAATCTGAAAAAGGATTTAAAATATCTCAAAAAATAGGCTACCTCCACAAAAATCTCAAAATTGATGTATCTACTTTTTTACAACCAATAAATGGATATATTTACAGTATCCCTAGTGGTAACTATAAATATCTTTTTTCTGGACCCTCTATTATCTTCCAGATGGTTCAGAGTAATGCTTTTTTTAGAGGTGGGGACATTTCCCTAGACTGGAAAATATCATCTCATTTGCGTTATAAAACAAATGTATCTGTAGTCTATGCTAATGATGCTAAGACTAAAGACTATTTGCCAATGATTCCTCCTCTTACTCTTTACCAACAGTGGAAATGGCAAATACCCTCTAACCTACTCAATTATCTATACATTACTGCTGAACATCAGTACACCACACAGCAGAAAAGATACAATCCCAAACAAGATCTAATGCCACCTCCTAGTGCTTATCATACATTTGGATTTAATATTGCAACCGAATTCTACTACACCAAACAGAACACCTGTTTTGTAGCACTAGGCATTAGCAATCTTACCAACCAACAATATAAAAATTATACTGACCATTTTAGATATTTTGTTCATGCTAAAGGAATAGATTTCCAATTAAAAACCATTATTAATTTTTAACCATTTAATTTTTATTTTTTATGAAAAAGAAATTTTCATTCAACCATTTAGTTATGGTATTGATTTTTATCGTTAGTGTGATAAATGTACAATCCTGTAATAGGGACGACTCTCCACTTGCACCAACCGACGAAACTACTGATAAAGGGCACGAAGAATGGGCTAAAGTAACTTTTAAGTTCACCAAAGGGCACCTCCATGGAGCAAATTTTCACGGAGATCCTATAAATCCTAAAACCAAATATTTCAAATCTGTACAAGAAATTTCTTATGAAATTAATGAAAAGGGAGATGTCGTCCCTAGTACCCAAGAACCCATTCGTTTCATACAAGGAAACGAATATGGTCTTGAGATAACTTATTATAATAAAAAAGGGGAAGTCGTTAACCAAGAGTTTGTTTCTGAAAAAATGGCACCAATACATCAACACTTTTTTATGGCTAAGAATACTAAATCCCTACAAGGAAACCCTCTTAATCTACAAACTTTAGACCTATTCAACTATACCTATAGAGATACTGTACCTTGGGATAAAATGATACGTTATGGAGGAGAATTAAGAGACGCTAAAGATCCTATAGGATTAAAGGGCTATTTTCATATCAAGGAAAAATACATCAATTTTGATCTAAATGTTGTCCTGATTCATGTTATTAAAGGAAGCAAACTAGATGACGAAGGTAATCCTTATCCCTTCCATAATCCTAGCAAAAGAATTTTAGGAGTACAAGACCTCAATTTAAATATTCCCATAAGAGTATACGCTGCACATCCTGAAGGCGATTATGAAATTGATGACCTTATCAAGGATATTGCAAAAGAATTTAATATTAGCTACGAAGAAGCTGAAAAAGATTGGGATGAATCATTTGATGCACCTCATGATAGTAGCAAATATTGGCTATAAATCTTTTCTTCTTCAATAAAGCATGAACAAAACAAAATGGGACTACATATAATATATAGTCCCATTTTAATGGTAATACCAAGTGCTCTATGCTGGTATTTCTCCCTTATAAAGGAAAGAAATAATTTCCTTATTGATTTTATCTACCATCTCACTAAACAAGTGGAAAGACTCTTGTTTATAAATCACCAATGGGTCTTTCTGCTCATAAACTGCTCCTTGGGAAGAACGGCGTAAATCGTCCATTTCTCTTAGGTGAAGTTTCCAATTCTCATCAATAATAGATAAGCAGATGTTTTTCTCAAAATCGTTGATAAGACTATCACACTGCGTTTCGTATGCTTCTTTAAGATCTGCGAGAATAGTCATTGTCTTAGTACCATCACTAAAAGGTACTTGTATCATCTTAAACATATTACCTTGATTTTGGTACACATTTTCGATAATAGGGAACGACTTTTCTTTAAGTAGATTAAGTTTCATTTCATAATCTTCTTGAGCCTTTTTGAAGACAACATCGGTAAGTTCCTTAACTGTTTTATTTTTGAAATCAGCCTCGGATACAGGAGCCTCCATAGTAAAGTATTTAATAACTTCAAACTCAAAATCTTTGTAATCTCCGTGCATCTTGGTTTGATTAACAATAGAGTGAGACACATCAAATATCATATTAGCAATATCATACTTTAAGTGGTCTCCAAAGAGTGCATTCTTTCTTCTCTTATAAATCACATCTCTCTGCTTATTCATTACATCATCGTACTCCAACAACCTTTTACGAATGCCAAAGTTGTTTTCTTCTACTTTCTTCTGTGCCCTTTCAATAGACTTCGTAATCATAGAGTGCTGTATTACTTCGCCCTCTTTATGCCCAAGCCTATCCATCATCTTTGCAATTCTCTCTGAACCGAAAAGACGCATTAAATTATCCTCTAACGACACATAAAACTGTGAGCTACCTGGGTCTCCCTGTCTTCCTGCACGACCTCTCAACTGTCTATCCACACGGCGAGAATCGTGTCTTTCTGTACCAATAATGGCTAAACCTCCAGCATCTTTTACTTCTTTGCTTAGTTTAATATCGGTACCACGACCAGCCATATTAGTTGCTATGGTTACAACACCTGCCCTTCCTGCTTCGGCTACAATCTCTGCCTCCTTTTTGTGAAGTTTAGCATTAAGAACTTGGTGCGGAATTTTTCTTAATTGTAATGCTTTAGAAAGTAGTTGCGAAATTTCTACCGAAGTCGTACCTACTAAAACAGGTCTTCCTGCTGAAGTTAATTTCTCCACTTCTTCTATTACAGCATTATATTTTTCACGATTGGTTTTATATACTAAATCGTGTTTATCATTTCTTTGTATCGGACGGTTGGTTGGGATAACCACCACGTCTAATCTATAGATTTCCCAGAATTCGCCTGACTCTGTTTCGGCAGTACCCGTCATACCCGCTAGCTTGTTATACATACGGAAATAGTTCTGAAGGGTAATTGTAGCGAAAGTTTGAGTGGCGGCTTCTATCTTTACATTTTCTTTGGCTTCTATGGCTTGGTGTAACCCGTCCGAATAACGGCGACCTTCCATAATACGCCCTGTTTGCTCATCTACAATCTTCACCTCGCCGTCCATCACCACATATTGGTCGTCTTTTTCAAAAAGGGTGTATGCCTTCAGAAGTTGATTAAGCGTGTGTATCCTCTCTGATTTTACAGCAAAATCTCTAAATAACTCCTCTTTCTTGGCAAACTCTTCCTCCTTAGGTAAGTTTTGTGCTTCTAATTCTGCCAATTCAGTTCCTATATCTTGTAGAACGAAGAAATTAGGGTCAGAGTTTCCTTGAGACATATATTCAACGCCTTTGTCTGTAAGGTCTATCTGATTATTTTTTTCATCAATCACGAAATAAAGGTCTTTATCTACCTTTGGCATTTCACGATTGTTATCTTGCATATATTGCGCTTCTACTTTCTGTAAAAGAGCTTTATTACCCGTTTCTGAAAGGAATTTTATCAGTTGTCTATTTTTAGGTAAACCTCTGTACGCTTGTAAAAGTTTAAACCCACCTTCTTTAGTATTTCCTTGAGCAATTAGTTTTTTTGCTTCGTGGAATATTGCAGAAACCGTTTTCTTCTGAACATCTACAATCCTATCTACGGAAGGCTTAAGTACATCAAATTCTTGTCTATCTCCCTGAGGCACTGGACCTGATATAATCAAAGGCGTTCTAGCATCATCTATCAATACCGAATCCACCTCATCTACGATAGCATAGTTAAGTTCACCCTGTACCATTTCGTTAGGCGAATTTACCATATTATCTCTTAGGTAGTCGAAACCAAACTCGTTATTAGTTCCGTAAGTAATGTTACATTGATAAGCCTTTCTTCTAGCATCAGAGTTAGGCTGATGGTTATCAATACAATCTATACTAAGTCCGTGGAATTCGTACAATGGTCCCATCCAAGCGGAATCCCTTCTCGCAAGATAGTCATTTACTGTTACCACGTGCACACCTCTTCCTGGTAAGGCATTAAGGTAAATAGGTAGCGTACCTACTAAAGTTTTACCCTCCCCAGTCGCCATCTCTGCTATCTTACCACCGTGTAACACCACACCTCCTATAAACTGAACATCGTAATGAACCATATCCCACTGCACCTTAGTCCCTGCAGCATCCCAATGATTTAACCAAACCGCCTCATCACCTTCTATCACAACGAAGTCTTTAGTTGCCGCTAAAGCTCTATCTCTGTCGTTAGCTTTTACTCTAATTTCTCCATTTTGAGCCCATCTTCGTGCCGTCTCTTTTAAAACCGCAAAGGCTTCAGGAAGAATATCTGTAAGTACCTTCTCTTCTATCTGATAGGCTTCTTTTTTAAGCTCTTCTATTTTGTTGAATAAAGCTTCTTTTTCATCAACATCTTTAGAGGTTTTAATTTTCTCCTTAAGCTCTTCTACTTGAGAGGTTATTTTAGAAGTTGCTTCTTTAATTTTATTTTGAAATTCTTCTGTTTTTTGTCTCAAACCATCGTCCGAAAGTTTTCCTACTTCTGGTTCAACAGCTTTTATTTTAGCAACTACTTTCTTTACCTCTTTAAGGTCTTTTTCATTTTTATTTCCGAGGAAACTTTTAAGGATTGTGTTTAAAAAACTCATAATCTAATTGTTCATTTTTCAGCTATAATGCTGGTGCTTTTTTGATAGTAACTTAAAAAGGAAACTTACAGCCGTAATGCTGCAAGTTTCACAATTGTGTTTAATTTTAATATTCGTCTTCGTTCCAAAGGAAGTCTTCGTCCGTAGGATAATCGCTCCATACTTCCTCTATGCTCTCGTAGATTTCGCCTTCGTCTTCTATCGCCTGAAGGTTTTCTACTACTTCCATTGGAGCACCTGTTCTAATAGCGTAGTCTATAAGCTCCGCTTTTGTCATTGGCCAAGGGGCATCACTTAAATAAGATGCCAATTCTAATGTCCAGTACATAATATTCTATATTTTTTGCAAAAATAAAAAATAAAGTGAATTATTCTTTATCTTTAAAGTTATAATTAAAGGTTAATTTATAAATACTTGCGACTACTTTCTCAAAAACCATTCCACAAACTTTTTTATGCCATTTTGGAAGTTTGTAGTTGGTGCATAGCCTATTTTCTGTTGTGCCTTTCTAATATCTGCATTGGTTTTTTGCACATCTCCTGCCTGCATTGGTAATTTATTAAGAGTAGCCTTAACGCCTAGCTCTTCCTCTATGGTTGACAGCATCTTATGTAGAGGAATTACCTCACTTTCACCTAAATTGAAAATTTCATACACTCCTGCATTCTCTTCTACATACTTTATAGATTTCATTATACCATCAATAATATCATCAACAAAGGTATAATCTCTAGCCGTATTGCCATCGCCGTAAAATGGCACTTGCTTATTATCTTTAATTATTTTAGCGAATTTATGTATTGCTAAATCAGGTCGTTGCCTAGGACCATAGACTGTAAAAAACCTCAACTGAACCATATCCATACCATACAAATGATGGTAAGTATGCCCTAAAACCTCCACACATTTTTTAGTGGCTGCATAAGGCGAAATTGGTCTATCCACATTATCCTCTTCCGAAAATGGAATTTTTTCATTATTACCGTAAACACTAGAAGAAGAAGCTATTACAAATTTACAAATACCTAAATCTTTAGCCACTTCCCAAATATTCATCGTACCTTTAATATTTACTTCTTGATATTCCAAAGGTCTTTCTATGGAAGGACGGACACCTGCCAAAGCCGCCAAGTGAATCACCACGTCGGGACGATGATTTTTAAAGATTTTTTCTAGTCCTTCTTTATCTCTAATATCCTGATAATAAAACTTATAATTACCTTTATTAACCAAAGAAGCTAACTTTTTAATATCCAAATTTTTATTTTCAAAGTCAAAATTTGTTGTTATTCCTAAAGATTCTAGAGTATTATTTATTTTTGTTTTATAGTTGTAGAAATCATCAAAATTATCAACATTGATGACAAAATGTCCGTTTTTCAATAAAGCTTCCACAAGATGAGAACCAATAAAACCGCTTCCTCCTGTAACAAGGTAAGTTTTCTTCTCCATTTATTCAATTTTAATTGAGTACAAAGGTACATAATTGCTGTATTTTATTATCAAAAAACTCTACAAATAGTCATTTTTATTGCCTTATGTTAAATTTTCATAAAAAGGAAGGATTTAGTAAAAAAGGTTTATTTTTGCAAATTATATAATTTAAATAAATAATGAAGAAATACATTCTCATACTCTCATTAGCTCTGCTTTCGGTATCTTGTAACAGACAATACGACCTAGCAATGAAAAGTGCTGATAAAGATCTGATTCTAAAAACGGCTAATGAAATGTACACCAAAAAGAAATGGAAAGAAGCTCTAAGTTTATACGAAAGAGTTCAGAATCTAATTTCTGGTACAGATGAAGCTTCCGATATTTTATTCAAATCTGCCTACGCTAACTATTACGACAAGCAATACAGAATTGCAGGACATCAATTTAAAAAGTTTTCGGTAAATAGTGCTTTGGCTACCGACCCTAGAAAGGAAGAAGCCGCTTATATGTCTGCGATATGTTACTACCAAGGCTCTATGGACTACAACCTAGACCAAAAAGATACAGAACTAGCAATAAACGAATTACAAAGCTTCTTAAATAACTACCCTAATTCCGAAAGAGCTAAAAACATCAACGAGCTTATTGATGAACTTTCTTACAAGCTAGAATTTAAGGCTTATGAAAATGCTCGTCAATACTACAAAATGCTAGAACTAAAATCAGCTATTATTAGTTTTGAAAATGTATTGGATGATTTCCCATCTACAAAACTTCGTCCAAAAATAGAAACCATGCTTATGGACGCAAAAGCCAAACTAGCGATAGACTCTAAATTTGAACTTAAAAGAGAAAGGTTAGAGCATGCGGTAGCTTACACCCATCTTATGGAAAAAAATTATCCTGATACCGATATTGCTAAAACAGCCGTAACCCTAAGAAAAAAGCTAGATGCTGAACTAGAAAACTTTGCCAAGTTAGAAAAGTTAGTAGAACAGAAAAGGGAGGAACTAAAGGCTAAAGAAAAGGAAAGAGAAGAAAAGGAAAAAGCAACTAAATAAGGCTTCCTCAAAAAACATTTTTTTTGTTATATATAATTATTTATCTTTGCGGACTTAAACCATAAAAATACCCACTGAAAATGAGTGTAAAAGATTCTAAAGCAGAAGTAAACACTATTACTTATAACCGTGATAAAATAGAAGAAAAAGTAGGCTCTATCTACGAAGCTATAGTAATTATGGGTAAAAGAGCCGAGCAAATAAATGCGGAAATTCGTACTGAACTTCACAATAAGTTAGACGAATTTGCTGTACACAATGCTACTTTGGAAGAAGTTTTTGAAAATAGAGAACAGATAGAAATCTCTAAACTTTACGAAAAACTACCTAAGCCTACCTCTATTGCTGTGAGAGAATGGTTAGATGGCGAAGTTTATTTCCGAAAGAGAGAAGAAAAATCTTAAAAATGGGTTACATACGCTAACGCTTCCTACAACAAGGAAGCGTTTTTTTTATTTGCATTTTCTACATTGAAATAAAAAAACTATATTCGTTGTTCTAAGCGGAAATATGACATGATTTTGAATAACAAAAAAATCCTAATAGCTATTTCAGGAGGAATAGCTGCTTATAAAATTAATTTATTAGTCAGAGATTTCATTAAAGCAGGAGCCGATGTAAAAGTCATCTTAACTCCCTCTGCTGAAAAGTTTGTTTCTAAATTAACTTTAGCCACTTTATCCAAGAATGAAGTTTTATCTGAACTTATTTCGGAAGACGAAGAATGGAACAACCATGTAGAACTAGGACTTTGGGCTGACATTATGATTATTGCCCCATGTACCGCAAACACTTTAGCCAAAATGGTTCACGGGATTTGTGATAATCTTGTAATCGCCACTTATCTGTCGACTAAATGCCCTGTATTTATTGCTCCTGCAATGGATTTGGATATGTATCAACACCCTTCTACTAAAAGAAATTTAGATTTAGCAACTACATTTGGTAACCACATCATTCCTGCAGAAGAAGGCGAACTTGCAAGTGGTTTGGTTGGTATTGGACGATTAGCCGAACCTTGCACTATTTTCAATCATATCCATCAGTATTTTGAGAATCAAAACTCTGCTTCAAAATTCAATCAGAAAAAAGTACTCATCACGGCTGGACCAACCTACGAAGCTATAGACCCCGTAAGATTTATAGGCAATCATTCCTCTGGAAAAATGGGCTACGCTTTAGCCGAAACTGCCGCACAAAGAGGTGCAAAGGTTATTCTTATCTCTGGACCTTCTAACGAAATCGCACATCACCCTGATATAGAACTACACTCGGTAACTTCCGCAAAAGAAATGTATCAAGAAGTTTTTAAACACTATAATAATGTAGATATTGCCATTGCGAGTGCCGCCGTTGCCGATTACACTCCCAAAGTTGTGGCTTCCGAAAAAATAAAAAAACAAGAAGAGCAATTTACTATAGAATTGGTTAAAAACCCTGATATTCTCAAAACAATGGGAGAACAGAAAAAACATCAAATTTTGGTAGGTTTCGCTTTAGAAACACAAAATGAAGAAGAAAACGCCAAAGCTAAATTGGAAAAGAAAAACTTAGATATGATTGTTCTCAACTCCCTTAAAGATAGTGGGGCGGGATTCAAAAAAGACACCAATAAAGTCAGCATTATTACTTCAAATTCAACCAGCTCCTTTGATTTAAAATCAAAAAAAGAAGTAGCCAATGATATTCTAGATTTTATAGAAAACCAACTAATATAACTTTATATGAAGGCACTGATTTTTGCAGCAGGCAAAGGCACAAGATTAAAACCCTTTACAGACCAGCATCCAAAAGCACTCGCTAAAGTGAATGGTATTCCACTTTTGGAGCGAAATATCAAATATTTGCAATCATTTGGCATCAATGATTTTGTGATTAACATACACCATTTTGGAAATCAAATTTTAGACTTTCTCAAAGAAAATAATTATTTTGACGCCAACATAGAAATTTCTGATGAGACCAATGAACTCTTAGAAACTGGCGGTGGTATGATGTTTGCAAGACCCTTCTTAGAGAAAGAGTCTCACTTTTTGGTGATGAATGCAGATATTCTAACCAATCTTGATATTACAAAGTTTGTAGATTTTCATTTATCGTCAAACCGAATGGTAACTCTTGCCGTATCAGATAGAAAAAGTTCTAGAAAACTCCTTTTTGACCAAAATAAAATTTTGTGTGGTTGGACTAACAAAAATACTGGAGAACTAAAACTTTCTGAAACCAATAATACACTCAAAGAGTTGGCATTTAGTGGAATACATTGTATTTCCTCGGAGATTTTCTCAAGAATTAAACGAAAAGGCAAATTCTCTATTATTGATGAGTATTTAGACCTAATGAATGAAAAAGTAATTATAGGCTATGAGCATGATGCTCTACTAATAGATGTAGGCAAGCCTGAAGCCATAACAGAAGCAGAAAAATATTTTTTATGATAGACAATAATAGTAATAATAACGACTCTACCGACAACCGTATAAGTGATAGTTTCCGCCCTAAAACTTGGGACGAAAGTATTACCAAAGACAGTTGGATGGTATTTAAAGTAATGGCCGAACTCGTAAACGGCTACGAAAGTATGGTAAAATTAGGACCTTGTGTTTCTATATTTGGCTCTGCCAGACTAAAAGAAGACGACCCTTATTACCAAATGACCGTAGATATTGCGAAGAAAATAACAGAACTAGGGTTTGGAGTTATCACGGGTGGCGGACCTGGGATTATGGAAGCGGGGAATAGAGGTGCCTTTGAATCAAATGGAAAATCTATTGGGCTAAACATTGAACTTCCTTTTGAGCAACACTTTAATCCTTACATCAGCAAAGATTACAACATGACTTTTGATTATTTCTTTGTAAGAAAGGTAATGTTTGTAAAATACTCACAAGGGTTCATCGTAATGCCTGGAGGTTTTGGAACACTAGACGAACTATCCGAAGCACTTACATTAATACAAACTCGAAAAATAGGAAGGTTTCCTATCGTTTTAGTAGGTTCTAAGTTTTGGAGCGGATTATTAGACTGGTTTAAAGATACTTTACTCGAAAATAAACTCATCTCTCCAGAAGACCTCAACCTATTCCGTATGGTAGATACTGCCGAAGAAGCTGTAGCACACATTAAAGCTTTTTATGAGAAATATGCCATTAGTGTCAATTTCTAGTATTGGCATAATTATTGAGATTATAGTACATAACAAAAAACAATTATAATGAAAAAGTTTTTAAACATATTAGGTATTTTCGCTTTAGTGAGTTTTGTAATGAGTTTCTTCCCTAGTGAGTTTTACTCTACAATGACTAAAGTAGACTATATAGATGGTAACAACACTTTAAAGTTTACTACAAAACTAAATACATCTCACATTACTGATGTAATTAAAGTAGATGCAAGAACAGCCGCTTTTGAAGCTGAATTGAAAAAATACATCAACTCTAAGGTTGCTATTTCTATCAATGGTAAGCCTCAAGCAATTACCTTTACTGGTAGCCAAGTAAGTGGTGAAAGCGTTTGGATTTACTATGAAATAAATAATGTAGCTTCCATCAGTACAATTAAAATAAAGAATGCCATACTATTGGAAGCCTATCCTAAACAACTTAACCTTGTTAATATATCCTACAAGGGTAATCAAAAGAACATGAATTTCTCTAGAGGAAATGATACTAGTGAAGTTTCTTTCTAAACCAAATTTCAAAATATTATACAGTAAAAATCCCTATCTTGTTTAAGATAGGGATTTTTTTATTCTTCATAACCTAAAATTGCGTAAAGCATTGTCTTAAGATGATGTTCCATTTTTTTCTCCAATGCAGGTAAATACGCTTCTCCTTTTGGTAAGTAACTTCTATAAAAAAACTGATTTCTAATAGCAAACAATACCGTCCCAATAAGACTTGCTAATATTTCTTCTGGCTTAGCTATTTTTTTGAATACTCCTATAGCAATGCCTTTTTGTATTGCCTCCTCTAGCCTATGCGTACATAACTCATAAAAATCTTGTAAAAAAACAGCTAAATTAGAATTAAAACCAATCTCTTGGGTTGCAAATCCATGAAAGTAATTAAACTTCAGCATCTGCTTTACAATAAAAGAGACCATTTCTGAAATCTGAACTTCTGGACTTGCCTTGGCGATAGTTTGGGTAAAAAGGCTAAACATCTCTCGCGTCTTCTCTACCCTGTACTGATAAAGAGAAACCATCATTTTTTCTTTTGACCCAAAATAATAGGAAATCATAGCCACATTTACTCCTGCTTTCTTTGCTATTTCCCTAACGGATACTCCATCAAATCCTTTCTTTGCTATTAGCTCCTCTGCAGCATTAAGAATATTAATTTGTTTTTGAGTAAAGTTTTGATTCATACACAGCTCATTTACTACAAAATTAGAAAAAATATATTAGATATATTCTCATTTTAGTATCTTCGTTGGCATGTTTTTCAATTTTCATCACCATAACCCAACCAAATTTGGTATTTACAATCTTCCTAAAGAAAATTATTCTCATCAAGATTATTTTTCTACAGGAATTCACCCAATGGATATTACATCTGATTATGAAAAAACATTGCTCAACATAAAAATAATTGCTCAACATGAGAAATGTATCGCCATAGGAGAATGCGGACTTGATGCTTTAGTTCCCATTGATGAACATTTACAAACCGAGGTTTTTAAACTTCATATAGAACTAGCAAAAACTCTAAGGAAGCCTCTAATTATCCACTGTGTAAAACGCCATAATGAAATTGCTAGACTCTGTAAAAACCTTGATATTCCTGTTATTTTCCACGGGTTTAATAAGAATAAAAATATTGCAGATATGCTTTTAGAAAAAGGTTTTTATCTTTCTTTTGGCACAGCTCTTTTTAAAAATTTATCTTTGCAAAATGTTTTTATAGAAACTCCCTTAGAAAGGATTTTTTTAGAAACCGATGACTCTTCTGATAATATAGAGCAAGTTTATATAAAAGCTGCAGAGCTTAAACAGCTTTCTATACAAGAACTTAAAAGTAGGATTGAAGACAACATTCTAAATGTTTTAAAATTAAATTTATGACAAATAACTGGCTGGAAAGAACAGAACTTTTAATAAAACAAGACGGACTAAATAAACTACAAAACGCCAATATTTTAGTAGTAGGGTTGGGGGGCGTAGGCTCTTTTGCTGCAGAATTTTTGGCAAGAGCTGGCGTAGGAAAAATGACGATAATAGATGGAGATACAGTAGATATTACCAACATCAACAGGCAACTTCCAGCGTTACACTCTACCGTAAACCAGCCTAAGGTAGAATTGGTTTATGCGAGATTAAAAGACATCAATCCTAACTTAGACCTTACAGCCATCAATGAGTTTCTCACTCCTGAACGAATGGAGTCCATTCTCACCAAAGAAAAGTTTGATTATGTTTTGGACTGCATTGATAGTGTTTCGCCAAAGCTTTCTCTTATCCTAGCTGCTAAAAGAAATAAAATAAAAATAGTGAGTGCTATGGGAGCTGGTGGCAAAACAGACCCTTCCAAAGTAATGGTGAGAGATATTAGTAAAACCAATAACTGTTTTTTAGCCAAGCAAATACGAAAAAGACTTCGCAAGGAGAAAATCAATAAAGGTATTAAATGTGTATTCTCTACCGAATTACAAAAAGAGGACAGCCTTAAAATGACTGATGGGGCTAATTTCAAAAAATCTTTTTATGGCACTATTAGCTTTATGCCTGCATTATTTGGTCTCCACGCAGCAGCTGAAGTTATCAATCACCTTACTAAAAAAGACGCATGAGTTACACCTACCCTAAATCTGAAAAATTAAAGTCTAAAAAAGATATTACCACTCTTTTTGAAAAAGGAAAATGGCAAACTTGTGGAAACATTAGGCTTATTTTTACTGATGCAGAAGCAAGTAAAATAGGGGTTTCTGTATCTAAACGCTATTTCAAAAAAGCTACCGATAGAAACAGAGTGAAAAGACTCCTAAGAGAATGCTATCGCCTTAATAAAGAATTATTTCATCAAAAATTTGGAGCTACACCTCATGCTATGATATTTTGGGTATCTGCAGAAATGCCTAAAAAATATCAGTTGGTAGAAGAAGATTTTATAAAACTTTGCAAAAAGTAATACTTAGAGAAATCTAAGCTCTTCCACCCATTCTCATTTGTTTAATTTCTTCTATTTTTTCTGCATAAATATCAACCTTTTCTGGATATTTATTTTGTAAAATACCATAAGCCTCAATAGCCTTAGTATAAAGATGTTGTTCTACATAAAGCTGAGCTAAGGTTTCCGTCATTAGATGAGAAATATCATCACCTTTTTCTTTGATTACAAACTCTTTTTCTTCTTTAATAGGTGTGTGTTTATCTACCTTAGCAATGCTAGGATTAGTCTCTATAAACTTGTCTATAATTTGAGATTTTTTATCAACTTCAGAAACCGCCGTCCTATCTATTTTGAGCCAATTTTGCCAAGTATTGATGAAACTTGGGATATTACTTTCTTCAACCTTTAGTTGTTGATTTTCAGCAGCAATAACAGTATCTATCGGAGCTGGAGTATCGCTAAAAAAGGAAACATTTAAAGCTTGTCTCTCTTCCGATTCTTCCCCTAAATCTTCTAGAGTTTCCTCCTTTACCAGAATTTCTGTATTATTGTTTTCCACCAAGATAGGCTCTTCTTTCACCTCCTCCTTAAATTCTAGAGATGGTTTGGATTTACCTATCAAAGCATCGGGCAAATGCGTTTCAATAGACATAGGCTTCCACTCTGAAACTAAATTTTCTTCTAGCTGAGGGCGGCTGTCGTTTAACTTATCTTCCATAGATTCTACTAAAACTTCTAAGGGTGTTTCCTCCGTTACAACAGATTTTTGTTCTTCTACTATGTTTCCTTTAACCACTTCGCTTTTTATGTTGCTTTCAATCTTTAATTCGGTATCGGGTGTTTTAAATTTAATGTTTGGTAAAAATGCTTCCATTTCTTGAAAACTTAAACTTGTAGCTTCTTCCTCTTTTCTATCTGTCTCAAAAACTTCCTCTTTATCTACCTCTATTTTTTGAGCATTGACTTCTTCTACAATCTCTATTTTTTCATCATTCTGAACCTCATCAGTGAATGATGATTGTAACTCCGTAGCTTCATCAAAATTTACCACTTCTAACTCTTCCTCCTCTAAAACAATCCCCATAGCCACAGGTATTTCCTCTGTGTTTTCAGATAAAACATTGGTCTCACTCGGAGTTACCGCTTCTTCTACCTTCTCAACAGATACTTCTTCAGAAACCAAAGGTTGAGCCTCCTCTACTTTTTTCGGTTTACCAAAAATCAACTGATATAATATCTTTTTATCTGTGGTAAAAGCGGCTGTTTCTGATAAAACCGAATTGTAATTTTCAGGGAAAAACTTGTGAGTACCCATCAACTTCAAAGCCCTTAACGACTGTAGATAAGGTTGATTTTTAAGCTCTTTATCTAGCAAAGCCACATCGTCTTTCTGAATAAGCTGAGGCTGTTTTATAAGTTCTAAAATTCTAGCATTCATAATTTTACCAGTTGGCTACTATGTCGTTAAATATCTTATTGATGATTCTCTCATTCACGATTTGAACCTGAGAACTTTCTATCTGAGTAATATCTAAATCACTATTATAAACCGCTTCATCGGTATAAGTTCTATCAAAACTAAGCTGAGGGTCTATTTTATTTTCATACCTTACCTTAACACTAATTACTAGTTTGTTTTGAGCTGCTTGCATCACTCCACCTTGTGTGGACACTCCTGTAGATATTGTAGTTGGCTCGTTAAGGCGATAATCTACAATCTCTCCTTCTATCATCAAATCAGGATTTTGAGTGGCTCCTTTAAGGGTGGTTCTCTGCAAAAACCTGTTTTGTAAAGCTATGGTAAACTGCTGACTTAACTCTGGATTAACCAAAGCCGCATTGTTAGGAAATGTTTTTATCTGTATTGTTTTCATTTCCGGTGTCAAAGAATTCCCCGTAAAGCTATAACAACTTGTTAGGAACAAGAAACTCAAAAATGAAAATAATATTTTACTCAATCTCATTTGATGATAGATAATATTCATAATTTAGTCTTCTAAATCATATTGTTTAATCTTACGATAAAGTGTTCGTTGAGAAATACCTAATGCTTCCGCCGCTTTATTTCGTCTTCCGTTATGCATTTCTAGTGCTTTTACAATAAGCTCTCTCTCATTGTTCTGCAAAGATAAAGATTCTGGCTTAGCTTCTTCTACCTCTATATCTTCAATTTCCACATCATTTTGCACGGGGGCTACCATACCAGACTCTATACCACTATTTTGATTTTCAAAATAAAGTAAAGACCCCGTATTAACCGCCGCTGTATCTGGTGTATAAATTCTATTGATAAGGCTCTTCTCGTGATGGCTAAAATCAGAATTTCCTCTATTTTTTATCAGCTCCGAAGTTAATGATTTCAAATCATTGATATCGTTCCTCATGTCAAAGAGTATTTTATACATAATCTCTCTCTCGGAACTAAAATCGGAACCCGAACCACCCATTGTATTCTTCTGAACTAAAGCAGGTAATTTATTTTCCGTAGGAATATACTCTGCCAATCTTACAGCATCTATTTCTCTTTTTTGCTCCACCACCGTCATCTGCTCTACCAAATTCCTCAACTGTCTCACATTCCCAGGGAAAGGATATTGTTCTAAATAATTTACCGCATCATCAGTAAGTTTAAGTTCAGGCATACGGTATTTTTCTGCAAAGTCAATTGCGAATTTTCTAAAAAGCAAATGGATATCTCCCTTGCGTTCTCTAAGTGGTGGCATGTCTATCTGCACCGTATTCAGACGGTAAAATAAATCCTCACGGAAACGCCCATCTTGTATTGCACTCAACATATTAACATTGGTTGCCGCCACAATACGCACATTAGTTTTCTGTATTTGGGAAGACCCTACCTTCATAAACTCTCCACTTTCTAATACACGCAACAGACGAACCTGTGTTTGTAAAGGTAACTCTCCTACCTCATCTAAAAAGATAGTTCCGCCGTCTGCCACTTCAAAATAGCCTTTTCGTGTGGAAGTTGCCCCTGTAAAAGCCCCTTTTTCGTGTCCAAAAAGCTCGGAATCTATAGTACCCTCTGGGATAGCCCCACAGTTTACCACGATATAAGGTTGATGCTTCCGGCGTGATTCGGAGTGAATGATTTTAGGAATAAACTCTTTACCAACCCCACTTTCTCCAATCACCAAAACCGAAATATCCGTGGGTGCTACCTGTATGGCCTTTTCTAAGGCTCTATTGAGTACGGGATAATTGCCTATAATCCCAAATCTATTCTTTATATTTTGTAGCTCTGACATCTCTGATAAAAATTAAAGGTTAAAAAACTTAGTTCACTCTCCCCAAAAGTGTGCCTTGCGTATTATCGTAGACAAAAACAGAAACTATGTCTCCTATCTTCTGCCCTTCTTTCTTATCAAACACACAAACCGCGTTTTGGGAGTTTCTTCCCTTCCATTGGTTTTTATCCTTTTTACTTTCTCCTTCTATCAGAATTTCATGATGACGCCCTACATAACCTTTCATTCTCTTTCTAGAAAGCTCTCCCTGCAAATCTATTACTTCCTGCAAACGGCGTTTTTTAACCTCTGCAGGAACATTGTCTTCCATCTTCTTATGAGCAGGCGTCCCTGGTCTTTCTGAATAAGCGAACATATAACCGTAATCGTACTCTACCTCTCTCATAAGAGATAAAGTATCTTGGTGGTCTTCTTCCGTCTCATTACAGAAACCTACTATCATATCTTGAGAGAAAGCCACATCAGGCACTATTTTTCTGGCTTCTCTAATAAGCTCTAGGTACTCTTCTCTAGTATGCTGTCTGTTCATTAGTTCTAGCATTTTGTTGCTTCCCGTCTGAACGGGCAAATGCACATACTTACAAATATTAGGATATTGAGCCATTTTCCTAAACACCTCCAAGCTCATATCTTGAGGGTTAGAAGTAGAAAATCTGATACGCATCTCTGGCACCGCCTTTGCCACCATCTCTAAGAGTTGAGAGAAATCCACCGCCGTAGCTTTCTGCATCTCTGTGGCTTTATCAAAATCTTTTTTAGGACCGCCACCGTACCAAAGGTAAGAATCTACATTCTGCCCTAGTAAAGTAATTTCCTTATAGCCGTTTTCCCATAACTCTTGACATTCTTTAATAATAGAATGTGGGTCTCTACTCCTTTCTCGCCCTCTAGTGAACGGCACCACACAGAAAGTACACATATTATCACAACCTCTAGTAATGGTTACAAAAGCCGTAACTCCATTGCCACCCAACCTCACAGGGTTAATATCTGCATAAGTCTCTTCCTTAGAAAGAATCACATTGATAGCATCTCTACCGTCTTCGGTTTCTTTAAGTAGGTTTGGTAAATCTCTGTATGCATCGGGACCAACTACCAAATCCACCAGCTGCTCCTCTTCTAAAAATTTGGTTTTAAGCCTTTCTGCCATACAGCCCAAAACCCCCACCGTAAGACTTGGTTTTTCTTTTTTCAAATTCTTGAACTGAGACAAACGCATTCTTACTGTTTGCTCTGCTTTTTCTCTAATAGAGCAAGTGTTAAGCAAAATTAAATCTGCTTCTTCTACCTTTAGAGTGGTATTGTAGCCTTCATCATTTAAAATAGAAGCCACGATTTCGCTATCAGAAAAATTCATCTGACAACCATAACTTTCTAAAAAAAGTTTCTTGGAATTACCCTCCTTTTCTGCTATGGCGTAAGCCTCTCCCTGACGACTTTCGTCTATATATTTCTCTTGCATAGTCTATTGTATTAAATATTACCCTCAGGATAATCTAATCCGCAAATATACTAATTATTATGACAAAATGGCAGATAAAAACTATCATATCATGAGAAATACAACTCGGTTGCTTTCAACTGAAGACGACACTTTATTTTTCAAACCTTTTTTAAGCTAATCTTTTATTTCAAGTTCTACCACATAGCCCTCGTGGGAACGAACATTCATTACACTACCATCTTCAAATGCCAAGTACTGCCCTTTAACTCCTTTTAAAATACCTTGATATTCTCTTGCCTTACTTAAATTTATAGAGGTAATTTTTTCTAAGGGCGTATAAGGATACTTTAAACTATAAAGCTCAGACTCTATCACGAACTTTTGACTCTCTTTTGGGAATAAACCAACAACTTCCTCTCTTAACGCAAACAAATCCACTTCGCTAGCACCATCATCAGAGAGCATTTTTCGCCAATTGGTTTTATCGGATAAATGAGTTTTAAGAGCTACTTCTATAACTCCTGCTTCGTAGCGGTTTTCCGTCTTTGCTATGGGTAGAGCCTTTGTTGCCCCTTGGTCTATCCATCTGGTAGGCACTTGTGTTTGTCTGGTAACTCCTACTTTAACCTCTCCCGTATAAGCCAAATAAACCAAATGTGGTTGTAGCTGTATTTTCCGCTCCACCTCTATATCTCTTTCTTCTATATCTAAGTGGGCTTTAGAAAGTTCAGGCTTTAGGATAGTTTCACTAGCGTAAGGGCTTTCAAAAAAACATTTTTTACAAAACCCCATCTGGTACACAGGCTCATCGTTCCCACATTCCACACACTGAAACCCTATATGTTTTATACTCAACCTGCGATTAAACAAAGCGTTGATATGCAGTAAATCATTAGATAGATTAAGGTAATATTGGATAGGTTCTGCCAGCTGTGCAGACATCTTGAGTACTTGCCCTGTAAATAACATCTTTTGTGAATTTTGCTCAAAAATACAGATTAAATTCGGCAGTAACAAACCTGTGAATTATCAGACTTTGCCACTAAAAACAAAAATAATACATTTGTTATCTAATTTAATCTAATTATGAAACTACTTAATAACGCTCTCAAAAATTTAAAGAAAGTAGTTGCCAACTACCCAATGGTACTACTTTCGGCACTCATTTCTTATATTGCTATCATTACGGCTATTATTTGGGATACAAAGTCCGATTTTGTTTATAATATGACAGTTATTGCCTTTGTTTCTGCCACGGGGATAGGTTTGTTCTTTTCTCTAAAAAAGCTAAGTGATGTTATAGGTAAAAAAAGGCTTCTTAATATCTTGGGTGTTGTGCTATTAGTGGGATATTACGCTACATTTCCCGATGATTACTCTCAGTTCGAAAACTTCACCTTTACAATCATTCCGGTGGCTGTGATTATCCATTTATTTATTTCGGTGGCTCCTTTTTTACCAAAAGTTAAAAATGAATACTCCTTCTGGAACTATAACAAAAATTTGTTTGTTAACTTCGTACTGTCCTCTATTTTTAGTGGTGTTCTAGCGGCTGGAATTCTTTCAGCTATCAATATCTTTAATAGTTTATTTGGCATCAATGGTAATTATAAAATATATCCTATCTTATTTTCTGGCATATCCATTTTAGGGAATACCATTATTTTCCTTCTTTTTGAAGAAAGAAGCAGAGAAGAAGAGCACACTAATACTGTAACAGAATTCCCTATCGCACTCAAATTCTTCACCCAATACATACTTATCCCTCTTCTGTTCATCTATTTAGTGATGATGTACCTGTATGCTGCTAAAATTATTTTCTTATGGGAACTCCCTAAAGGCTTGGTATCTATCACTGTGATTAGCTATTCTTTAGTGGGGATATTCGCCTTACTTTTGGTACACCCACTAAAAAATGAAAATAGTAAATCGTGGGTTAAATGGTTCTCCAAAATATTTTACTTCTCGCTTGTGCCAATGCTAGTATTACTATTTGTGGCGATTTTCACTCGTTTGTTTGATTATGGAGTTACAGAGTCTAGATATTTTGTCCTTTTAATGGCGATATGGATTACCTTGTGCACCTTTTATTTCATTTTTAGAAAGAAGACTTCCATATCGTTTATCCCTAAAAGTTTGATGGCATTTTTAATCTTTGCGTTAATTTTCCCTTACTTCAATGTATTTTCAGCATCTAAGAGAAGCCAGCTAAACCGTTTACATCAGGTATTGTCTGAAAACGGACTGCTCGTGAATGGCAAAATCAATTTTAATAAAGTGATAAAGCGTTCTGTTTTTTATGAAATTAGTGATGCAGGAAGGTACTTAATTAACCGAAATGCAAAAGATGAACTCGCCCAATACCTTGATGAAAAACACATTAAAAACCTAAACAAAGAGTACCCTTCTTTTGTAGAATATGACGATTTTACCACTATAAATGATGAAACAGGAAGCATTACTGAAAGAGGTAATGAATATAAATACTTCAACTTAAAAGACAGAACACAAGCGATACCTTTTGACGGCAAAGGCTGGATTCTAAGTACTGAATATGATAACAATGCCGAACTAACAATAGAAAACAAATCATTAAAAGTAAATAGTAGCCTACTCATAAGCCTAGATAACAAAGAAGTAAATTTTGCACCAGATATTACTGAGTTTGCTAAAAACACTCCTTCGGGCGAAGTGGAAGAAATGGCATTCACAAAAAACCTTGAGGGCTACCGTATAACGATATACATTAACCGTATTGATTATAATGTTGAAAAAGAAGAAGTAACCTATGCGAATATAGAGCTTATTACAATTCAAAAACTTTAAAGCAAATACAACAGTAGTTGTACTATAAAATACCTTTATACGAAGTATTGCTAAAAACCGTTTTACTTTAAATTTTCTTACCTTTGACCTTAAAAAATTAAAAATGTCAGTATTCTACCATAAATTTGAAGTGCGTTGGAGCGATATAGACGCCAACAGACACCTTGCCAACTCCGCCTATGTGCAGTATTGTGCCCAAACGAGAATGGCTTTTATGAACCAACATAAAATGGGACTTGCACAGCTTAATCGTTGGGGAATTGGCCCCGTACTTCTTCACGAAAAGTATTCGTTTTTTAAAGAAATTTACGCAGACCAAACGGTTTATGTTTCGTTGGAGGTTTCGGGCGTGTCAGAAGATGCCAGCATCTATGCTTTTACTCACAAGTTTTATCTGCCTGACGGCACCCATTGTGCAACTTCGGAAGTAGTGGGCGTATGGATAGACACTATGCTACGAAAAACCACTACACCACCTGATGATATTTTGGTAAGTTTAACACCGTATAAAACAGAAAACACCAAAACGCTAAGTAGAGAAGACATCAAAAATCTTCCTTTCAGACCAGAAAATATAAACCCTTCTGTTTTTCAATCTTAATTTTTAAACTTCATTATGTTAGAAGAAAAGAAAATGGCACTTACTCCAGTTTCTCAATTAGGAGAGTTTGGACTGATAAAACATTTAACCGATAAATTTAGTTTAAAAAACTCCTCTTCGGAACTGGGCATAGGGGATGATGCTTCTATCATCAATCCAGAAAATAAAAAAGTGGTTATTTCCACCGATGTTTTAGCAGAAGGCGTACATTTTAATTTAGGTTATGTTCCACTAAAGCACCTAGGGTATAAGGCTGTTGTAGTCAATCTAAGTGATATTGCCGCTATGAATGCCACACCTACACAAATATTGGTTTCTATGGCGGCTTCCAACCGTTTTCCTGTAGAGGCTTTTGACGAAATTTATGCAGGTATCGCTTTAGCTTGCGAACACTACAATGTGGACCTTGTGGGGGGCGATACTACCAGCTCCCAAGCAGGACTTATATTGAACATTACAGCCATAGGACTCGCAAACGAAAATGAATTAGCCAAACGAAGCGGTGCTAAACCTAACGACTTATTAGTAGTTACGGGAGATTTAGGTGGTGCATATATGGGGCTTCAAATTCTAGAACGAGAACATTCGGTGTACTTAACTAATCCTAATATGCAACCCGAAATGGAAGGCTACGACTATATCCTAGAACGCCAACTAAAGCCCGAAGCAAGAACAGACATCAAAAAGACTTTAACCGAACTGGACATCACTCCAACCTCAATGATAGATATTTCTGACGGATTGGCTTCGGAGATACTGCACTTGTCAGATCAAAGCAAAGTAGGTTTTAGGCTGTACGAAGAGAAAATTCCTATGGATACTCTTACTATAACTACGGCAGATGAGTTTAATCTAAACCCTGCAATGGCAGCCCTTAACGGTGGTGAAGACTATGAACTCTTATTCACCATTTCTCCAAACGATTATGAAAAGATAAGAAACCACCCAGATTTTACTATTATTGGTCATGCTACGGAGTTAGAACAAGGCAATTATTTGGTACTAAGAGGGAGCGAACAGCTCACGCCACTTACCGCACAAGGCTGGGACGCACTACTTTCAAAGTAAATATTTTTCATAAAGAAAAAGGCTTATACTTTTTTCCGTATAAGCCTTTTTTTTGAACAATCAATGTTCTGTTTTTTCTATCAGATTTTCATTTTCAAAATTATGAAGTTTTTGTTTTTGTCTTTCCAATAAATTTCTCACATTTTCCGCAGAAGTATCAATCCCCATACTGGCAGCCTCTGCCACAAGCCTTTCTATATTGCTTTTCTTCATTTTTCGTATTTCTGAAAAGGTGGCTGGGGTAGCCTTTTTGTATCGCGAGTCTTGTAAAGAAAGTGCTTTGCCGTTAAGGTTATCTTTGAATGTAGATTTTACCAATTCAAAACTAAACTCGCCATCTTCACTTTCTATTTTCACCACCAAACCTGGCAAGCTTGTAAATTTATAAGGTCCGTAAGGCAACGGAATCTCTGGGGCATACCAAGCCACCCAATCTCTACCTTTGTAGTGTAGCATTGCTTTTTTGCAACTGAAAGTATTGATAGTTTCGCTTTCATTTATCAATTTCCAATCTTTGATGACTGGCTCTTTATAAGTATATGAACTACTTCCATTTCCCTCAAAATACTGATTTTCTTGGCTGGTTTGTAAAACGCTATAATCATATTTACCTTTCAATCTATCAGACATTGTAACATTAATAGGTCGTCCTTTTGGTGTGGCGGCAAAAGCTCTGTAAATATCACTTTGTCTTGCAGAGTCATTTTTCGCCATATTTTCACTAAAAAAGAAAGCTTTGTCCTTTAAAACTTGCAAAAGAAAAACTTCCTCATCTACGAAAGAATTAGTTTTATCCAATTTCGCCTTTAAAAGATAGGCAAATTCTACTTCCAGCGTATTTTCATCATTCTTTTGAGCTAATAATAATGTGGAGAAAATTAAGCCTAAAAATATTACTACATTCTCTATTTGTTTCATTATAATCTTCAATTTTTCACCAAGATAAAACTTTCGTATAAATATCCAAAAGTTTTTTATGAAATATATCTAAGTTAAATAAAAAGCACTTTGTAATTCTAGTTTTTCATCTTTCGTTAAAGAAAAAATAAGTAAATTTACAACCTCTAATTTGAACAAAAATCTATAACAAAATAAAATGATTAAACAAAACTGGACGACCCAAGAGATTTTAGATATTTATAACTTGCCTTTCTTTGACTTGATTTATCGTGCAGCAGAGGTTCATCGCCAACACCACGACCCTAATAAAATACAAGTATCCTCGCTCATTTCTGTAAAAACAGGAGGTTGCCCAGAAGATTGTGGTTACTGTCCTCAAGCAGCAAGATACCACACAGAGGTTAAAATCCACGAGATGTTACCTGTAAACCAAGTAAAAGCTCAAGCCTTAAGAGCCAAGCAAAATGGCATTTCTAGGGTATGTCTAGGAGCAGCGTGGAGAAATGTAAAAGACGGTCCTGATTTTGACCATGTGCTAGATATGGTAAGAGAGGTAACCAAACTAGATATGGAAGTATGTTGCACCCTAGGAATGCTTACCGAAAATCAAGCTAAAAGGCTAGAAGAAGCTGGGCTATACGCCTATAACCATAATATAGATAGTTCCGAAGAATATTATAAAGAAGTGATTTCTACCCGTGCTTTTGAAGACCGATTAGAAACCATCAATAATGTAAGAAAAACCTCTATCACCCTTTGTTCTGGAGGAATTATTGGTATGGGAGAAAGTGTGGAAGACCGCTGTGGAATGCTAAAAGTTTTAGCCAATATGATGCCACAGCCCGAAAGTGTTCCAATCAATGCTTTGGTTGCCGTAGAAGGAACGCCTATGGAAGACCAAGAACCTGTAAACATTTTTGAGTTTGTAAGAATGGTAGCGACTGCTAGAATTGTTTTACCTAAAACTCAAGTAAGACTTTCCGCAGGAAGAACAGAATTTTCTAAGGAAGGGCAAGCACTTTGTTTCTTTGCAGGAGCCAACTCTATTTTTGCAGGAGATAAATTATTAACCACCCCTAACCCTGATATTAACGAGGACAAAACCTTATTTAATCTATTAGGAATAAAACCTCAACAACCTTTTGAAAAACACGCTAAAAGAGAGGTAGTGGACAAAGAAAACAGCCAGTACAGAGCTCTAGGAGAAAATCCTAAATGGACTAGACCTGGACACAAAATACCAAGAAACGAAGAGAAAAGACAATCTAGTAGCTCTCTAAAAGATAATGAATAAAAACTTAAACGATTATCTTGGACTCTTCCTTCGTTCTTTTTTGCAAGGATTAGTCATTATCGGTCCTGTTGCTGCAACGGTATGGATTATTTGGTATATTGTTTCTAGCATAGACAACATTATACCTTCCATTGCGGAGAAATTTCCAGGTCTTATCTTTATATTGGTAATCAGCAGCACGGCACTTATAGGCTGGCTAGGTAATAAATTTCTGTTAGGAAGAATCTTAGTAGATAGTATAGATTATCTACTTGAGCATACGCCAGGTATCAAATTCATTTACACTTCTTTAAAAGATGTGATGTCTTCTTTTGTTGGAGATAAAAAGAAATTTAATATACCTGTACTCATAAAAACTAACGATTCCCCAGAAGTTTGGAGAGTAGGCTTCCTTACTCAAAAAGAAGTTTCTATCATGGGACTTCAGGAGCATGTATCGGTCTATCTTCCGCATTCTTACGCCGTCTCTGGCTGGGTAGTTTTGGTAGAAAGTAAAAATGTAAAATTATTAGAAAATATCAACGCAGCTGATGCCATGAAATTTGCGGTAAGTGGTGGAGTTGCTGGATTTCCTAATGATATTGTCGTAAAAAAAGAGACTAACTTAGGTTAGCCTCTTTTTTACAATTTTATTTTAGTTCAATAGGGTTATTATTTTCGTTTAAAAACTTTTTCAGTTTCACTTCCGCTTCTTTTATTTTATCTACAAAATAAGAACCGTCTGGAAGTTTATATTCTTTCATTGCTGGATTATTAAAATGTGTTTTGATAGAAGCAAATGGGTCTTGCTTATAGGCTTGATAAGCTTTATCAAACTTCTCGCGAGTTACCTCTATCCCATTCCCCGCACCAAATTCTTTCATCATTTTATCCATATATGGTGTTGCTTTTTCTTCAGAGAGTTTCTCATTTCCTTTAAGCACCCACTGATAATGGTTTTGGGTATCTTCTATTTTAACAATAAGCCCCGGTAAACCATAAAATTTATACGGACCATCAGCAAAAGGAATATCTGTAGTAAACCAAGCTACCCAATTTCTTCCACCAAAAGAAGTGGTTGCTTTTTGTGTAGAGTAATTTTCTATCGTAGCTTTTTCTGTTTCTATTTTCCAATCCAGTTTTACAGGCTCTTTATATACAAACTTTTTTTCCAAAATAAAGTCTTCATAAGCTACCTCTTTAATTGGGTAAGGCTTTACTATAGAATAAGTAAATTTACCTTGTTTTAATCCAAATTTTTCTTGGTCAAACATATTACCTGTTTTCTTAACTTGTTCCATAAAAGCCTTCATCAGCGAATCTTGAGAAACCGCCATATAATCTCTATAAACCGATTTATCTTTCCACACATCTAATACCGTAAGCTCTTTTTCCACCTTGTTAGCAGAATCTTTGCTTGGTTTAAAAGTCATTTCATAAAAGAAACGATTAACCTCCTGTGCAGAAAACAACCCTGCTAAAAGAAGTAACACTAAAAGATTTATTTTTTTCATAATTAAAATTTTATTCTAAACAATAAGTAGCAAAACCATTGGATTTGTTACAACATAATTACTGTTTTTCTTATTTCATCAGCTCCTTAGCCTGTTCTAGAGCAGCGTCTGTAATCTTGGCTCCTGATAAGATTTGGGCTATCTCGTGTAGTTTTTCATCTTCTGATAACGAGATAATTCTAGACTGCGTTCTGCCTTCCACCTCGCTTTTAACCACTTTGTAATTATGGTGTCCTTTAGCCGCTACCTGTGCCAAATGGGTAATCACTATCAATTGCATATCTTTAGCCATTTCTTTCATCACCTTTCCTATTTCCTCTGCCACTCTTCCAGAAACGCCTGTATCTATTTCATCAAGAATTAAAGTTGGTAAAGCTGTCGTTTCCGCCATTATTTTCTTAACACTTAGCATCACTCTAGAACGCTCTCCGCCAGAAATTGCGGACTGTATAGGTTTAAGCGGAAACCCCGTGTTGGCTTGAAATAAAATATTGATGCTCTCTTTCCCAAAGGAATTAAATGTTTCTACCTCCGAAAAACTAACTTCTATTTTTGCTTTCTCTAGACCTAACTGTTTCAGTAGCTGCTCTATTTTATCTTTAAACACAAGACTGGCATTAACTCTAGTTGAAGACAATTCTTTTGACAAAGTTTCTAACTGAGTTAAAGATTGTTCCAATTTTTGAGTAATATCACCTATCCTCTGCTCTAATGTATCAAAGCTATTTTGCTCTTCGGACAGTTTATTTTTAATAGCTAGTAAATCCTCCACTGTATCTACTTGGTGCTTTACAAATAGTGTATTGATTTTATTAACTATCGTTGTAAGTTCAGATAGTAAATGTGGATTCATTTCTATTTTTTCTACCTGATTTTCTACTTCGCTTACAATATCTTTAAACTCCTCAAACACAGAATCTAAACGCTGACTAACCTCATCAAATTGAGAGGAAGCCTCCGATACTCTATACAGTTTCGTTTTAGCGTCCGCTAAAGCATCTAATACCCCAATCTCCTCTTGATGAAAACGAGAAATCACCGCAGCTAAATTCTCCGATATAAATTCCGCATTTTCTTGCGTATTTAATTGATTTTTAATCTCTTCAAAATCTATCTTATCTAACGCTAATTCTTCTAATTCTTGGAGTAGAAAAGACTTATAATCTCTCTCTTTAAGTCCTTCTGATAAATGATTTTGAGCTTCTTCTAAATCCTTCTTTAAATTCTGATAAGCCGAAAAAGTCTTTTGATATTCTGCTAAAATAGACTGATTTTGTGCAATGCCATCTATAATCTTAAACTGATAAGCCTCCGTAAATAACAACGAAGTTTCAAACTGCGAATGTATATCCACCAACTTAGATGATAAATTTTTAAGAACATCTAATGTTACAGGGACATCGTTCACAAAAGCCCTAGATTTGCCACTTGGGAGAATTTCTCTCCTAATGATGGTGAGATTTTCAAAGTCTAAATCATTCTCATCAAAAAAGGATTTTAAGTCGTTAGAAACTTCAAACTCAGCCTCTACAACACTTTTTTGTTCTGCATCTGCCACTGCTTTCAAGTCAGCTCTCTCGCCAAGAATCAGCCTTAAAGCTCCTAAAATAATAGATTTACCAGCTCCCGTTTCTCCTGTAATGACCTGCAAACCCTTATTAAGATTTAAACTCAATTTATCTATAAGGGCAAAATTTTGTATGTAAATTTTATTTAGCATAAGTACAAAAATACGAATTTAACTTTCAGCTCTGAAAGAAAATATTAGCTAGGAATCTCCTGTATTTTAAACTCATTTCTGAGCAAGGCTAACTTTATTTCGTTTTTCAAATCAGAAGAAACTCTATCTACTTTTATTTTTAACTTCGAAAGTTTATCGTAAGTGCTTATCTGGTGATACCAATCGTAAAATCCATAACCCGACACTTGTCCTTTTTCTATCAACAAAAACGATTTTTCGCCTCTCGTCCTGCCCTGTCCTGTAAAAAGGATATTTTTATCTTTAAAACTTAAAAACTGTTCAAGAGCTTCTTTGTTATTTAAAACTTCGTGATTTTTAATAAAATTAAGCACTTTTCTCCCCTGCGAATGGGTTTTAAATTTAATCATAGGCAATAACGGCATATCTCTACGCACTCTTTTGACAAGCCATTCATCATTTTCAAAAAAAAGTCCATACGGCAAATGTGTCGTTTTGGCAAGACCTTTAGTATTCATAATCAGCTTTGCAAACAACTCTGACGCCACTAGTTCATAAGAAATCTGTTCTACTTCATTTTGTATTTTTTGCCACTTTTTAGATTTGGCATTAAATACCTTCTTCGCAAACTTATAAATACCATCTGTAACCTCGGATAAAATAACCTTTCCTCTAGCATCTTGGAAATAAACAATCCCTCGTTCTGCTGGTAAATCTTGCGTAAGAGCTTTAATTTTATTGAAGTAAGTTTTTGCATTAGCTTCCTCAAAGTGGGATTGGATAATCTCGTTATCTTTATCCTTAGTCATTAGCAGTTTAAAAAGGTCTAGCGTTGCTCTAGCATCACTACTTGCTCTATGATGTTCTGCCAAAGGTATTCCTAAAGATTTTACCAATTTCCCCAAAGAATAACTTTCTTCATTAGGAATAAGTTTTTTGGCTAAAGGTATAGTGTCTAATGTTTCTATACTGAAATGATAACCCAATCTCTTAAAAGACTGCCTTAACATTCTATAATCAAAATCTACATTATGCCCTACTAAGGTGCTTCCTTCCGTAATTTCAATAATTCTTTTGGCAATTTCGTGGAACTTGGGAGCTGTTTTAACCATTTTAGGCGTGATGCCTGTCAGTTTTTGAACGAAATGAGAAATATCGGCTTCTGGATTTACCATAGAGATAAATTGGTCTACTATCTTATGCCCATCATAACGATAGATAGCGACCTCTATAATGCACTCCTCTCGGAATGCACCACCATTACTCTCTATGTCTATTACCGAATACATTTAGTTTTTAAAATAAAAACAATCACAATATCAAAGGGTGCAAACTTGCGGATATTTTTCATCAAATGCAAATTTAACCACCGCTTAATCCACAAAAAAATGATTCAGATTTAATCTGAATCATTTAATTTTATAGGTTATGATATTAATTGTTAGTACCTTCTCCTAGAAGTGGATTTTAATCCAAGCATACCTAGTATGGCTTTTGCTCCTTCTCTCATTAGAGTTGTACCAAAAGTTTTAGCCATAGGACTTTTCAATACAGTGTCAAATATGCTAGGTTCTTCTTGTTCTTTAGTCACGGTTGTTTTAGGTGCTTCTTGAACAGTCTGACTTCCATCAGCTACAGGAACCATTCTTTTAGATAAAATCTCGTAAGCACTTTCTTTATCTATACTATTCTGATATTTCTTAACTAAAGCTGACCCTGCCGTTAGATTATCTATCTCAGTAGCCGTTAATACTCCCATTCTACTTTCTGGCGAAATAAGGTAAGTCTGTACCAAAGGGGTCGGGATACCTTTCTCGTCCAACGCAGTTACAAACGCCTCTCCTATTCCTAAATTTTGGATGAGTTCTTCAGCTTTATAATACTCTGTAACAGGATAGTTTTGTATGGCTTTTTCTATTTCTTTTCTATCTTTAGCTGTAAACCCTCTCAATGCATGCTGAATCTTAAGACCTAACTGACTCAAAACATTCTCTGGCACATCTCCAGGTATTTGGGTAATAAAGTAAATACCAACTCCTTTAGAACGAATAAGTTTCACCATAGTTTCTATCTGTGAAAGCAAAGTTTTGGAGGCTTCTTTAAAAATTAAATGAGCTTCGTCTATAAAAAGCACCAATTTCGGTTTGCCACTATCGCCTTCCTCTGGAAAAGTAAGATAAATCTCGGCAAACAAAGACAGCATAAAGGTAGAAAATAGGTTGGGTTTATTCTGAATATCGTCTACACGCATAATATTCACCACACCTTTCCCATCTTTGGTTTGTAACAAATCATTAACCTCAAAGCTAGGCTCACCAAAGAACGCTGTTGCCCCCTCTTGCTCTAAAGCTACAATAGACCTCAAAATAGCCCCTAACGATGCTGGTGCAATAGAGCCGTAGTTTTCTGCTATTTCTTTCTTACCATTATCGTCCGCAGTTACATACTGCAATACTTTTTTAATATCTTCTAAATCAATTAAAGGCAAGCCCTTATCATCGCAATATTTAAAAACAATGGACATAATGCTACTCTGGGTATCATTAAGACCCAATATTTTACTAAGTAGCACCGGTCCAAACTCTGTAACCGTAGCTCTTAACTGAACACCTTTAGCCCCAGAAATCGTCATTAACTCTACTGGAAAAGATTGAGCGTTATATGGTAGTTCTGTTTTAGCATAGCGTTCTTTAATGATGTTATTTTCTTCCCCTGCCTCTGCTATTCCTGAAAAATCACCTTTAATATCCATTACTAAAGACGGTATTCCTGCATGGGAAAGCTGCTCTACAAAGACCTGTATAGTCTTCGTTTTTCCTGTTCCTGTAGCCCCAGCTATAAGACCATGACGGTTTAAGGTTTTTAACGGAAGTTTTACATCTACCTCTTTTATTACCTCTCCATCTAGCATTCCCTTCCCTAGGATAATACTATCTCCTTTGGAGCTATATCTACTGCTTAGTTCTTCTATAAATTTAGTTTTGTCTGCCATTTTACATTTTTTGATGGATAAAATTAAGAAATAAAACTGAATAATAGCTCTTTTATCTATCTTAAATAATCTCATCTAGGACAAACCAGTCCTAAATGTGGTAGATTTTGCTTATATTTGTTACTCTATAAAAGATATAATCCTTATGGAAAAAGAAATCATTTTAAAAGCCATTGCTAACGAGCAACAAAAGATAGTGGATAACCTACAAAAATCTGTAGAGCGTTACCGTATAGAGTCTGACATAGATGAAGACGCTACTCACGACCCTGAAGACTTTTCGCACCAAACGGAAGCTAAAGATATGCAGCTTAGGTTTGAACAGATGGCAAATACGGCAAAAAATCATTTAGCATTCATAGAACATTCCGCTCAAGAACACCATACAAGTATTGAAAGTGGTTGTCTTATTAAAACCGACAAAAGTTATATTTTTATTGGAATTTCAGTGCCACCATTCAAATACGAAGGGAAAGATGTGGTTTGTATATCCGAAGAAGCACCTATCTATTCAAAAATTAAAAATGCTAAAGTAGGAGATAAGGTTGATTTTGGTTCGCACCAAATTGAAGTTATAGAAATAGCCTAATCCAAAAAACGGACTTCTGTAACCCAAGTTTCATAACTTGTAAAGCGTAAGTCTTACCTTTGTATCAAAATTATGGAGCTACTCGGTTATTTTTTCGCTATCATTATTGGTTTGGTACTCGGTCTTATGGGCGGTGGTGGGAGTATTTTAAGCGTCCCTGTTTTTGCCTACCTTTTTGCGTTGGATGCCGTTACCTCAACTACACTCTCTTTATTTGTGGTTGCTTGTAATGGATTGGTAGGCTCTTTGGGACACTTTAAAGAGAAACAAATACACCTCAATACCGCTTTACTATTTGGTATCCCTTCCGTCTTAGGAGTGCTTTTCTCTAGGAGGGTGGTTGTACCTCATCTACCCGAGTACATCATCAACCGTTGGGGTATTTGCCTTACTAAAGATATGTTTCTTCTCATTTTATTTGCCTCACTAATGCTTTTAGCTTCCTACAAAATGATTGTGAGAAGTAAAACTGAACCAAGCACCCTAGAGATTTCTCCATCTAGAAATACCTTGCTTATTTCTCAAGGGCTGTTGGTAGGCATTATTACGGGGCTAGTAGGTGCTGGTGGAGGATTTCTTATCATTCCTGCTTTGGTAATGATTTTAGGGTTAAAAATGAAAGAAGCTATTGGCACCTCACTGTTTATTATTACCCTTAGTAGTACTATAGGTTTTGTAAGCTCTTTAGACAAAGTCGCCATAGACTGGTATTTTCTCTTATCTTTTACAGGGCTATCTATTCTAGGAGTTTTATTAGGTTTAGCTTTATCTAAAAGAGTAGATGGTAAAAAACTCAAACCTGCTTTTGGTTGGTTTGTGTTAGGTATGGGAGTTTATATCCTAATTAAAGAATTAATTTTAAAATAAAAATAGAATCATTATGAAAATAGAACAAATATACACAGGTTGCCTTGCACAAGGTGCTTATTACATTACTTCTAACGGCGAAGCAGCCATTATAGACCCACTGCGTGAAGTACAACCTTACTTAGAGCGTTTAGAGAAAGACGGTGTTACCCTAAAATACATTTTTGAAACTCACTTCCATGCTGATTTTGTATCGGGACATTTAGATTTAAGTAAAAAAACAGGAGCTCCTATCATCTACGGTCCTACTGCAAAGCCTAGTTTTGAAGCTATTATTGCAGAAGACCATCAAATTTTTGAGTTAGGAAAGGTTAAAATAAAAGTGCTACACACCCCAGGACATACGATGGAAAGTGCGTGTTTTCTACTCCTTGATGAAAACGGAAAAGAAACTGCATTGTTTAGTGGTGACACGCTATTTTTAGGTGATGTAGGGCGTCCTGATTTGGCACAAAAAGCCACTAATCTTACTCAAGAAGAGTTAGCGGGACTATTGTACGAAAGCCTTTACAACAAAATTCTCCCTCTACCAGATGAGGTTACCGTATATCCAGCACACGGAGCAGGTTCTGCTTGTGGCAAAAATATGATGAAGGAAACCGTGGATAGTCTTGGCAACCAAAAGAAAATAAACTATGCCCTCAACCAGTCTAGCAAAAAGGCTTTTATAGAGGCAGTTTTGGACGGACTTACCGCTCCACCACAATACTTCGGAATGAATGTGGCTATGAACAAAGGAGGCTACACCAGCTTTGATGAAGTTTTAAAAAACGGTAAAGAGGCTCTATCCGTAGAAGATTTTGAAACCGTGGCAGAGAATACAGGAGCTTTAATCCTTGACACTAGAAATGCGGCTGATTTCCATCAAGGTTTTGTGCCTAACTCTATCAACATTGGTCTTAAAGGCAGCTTTGCTCCTTGGGTAGGTGCAATGATTGTAGATGTTAAGCAACCCCTGCTATTAGTTTGCGAAGAAGGTACCGTAGAAGAAACCATTACTAGGCTTGCTCGTGTGGGGTTTGATAATGTAGTGGGCTACCTCAAAGGTGGTTTTGACTCGTGGAAAAATTCAGGAAAAGAAATAGATACTATTAAAAGAATTTCTGCCGAAGCCTTTGCGAATGAATACCACAAAGACACAAAAGTAGTAGATGTAAGAAATATAGGAGAATACTCTGCTGAGCATGTAGAAGACGCCCTTAGCCGCCCTCTTATGGAGATTAACGATTGGGCAAAAGAACTAGACGATACACATTTCTACATCCATTGTGCAGGAGGTTATCGTAGTATGATAGCCTCTAGCATACTCAATTCTAGAGGTATCCGAAACTTTACAGAAGTAGATGGTGGTTTTGCTAAAATTAAGGAGACTTCAGTACCTACCACTGATTTTGTATGTCAATCTAAAATTAAATTCTAAACCATGAAAGCCATACATCTGTTGATACTTGGCGGAGGTTTAGCTCTGGGGCTTGCCTCCTGCCAAACAACTAGTAAAGCCAAAGATACTGGAATTATCTGGTGTGTAGCCGATACAAAAAATACTAGCGAAGCAAATATCAAAAAAATTATAAATGCTCCCAATAGTATTTTGGTGGATGTAAGGACTCCAGAAGAATTTGCAGAAGGCAGTGCTAATGGAGCCATCAACATACCTTTAGACCAGTTAGAAAATCATTTAGATAAGCTAAATTCTTCGCAGAATATTGTACTTTTCTGTCGTTCTGGAAGACGCTCCAAAGAAGCTAAGACTATTCTAGAGAAACACGGCTTTAAAAAAGTGTATAACGCTGGGGCTTGGAACGAAGTAAAAAACCTACAAAAAGAAACAAAATGAATACTCTAAAAGACAAATTTAGATACATCTCAGTTACCATATTAGCAGTTTTGTTATTTGGAAACTCCTACGCACAAGACAGAATAAAGATTGATTTTTTTGAACAAATTAAAAATTATAATCTTTCCAAAGTTATTGCTGCAGATAGTATTATTTCGGAAAACAGAGAAGAAAAAATAAAAGAAAAGGCAAAACGACCCGAAATATTAGGCTTCATAGGAAATAATTATCAAAGATTTTTTATTCATTTTACCTCAGTTATTCAGAACCCAACAAATCCTTATGAATATTTGGTATCTGGAAAAACAAAAGTTAGAGAAACCATCTGCACATTTCAAGGAACAATCACTATTAAACAAGCTAAAATCTATAAAAGTAGTGACTTCCCAAATTACAAACAGGGATATGCAGATTGTGATGTAACTCTGTATGAAGATAAAAAACAACCTTCGACTGGATTTATAAAAGGTAAACTAAAGAGTCATTTTTTGATAGACGATAAAGGGCAATTTCGATACGATGCCTTAAATTTCTTTTCTGATGGTTTTTCAAATAATCAATTTGTTGGTAGTTGGACGAGCTATAAAACAAATAAAACTAAAAGATGTAATTGGGGAGACTACAGAATTCCAGAAAGTGGCGACCTTGATATTGGAGCAGGAGAATTTAGTGTTAATGATAAATATCTAAAAAACGGTTGGAAAATTTATAAGCTTGCTCAAGAAGGTTTTACCGAAACTTCAGAAACGAAACAAGCCAAACAAAAGGAAGAAGAACAATGGTGGAGGTAAAAGTTAACATAGAAATTATTTATTTAGGTTCTAGACTAGCAAATATTTTTATTATAATTCAAGAGCTTTAACAGATATTTTAATTTCAATATAAAATCCTAGATTTGCATTAAACATATTAAATAAATTATGCTAAACTTTATAAAAAAACTTTTTGGAGGGAACACCGTAGATTTTCAAGATTTAGCCGCAAAGGGAGCCCAAATAATAGATGTGAGAACGAAAGCCGAATACAATTCAGGGCATATTTTCAACTCCATCAATATCCCATTACAGGAGCTAAACCAAAACCTCAATCGCTTAGATAAAAGCAGACCCGTAATTACCTGTTGTGCCAGTGGTATGCGTAGTGCTTCGGCTAAATCTATCTTATCTAATAATGGTTTCACTGCTTATAATGGTGGAGGCTGGAGCTCTCTTCAGAAGAAAATCTTAAAATAAAAATTATGTCTCAAAAATTTAAAGAACTTATAGAATCTCCCAAACCTGTACTCATAGACTTTTTTGCTACTTGGTGCCAACCTTGCAAGGTACAGTCTTCGGTACTCAACACCGTAAAAGAAAATGTAGGAGATGCGGCTAGAATTGTAAAAATAGATATAGATAATTACCCTTCTATCGCTAACGAATACGGCGTAAGAAGTGTACCCACTCTTATGATTTTTAAAAATAGTGACCTTCTATGGAAAGGCAGTGGCGTACACGATGTAAATACCCTAACTCAACTTCTTAAAGATTTTGCTTAAGTATAAATTTCTATAAAAAAACTTGCACTCTTTATAGAGAGTGCAAGTTTTTTATTAAACTCGTTTACTTAGTTTTTTTACATTGCAGAAGATACCACCACTTCTGAACTTATCTTTTTGATTAACCCTTGTAATGTTTTACCTGGACCTACTTCCACAAAAGAAGTTGCACCGTCTTTAATCATATTTTGAATAGACTGCGTCCACTTTACAGGTCCTGTAAGCTGTGCAATAAGGTTTTGTTTGATATCCTCCTCATTAGCCACCGCAGTGGTTGTAATATTTTGATAAATAGAGAAACTCGCCTTTCTGAATTTTGTATTTTCTATCGCTGTTGCTAACTGGTCTTGTGCAGGCTTCATTAGTGGTGAATGAAATGCTCCATTAACAGGTAATAGCAATGCTCTCTTAGCTCCCGCTTCTTTAAGTTTAGCACAGGCTTCCTCTACTGCTTTGGTTTCTCCAGATATTACCAATTGCCCAGGGCAGTTATAGTTTGCAGGTACTACTACCCCATCTATTTGAGTACAGATTTCTTCCACTCTCTCATCTTCCAAACCTAAAATAGCTGCCATAGAAGAAGGATTAGCGTCACACGCTTTTTGCATGGCATCAGCTCTTTGTGCTACTAATTTTAAACCGTCTTCAAAAGATAAAACACCACTCGCTACCAATGCCGAAAACTCTCCTAAAGAGTGTCCAGCTACCATCTGAACACCTGTGGCATCTATAGCTTTAACTGCGGCTACTGAATGTATAAATATTGCAGGCTGCGTTACTCTAGTTTGTTTTAAATCTTCCTCTGAACCATTAAACATAATTTTCAGGATATTAAAACCTAATATCTCATTAGAAAACTCCATTAAGTCTTTAATATCTTTTCTACTGTCGTACAGTTCCTGTCCCATTCCTACAAACTGAGACCCCTGACCTGGGAACACTAATGCTTTCATACTTATTTTTTCAAAGATTATCTCTTTAGTTTTTTTATTAAATTTATGGTAAAAGTCTTACTACACGGTAACCTACATTTACATAGGCCCCGTTTGGTTTTATTCTTTGGAATTCAAATTTTGTAGCTAACTGTGTTTGAGTTTGCCCCATTTGCTTAAATATTTCTCCTTTCTTATTTTCTCTAGAAAGCATATCATTAACGATATCAAAACCTACCACAGCATATTTAGAAGGTGTTTTACAATATTTGGCTTTATATGCCGCTAAGACTTCTTTTTCAAAGCTTCCTTCTGAATTGATTTTCCTATCCATTATATACACCAAATTAGCTTGACTTAGCTCATCTACTTTTTTATCAAAAGCCGACGTATAGAACATACTAAAAGCTTTGATACCTTTAGTTTCTTTAGATAAATTAATCAGCTTGGAAGCAAACGCATTACCAACAGCATCGTCATCACTTGCTAAAATAGCGATTACAGGAGAACTTTGCCCTGTCATCATATTCTGCTCTAGCTCTATTTTAGATGCATTATCTACTATAACTATATCCGCTTTCCTTAAAGATTTTTCCAACTTTGTTTTTATATAATCAGCGTTTGTTGTCTCTGCCCCTGATACAATATAAATCTTTTGGTTAGAAAAAACCTCTTTAACCTCTTTTACAATTCTATCAGCATAGATGGTCTTATCTGTTTCAGCAATAATTAAATTACCAAAATCGTACATATCCTCACTATTAGCAAATGGAGCGACTACGGGAATTTGAGTATCTTTAACATAATCCAAAACTTCTAATACATTGGTCTTAAACAATGGACCTATAATTAAATCGGTATTAGATGGATCTATTTGGATTAAGTTCTTCTTGAATGCTTTTTCGTTACCCGCATCTATAATATTAAAGTCTAGCTCTTGTCCCTTTCTAGCATTCATCTCCACTGCCAACTTCGCTCCCATAAGGAAATCCGTTGCAAGTCCTCTGTATTTAGAATCTCCCGTATCAAAGCCAAATGGTAACATCAACACTACTTTAAGTGCATTTGTGTTTTTCTTAACATAGGCTTTGTTAAATTTCTTTATTTTAAGAACCATTCCTGGTTTTAGTCCATCTGAAATTTGAGGATTTAGTTCTAGAAGTTGGTCTAAATCTAAATCATATTTGCTAAGAATACCAAAAACGGTATCACCTGCCTGAACAGTATAAGTAACATAATCTTCTTGAGAAGGAGTTACCTTTTTAGTTTCTGAAAAGTCTGGTTTCGCACTCTCTGTAGAGTTTGCGACAGCTGGGTGCTTCACTTTAATGATATCCCCAACTTTCAATCCACTTTCTTCTAAGCCAGGATTAAGTGCGAAAAGATCTTTCTTACTGATTCCAAACTGCTTTGTAATACGAGAATAGTTGTCTCTTGACTGCACTTCATATTCTCCTTCAGATAAAGTCTTCGTTGTTTTTTCTACAGACGAACTTTCCTGTGCTGGAGCTGGAGTAGCAACTTCTTTAGGAGTAGAAGTGGTTACTAGTTCAGACGCCCCATATTTGGTAATTTTATCCAAAGGCAATACCACTTCCTCCCCTATCTTCATTTCTAAATTTGGATTAAGCTTTCTTACCTCTGCTTCTGTAACATGGTACTGGCGTGTTAAACTATACAAAGTTTGTTTTGGCTTCAATATAATTTTACCCAACTGAACCTCCTTAGAAGCAGCCACTACTTTCTGTTTTTGCCCAGTTGATTTTTTACCAATATTAAGGGTTTGTCCTATCTTAATGGCTCCGTCCTTTATTTCAGGATTAAGTTCGTAAAGTTCTTTTAGAGATAAACCATACTTTTTAGAGATAGAATATGGTGTCTCTTTCTCGGCTACAGTGTGCGTTTGTGCCTGTAAAAAGAAACTCATTAAAAATATAGGAGCAATTAATATTTTTTTCATTGTTTATAAACTAGATTGCAAAAATACATTTTTCCAATTAAATAGCTAACACTAACATTACCGACTTATCCACAGGCATTTCTTCTAAACAGATATCCAACCATTTTTTACCCAAACCTCTGTAAAATACGCTAAAATTATATTGTCTTTCCTGCCATTTAGCATTAGGATTTATCTTGTCTGCTAGTAGATTCAATCGTTCTAACAAATCTTGATTTTTTTTCTTTTCTGCTTTTAACAGGCGGACTCTCATTTTTTGATACGATTTTAGCTGACGCTTCTGTTCTGCTTCCACAAGGTTAAAGAAAGTAACTTCTGTCTGTTGAGCTTTTTCTTTCAATTCATCAAAACCTTGCTTTAGCAATTTTTCTTTCTCGTCAATAATAGGTAATAAAACTGAATTTCCCAATAGTTTTTCTCCAAATACTCTCTGATAATCATTGAAAAAATCCTTAACATTAAGCTCTAACTTACCAATTTTAGCAAAAGTTTTTTCATCAATAAAAGTGAATGAATGGCGTGGTATTAAAATTGGAAATTCTAACCCTATACTTTTGAAATAATCTACCAGCTCTAGCCAATACATTATTTCTGCATTTCCGCCTATATAAACGATATTAGGCAACACTGTCTCCTGATACACAGGTCTCATCAAAGCATTAGGGCTAAATCTTTCAGGAAAGTTTTGTAACTCCTCCAACATTTCTTGCTCCGTAAATACCTTTTTGGTCTCTATCACTCTATATAAATCTCCATCTCGATCTATCCTTTGGCGTTTATCTGTAAGGTAAAACAAATTGATTTCTCTAGGGTTTACCTGCACTTTAGAGTATGTTTGTGCTAAATACGCTACCTTTTGTTTAGTTTCGTTATAAAGTTTTTGAGAAAAAAGCTCTTCTTTAAAGATGGAGGACATTTGTGATTTCAAAGCCTTATCATCTCCATCTATGAGTAAAAGTCCATAATCTGAAAATAATTTTTGAGCTAAAATTCTTATAGATTGCGATAAACTCTGCCCTAAACCATAAGCCTTATCAAGCCAATCAGTAAGTTCTTTTCCAAAAGGAAAACTTTCCATTTCCTTTTTAAATTGTTCTAAAAACGTGTTAGACTCAACCTTAATTCTACCTACCGCTCCACCTTGTACACCTTCTATCTCGTAGTAATTTTCATCTGTCCTGAAGTGATTGATTTCAACAAAATCATGGTCTTCCGTAGCCATCCAAAAAATAGGAACAAAATGCTTTTCAGGAAATTGTTCTTTAAGATAAACACTCGTTTTAATCGTCTGTAAAATCTTATAAATAAAAAATACAGGTCCTGTAAACAAATTAAGCTGATGCCCTGTAGTAATAGTAAATGTATTTTCTTTTAGCAAAGCTTCCAAATTTTCCTTTTGTGATGAAGAAAGCTCAATACCTTCATATTGCTCTTGAATGACTTTAACTAAAACCTCCCTTTTCTCGTTAGAAAATGTTTGGGATTTAGCCTCTATCTTTTCAGCTATGTTGGTAATATTAAATGAATACGGTTTAAAATCCTCTATTTTATCATCTAAAAAATCCCTAATTAGCTTAGGGATTGTATCTATCTCCTGAAATGGAATAAGCGTTTTCATACTTCAAATTTAGTAAAAAAGATACCAAACTACACCTAAATTAAGCCTAAAATCAGAAATAGGAAAATATGGTGCTGTATATGACCTATTTTTCATAAATGTAGTATTAAAGTGCTGTGCTTCTGCATAGATAAGCATTCTTTTCACTTTCATATTAAAATAAGCCGAAGCAATAGGCTGCCCTCCTATGCTATGAGCAGAGGCAGACGGCAACACAAATTCGTTAAGTACAGGAGCGTATTCTCTAGAGTTGAACTTTGAGAAATAATACACTTGGATTCCTGTCTGTAACTCTGCTGCTTTTTTAAAGGCTGGTGTTTGATAGTAGAAATTGAGTCTTCCTACAAAATGTGGCAAAGGCAACAAATCTTTATTATTGAGAACCGCCTGAAATAAAAGATTTGGATTAAAGTTAAATTTACCATACTTAAACAAGGCTTCTCCACCAATCTGAGAGATATTAACCGAAGCCGAACTTTGCTTAGGCTGATACAACTCATTAAAATAAGCCATTTGGTCTATCCTAAAATAATTAGCGGATACTTTCGCATCAAACCATTTCAAGCCTAAAGTTCCACCAATTTCTAGAATATTTTGATTTTTAAAATCTTGCCACTGATAATTAAAATTAGGATAAAGTGAAGCGTTTACCAAATAGTTAAAACTTGGCGCTACCGACTGGAAATTAGCTTTAGCATCTAAGAAATAGCCCTCAATAGGTTCTAACTTTAAATGATTGGTTGTTTTTACATAATTTCCAAAAATAGCACCTCTAGAGATTTCTAAGAAAGACTGTAATTTCAGTTTATCCCAAAGATTGATGTCTAAATTCCCAATCGCTCCTAGCCTATTTTCCTTATAAATATCAAACTGGGCATTACCCGTACCCAAACTGATACTTTGATGCCTAATACCTGCATCTAGTTTAAATTTTTCATTATCCCAAAGTAAACTTAATGTATTACTTAAGTTCTCAGAATATTTTTTATTCACCAAAGGCATCTCTGTTAATACACCGCCACCTCTTTGTTGAAAATAACTTTCTACACTAGATTGTTTAAAATAGTACTTATTACCTTGATGAAAAATACTATGCCTTAACTTAAACGGAAAACGCTCCGAAGAAAACGGACGAAATTCGTGGCTGTAATAATACCTTCTATATGAAAATCTAGAATCAGAACCCGTGAGGTTAACTTCGAGATTATTTCTATTTTTAAATCGGGTATCGTTAAGGAAATTATCCAAGCTTACAATACCTCCATACTCTTCTGCATTAACATTCTGGTGTGTAAAGTGGGCATAAGCTTGATATTTTTGATTTCTAGACTGAAACTGTGCCGAAACTGTAAAATTATTACTAGAGGTTAAACTTCTTCTATAAAACCCTTGAGACCTAAGTCCTGTATAATCCAACGCAAAATTGAAATTCTGCCCAATATTTTGAGTATAGGTAGATTTTAGGGTTCCCCCATTTCCAACACCATTATGGTAAACAAAAGCCGTAGTAGGCGTTTTAACATCATAATAGCGTATATCTTGAATACCTTGTATGAAGTGTGATTTATTGGTTGGCAAAAGAGTTAGGTTCTGCTCTGGATTAACTGAATACACTAAATCTTGAAAACCTGCTCCTACATTAGCAAATGGCACCTTACCAAAAACATCTCTATTATTATACTGAATGAACTGATAGTATTTGTCTATACTAAAAACCGTATCAAATACTTGATACTGCCCAAATTGTTTCTTATATCTATAATCTTGAATAGTAGGAATAAAGACTTTAGCCGAGTCTTTCTCTCCCCTATCTATGACTAATGAATCTTGCTTTATTTTATCTACCGATTTCTCTTGTGCTTTTACCCAAGTAGAAGCCAATAACACTACTATAAAAAAAATGTACCTCATAAAGTTTTATGAGGTACAAAGATATGTAAAATAAGTTTTACAAAATTCTAACAAACTTACTCCAAATATTTAAAATCAAAGTAAGTTTAGAATTTCACAACAAAACCCTAGTTAGAAACCTTTGGGTTGGTATCCAATTCTCTTTGAGGAATCTTAAATCTGAACTTATCACTTCCTGCTTCTATATTGAACTTACCGTGACTAGCATGGTTACTACCAGCATAATCTCTAACCAAGGCTTCGTTCAATCTCTTCATATCAAAAAATGTAACCCCTTCTCCCCATAACTCTATCCTTTTATGAGTTCTTATCTCCTCTAGCAAAGCTTGACCACTATTAGTTGATAATGAATAAGAAGGGTCTCTCTTAGAAATTAGTTCAAATAAAACCTGTTTAGCTTTAGCTTCATCCCCAAATAACGCCAACGCTTCGGCTTCTATAAGATACATTTCTGAAGCCCTCATATAAACATAATCTCCCTCAAACCTTGTAGCATCTACAAATTTAACATTAGCATACTTCGGAAGGTTATGGGCTGTACCATCAAACCACTTCTTTCTAATATCAGTATCTGATATTTTTTCATACAGCCTTTTGTCTATACTCTTATACACCCTCAATAATCCTGCATATCCAGGACTTAAATTTGCTATATGAGAAAAGAACGATGCATAAACTGTAGATGTAGATGTAGAAATATCTGTACCCCACATCCACTCTGGATTATTAATATCACTAAAACCATCCATAAGCTGAGTTGAACTCATAGGTGAATAACCCGTTCTAGCGTATTTTGCATATTTTGCTGCCTCAGAATTATTTCCTGTAGTTAAGTACAACCTGGCTAAAAAACCAGCAGCTACATTTTGATTAATAAACTCCTTTGATGCTCCAGTTGAGTATCCATTTAACAAAGAATAAGCACGTAACAAGTCTTTCTCTATTTCACCATAGACACTAGCAGTAGGATACCTAGACGCAACACTTATTCCTTTCTCTAATGCAATATATGGTATCCCCTCAGATCCTTTTGCATAAAGTCTTATAAGATCCAAATAGCATGCAGCTCTCATAGTTAAAAGTCTCCCTTTAAAATAAAGCCCTTGCTGATCTAAAGTACTTTCTTCTGGTAGATTAGTCAAAAGTTCATTCATATTAAAGATAACTTTATAATAGAACTTCCATATCATTTCCGTTCCAGTGTTATCCACATTAGGTGCTAAATATCTATAATATGATGAAAACCAATGATTCTGAGTTTGAATAAAATCATTTGTCATATGATCTAGCCCCAATTTTATAGACATATACCCAAAATCATCGTGTGCACCAGTACTCGCTTCTCGAGTATTAGAAGAGGCTAAATACCTAGTATTACCTTGCTCCAACCCTCCTAATATAAACATAGCCTTCTCTGGATATTTTTTCAACACATCCTCAAAACGATCTGTTGAAACTAAATCTTGAGTTTCCGTATTTAAAAACTCATCACTACAATTTACGACAGATAATAAAGTCAAGGTCGCTATTATATACTTTTTCATTTTTTTATTTTTTTACTTAATCTTTAATCTAAAAACCAACATTCAATCCTAAAGCGATTGTTCTAAGAGGTGAAAAAGAGCTGCTAGCAGATCCTGTATAAGACATTCTTGGATCATATCCTTTTCTTTTTGACCATACGTGAACATTATCAGACATTATATAAACTCTTAATCTATCTATCCCTGTGCTATTAATAAGATCTCTATCAAATGTATAACCTAAACTTACATTTTGTAAAGACAAATAGTCAGACTTTATTAACCCCATGGTAGACATACCATAATAAAGCTTGTCATTCTCTGGTAAAACAACCGGCAGATTAGCTGATTTATTATCTACTGACCAAGTATTATAAAAATCTGAGTGGAAATTTTGTCCTCTTCCTGCTCCCATGAGTCCCATCCATTCATAGTCATATCCCCATCCTCCTAACTGATAAGCAAAATTAGCCGTAAAATCAAAGTTCTTGTATGAAGTATTTATACCAAATCCACCATAATATTTAGGCACAGAGGTTTTACCTGTATTTATAAGAGTAGCATCTGAGTAAGTTTCAGTAGTTGTTTTTGTACCATCTGCTTTCAAAACGGCAAACAATGCTGCTCCTGTATCAGGGTTTACTCCTACAAACTCCCTCATTCTCCATGTATACATACTTCCCCCTTCTTCAAGAATAAAGTTTCCACTAACAAGAGGTGTATTAGGCAATCTCAGTATTCTATTCTTTAAAGAGGTTCCATTGACATTGAAAGATAAATTAAAATCTTGGGTTTTGATAGCATCTACTGAAACTGTAACTTCTACCCCTTTATTTTCCATATCTCCCAAGTTATCAGGTATCACAGTTAATCCTTGATGTAAAGGAAGAGGTCTTGTATAAAGCATATCAAAAGACTTTCTTCTAAAATACTCCGCATCTATATTTAATCTATTTCCAAATAAGGACAGCTCAAAACCTGCGTTTAAATTAGCATTTTTCTCCCAAGTAATATCTTTATTACCTCTATAAACTGTAGTTGCAGGCAATACTGACATATCAGCAACAGTAGTCATTGTAACTCTTCTATAGTAATCCTTGTACGGCAAGTCATAGAAAGAGTTATTCCCATACTGATCTAAGTTATCATTTCCTTGTTCTCCATACGAGGCCTTAAGCTTAAATTTGTTTAACCAAGATAAATTTGCTAAAAATTTCTCCTTGGAAACTACCCATGCAGCACCAAACCCGTAGAAATTACCCCATCTATTATCTGGGTGAAACCTAGAAGAACCATCTCTCCTTGCATTTGCATTAAGAAAGTACTTGCCTGCATAATTTAAGTTTAACCTAGCTAAATACCCTTCTAAAGCATAAGGTCTACCATATCCACTTGCATCAGCAATTACAGAAAAATGGTTTGCATAAGGGCTATCCAGTAACCCTCCGTTCTTCATATAATTTGACATTGTATCAAACTGTCTCTTCAATGTTTCATGCCCCAACATTGCCTCAACTCCTAAGTTTCCAAATTTCTTATTATAGGTCAACATTTGCTGTTGAGTTAAAGCAACAGTAATATTGTTCCAGTTATAAACTCTACCATTATCATCTACCGCATCTCCATACAGTGGAGTATCAAAGGAATAGCCTCTCAAGTTATTATACTCTCCTGTTACAGTATATGTAAAATCTAAACCATCAAGAATAGAGTAAGTACCGTAACCACTTGCAAAAATTTGGTTAGTTTTTCTTGTCTTTATGTCATATAAAGCAGTTGCATAAGGGTTCTGTAACTGAGCATAAGGCCTAACAAAAGGAGCTATCCTCCCAGTTCCATCATCAAAAGCTCTAATTCCCGACGTAGTATATATTGGTGTCCCATCTGCTGCATAAGCGTAAACTGGATAAATAGGAGCAATATACCTAGAAAACTGAAACGGATTAGAGTAACTTGTTGTCCCATTAAATCCATCAGGAACATTTTGTACCATATTAGAATAAGACAAATTACCTCCAAACTTAAGTTTTTCTCCTAACTTAGAATCTGCCTTAACACGAGCTGTTACCTTATCAAACTTAGCATTAGTCATATAAGTCTCGTTGGATTCATATCCTAAAGAGTAGTAGAAAGAAGTTGCATTAGTAGCACCAGATGCACTAAAGAATGTATTAGTATAAAACCCTTTTTGGAATAAAGTCTTAGCCCAATCTTCTTGGTATAAAACAGAAGCATTAGGGTTAAACTTACCATCAGCTGTGATTATTTGGTCATTAGCTACATTTGTAATATTATATCCTAAACCATTAGCACCACCAATTAAGCCTGCAACAGCAGAATTATGAGCATCAGCTAGTGTAGCTCCTCCGTGAATCTCTTGATTTCTCAAAACATTGTAATAGTACTCATAGTACTGACTTGGGCTTCTAGAAATATTATACTCAGGAACTCCTCTATCTGAAACCCCAGATTTCATATCAAATGAATATCTTGTTTTACCCTGTTTTCCTTTTTTTGTTGTAATGATAACTACCCCATTAGCACCTCTACTTCCGTAAAGTGCTGCTGCAGAAGCATCCTTTAGGAAAGACATTGACTCTATATCCGCATTATTAATAGCTGCTATATTCCCATTAAAAGGAACCCCATCCACCACATACAAGGGTGTTGCAGAACCATTGATAGAACCAACCCCCCTAAATCTAACTGTAGGCTCTTCTCCTGGCAAACCATTGGTTGTAGCAATTTGCACCCCAGCTACTTTACCAGTCATACCTTGAACAACATTAGCAGTTGTGATATCCTTAATATCCTTGGCCTTAACTTCCGACACTGACCCCGTTAAGGATTCTTTAGTCTGCTTACCATAAGCCACCATAACCACCTCTTCAATCTCTTTTACCGTGTCTTTTTTTGCTTTTTGTGCTACTACACTTTGAGCTCCTATAAAGAAAACAGCTCCAGCAGTAAGCACCCTTAATTTCACATTCATATTAACAAAATTTAATATTATACCTGGCAAATATGTTAATAATTCTTAATATTTACAAATAAATCAGCTTTTTTTATTACTTATCACCTAAAAACACTATACATTTTCATCAAAAAACAAGTCTATTTTTAAGGATTATATCACAAACAATTTAATAAAACCTAATAATCAACAATTTAAAATTAAATTATCATTATTATCATAATATTAAAATAATCACAATTTAGATTCATTATAAATTAATAAAAAAGAGGCCCAGTAAATTCAACTGAGCCCCTTTATATTAAATCGTGAAAATAAAAACTTATATTACTTCAATTTTTTCTTAACACTTACTTGTTCATAAACTTCTAAGATATCTCCAACCTCTATATCATTATAGCCTTTAAGGTTAAGCCCACATTCGTAGCCCTTGGCAACCTCTTTAACATCATCTTTAAAGCGTTTTAAACTCTCAAGTTCGCCATCAAACTTCACAATACCATCCCTTAGAAGTCTTATCTTAGAGTTTCTAGTAACTTTACCTGTAAGTACCATACACCCTGCAATAGAGCCTACTTTAGAAATCTTAAACACTTCTCTAATTTCAACATTACCCACCACTTGCTCTTTAATTTCAGGAGAAAGCATTCCTTCCATAGCTTCCTTAACATCGTCTATGGCGTCGTAGATGACAGAGTAAGTTCTTATTTCTATCTCTTCTTTGTCCGCTAAATCTTTTGCGTTTGCTCCCGCTCTTACATTAAAGCCAATAACTACAGCGTCTGAAGCAGTTGCCAATAAGATGTCGCTCTCTGTAATTTGACCAACGCCTTTGTGTAATATATTGATTTGAATTTCCTCAGTAGATAGTTTTTGTAACATATCAGATAGTGCTTCCACAGAACCATCCACATCACCTTTAAGGATAATATTAAGCTCTTTGAAGTCGCCCAAAGCGATACGTCTTCCTATTTCGTCTAATGTTAAATGTTTCTTAGTTCTTATAGACTGCTCTCTATGAAGCTGTTCTCTCTTATTCGCTAAGTTTTTAGCTTCTCTTTCATCTTCATAAACTTTAAACTTATCTCCCGCAGTAGGTGCTCCGTCTAAACCTAAGATAGTTACAGGGATAGAAGGTCCTGCCTCCTCCATATTATTACCTCTTTCATCTAGCATTGCCTTCACCTTACCGTGGTTTTTACCAGCTAAGACATAGTCTCCCACTTTAAGTGTACCTGCCTGAACAAGCATTGTAGCTACATAACCTCTACCTTTATCCAAGGCAGCCTCTATAATAACTCCGTTAGAACGCTTATTAGGATTAGCTTTAAGCTCTAAAAGTTCCGCCTGTATCAATACTTTTTCTAAAAGTAAATCCACATTATTACCAAACTTAGCAGATATTTCTTGAGATTGTACATTACCACCCCATTCTTCTACCAATATATTTAATTGAGATAACTGCTCTCTAATTTTATCTGGATTAGCATTTGGTTTATCCACCTTGTTAATTGCAATAATCATAGGAACTCCCGCTGCCTGAGCGTGAGAGATAGCCTCTTTTGTTTGTGGCATTACATCGTCGTCCGCTGCAATTACAATGATAGCAATATCAGTAACTTGAGCCCCTCTAGCTCTCATCGCTGTAAAGGCTTCGTGTCCTGGTGTATCTAGGAAAGTAATGCGTTCTCCATTTTCTAACTTAACATTGTAAGCTCCGATGTGCTGAGTGATACCTCCAGACTCCCCAGCGATAACGTTGGTTTTTCTTATATAGTCGAGTAACGAAGTTTTACCGTGATCCACATGCCCCATTACCGTTACGATAGGCGCTCTGTGAACTAAATCTTCTTCTGTATCTTCTTCCTCTTCCGCATTATCATCTGTAAGTTCCGCATCGGCAAAAACAATATCAAAACCAAACTCTTCCGCCACTAATGTTAGTGTATCTGCCTCTAATCTTTGGTTCATTGTTACCATTACTCCTAAGGCAAAGCAAGCTGATATTACTTCCATTGGCGATACATCCATAAGACTAGCCAACTCACTCACTGTAATAAACTCGGTTACTTTAAGTGTTCTATCCTTTGCCTCTAACTCTTGTTGTTCTGCATCTTGCTCTCTACGCTGAGTTCTCTTCTCCTTTCTATATTTAGCTGACTTAGATTTACCACCTTTATTGGTTAGTTTCTCTAAAGTCTCCTTAATTTGATTTTTTACTTGCTCTTCTGTAAGCTCTACAGGCATTGTCTTCTCTCCTCTCTTCTTCTTTCCTCCACGATTTCCTTTATTGTCAGGGCGAACTCCTCCAGAATTATTACCTTTAGTCTTATTATCTTGCTCTTTATTTTGTCCTTGAACAGGTTTAGCATCAGTAGTCTTTGTAATTCTTTTCCTCTTCTTTTTCTTAGGACGAGTTTCAAACTGAGATAAGTCCACAGTTTGTTTTAAAATTTTAGGACCCTCCAGTTTTTGATAGTTGGTTTCAATTTTTTGAGGCTCTTCCGCAACAACTGCCTCTTTAACTTCTGCCTCTTTTTTAGGTTGAACCACTTCTTCCACTTTAACAGCTGACTTCTCTTCTTTCTTAACCTCAGATTTTTCTTCTTTTTTAGCTACTGTTTTTTCTTTCTTAGCTTCTAATTTTTTGGAAGGCTTCGGTCTAGAAGATTCTATCTGACTCAAGTCTATCTTATCTAAAACTTTCAGTTCAGTCTTTTGAGAATCTGCCTCCAATTTTACAGGCTCTTCTTTCTCTTCTGTCTCTACTATAGGTTCTTCTTTAACCTCAGTCTTTTTTTCTTCTGTCTTATTTTGACCTAAATCTATTTTACCTAAAACTTTAGGTTCAAGTTTTTCAGAAGACTTGGCTCTTATAACCTCAGGGGCTTTTTCCTCTTTTAGTTCAATCTTTTCCTCTGGAACTTTAGAAATTACCACCTCATTAGAAGCCTTTTTTTGCTCTCCATCTTTTTTGAACTCAGCTTCCAATGCAGAATATGCCTCTGGTGCCAATAGAGCATTTGGATTACTATCTATCTCTATATTTTTGGTTCTTAGAAATTCTACCGCTCTAGATACCGAGATATTAAGTTCCTTAATTGCTTTATTTAATCTAATATTTTTTGGCATAATGTATTTGATATTTGCTAATAACCACTGGTGTTATTTCGCTTTTTATTTTATAAATTATTTATTGTTTAAACGAAGCTTAACTTCATTTTAGTTTTCCGTTTCACAAGAGTTACTAATCGTTAAACTCTTCTGCTAAAATTCTTTTAACTTCTTCTATTGTTTCTTCTTCCAAGTCAGTCAAACGAACTAAGGCCTCCGTATCCTTATCTATGATACTCTTAGCCGTATCTAAACCAACTTTTTTGAAAGTCTCTATCACCCAATCCTCAATTTCATCACTAAATTCATCTAGCTCTACATCATCATCTTCATGAGCTTCCCTGTAAACATCTATTTCATAATCAGATAGCCAAGAAGCTAATTTGATATTTTGACCTTGCTTACCTATGATTTTAGCAATCTCCTCCGAAGGCGTGTATACCAATGCTTTTGACTCCTCTGCATTGATGTCTATTTTATTTATAGTAACATTACCCAAAGCTCTCTTAACCAATATTTCTGGATTTTTAGACCATTGGATAACATCTATATTTTCATTTCTAAGTTCTCTTACCACACCGTGTATTCTAGAACCTTTAACCCCCACACACGCTCCCACAGGGTCTATTCTATCATCGTAAGCATCTACAGCAATTTTAGCTTTTTCACCTGGTATTCTTACCACTTTTTTAAGAATAATAGTTCCATCTTGAATTTCTGGAATTTCCAATTCTAATAGTCTCTCTAAGAACTTAGGCGATATTCTAGAAATCGTAATTTGAGGTTTACTTCCTTTAAAATCAACACTTTCTATCACAGCTCTCACATTATCTCCTTTTCTAAAGAAATCTGAAGGTATCTGCTTGTCTTTTGGCAAAATATATTCGTTGCCCTCATCATCTAATAATATCACATGCTTGAAACGGATATGATGAACTTCTCCCACCATAATTTCCCCAATTCTATCCTTGAATTGCTCATATAAGTAAGCATTGTGATGCTCTTGTATTTTAGTTGCTAAAATTTGCTTAAGCGTTAAGATATTTCTTCTCCCCAGTTGAGATACTTTAATTTCTTGAGTAAACTCTTCCCCCACTTCAAAAGTAGGATCTGTTTTTCTAGCTTCCGAAATTTCTATTTCCAAATCGTCATCTTCTGACATTTGGTCTTCTACAATAGTTTTATTGAGAAAAATCTGGAAATCTCCCTTATCTGGATTTACAATCACATCAAAATGATCATCAGAATCATATCTTTTCCTTAGAAGGGTTTTAAGAGAATCTTCTATGATTGCCATCAAATCAATCTTACTGATATTTTTCTCTTCTTTAAAATCCCCAAACGCTTCTATCAAAGCTAAATTATCCATCTATATACTTCTTTATTATTTACAATTAAACTGATTTTACCACACTAAAACTTAATAGCTACTAAAGCTTTTTTTATATCCGAAAGTAAAATTTCTTTCTCCTCCTCTACATCTATCTTACCTTTACCTATTTCCTTAGGTTTACGGTAGCGTAAGATTAACACTACTTTATTCTCTTCCACTCTAGCCAACTCACCTTCTATTTTAGAGGAGTCATTCAGCAGAATATCCAAATCTCTGCCTATGTTTTTTCTAAACTGTCTTATTTGAGTCAATGGCTCGCTGAGTCCTGCCGACATCACCTGAAGGCTAAAGTCATGCTCTTCTCTATCCATATTAAACTCTATAGCTCTACTTGCATCTAGACAATCTTGCAAGGTAACTCCATTATCTCCATCTAAAATAACTACCACATCATCTCCCGCCGACACTTTAAGATCTATTAAAAATAAATCTTCTCTCTCCGAAAGGAAATCGTTAAGTAGCGTTTCCACCTGTGCTTTTATACTCATACTCTTGTTTGTTAAACCTCGAATAGTAGGACTACGAAAAAAGGCTTTCTTTCGAAGCCTTTCCATTATTTCCCGCAAATCCTCTGCAAAGGTACAGTTTTTTTATCACACCACAAAACATAATACACTCAACTTGTTGAAATAAAAGCTCAAAACACCTTATTTCAAAACATATTTAGCCAAGTTTTATCTATCCGTTCTATAAATTTCATTTATCTTTTACTAAAAACGAGCTTCAATAGGGAAATCTAACTTTCTTGCAATTTCCAAAACCCTCTCTTTTTCTGACTTTTTGCAAATAAAAAGCGAATAACTATCCATCTGTGTATCAATATTTAGCATTGTAAAGTCAGATTCTTTTTCTATTTTCTCTGCAATCTGCCACATTTCTTTATCTTTAATAGTAAATTCTTGCTGTATTTCTTCGGAAATAAACTGACTTAAATCATCATAATCCACTTTCCAATCGGAATTGAAAGTCAATAATAACTCGGACAGCAAATGTTGAGTAAAATAAGGTATATCCACCTCAGAATCCTCATCAAAATAACCTTCATCCACAAGTATTTCTTTATATTTCTCAGGGTTTTCTTGAATTAAATGCCAGTTTTGTTTAAACACCTGAATTTCCTCTTCACTCCGAAAGCCCTTCACACCAACAATTTCTATAAATTCTTCCAGCAGTTTTTCTGGAGCTTCTTCTACTGATTTTACAAATTTCCCTTGGTTTTTCTCTGTAACAATCTCAAACTCATTACAAACAATTTCTACAGCTTCAGTAAAAGCTTTTAAATAGTACTTTTCGTACTCATTTTGTGTATTCACATCAAGAACTTTAGCCTCAACAACTGTCTCAAACGGAGGAAGACACGGATTTAAATTATAAAAAACAGCCACATTCATTGTCCCGTCTTCATAATACGACGGAATCAGATAAAACATCAGCCCCAATGTCTTAAAATATTTTTTAAATTCTCCAAATGATGGAACTCCAAAATACATTAAAATCAAGTTATATTCGCCATCATTCTTTTTATCTTCATCTGATAAAAAACCAATATTAAAAGGCTCTAAAAATGTTTTTTCATACGGTTCAAATATATTTTTTGCCTTTATCTTTTTTAGACTAGCTTTATCTTCCTCTGGATTATCACTTTCAAAAGACGAAGGATAATAGGTATATTCTAAAACTATATCAGATTTGAACTGGGGCGTATTAGGCTTTATACTTTGTTGCCAATGACAGTCAGGCTCCTCCATAAATCGCACAATATCAGGAAGAGCTTTAAAACTTTCTAAAGTCATATTATTACTTTTAGGGTTAATCCTAGATTTTTTAAATATTTTAAATAGATTTTTCAAATTTTCTAAAATCATCTTTTACCTCCAGGTCAGTCACAAAAATATAAAATTTATCTATCTTTGAATAAAAATAAATCATGTTCACTACAGAAGAATATCAAAGTGCTTTGGAATGGCTGTTCACACAAATGCCCAACTACCAAATAGATGGACAAAAAGCTTACAAACCAGGACTAGATAACATAAAAAAACTTTGCGATTTTTTCGGAAACCCTCAAAACAAATTAAAAACAATACACATAGGCGGAACTAATGGTAAAGGCTCTACAAGCAATATGTTAGCATCCGTACTTCAAGAACAGGGTTACAAAGTGGGGCTTTACAACTCCCCACACCTCGTAGAGTTTACAGAAAGAATAAAAGTAAACGGCACCAACGCAAACAAAAGCTTTGTTTTTGATTTTATCAATAAACTCAAAAACCTCCCTAAGGATATTAAACCTTCCTTTTTTGAGTTTACCACTATAATGGCATTTCAATATTTTTATGAACAAAAGGTAGATTTTGCCATTATAGAAGTCGGTCTCGGTGGACGATTAGACGCTACTAACATTATCTCTCCTTTAGTGTCCGCCATTACCAATATTGCGCTAGATCACCAAAACCTTTTAGGAGAGACATTGGAAGAAATAGCTACAGAAAAAGCTGGAATAATTAAACCCAAAACCACCATCATCTGCGGCGAAGAACAGCCAGAAATAAAAAAAGTAATACAAGAAAATGCCCAATCCAAGGAAGCTAATTTCATAGACGCCACTTCCATAGCAACCCCATACAAAACTGATTTAAAGGGCGATTGTCAAAAGAAAAACATTCGTGTTGTGATAGAAATTATACAAGAATTAAAAAAATTAGGCTTCCAAATTTCTGAACAATCTATTGAGAATGGACTGCTTAATGTTCATAATAATACCAAATTTATGGGACGCTGGTTTGAGGTTTCTAAAAACCCTCTCGTCGTCTGCGATACAGGACACAACCACGCTGGTTTAACCGAAGTTTTTAAACAACTGAATGCCATACCAAAGAAAAAACATATTGTGATAGGCTTCGTAAATGATAAAAAAATAGAACCTGTATTCGATCTAACCTCACCAAAAGACTGTTATTACTTTGTAAAACCTCAAATAAACAGAGGACTTCCCCCAAAAAACTACGAGAATTTAATCCAAAATAAGGGTTTAAACTACCAAATTTTTGACGATGTAAATGAAGGCTACAATGCTGCGAAACGCTTATGCAAAGCAGATGAGATGATTTTTATTGGTGGAAGTAATTTTGTTGTAGGAGATTTTTTAGAAAAAAATTTGCCAGTTAATAAATAACTCGTATATTTGCACCACTCAAATGAGAAATTTAGGGCGGTTAGCTCAGTTGGTTCAGAGCATCTGGTTTACACCCAGAGGGTCGGGGGTTCGAATCCCTCATCGCCCACCAAAAGGGTTCTTAGCTCAGTTGGTTCAGAGCATCTGGTTTACACCCAGAGGGTCGGGGGTTCGAATCCCTCAGAACCCACTAAAACTCAACATTTTTGTTGAGTTTTTTATTTTATCCTCCCATAAATACATTCAACATCACGAAGAAAAGGCACGAGGAATTAAATCATAAAGCACAAAGTTTAACATTTTATCATCTTCTTCGATAATATTTTCTGCTTTTTCTTTGAGCTCAATATTAGGCATTACTCCCCTTCCCTCTTTATCCATTTTATAAGTAGGCTCTATACTAAGCAGTCCAAACCTTATATTTAGTTTTGAATATGGTAATTCAAATCTAGGCATCATACCAGCTACTGTTCCATTGTGTGTACCACCTGTTTCTTCTCCTATTAAGATTACATTTGGTAAAGGTTTGAGATACGCACTAATGATGCTAGAGGCAGAAAAGCTTTTACCATTGATTAACACATAAGCTTTATTAGTATAATTAAGTGCTTTAGGCTGTGTTTTTCGAGATTGTTTAATCGGAGTACGCCAATATCCATAGGAATCTTTATAAGTAGAAATTGTATTTTTAAGAAAAAGAGGAATAGTAATGGGAGAAAGCAATATTTTACTCACAATATTCCCGCCTCTAAAGTAATTAAGATACACCATTTTATTTGTTACTATGGGGTCATCAACCATACGAAACTCCTTTTGAGACAAGTATTTTGATAAGTGGTATATTTGAGAAATACGACCTCCTAAATTATTTCTAAGGTCTAATACTAAGTGTCTAACTTCACGCTCTTTTAATATCTTAAAAACTTCGTCATAAGCCTTCTTACGACCCGAAGAAAAACTTCTGATTTTAAGAACCGCTATACTAGAATCTCCTTTCACGGGGAAAGATAAATCATTTATATAAACTTTTTCATCTGTATCATAACCATAAATTCTCTTTTTCCTATTAACCTTCCTTTGTTCTAATCTTTTAGCTATTTTTTCTTCTTTCGTTAAATGTTCAATCTCATTTTTAACTTTAGAAAGAGTGTCTTTAGTTTGTTCTTTAGGGTTTAATCCTTTATAAGCTATTTTTTTAAACTCCCTTTTGGCATTAAAAATTACCAAGCTATCTGCACATTTTGCTTTTATTTCCAGACTATCCACAAAACCTAACTCATTTAGATAAAAACGATTAACCATACCCGCAAAATAGTATGGAATAAAGGTTTGATTATAACCATCTGAAGTAAGCCCTCCTTTATATTTTTCATATAATTCTTGAGGAGTTATGCCATTAACCGAAACGATTTCCATACCTCTAAGAAGAACATCAGCCTCTTTTTTGGTATTTTTTTCTATAAATAATCGTCCATCTTCATAATAATAGCTTAACCCACTTAAAGGATTTTTGGATTCCTTATATCTACTTCTTTCTGAACTTGAATAAGTTTTAAGGAGAGGCTTCATCGTGATATGACCTTGTTTTATCTTGGCCACCACAGGTGTTATTTTTAAATAAAATTCCTTTGGAGTTAATGGTTTGTCTATTGTTTCCCTCAAAGAATCAAAAGAATAGTGCAATGACTTTTGGTCTATATACCAATCTATTCTAGGGTGATTTTTAAACAAAATCCTCTCCACATAGTTAATATCCTTTATCAATTTCTCTTTGGAAATAGGCGTTTCTATATGTCGATTATATCTATCTAGCGAATTACAACTCACTAACACAATCACTAGCAATATAATATAGCTTACCCTTGAATGCATACATTTACTTTCTTAAAAAAAACAAAAGTAAACTTTTTTCATAATGAGAAGTCACAAAACAGAAATATAGTTGGAAAATAAATTCATATAAAACGAAAAACCGTTGAAAATCATAAAGATTAACAACGGTTTAGTACCCCAGGCGGGACTTGAACCCGCACGCCAAAAGAGGCACAGGATTTTAAGTCCTGCGTGTCTACCAGTTCCACCACCAGGGCATATAGACAGAGCGAAAAACGGGGTTCGAACCCGCGACCTCAACCTTGGCAAGGTTGCGCTCTACCAGCTGAGCTATTTTCGCAAACAGTGCGGATGAAGGGACTCGAACCCCCACGCCTCTCGGCACTAGATCCTAAGTCTAGCGTGGCTACCAATTACACCACATCCGCAGGTGTTTAAAAAAACTATGTGAAAACTTTTACTCTACTCAAGAAGAGATAACTCCTCTTTTGTGGTTGCAAATATAGAAACTTTTTTCAATTCTATCCAAGTTTTTTTGTTAATTTTTACAATATTATTTTTACTGATTTGATAATCAATATAAATAGACAATAAAAAGAAAAGCCAAAACCCGAATTTTATAAAATATTTATTTTTTATTCTTATCTTTACGGTCTATTTAAAATACATTTTAAGACAATGGAGTTACAAGGTACAATTAAAAAAATAGGAGAAACACAAACATTTCCAAGTGGGTTTCAGAAAAGAGAATTAGTTTTACTAACCCAAGAACAATACCCACAACCTATCAATATAGAATTTTTACAAGAAAAAGTTCATGCTTTAGAACCTTTTTCCGAAGGTGATGCCGTGAAAATAGGCATCAACATTAGAGGTAGAGAATGGACAAGCCCTCAAGGTGAAGTAAAGTACTTTAACTCTATCGTTGGCTGGAGAATAGAAAAAACCGAAGGTTCTGGCTATCAAAACGAACCTACAAAAGCCATGAACGCTCCACAAGCAACCTCATCATCTAACGAAAATCCTTTTGAGGACGAAGATGACGATTTACCATTTTAATTAAAATAATATCATCTAATACAATCCCACCATTTTAAATAGGTGGGATTATTATTTCAACTCTCACTCCTTATGATTCTTTTACCTAAAGAAACTACCGTTTTTCCTAATCCCTATTATCAAAAAGAAGACATTGTAGCTATTGGTGGCGACCTTTCTCCTAAAAGAGTACTATTAGCTTACCAAAATGGCATTTTCCCATGGTTTAATGAAGGGGAAGAAATCCTTTGGTGGTCTCCGCTAGAAAGGTTCGTATTATTTCCTAGACAGATAAAAATATCTAAATCTATGAGGAAAATTATGAAAAGTAATTGTTTTGAGTTTAAAGAAAATCACAACTTTGAAGCCGTTATTAAAAATTGTGCTTATATAAAACGCTCCGAACAAGATGGGACTTGGATTACTGAGCAAATGATAGAAACCTATCTTAGATTACACCAACTAGGCATAGCAAAAAGTATAGAAGTTTATCAGAATAACATTCTCGTCGGTGGATTTTATGGTATCATGACTCATAATATATTCTGTGGAGAAAGTATGTTTAGTAAGGCAAGCAACGCCTCTAAAGCTGGACTTATCTATTTTGCTGAGAAATATCACAATCAAGTAAGACTGATAGACTGTCAGGTTTATTCCCAACATTTAGAAAGCCTTGGAGCGACACTCATAAGAAAGGAGATTTTCCTTGATATTTTAGACCCCCAAATTAAAAACAAAAAGCTGTGTGAACTAAATAGTTACACACAGCAATCCTAATAAATCTAATAAAAAGTAAAAATGAAAGGTTGCAAATTTACTACTTTAAACAACACAAAACAATAGTTTTGCTATTTTTCTTGAAAATAAATTTTATTTAACACCTAAATAACTCAAGAACAGCTACAATCTTTATCACAGTGAGTTCTTTTACTTTTAAATTTAGTGGGAGAAACACTTTTTTTAACCACTTTAAAAAGAGAATAACTCGCCATTAAAAAAACAAGTAAAATAATAATATATTGTAACCAAAGTGCATTCATAGTTTAGTTTACTTGAATATTTGATACACTATTAAAGATGCTACATATGCCAATCCTGACATTCCCACGATTTGAATCAAAGTCCATTTCCAGCTTTTAGTTTCTCTATAAACCACTGCTATAGTAGAGATGCACTGCATCGCAAAAGCGTAGAATAATAATATGGAAAGTCCAGTAGCAAAGCTAAATACTTTTTCTCCATTAGCCTTTGTATCTTGTTGCATTTTCTGGACAATAGTACCTTCCTCCACATCTTCATCTAGGCTATATAGGGTTGACATTGTACCCACAAATACTTCTCTTGCTGCAAAACTAGTGATTATCCCTACGCCCATTTTCCAATCATATCCTAGTGGACTAATCGCTGGTTCTATGGTTTTGCCCATTTTAGAAAGATAAGAATTTTCTAAAGCTACATCGGCACTTATCCATTCGTCCGTCGATTGCTTCGGTCCAAAGTAACTTAAAACCCACAATATGATACTCACCGAAAAGATAACCTTACCTGCTCCTGTAATAAAATCCCAAACTTTCCCTAAAACCAACTTTAAATCATACCCAAAAAGAGGCACTTTATAAGTAGGCAAATCCATAACAAGGAAAGACTTTTCTTTTGTCTTAATAATTTTTTTCAATACTAAAGATGCCAAAAGAGCCGTAACAAAGCCTAAAAGATACATACCCATCAGAACCATCGCTCTATAACTCACACCTAGAAAATATTTATCTGGAATAACTAAGGTAATAATAATGCTATACACTGGCAGCCTTGCAGCACAAGTCATAAACGGTGTTACTAAAATAGTAATGAGGCGTTCCTTAATATTTTCAATATTTCTGGTGGACATAATTGCGGGTATCGCACAGGCCGTCCCAGACACTAAAGGCACAATACTTTTACCGTTCAGCCCAAAAGGTCTCAATAGCCTATCCATAAGAAAAACCACTCTTGCCATATAGCCAGAATCTTCCAATAAATAGAGAAAATAGAGAAGAATACCTATCTGTGGTGCAAAAATAATAATGCCACCAAGCCCTGGTATTATACCACTAGATACTAAACTATTGATTGGTCCTTCGGGTAACACCTCCGCCGATTTTTCTGCCAACCATGCAAAAGCTTCATCTATCCACGTCATTGGATAATCCGCAAGAAAAAATACACTTTGGAAGATAATCATCAATAAAACCCCAAAAATAAGATACCCGAAAACCTTATGCACGAGCAATTTATCTAGCTTTTCGGTAAAACTCTCTGTTGTTTGAGGAGTTCTAGATATCACCTCAGCTACAATAGGCTCTATTGTTTGATATCTCCTTATAGTCTCTTTAACCTGTAATCTTTTAGGAATAACACATTTAGTATCTTTGCTATCAAGCTTTTGTTTAATACTTTTAACTTCTCCAAGATATTCCTCAGACGCTAGCAAAGTCCATACTTTGTAATAATTATTTTCTTGAATTTGAAGTGATAGTTTATGTATTAAACCTGACTGCTCACTAGGAATTTTAAACGCATTTTCTTTTAAAACACTAAATAAATTTTGATAAACAGCTTCTTTAATATTATCTATACCTTCATTTTCTTTAGCGTTAGTAGCTAAAACTTTAACTCCTAATTTTTCTTCAAGCAAATTGATGTTTATTTTAACACCTCTTTTCTCTGCTTGATCTATCTGATTAACCACCAATACAACAGGAATACCCAAATCTTGTATCTGCTGAAATAATAGCAATCCTCTTTTAATACTAATTGCCTCTAAAATATAAATAATCCCAGAGTAATCTTCTCTATTACTAAGGAGAAACTGACTAAAAACCGCTTCGTCTTCTGATGAAGGATAAATACTGTAAGCCCCAGGCAAGTCTGTAACCTGTACTGTTTCATTATTAAAAATATAAGTTCCCGAATGGCTAGACACCGTAACCCCAGCATAATTACCTGTTTTTTGCTGAAGATTACAAAGTTTATTAAATATAGTGGACTTCCCTACATTAGGATTTCCTACTAAAAGTACTTTTTTGGTGGTCTTATCTTCCTTCATCATTGGGTATTTTAGTTTTGACAAGCCCTAAAACTTTACATTGGTTCCACTAGAATATAAGCCGCTTCTTCTTCTCTAAGAGCGATACGATTTTTTTCCTCTCCAAATTCAATGTATAAAGGCCCATTAAAAGGAGCTTGATAAAGCACTTTAAATACAGTATCGGGTAGCAAGCCCATTTCCATAATTTTTGTAGGCATTTCTAATTGGCTATCATCATAGCCCAAAACCCTACCATAAGTATGCTTGGGAAAGATATTTAATTTATCTTCTGCTGTGGATTTCAATAGATTTCAGTTTTAGACTGCAAATATAGTTATTTAAACCAAATCTAAACAATAATTTGTACTAAAACCAAAATGATAATCATCAGTAAAGCAATTTACAGCCCAAACACTATCCCAACATTAGGCACAAAAGCATTACTAAAGTAGCTTTTATCTTTGTTATAAAGCACATTATACATACCTCCTATTTGCATATAAGCATTACTCCCCAAGCGTTGCATATAACCTCCTCCTAGATACAAAGCAGGTTCGTTTGTTGAATATTTTTCGTTGCTTATCTTATTTTTAAGATTGATGAAGTGATGCTGATATAGACCTTGCACAAAAAATTTCCTATCAAAATAATAATTAGCAAAAGGACCTACACCAATCATGGTATTAGAAAAACTAGAAGCATTAGTCCATGTAAGATTACTCGCCATACCTACTTCAAAATTAGGAGACACCATATACCCCACTCTAGGAGAAACAAATAATGAGGTAGCTCTACCTCCACCACTCAAAGCACCACCAAGCCCAGCATATCCGCCAAAAGTCCATTTGTTACCCAAATCTATTCTTTTAGCAGTCTGAATTTGAGAAAAACCAAATACTGAAACTACACCTAACCCTAGAGCTAATAAATACTTCATAATATTTAAGAAATTTAATTTATACCTCAACATTACAAATTTCGTGCTGGCATTTTCGTTTTACTAAAAACAAGGTTAAAAATTGTAACTTTGCAGTATTATTTCGGATTTATATGTGAAATAATTATAATTTTTAAATCATCAAAATGAAAGTAGTTGTAGGTTTATCCGGCGGTGTAGATAGCAGTGTAGCAGCGTACCTTTTGCAGCAACAAGGGCACGAAGTCATCGGCTTATTTATGAGAAATTGGAACGATGCTTCGGTAACGCTAGAAGACGAATGCCCTTGGATTGAGGACAGTAACGATGCCCTACTAGTTGCCCAAAAGCTAGGCATTCCGTTTCAAGTAATAGATATGAGCGAACTCTACAAAGAACGCATCGTAGATTATATGTTTGAAGAATACGAAAAAGGAAGAACCCCAAACCCTGATGTCTTATGCAACAGAGAAGTCAAATTTGATGTATTTATGAAAACCGCTCTTTCTTTAGGAGCAGACAAGGTAGCTACTGGGCATTACGCAAGGCTAAGCACCACAGAAGATGAGAACGGAACTACCACCTATCATCTTTTAGCAGGGAAAGACCACAACAAAGACCAAAGCTATTTTCTGTGCCAGCTCAATCAGGAGCAACTTTCTAAAGCACTATTCCCTATTGGAGAACTTACTAAGCCTGAAGTAAGAGAAATAGCTAAAGAAATAGGGCTGGTAACTGCTAACAAAAAAGACTCCCAAGGGTTATGCTTTATAGGAAAGGTAAGTCTGCCTCAATTTTTGCAACAACAGCTAAAACCTAAGGAAGGCGAAATCATAGAAATCTTTAAAGATTTTAAAGCCTATCATCAACCGCGCCCTAGCTTTAGCAATAAGTATGAAGAATTAAAATACCTTTCCAAAAAAATCACTTACCAAAAATCCGATGGTAAGAGTATTGGTAAACATCAAGGAGCTCAATTTTTCACCATCGGGCAAAGTAAAGGTCTGGGCATTGGTGGGCATAAGGAGAGTTGTTTTATCATTTCTAGAGATGTTAAAGAAAACCTCATCTTTGTAGGGGAAGGCAAAAATTTCCCAGGTTTATTCCAAAAGGTAATCAAGATAGAGCCTAACGATATTCATTGGGTAAGAGAAGATTTAGAGCTGAAAAACAACGAAACAATGGAAGTGATGGCAAGGATACGCTACCGTCAACCATTGGAAAAAGCGACCTTACACAAATACGAAGACGGGCTATACATAGAATTTGAAAACCCACAGTCTGCCGTAGCAGAAGGGCAATTTGCCGCTTGGTATTTAGAAGATGAATTAGTGGGGAGCGGTGTAATTTCTTAATCAAAGAATTAGATTTATGTTAGAAAAAAAGGAACATTTATATGAAAAAGCTGTTTTGGTAGGCTTAATTACCAAAGACCAAGACGAAGATAAACTCACCGAATATCTAGACGAACTAGAATTTTTAGCCTATACCGCTGGAGCTACGGTAGAAAAACGTTTCACCCAAAAACTTTCTCAACCAGACTCCAGAACCTTTGTAGGTAAAGGAAAAATGGAGGAAATAAGAGATTTTGTAAAGGAAAACGAAGTAGGAACCGTTATTTTTGATGACGAACTTTCGCCTTCACAGCTTAAAAACCTCGAAAGGGAAATGGAAGTAAAAATACTAGACCGTACAAATTTAATTTTGGATATCTTCGCCCAAAGAGCTCAAACCTCTTATGCTAGAACACAGGTAGAACTTGCACAATACGAGTATCTACTCCCTAGACTGACCCGTATGTGGACGCACTTAGAGCGTCAGCGAGGTGGTATCGGAATGCGTGGACCTGGGGAAACCGAAATTGAAACCGACCGAAGAATCATTAGAGATAGAATTTCTTTACTAAAAGAAAAACTAAAGACCATTGATAAACAAATGGCAACCCAAAGAAATAACCGAGGAAAAATGGTGCGTGTGGCTTTAGTAGGCTATACCAATGTGGGCAAATCTACTCTAATGAACGTCATTTCCAAATCGGAAGTATTTGCAGAAAACAAACTCTTTGCAACACTAGACACCACGGTAAGAAAAGTAGTGATTGGCAACTTACCTTTCCTTTTGACAGATACCGTTGGTTTTATCCGAAAACTTCCTACCCAATTGGTGGAAAGTTTCAAATCTACACTTGACGAAGTGAGAGAAGCTGACCTATTGGTACACGTGGTAGATATTTCGCACGAGAGTTTTGAAGACCATATAGAGTCTGTAAATCAGATTTTACAGGAGATAGATGCTCATAGGAAACCTGCTATTATGATTTTTAATAAGATAGATGACTTCTCCTATGAGAAAAAAGACGAAGATGATTTAACACCTGCCACCAAGAAAAATATATCACTAGATGAATGGAGAAAAACTTGGATGGCGAAGTCTAAATTTCCGACTGTATTTATTTCTGCATTAACGAAGGAAAACTTCCCAGAAATGAAAAAGCTTATCTATGACGAAGTCCACCGCATACATATTTCTAGATTTCCTTATAATGATTTCCTTTTTCAGTATTATGACAATGATGCCGAAATAGAAGAATAATAAACCAAAAACTCGTTTTGAATATCATCAAAACGAGTTCTTTTTTATTAAAAACATAATTTTAGCTATGATTCTGGAATTTTGATATGAGCCCAATTTTCGCCACTTTTAATTCGCCAAACTTGCATAGTTGAAATATCAAACTGCTTTGCAATTTGCTTAACTGGACGATTTCTTTTCAGTTGAGTTTTGATATGTATAACTTGGGTAGAAGTTAATTTCATTCCCTTTGTGCGATTGCTTCCTCTGTATTTACGCCACTTTCGTTCTGATATTACTTTGGGACTATTATTTTGATGGGCTTGATTCTCCTCAGGAGTCATCCATTTAAGATTGCTTACCGTATTATTAGTTTTATCAAAATCTAAATGCCCTACAACAGTTTCCTCTGATTTTGGCTTAGGTAGAAAATAAGTCGCAACCAAACGATGTATTAAAAAATGATGGTTAATGGTTCGTTTCTTTAGATTTCTTGCTAATTTTTGACTTAGCTGTTTTTTCTTTTTTTCTAACAACAATGTTGTCGCTTCAAAGCTTGCTATATCATTATATTTTTTAATATGCTCTCTTCTTTTATTGTACAGATTGGAGATTTCGGCTTTAAGTTCATCAAACTTTTGCTGCTCTTTTTCTGTTCTTGGTCTATATAATTTAAGCCTAATTATTTTGTATCCTCCAGTAGTAGAACCATTTAAAATCCTACCTTGTGAAACTTTATTAAAACTTCTCACCCTCCCTAAGTTAGAAACTTCAAATCTACAATCGTTAGTAAATTCAAAATCAAACTCAATAGGCTTCCAAACTTCTTTACCAAACTCGTTATTGTTCATATTTTTCAACTATCTGTATAACGGAAAACTCCTTATGAATAGTGTACCATAAATATTTTTCAGAATCAAAAAAGGGTTACAAAGATACAATTTTTAATTTATGTCTCAGTCTTTATTTAATCACTTGTTTAAAATCGGGTAACCAATCCCCAATGTATTTTGGTATCTTTGAATTTGAACGGATTACCAAATGCCGTACCATTAGAGATTTGAAAACTCATAATACCGAGAGGTAATCTAAAATTAAAACCAGCCCCTACGCTATAAAAGTAGTTATGAATACTACTGCCAGAAGCCCTTACTTGAGCTAGTTGCCCGAAAACATCAAAAAAAGCTTGCTGCCCTACCAAATAACGATACTCTGCACCACCATATAAATAGGCACTTGTAAGTAAACTTTCCTCATTGAACCCTCTTAACGAGTTCCAACCGCCTATCCTATACAATTCATTTATAGACAATACTTCTCTAGTTTGCAATCGAGCAGAATTGAGATGCAAATTGAGGTAATGTTTCCCCTTGAGGTTAATGTTTCGTTCCGCAAAAATCCTATAACGCCACTGCGAAGCCTTATTATCTGTATATTGAGTATTCAATATATCCGCTTCAGCATTTATTTTCATAAGGTATGGCATTAGTTCATTGTCGCTATTTTCAGTGTAGTCATACCAAAGTCCCACACCTTTTCGGCTAAACTCTCTTGCCAAACTGTAAGTTTCGGAAAGCACCGAAGACAATTCAAAACTCCCTCTAACACCAATCTTATGTCTAAATTCCCACTGGTAATATAAACTCGGCTGAATTTTAACATGAGCAAAAGCAGAATCTTGCCTAAAAATAGTCATTTTAAACTGAGTACCTATATCAGAATTAAACAAATAAGGTATCTCTATACCTACATCAAAGGTTTGCCCACTATTAGGTGTCCTTTGCCAAAAAAGATTGAGGGTTTCAAAACTATTAAAGATGTTTTTCAGGTTAAAGTTAAGTGTCCCATTAAATGTTAGTTTTTCGGACTGGTTGTTACCAAATCCTAAAACACCATCAAAACTATTGTTTTTCTTTTTTTGTAAAAATAAAAATACTTGTGTAGAATCTGGCGTAAATAGTGTCTGAGGTGGTCTTTCCAATAAAACAAAACTATGATTTTGCAGACGTTTATGTATAGCCATCAGTTGGGTAGAGTGGTGCAGTTTTCCTTTAAACTCCTTTTCTAAATTATAAACAAATCGTTTTGGCACTTTATCGTAGCCTTTTATTTTGAAAGCATCTATTACTCTTTTTTTATCTTTAATTATAGAAATACTAGCTATTGGTTTACCCGTAGCATCTAAACCTAAAAAGGTAGATTTAACCCGATTAAATGCAAAACCTTTCTCTAAATAAGCTTTATTGATAGTTTTTTTTAAAGAATCTAGATTTGTGGTAACAAATGTGTCTTTCAAGCCTAATTCACTCGCTATGGAATCTGGTAATTTTACTAAAACTTGTTGATAATTTTGTCCTTTATCAAAATAAATATCAACTCTATTACCATTTTTTTCTGCTCTGAGTAACTTTGTGAAGTAATACTTATTTTCTACCAATGAATCTAAAAACTTAACTGCAGAAAGTGAGTCTTTTTTTATGACTGTTTTCTTAGTGGTAGTATCGTGTAAAAAATATTTTTTATCTTGTGCAAAGCCTATGGTATACCACAGTAGGCATAGGAAATAAAAAAAAGTTTTTAGGCTCTGCATTTTTGTGTTTTATATCTGCAAATATAGGTGTAAATGAGAAATACAAATAACCATGCTTTTACAGAAATGTTTATATATTTGCCGAATGAATTATATAGACGCACTAAACAAACGCTACTCTGTAAAAAAATTTGATACTGAAAAAAAAGTTACAGAGGAAACCCTAAATCGTATATTAGAAGCTGGTAGACTATCTGCAAGTTCTCTAGGGCTACAACCTTACAGAGTTTTAGTTATTTCTTCTCCTTCAAAAAAGGAAGATTTAGCTTCAGCTTTTTATAACCCTTCACAGACTTCTACTTGTTCGCATTTATTAGTCATTATTTCTAAAAAGGAATTAGAGAAAAACTATGTAGATAACTACTTTGACCTTATTGTTAAAGAACGCCAAGTTTCCCTAGACCTATTACAGCCTTTCAGAAATAGTGTAGAAGGCTATATCAATAGACATAACAGCGAAACTCTACCTTATTGGAATGAAAAACAAGCTTACATATTACTAAGCAACTTTATATTTTCAGCCGCTTTAGAGGGAGTAGATACTTGCCCTATGGAGGGATTCGACGCTCATAAAGTAGCAGAAGTTTTAGACATAGATTCTTCTAAGGAAATCCCTACGGTATGTTTAGCATTAGGTTATAGAGCTCACGATGATTTATTTCAACATGGTAAAAAAGTAAGAAAACCTTCTGATGATTTGTTTCAATTCATTAAATAACATTCTATTATTCCTTCAGAATAGCTCTCGTAAGTTTTGTATATCTAAAAAATAAAATCATTTAATACCGGTACTAATATGTATCGGTATTTTTGCTTTCATTATAATTCTCAGAACAGAAACATTCTTTTATCCGTTAACTATTTAGCAAAAAAGTGGCATTAAAATTATCCTACACATAATATTAAACACAAAGAACAATCAACATAAAATAATGGAAAACAAACAGTTAGACACAACAAAAACTCTCTTATTCAATTAAATTAAAAAAAACAACCCAAAGTTAAAATTAGTTAAAAAATAATTAACGATATTTGCCGCCGAAAAACTTATTTTAGATATAATAAATCTTATGAAAATTAATGCTTTAAGAAAGACGGCATTTACAGCCGTAGTAACACTCTCTACTGCAAGTGTTTATTTCGCACAGTCGGTAAAAGATTCAGCAAGGTCTAAAGATATTGAGACCGTAGTTCTTACAGGGGTAGCAGATATTGCCAAAGACAGAAAAACACCTGTAGCTGTTTCCACTATTAAAGAGTCTAAAATCGTAGAAAAAATGGGTAACCAAGAGTTCCCTGAAATTCTTAACTCCACACCATCTGTTTATGCAACAAAGAGTGGTGGTGGTTTTGGAGACTCTAGAATAAACATTAGAGGTTTTGCACAAGAAAATATTGCTGTAATGATTAACGGTATGCCTGTTAACGATATGGAAAACGGCAAAGTATACTGGTCTAACTGGGCTGGGCTTTCTGATGTTACATCTGCAATGCAAGTTCAGAGAGGTCTTGGTGCTTCCAAATTAGCTATTGCTTCTGTGGGAGGAACTATTAACATTGTTTCAAGAGCTGCAGATAAAAAACAACAAGGGATAGTAACTGTAGGTGTAGGTAATAACGGATATCACAAATCATTATTCTCATACAATACAGGTAAAAATGAAAAAGGTTGGTCTTCTTCGTTCTTAATGAGTAGAACAGCGGGAGCAATGTACGCTGACGGGACAGATTTTGAAGGATATAACTATTACTTTGCATTAGGATTCCAACCTAATAAAACCCACGATTTCCAGTTTACAATCACGGGTGCTCCACAATGGCACGAACAAAGAAGAAACCAAGTTACCATAGCTGACTACATAAAGTATAGTACAGATGGAAAACCTAACAGACGCTACAACGCAGATTGGGGTTATCTTAATGGAGAAAAATATGCTTGGTGGGTAAACTACTACCACAAGCCGGTAGCCATGTTTAACTGGAATTGGAAGATTAATTCTAACAATGATCTAGCAACCGTAATCTACGGCTCTTGGGGAAGAGGCGGTGGTGGAACTAGCCCTCTTATTGCAAGAAATTTGGAGGGATATAGAATGACTAACGGTCAATTAAATATAGACCAAATGGTAGCAGATAACTCTGCCAACCCTAACGCTCCTAAAATTCTTAGAAGATCTGGTATCAATCAACACGACTGGTATGGATTCTTAACTAATTTCACTCATAAATTTAATTCTAATTTAAAAATGAGTGTTGGTTTAGATGGTAGATATTATAAGGGAATGCACTATCAAGTATTGAACGATTTGCTAAGTGCTACTTCTTATACAGACACAGCCAACAAAAGCCTAGCTAACTCTACTAGACGACTTACAACAACCTATACAGATAGAGCACCTTGGAATCCTTTTGCCAAAATAAACCATGAGGCTATTTCTTATAACAATGATGGTGAAGTTCTTTGGGGAGGAGTGTTTGGTCAAGTAGAATATACTAACGACAAGTTATCAGCATTCTTCCAAGGGTCTATATCTAACCAATCATTCCAAAGAATAGACCATTTTTTACTACCAGGTACATTGGCCGTAGCTACAAATCCTAAATCCGCAATGAAAACCAAAACAGGATTTAACAATCTTATCGGATTTAATATAAAGACAGGTGCTAACTATAACATCAACGAAAATCATAATGTGTTTGCTAATGTTGGATACTATGAGCGTCAGCCATTTTTTGATGCAGTATATCCTAACAACAGAAACTACCTAAACCCTAACCTTACGAATGAAAAAATCTTCGGAACAGAGATAGGATATAGTTTTAGATCTAGTAATTTTAATGCTAACTTAAACCTTTACAGAACACATTGGGGAGATAGAGTAATCTCTAATAGAAATGAGTTTAGTTTGTATGATTATAGTGCAACGCCAGATGCTCAAGGAAACTACCCTATATTAAAAGATGCTAATGGTAAGGCTCAAACCATATTAGGGATCGCCAATATCTTTGGGGTAACTCAAGTTCACCATGGTATAGAGGTAGATATGGAGTATAAACTTTCTAAATTATTATCATTAACAGGTATGTTCTCTGCAGGAAACTGGCAATATAAAGGAAATGTTTCTGCAAGCTATTTTGATGACAGCAATGCTCCTATTTTAGGTGCTAACAACAAGGCTGTAGACCAAATTACACTTTATCTAGATGGTGTAAAAGTAGGTAACTCAGCTCAGATAACATCAAATTTAGGACTAGCTATTAGACCTGTAGATGGATTATCATTCAACGCAGACTGGAGATATATAGATAATTTATATGCTGATATCAATCCCAGTAGCTTTACCTCTGCAAATCACAAGGGGTCTCTTAAATTACCAAGCTACAACTTGATGGATTTAGGGCTTTCCTATAAATTAAAGCTGAATAATAGAAATGCTTTTACTTTTACAGGAAATATTTACAATGTACTTGACACCACTTACATTGCTGAAGCTAGAACTAACAACCATACCAAAACTCTAGCTGATTTCAATGATAATACTGCTACTGGCGCTACAGCCCAACAACAGTATGATGCTTATTTGAAGAACAACACTTACAAAGGTTTAGACACTTCTAACCAGGTCTTCTTTGGTTTCGGAAGAACATGGTCTGCTTCTGTGAGCTTCACATTCTAAGAAAGTAATCATTTAAAATTTTAAAAAGCCGATACATAATTGTATTGGCTTTTTTAATTTACTACAAAATGAATATAATAAACATTATCTTTAGTAGATTAACACACACCATTATTTAACAACTCAATAGCTTCATAAGCCACACAAAAATCAACAATCATTTTTAATCAACTTAAACTAAAAATTAACATAAAGTTAAAATTAGTTAAAGTATAATTAACGATATTTGCCACCGAAAAACTTACTTTAAAATACATTTCGTCATGGTAAAAAACATGGGGTCAATGAAAAAGACCGTTTTAATCGCTGCTATAGCATTTTGTGGTTATGGAACGATGCAAGCTCAGGTAACTACAGGAAGTATGACTGGAGTTGTAACTACTGTTTCAGGGCAAAAATCTACCAGTGCTAGCATTAAGGCTACACACCTCCCTTCGGGAACCGTCTATTCTGCTAAATCAAGTAACTCAGGAAGTTTCAACCTTCCTAACATGCGAGTGGGAGGACCTTACAAGGTTGAAATACAATATTCTGGACAAACGCCAATGGTTTACGAGGATGTTTACATTGAACTTGACAGACCTTATGTTTTAAATGCTACTTTAGGGGAAAAAACTAAAACTATCCAAGAAGTGGTTCTTTCTGGTGGCAAGGGAAGAAGTGGTAATAAAGCCGGTGCGGGTGTTAATGTAGGGTTAAAGCAAATCCAAGAATTACCGCAATCTTCTCGTAGTATCACAGAATTTACTAGATTAACTCCACAATCTAATGGAACTTCTTTTGCTGGTAGAGACTCTAGATATAACAATCTACAAATAGATGGTGCTAACTTTAATAATGGTTTTGGTCTTAGTGGCAACCCTTTACCTGGTGGCAATGCACAACCTATTTCACTAGATGCTATTCAAGAAATTACGGTTAACATTGCTCCTTTTGATGTTACACAGTCAGGATTTACTGGGGCAGGTATAAACGCTGTTACAAAATCAGGGACAAACAAATTCCAAGGGTCTTTATACGGATATTATAACGCAAAAGAGCTTAACAGATGGAGAATAAATGGAGAAAATATAGATAGATTATCTGGCGCTAAAATGACAAATGGTCTTACCATAGGAGGTCCTATAGTAAAGAACAAGTTATTCTTCTTCGTTAGTGCGGAAAGGGAAGTTTCTACAGGAGCAAATGCATCGGGAGCAAATTTATGGAAAGCATCTCAAGATGGTATAGCAGACCCAGTTTCCAACATTTCTAGAGTTAAAGAGAGTGATCTTATTGCCGTTAGAAATCACTTAATTGACAGATGGGGGTACGACCCAGGCAGGTACCAAGGCTACGCGAATGAAGCTATGCAAACTGGAGACAAGCTTTTGATTAGATTAGACTGGAACATTAGTGATAAGCATAAATTTGCCATTAGATATAATATTTTAGATGGGAACTCTATGCAGATAGCTAATGCTACATCAGGACCTAGACCTAGATCGGCTTGGGGGCGTGTAAGCGATAGAGCAATGACTTTTGAAAATGGTAATTATGGATTCAACAATAAAGTTCAGTCTTTAACTGCAGAACTTAACTCTACATTTAGCTCTAAATTATCAAACAAATTTTTGTTCACTTACTCTAATATTCAAGATAAAAGAACAACACCTTCTAAATCTTTGTTCCCATTCGTGGATATTTGGGATGGCTCACCTACTGGAGGTAACTACATCAGCTTTGGAACTGAGCTGTTCTCATACTTAAACGATGTTGTAAATAACAACTATTCATTCATAAACAACCTTACTTATACATCAGGAAAACACTCTGTTACAGGAGGGGTTGCTTTTGAACTTCAAAAATTCGGAAACTCATATACCAGAATGGGTACAGGGTATTATAGATATGCTTCTGTAGAAGATTTCTTAAAAACAGGAACTTCAGCGGAAGTAGCTCCTATTATGTTCGGGCTCACTTATCCTTATCAAGGGCAAGACACCTATTCTAGAATTAATTTTGGACTTGCTTCAGCTTACATTCAAGATAAAATAACACTTAACGACAGATTCAACTTCACTGTAGGCTTAAGAGCAGAGCTCCCTCTTTACCTTAATAAGTTAACACCAAATGAAGCTATTAACAGCCTCGCTCTTTTAGATGTTAATGGAAATGAGAGAACTTATAATTCTGGTAGATGGCCAAAATCAAGAGTGATGCTTTCTCCTCGTTTTGGATTTAATTATGATGTTAACGGAGACCGTTCTTTGGTTATCCGAGGTGGTACAGGTATCTTTACAGGACGAGTTCCTTTTGTTTGGTTAACCAATATGCCAACCAATGCTGGAGTACTCCAAAACACTATAGAGCCTGGTTCTTACGCAGATGTTGCCAGTTGGATAGGAAATGTAAGATTCCAACCAGGTGATATTTATTATCATTTAAAAAACGTTCCTGTTGGGGCTGAAAATGTGTTCATAAGCAGTCCAAAAGCAGGTGTTCCAAGTACATTTTCTTTGGTAGATGATAATTTCAAAATGCCATCAGTATGGAGGTCTAGTTTGGGTATAGATTATAAGATACCTAATACTTACTTAACCCTATCTTCTGACCTACTCTATACTAGAGATGTGAACGCAGTTTTCCAGTTTGGAGCTAACAGAAAAGAATCTGATGCCAAAATGACCTACGCTGGAGTAGATAGAGTATTTTACCCTAATAGAGCATCTTACCAATACAATAGTGCCATTGGAGGGAATGATGCTACGGTATTAACAAATACAAGAACTAAAGGTTACGCACTCTCAGCTACTATTGGTGCTACTTTAAGACCTTGGAACGGGCTATCCGGTTCCGTATTCTATACTTATTCAGATGCTAAAGAAGTATCTTCTAACTCAGGCTCTAGTGCATCTTCCGCTTGGGGAGGCTCTCCCGTGGTAGATACACCTAACCAGCAATTCTTAAGCACATCTGCATTTGCTATTCCTCATAGAGTGGTTGCGAATCTTAGCTATACTATAAAAGGAACTACTTTAGGTGTTTATTATACAGGTGGTCATCAAGGTAGATTCTCTTACTACTACGCTAATGATGTGAATGGAGATGGTATGTCTAATGATTTACTCTATATCCCAAAGAATACTGCAGATTTAAAATTTGCTGATATTACTAGAGGTGGTTCTGTTGTATTTACTGCGGATCAGCAAAGAGAAGCATTTGATAAATTTATAGCAAATAATGGTCTTGAAAAATACAGAGGTCAAATATTACCTCGTAACGAATTCCTTTTACCTTGGTTAAATCGTTTTGATATAAGACTTACTCAAAACTTATTTACAAATATGGTAAGAAGAGGAGACAAAATCCAGATTACTTGTGATATAATCAACTTTGGAAATATGCTTAACTCTAATTGGGGGATTCAAGATTATAACATAAGTTCTTATGGTGCCGCTATTTTAAGAGTTGCCGATAGAACTCTAACGCCTAATCCTAACTTCCAAATGGAAAGAGAGGGTAGCGAATTGGTTTCTTCTCCATACAGACCTGCAAGTAGCAGATTTACTACATGGAGTGCTGTATTAGGATTTAAATATACTTTCTAATACAAAGTTCCAATTTCAAAACAAAGAAAGCCGATACACAATGTATCGGCTTTTTATTTTAAGAGTTATATTATCTACTTCACTTAAAAACTAACATCTATACCTGTGTAAAAGTTAGCTGGCATAATGGGCGCATAAATCATCCCACCGTCAAAGTAGTTACCAAAAGGATTTTTAGCATCTATAATTGGGCGTTTTTGAGTATAGGAAGTTAAGTTTTCTGCTCCTAAATACAATCTAATATTACGATTAAAAAATCTTGATATTTGAGCATTCAGTAGAGCATAAGGCTTTGTAAACACTTTCGTTTGATATTCTTCTGGATTTTGGTAAGTATTAGGCAATCTTTGAGCGCCTATCCACTGCAAAGTTGCATCTAAATTCCAGTAAGCCTGTTTGCTGTTTTTCACAGTAGAATATGCCATATTGATGAAACCTCTATGCTTTGCGGTAAATGGCACATATCTTCTTCCCCCTAGATAATCCGCCCATACATCATAATACTTATAAGCTAGCCTAAAATCTAATCTGTTGGCTGGGCTAAAATCCAGCTGGGTTTGGAAAGCCAATGCCCTAGACTTGCCTTCTAAATTATAAAAAAGCATCTTTTGAGGAGAATAGTCTAAATCTACAATGACCTGACTTTGAAAATCGGTGCGAAAAACATCTGTTAGCCACAATGCTTTTCTCTTAAAAAGTTTAAACTCTTTCTGCAAACTTAGTCCATAGTTCCACGCAATTTCTGGAGAAAGTCCATAAATTTTACCGTTAGGATTTAGCACTTCTATTGTTCTATTAGAGGCGAAAAAGTTTTGGTTTTCCGCAAAAATATTAGCCGTTCTAAATCCTCTCCCCGCACTTAGTCTTACAATGGTTTTATCATCAATATCATACTTCAAATTCAATCTAGGAGAAAGTTGCGTTCCTGCCAAATTATGGAAATCAGACCTCAACCCAGCTACCAAAGTATAAGCTGCTCCTGTGAGTGTATATTCTGCAAATGTTCCTGCTACTCGTTCTGTTCTTATAAAATTTTGAACTAAATAATCTTCATCATAAGCATCATACAAAAAGCTCCCTCCCACTTTATATTTATGATTGGAATTTCCAATAATACTTTCAAAAATTAAATTGGAGTAGAAAGATTGTTGCTTTCCAAAATAAGTTCTCTCTCCGAAAAAGCTATCCTGCTGATGATAGGTAAACTGATTGATGAATCCCAAACTTTGATAAGGTTTTCCTTTAAAAACATAACCTGTTTTATTCCAAATTTGGAACCTAGAAATATCAACACCCACGCCATAAAGACTTTGTTGATGTTGTGTTTTCTTCCAATCATAACCAACCTGCCCTGCTTTTCTTTCATCTTTAACTACATTCAGACCTAAATGATTGCCCCAACCCGTATGGTCTAAATCAGTATAGTTCAACAGGTAAGTTACATTAAGTTGATGACCTTTAGGTTGGTCTAAAAATCCATCTTTATTTCTGTCCATTTCTGGAAAAGTTCCATTAGCGTGTACTAAAATAGACTGATTCCAATGTTCAGAGAGTAGTGAGGTATTAACGAGGTTAAACTCTGTACGCCCGTTTTCATCAGCAAAGAAATTAAGTTCTGTTTTTGGATTTTGGTTAAACTTGACTAACTCTGTGTTAATTTGTCCCGTAATACCTTCGTAGCCACTAACCACGGTACTTCCTCCTTTGGTAAGCTGTATGCCACCAATCCATCTACCAGGAATAAAATTAAGTCCATAAGCGGTTGCCAGTCCTCTTATTTCTGGTAAAAGTTCTTTGGTAAGAGTAGTGTATTTTTGCTCCAAGCCTAGCATTCTGAGTTGCTTTGTTCCTGTTACAGCATTGGTAAAAGCTACATCTACTGTTGCATTGGTCTCAAAACTTTCGGAGAGATTACAGCAAGCGGCTTTTAGTAGCTCTTTGGAAGAAATATTAAAAGTTAAGCCTACCTCTCTTTTATTTAGTGATGTGGCTTCTCCTACTTTGGTAACCACAACCTCATCTATTTGCTTCGATTTTTGATGATGGTCGTGGTGGTGGTCTTCTTTTTGAATGGAATCTTCCTCGGATTTTAGTGTGATATTAGAAAGTCGTCTAGTGTATAAACAGCATTGGGGCAGCTTCTTATAAGTATCCTCATCTGCTCTATACAACTCATTATCATATCCTACTTCTGCGATTTTTTTGAGAATTTTTTCTTTTGAAGTTTTTTGAGAATCATAAGTATAAGTAAGGATTTTCTTTTCTTTATCCCAAACAGCTTCCACTACATTTTCCTCATTAGCTGCTTTTTCTATGGTTGCCTTACACATACCACAGTTACCTAATACTATAGCAGTTTCTGTTTTAGGGTTTTGAATTTGTGCTTTTATATGGTTTGCAAACACCAATATTAGAACAATTAACATTGTTCCTTTTAATCTATTTTTCATTGATTTTAGGTTTAATTTATACGATACATTGCCATTTCATCATTTGACGAAACGATATTTAACTACTATTCTTAGGTTATCTCACCTAAAAAAATATCTATAAACTAACCTATCTTGGGTGGTTGCCAAATCTCTACTAAAGGTTTAGTAGGAATAAATCTGAAATAATATGTATTAGGCTTTTTATGAAATTTTAAATGGCATAATACACTCCATTGATTTATACTTAAAGAATAAACTAATTGATTAAATGAATAAACATTAGGACACTTACTACAATCCGAACCACAAGGGTTCTGGTGTTGGCTTTCTCCTTTAGAATGAGTAGAACAACATTCTTTAGTATGTTCTTTTCCACAGCAATTAGAAGTTTCTACTTGCCAGTGCAGGGTTTTTGCTACATTCGCATAAGAACCCTGTTTAGGAAAAATAAAAATACCCAAACACAGTAGCAAAAACAATATGCGGACTTTTTGACTCATTAGCAGGACAAATATAGTCATTATTTTTTAAGTAACTCTATGCCGTAATCTACTACATTTGCAAAATGATTTTACTAGAAATTAAACAAGCACTCAAAGATTTATCCGACGAGCAAAGAGCTACATTTAGTCTTAAATATTTTAAAGCTAATAAAGGAGAATATGCCGAGGGAGACCAGTTTATTGGTGTTACCGTACCAGACCAAAGACAAGTTGCAAAAGCGTTTTGGCAAACAGTTTCTTTAGAAGAAATTAAGCAACTCCTACAGTCAGAAATACACGAACACAGGCTAACAGCACTGCTTATGCTCGTCCTGAAATTTGAAAAAACACCTCCAAAACGAAAAGAGTTAGTAGATTTTTATTTATCAAATCTTGAAGGTGTTAATAATTGGGATTTGGTAGATACTTCCGCCTATAAACTTTTGGGTAGATATTGTTTTGATAACAATGCTGAATCTCTTTTGGATAGTCTAGCCAATTCTAAAAACCTATGGCAAAATAGAATTGCAGTAGTATCAATGCTTTACTACATACGGAAAGAACAATATACGCTTCCTCAAAAACTCATATTGAAACACCTTAATCATCCTCACGATTTAATGCACAAAGCTAATGGCTGGATGTTGAGAGAACTAGGCAAAAGAAATAAAGAAATATTATTAGAGTTTCTCAAACAGCACTATACCGCTATGCCTAGAACCACACTAAGATACGCCATAGAAAAACTAGATGAACCTCTAAGACAAGACTTTCTAAATGGAAAAATTTAATAGAATCTATTTTAAATAATTAGCTTATTGTGTTAAATGCACAAACAGAGGTATATATGATTGTAAAACTATCAAAATTTGGACTTTTAAACTCATAGCGTTATTGTAAAGGCTATGGATAATCATTAGTATAGAAAATATTCGGTATTATTTTACATGATGGCATTCTCCTTAATTATCTCTTCTAATACAAGCATCTTGTTCACGCCAAGAATAAGGTAGAAACAATTTTATCAGAAAAATCATATTTTAAAAATTTTAATTACATTTGTTATTTAGAATAATTAAAAAAAATAAAATTATGCCTAAGACACCGAAATGGATGGCAGATGCCTTTGAAGCACTTTTTAGTGGAAGTTATCATCCAGTACAAGTAACGTATACCGAAATGTTGACGAAAACCTTTAAAAAAGTACGATTTGAAGGAGATTTGTCTAAAATTAAAAAACATTTTTCCGCAGGAAATATCATTGAATTTCGGGTAAGCGATACCCAATTTCGGCATTATACACCTTCGTATTTTAATCAAGAAAAAGGGGTTTGCGAGGTGTTATTTTATGTTCACAACCAGGGAGTTGGTAGTAAGTGGGTGGAGCAATTGAAAGTTGGGGATAATTATAAACTGATTGGACCAGGAGGTAAAACCGCACTTCGTACCGATGTGGATTTTCATTTTATCTTTGGAGATGAAACTTCTTTGGGTTTAATGGAATGCCTTACTCGTGAAATACCAGAGAACTACTATTGTTTGGCTGAACTGGATGATAAAAATTTGAATATCGCTGATGAATTGGATTTTGAAATAGAAACTTGCAAAAAATCTACTATCAACAAGGCTCAATATGCTATTGAAAAAACGAAAGAATTTTTAAATAATTATCAAGGAAATAAAGAAAATATTGCTTTTTATTTGACTGGAAATGCAAAATCTATTGCCAACTTACGAAATACTTTAACCAAACTAGGGATTAACCAAAAAACACAAATACAAACTGAGCCATATTGGGTGGAAGGAAAACAAGGTTTGTAAATTTAGATATATTATTTAAATCGGTTGTGTATTTTAAAAAGGAAGTTATTTTGGCAAGTATCCGTGTTTTAAACCTATCGAGTGATTTAGCATAATTACATCGTATCATAATAGGTGTTTCCTCTTTGATAAGTTAAAAGTTGATTTTTCTGATATTTTTTGTAAAACTTGTAAAGCAAGTTGTAACTTGCACTTAGATTGTTTATTGTAATTTTTTTAAAACTTTAATTTAAATAATTATAATACACAACGGATTATGTATAATATTTATAAGAATTCGTTCGCATAATAAAAAGTGATTTTATTTAAATGAAAAAATATATATTGTGTTCTCTTATTATAGTTTCTGTTTTTTTTGTTACTTACAATTTTTATTGTATTATAACAGATTTTGAGAATATGAGTATTTTAAATTTGATAGGTAATGCAATTGTATCTATCTATATAGTTGTAAGCATAATCTATATATTGAAAAATAAGACGAACATTAAGTAGAGTATAATACAAAATCCTTATCACTTATTAAGGATGGATATGAGAGAAGTAACAGACCAGAAAGCATCTCATTACTAAGATGTTTTCTTATTTAAATATTATGATAAAAAACGAAGAAATATTATTAGAGTTCCTCAAACAGCACTACACCACTATGCCTAGAACTACTCTAAGATACGCTATAGAAAAACTAAACGAACCTCTAAGACAAGATTTTCTAAATGGAAAAATTTAATATGAAAACTATTAACTTCACTGCAGAAATTATCCAACACGGAACGGACAATGCTGGTTATGTGGTCTTCCCTTTTTCCACCGAAGAACTTTTTGGCAAAAAAGGGCAAGTAAAGGTAAAAGTGCTATTCGACAATAAAGTGCCATACCGAGGAAGCCTTGCTAAAATGGGTAAATCCTACCATTTTTTAATTTTAACTAAAGAAGTGAGGGCATCATTAAATAAAACCTTTGGAGATACTGTAGAGGTAAGCCTTGAGCAAGATTTGGAGGAACGAGTGGTGGTTGTACCCGAGGAAGTATTAACTATATTTAATGCTTATCCTGAAGTAGGGTTAGCTTATAACAAGCTATCGTACACCCGAAAAAAAGAACTAATGTTATGGATTACCTCTGCCAAAAAAGAAGAAACTAAAGAAAGAAGAAAGCAACAACTACCTTCCATTATTTTAGAGGAAACCAAAAATAAATAGTTATTACTGCCTACGCAATCTATTAAGTTCTTCCCATATATCAGGTTCATTCAGTTTTGGGAGCTCCTCAAAATCTTCGGGGTGTTCTGCTTTATAGGCTTGCCAAAGTTTATCATCTTTTTCGCTGTAATAATTAGGGTATTGCCATATAAATCGGCGTTTTTTTTCGCCTTGTTTTCTATACATAAACGCCAAAATAATGCCTACTACCGCTCCTACTAAATGAGACTGCCAAGAGATTTGGCTAGGTTGGTCTAGTTGAGAAAAGAATTCTTCAGGAAAAATTCCCCAAATTAGACTCCCGTAATACAACGCTACAAGGAGAGAGATGGTAAGCAATTTCATATTCCATCTAAAAATTCCACTAAAGAATAAGAAGAAAGCTAGCATATAGACAATACCACTCGCTCCTATAATACAGGTATAATACATTTCCCCTGTAAATAAGTCTACCTGAGATGTCAGCCAAACTAAAAAACCTGTAGACAACCAACCCAACAAGAAAATAACATTTGCTATTTTAGGGTAAAACTCGTATAACAAAAAAAGTAAAACTCCCAGAGGAACAGAGTTACTCCATATATGCTCTAATCCCGAATGTAGAAAAGGAGAAAACAAAACGCCTTTTAGCCCTTCTGGAGCCAAAGGAATTAGCGCCCCTTGACAATGCTCCACTAAACCTACGGATTGCAATAAGAATCCCAACCATACCGCCGATAGCACCAATAAAGGAACTTTTATAGAAAGAAAAGATTTGTTTTTAAACATAACCACCGTTCTCACAAATGTTTTGCCAAACCAAAAAAAGAGACTTTATTTTTCGTAAATAGAAAATCTGTCCTATTTTTGTACTAAAATTATAAATAAATTACTAATGCTAAAATATTTAGCCCTTTTTATTTTATCAATTTGTCACACTTTTCTGTTGGGGCAAATCAATTATAATAAAAAGCTAATAGACTCTATAAGTGGAACGCATTGGGAATCACAGATTATAGACATAGACAGTTTTAGTAAAGAGCGTCTAGTCGCTCTTAAATCCTACAAAATAGACACTTTAATTTCCCCATCTCCACCTAAAAATATCAAAGAAGATATCCCTGTAACACCCTATAAATTTCTAAGAATGGACACCCCACAGAAGTGGTATTTTTGGGGACAGAATACTTTAGTCTTTAACCAATCTAGCTTTTCTAATTGGAATTCTGGGGGAAATAACAGCATTGGAGTCATAGGAAATATAGACTACAATCTGAGTTATAAAAACAGAAACCACTACTGGGAAAACATTGTAAGGATGGGATATGGTATGGTTTCAACTCAAAACCAAGTTGCAAGAAAAACTGATGATTACCTCAATATTATGAGTAACTACGGCTATGAGATAGGCAGAAACTATTACCTCTCTATGGGGATTCAGTTTCTAACTCAATTTATGCCAGGGTACAACTACGCAATTACTCCAAAGCCTATATATGAAAATAGGATTTCAAAATTTATGGCTCCCGGATACATAAATGCGGGTATGGGTATTTCTTATAATCCTAATGAAAACTTTCAAGTGGTATTCCGTCCTGCAAATACAAAGCTTACCTTTGTTTTAGACGAAAAACTGCAAAGGGCAGGGCGATATGGTTTGGAAAGAGATGGGCAATCAGTAAGAACAGAGCTCGGTGCGATGCTTACTGCTTTGTATAGACTTAAAATTTATAAAGACATCAACCTAGTGAATCAAATAGGATTCTTTACCAATTATCTGAACCACCCAGAAAGAGTAGATATTAATTATACAGGTACGCTCAATCTCAAATTTAGCGAATTTATTACCTCCGTAGTAATGGTTAACCTACTATACGACCACGACCAAGTACAAAAATTACAAATGAAACAAACCTTAGGTATAGGACTTACCTATAATTTTGGAGCAGACGAAAAGAAAAAAGCGCCTCAAAAAAAGATTTTAAAGCCTTACGAATTTAGATAAAAAATACATTTTAACACATTTACCCCTAAATTTAATAGGGGTTATTTATTTTTTTAATTGATTTTTTGTAATTTAGCCCCATTAAAAATTACAAAATATGTCAACATTAAGATTTAAAGCTTTATCAGAGCTTCCATTTAGAGATTATAGAAAATCTAACTCTGTGGATGTGCCTACAAAACTATCAGATTTGTTTTGTCAGAATGTATTTTCCGTAGAAACAATGAGAAGATATCTAACCAAAGAGGCATTCAATTCTATTTTAGATGCCATGAAAATGGGAGCAAAAATAGAACATCATATTGCAGACCAAGTTGCAGTAGCTATGAAAGATTGGGCTATGAGCAAAGGTGTTACACATTACACTCACTGGTTTCAGCCACTTACAGGTGCTACAGCAGAAAAGCACGATAGCTTTTTCACTCCTATAGGAGATGGTAGAGCTATTGAGAGATTCAACGGAAGTATGCTTATTCAGCAAGAGCCTGATGCCTCTTCCTTCCCTAACGGAGGCATAAGAAATACTTTTGAAGCTAGAGGTTACACTGCTTGGGACCCGACTTCTCCGGCTTTTATTATGGGGACAACCTTATGTATTCCTTCTATTTTTATTTCTTATACAGGAGAAACTCTGGATTACAAAACACCTCTTCTAAAAGCTCTACACGCTATAGATATGGCAGCAACTGAGGTGTGTAAAGCTTATTTTGATAAAAATGTAAATAAAGTTACCGCCACTCTTGGTTGGGAACAAGAATATTTCTTAGTAGATACCGCTCTTTACCAATCTAGACCAGACCTTGTAATTACAGGAAAGACCCTTTTAGGACACTCGCCTGCTAAAGGTCAGCAGCTAGACGACCATTACTTTGGCTCTATCCCTACCAGAGTAATGAACTTTATGAAGGAGCTAGAAATAGAATGTATGAAACTAGGGATACCTGTCACTACAAGACACAACGAGGTAGCTCCTAACCAATTTGAACTCGCTCCGATGTTTGAAGAAGCCAATGTTGCTGTGGACCACAACTCACTTCTAATGGATGTTATGGCTAGAGTAGCACACAAACATCACTTCCATATCCTATTCCACGAAAAGCCTTTCGCTGGAGTTAATGGTAGCGGAAAACACAACAACTGGTCTCTAAGCACAGATACTGGAGAAAACCTTTTAAGCCCAGGTAAAAACCCTAAAAAGAATCTACAATTTTTAACATTCTTTGTAAATACCTTAAAAGCCGTTCATGACTATGCAGATTTACTTAGAGCAAGTATCGCTTCTGCAAGTAACGACCACCGTCTAGGAGCAAACGAAGCACCACCTGCCATTATTTCCGCTTTCATAGGAAGTCAGCTTTCAGGCGTTCTCAACGAACTTGAAAAAGTAACTTTCGGAAAATTATCCCCTGAAGAAAAAACAGATTTAAAACTGAATGTTGTAGGGAAAATCCCAATGATTTTATTGGACAACACCGATAGAAACAGAACCTCTCCGTTCGCTTTTACAGGAAATAAATTTGAGCTTCGTGCCGTAGGTTCTTCTGCAAACTGTGCCGAACCAATGACGGTAATGAATGTAATTATGGCTAAACAATTAGGCGTTTTCAAAAAAGAAGTAGATGCTCTGATTGAAAAAGGTCTTAAAAAAGATGAAGCTATATTTAATGTATTAAGAGAATATGTGAAGCAGTCTAAAAATATCATTTTTGAAGGTGATGGCTATTCTGAAGAATGGGAAAAGGAGGCAAAGAAAAGAGGTCTTAATAATTTAAAAACCACGCCTGAAGCACTTAAAAATGAACTAAACGATAAGTTTGTACAGCTTTACGAAGAACTCGGAATTTATTCAAAAAGAGAATTCCAAGCGAGAAACGAAATCAAGATAGAAAAATATTCTACCGTAATAGACATTGAGGCTAGAGTACTAGGAGATATTGCAAGAAATCATATTATCCCTGCCGCTCTTAACTATCAGAACAGACTGATAGAAAATGTTAAAGGACTAAAGGAAATATTCCCTGAAAAAGAGTATAAGATTCTCGCAAAAGAGCAACTAAACCTCATTTCTGAAATTTCTAAAAATGTATCCAAAATAAAACTAGGCGTAGATGAACTTCTTTCAGAAAAAGCTAAAGCTAAAGAGTTGCACGGTATGAAACAAGCGGAAGCTTATTGTTCAAAAGTAAAACCTTTGTTTGACGGCATTCGTGAAGCATCAGATGAGCTAGAAATGATGGTAGATGATGAGCTTTGGCCAATGACAAAATATAGAGAACTCCTCTTTACAAGATAGAGTAGGGTGTTAAAATATATTAACAAATCAATACCACAGAAAACCTAAAAATAGGAGTTTCTGTGGTTTTTTATTTAACAAACCTTGAAATAATGTTAAAAAATGTTAAAATATATAATCTCCTGTAACGCTCTAAAAAGAGGTTTCTCATAGATTACTTACCTTTGTAAGGTCTTTTTAAAGAAAAAGAATTCTTTATTTAATAGGGACTACTAAAATAAGTCAGAAATGAAAAACAAAAATTTAGTATATGTTTTATTAGCTTTAGTCACTTTTTCTTTACAGTCGTGCGTAAGTAACTATGTAGTTACAGCTACTCCCTCTAACGCTAATACAGAGTACAAATCTAATACCAAAGTACCTAAAATAAGCAAAGCAAGTTTAACTTCAGCAAAAAAATCTCTTTACCAAAATGAAGCCGAAGCTAACTATGTTGCAGCAAAAACAACTTTAGCAAGAGTAAGTAATTTAGAAACTAAAGCCGAGATAGAGAAGGCTATTAAGCACTCACAAACAATAGACGAAATTCTTAATCAAGCGAGTACTTATTTAGGAACTCCTTACCGTTACGGAGGCACTACTAGAAGTGGTATAGACTGTTCTGCATTTGTACTATCTGTATTTAATGAAGTTACTGGCATAAGCCTTCCTAGAGTAGCTGCCGCGCAGGCACAAGAGGGAGAAATGGTATTGAAACAAGAATTACAAAAGGGAGATTTAGTATTCTTTTCACACGGAAGACGCATTTCTCATGTAGGGATAGTACAAGAAATAACAGAAGATGGCGATATTAAATTTATACACGCTGCAACTTCTAAAGGCGTTATAGTTTCTTCTCTAAATGATAAATATTGGGGACCAAGATACAGATTTGCAAAACGAGTGATACAATAGAATAATAATTTTGAAATAAACACAAGAACGGCTTATTGATTTTTCGGTAAGCCGTCTTTATTTTAACGAAAAATATTTTATCTTCGCATAAAGTAACTACTTATGATAAAAATGAAAAATACTAATCCTGCTACCAAAATAGAAGACAAAGATATGTTGTTCCTACTACATTTATCTCAATTATTTAATCTTATTACAGGGTTTGGTGGACTCATAATCCCTCTCTTAATCTGGGCTTTCAAAAAAGATGAAATACTGGGAATAAATGAACAAGGCAAAGAGATTATTAACTTTCAAATCACTATGTTTATAGCCATTTTGGTATCTGTACCTTTATGCTTTATTCTGATAGGTTTTTTATTCATATCTATTATAGCACTAATAATGATTATAGTACCTATTATACAAGCTGTTAAATCTAAGGATAACCAACCTATAAGATATCCTTTAACTATTAGATTTATTTAAAAATCTCCTTCCAGCCAAGATTTAAAGTGTTTTACTCGCTCTCTACTTATCGTAATTTCTTGCTCTAACGGGTGATTGAGTTCCACTTTGTAATATGGGGAAGTATGGATATTTTTAATATGTTCTAAATTGATGATGAATTGTCTATTAACCCTGAAAAATTTCTTTAAATCTAACAGTTTTTCTAATTCATCTAAAGTAAATTCCGTAGGATAAGCTCTGCTCTCGGTTTGAGCATAAACGATTTTGTTTTCGCTGTAAAAACAACTAATATTTTCTATACTTAATACCTTTAAATTATATCCTACTTTAGCTACAACTCTTGTGAGTTTAGGTGTTTCCTTTTGGATAAGTTCTTTAAAATTTAGTTGTTCGTAGCCTTGTTCTTTTGGAAGGAAGGAATGAAACTTCTCTATCGCCTGTTCTAAATCCTCTTGTGAAAAAGGCTTTAGTAAATAATCAATAGAGTTAAGCTTAAACGCCTTTAAAGTATATTGGTCAAACGCCGTAGTATAAATAATGAAACTTTTGGTAGGCACTTGTTCAAAAATATCAAAAGACAGCCCATCACCTAACATAATATCCGAAAAAATAAGGTCAGGGTGCGGTTGGGTTTTAAAATAATCAACGCCTTCCTCTACCGAAGATAAAGTTGCTACCACCTCTATCTCTGGAAACTTCTCTAACATTCGTTTTAGCTTTCTTGCAGCAAGTTGTTCGTCTTCTATAATAATTGCTTTCATTTTTTTAATATTATATCAAAGGGATTTCTACACGAAAAACAGTTTCATTTTTAACAACATTCACTTCCTTATGTGTGAGTAAGGCGTAGCGTTGCTGAATGTTCTTTAATCCAACGCCTGTACTACCTGCAGGCATCTCTCTTGCTTGTGAATTATTTTCTACCATCAAATAAGACGAGGCGGTATAAACCTTAATATTCAACGGTTTTTGAATGGTAGCAAAGTTGTGTTTAATCACATTCTCCAACAATAATTGTAAGGACAATGGCACTACCAAATGATTTTCAAAGTTGGGATTTATATCAAAACTAAAATTAACACTGTCTTCAAAACGGGTTTTAAGAAGTTCGGCATAGGTTTTTGCAAAGCTGATTTCTTCGGCAACACTCACCGTTTTTTTGTCTCTTTGTTCCAAAACATAACGGTATATTTTAGACATATCTTCCGTAAATTTTTGAGCTTTCGGTGGGTTTTCCTCAATCAACGCTGTTAAGACATTTAAAGAATTAAACAGAAAATGCGGGTCTAACTGAGTCTTTAAACTTTGAAACTGTGCCTCTGAGGCTTTGGCTAATTGCTCCTGCACTTCTATTTTCTCTTGAGTGCTTTGCTGCAAGGCTTTCATAAAATAGTAAACATGATATAATGATGATATTAGCAATGCGAAATTTATCCAAAACCAATTGATAAAACCGTATTTTTTACTAAAAAAATCTTCTGTAGGAACTCCTCTTAACTGAACAAAAGAAATATAATTTAGCAAATAAGTTATTAGAGTATTAAGAATAACTGTTGCTATAAGTCCAATTATCAGACGAGGTTTAGTATGAGTATTCCAATTATACTTTTCATTAAGTTGTTCATTCATCAATCCATTACATAACCCATAGCCAAAAGTATAGACAAGCGATATTGCCCAGCTAATAAAAAAGTTACGAATTGTTTTTTCAGACGAGGTAATGAGAAAGAAGAAAAGAGCAGAAAGTACGCTTACAATAAACAAAGTGCGTATATTTTTAAAGGAAAAAGTTTTCATAAGCTAAATTTTGAAAAAGATGGTGAGGAAAGTTCTTCCTCACCAAAATATTTATATTTATTTCAAAGATAAGAAATACTGAGCCTCTTTCTTGCCCCAATGAGGCAATAGTTTTTGCTCGGCTTCTTGAGTTTCAAACTGTTTTAAGGCTTTTTCAAATAGTTTTAAACCAAGTTCCTTACTTCCACCGTGTTCTTTTGGCGTATAGTACACCGTTTCAGCTTTCAGCAAAGTAATTCTCGGATTATTAGGGCTAAGTTTTTTAGCCTTCGCTAAATTTTCGCCATAAGATTTGCCATCAGTCGCATAATATTTCTGTGGATTTATCATCATTCTCAATCCATTGATGCGAGCTTTAAGAATATAAATCTCTGCATTTTCAGGCGAAAGAGCCTCTGCCTTTTTCATCCATTCTTCAGCTTGGTTAGCTAAGGTTTCTAACTTGGTTTTATCGGTGTAATTACCTCTGAACCCTTCCATTACACTATTGTAACTCGCATAATAGTAAGGCAACCACTGATTAGGATTTTCTTCAGCTATTTTCACAAACGCTTTAGTTACGGGAGCCAACTCTTGGGCATTTTTGGATTGTTCCATCTGAACAATGCTCTTTTGTAGTTGAGATTGATAATCGGTTTGTGCGTGTGCAAAATCTGTGCTAACTACTACGGCTAAAACAGCGACCCATTTCTTTGTGTTTAGAACTTTGTTTTTCATAATAAGATATTTTTTTGTTAAACTTTCTGATGCAAATATAAAACGGACCTTTGCCCTAAATAAAAATATCTTACTGAATGGTAGTTTTATATGAGTGAACTGTAAAACTCATCCATCTATACTTTCAAAAGCACTTTCTATGTGAGTAATTTCAAAGGCATTTTGTGGCGTCTTAATAATCGAAACAATGTCGAATCTCACTTCTAAATTTTTGGGATAGCTTTGTAGAAATTCGTTAGTAGCAGAAATAATGAGTTTTATTTTCCGTTTGTTTACTGCTTCGTGAGGCTCTACTAAAGCATTGTGCTGCCTTGCTTTAACTTCTAGCACCACTAGAGTATTATCTTTTTCGGCAATAATATCTAGCTCTGCTTTAAGGTATCTAAAGTTCCTGGCTATGATATTATAGCCCTTTTGCTCCAAGAAAAATACGGCTTGATTTTCGGCTTCTTTTCCAAAATCATTATGCTCTGCCATTTTTTATAGATAAAAAAGTTCTGCTTTTTCAGAGGTAATTTCAAGGCGAACCGAAGCCCCCAAAATAAGCGGCAAATTATGATAGATATGCCCATTAGGAAACTGATACATCACAGGGATTTTATATTTCTCCAATCTTTGTTTTACAATTTCATAAGCAAAGCTATCAAAACTGTCTTCATAGTTTGGATTATCGGTTTCGGAGCCCATATTCGTCATACCACCTATGATGAGCCCTTTTATTTTTCTAAATGCTCCTGCAAGTTCTAGCCCCATCAGCATTCTATCAAGAGCGTAAAAGTTCTCGCCTATATCTTCTATAAAAAGGATTTTATCTTTAAAATTAAAGGAATATGGACTTCCCAACAAGGCATAAATCAAGGCTAAATTTCCGCCTATTAGAGTGCCTTCCGCTACACCTTCTTTATTAAATGCGTGTGGTATAATTTCATATTTAGGAAGTGTTCCCTCAAGAATATCAAAAATAAACTCATAACTTTCCTCCGAGACCCCAAACGAAGCGGTTTTAAGTGTTTGCCCGTGTATGCTAGCAAATCCGTTTTTTAGAAGATAACTTTGGATTACAGTATTGTCTGAATAACCTATATACCATTTAGGATTCTCCCTGAAGGCAGATAATTTAATCTTTTTAATGAGATGCTGACAACCATAACCTCCTCTAGTTGCCCATACTGCCGAAAGCTCCGAGCTAGAAAATGCCCAATTGATGTCCGATAAACGCTCTTTCTCTGTCCCAGAATAATTGTATCCATTCTTAAAAATCCCCAAGCAATGCGGACTCAAAATAGGTTCATATCCTTTAGACTGTATTCGTTCTATACCTGTCTGTATTTGTGAAGCCTCTACAGCACCTGCGGGAGAAATAATGCCTATTTTAGCTCCTTTTTTTAGTTTTTTGGGAAATGTTATCATACACAATTATTTTCTGATTTTTAGAGAATCCCTCACATAGCCGCTTCTTTCTAACTCTTGGTCAAACTTATTAAATTTTTTGAAGCTCTGCATAAATATAAATACACTAATGATAACCAATATCCCTCCGACAGCACTTCGTATTTTATTAGCCAGGTTTTGAGTCAATTTATGATGAAATTGTTTTGCCAAAAGGATTTTAATTAAATCTATTCCAATGTAGGTGGCTATCATAATTCCAATGTATAAAGTAAATTTATACGGATTAGGATATTGGTTTCGCACTGATATTACAGTAACCAACCAAAATAAAACCACACCTATATTAAGAATATTCAGTAAAAAGCCATTTAAAAAAGTTTTAAAATAGTTTTGACTAATGATTTTCTGACCTCCCTCTATCCTCATTTTAGTTTTGGAGACTATCATAAAAATCCCATAAATGAAGATAATAAAAGCCGTAATTCTATAAAAGCTAGGATATTCGTCTATAATCTCTACTAAATCATCACTCGCAAAGTAGGCCACCAAGATACAAACCAAATCTGCAGTTATAACACCTATATCTAAGGTTAATGCATGCCTTGCTCCACGCGAAAAGCTAGTTTCTATAAGCAGAAAAAAGATAGGTCCTATAAAAACCAAACTCAACATTAGCCCCAAGCCAATAGCAGAAAATATAAGTTCTAGCATTTAGTTTTTTTCAATATTACAAAATCTCTAGCAAATGACCTTACAGTTTTATTACGACTACATTCCTAAATTTTTTCTCACTCTAGTCAAAGTTTCCGCTGCTACTTTTCTTGTTTTTTCTGCTCCTTCTTTCAGCTTGGCTTCTAGCTCATCAAGGTGAGTCATATAGTAATTAAATAACTCTCTCTCCTTTGAGTAAGTTTCTAAAATTAAATTAAGAAGTTCTGTTTTAGCGTGCCCGTAGCCAAAATTTCCTGCTAAATATTTCTGTCTTAACTGTTCTGTTTGTTCTGGTGTAGCTATTAGTTCGTATAAAGCGAATACTTTATCCGTTTCAGGGTCTTTAGGCTCTTCTAAAGTTTTAGAATCCGTTTCTATAGACATCACCTGTTTTTTAAGCTGTTTCTCTGGTAAAAATATATTGATGATATTTCCTCTAGATTTAGACATTTTGTTACCATCAGTTCCAGGCACATACTTAGTATTTTCTTGCAGTTCTTCTTGTGGTAATACAAAAGTTTCTCCCATTTGATTGTTAAACCTCGCACCCATATCTCTTGCCATTTCTAAGTGCTGTAGCTGGTCTTTCCCTACAGGAACTATCTCCGCATCGTACAATAGTATATCTGCTGCCATTAGAACGGGATAAGTAAAAAGTCCAGCATTTACGTCTGCCAAACGGTCCGCTTTATCTTTAAATGAATGAGCTAAAGTAAGCCTTTGATAAGGGAAAAAGCAAGACAAATACCACGACAATTCACACACCTCAGGTATATCACTTTGTCTATAGAAATAAGTTTTTTCCGTGTCAAGACCAAAAGCCAGCCAAGCAGCCGCTATTTCGTAAGTATTTTGTTTTAGTACTTCTGCATCTTTTATTTGGGTTAAAGAATGCATATTGGCAATAAATAAAAACGATTCGTTTTCAGGGTTTTTAGATAACTCTATTGCTGGGATTATCGCTCCTAACAAATTTCCTAAATGAGGCGTCCCCGTAGCTTGAATTCCCGTAAGTATTCTTGACATAGTATTTCTAATTTTAAAAATTAAATATCCCTTCCTTCATCAGGAAAGGATTTACAAAAGTAATGATTTTTTACCACTCCTTATGGCTCTGCATTCTCTAAAGATAACGCTCTACCTCCGCTAAAGATTTAATATTGATAACGCCTTGCTCCTCAAAACCTTCGTTGAAGACATCAAAAAATAAAACTTTCAAACCAAAATCTCTAGCACCCAAAGCGTCTGCAATCCAATCATCTCCTATAAAATAAGACTCCTCCACCGTTGCTTTCGCTTTATCTAAAGCGAGTTGAAAAATCTCAGGATGAGGTTTTCTTAGTCCTATTTCGTCTGCGCTTGTTACCGTATCAAAGTAATGAGCAATGCCACTTCCATCTAACTTTCTATGAGTAACCTCCTGAAAACCATTAGACAGAATATGAAGAGTATAGCCTTTGTTTTTTAAATAATCTAAAATAAAAATGCTATCCTCTACCAGCTCGTTGTATTCTATAATCTCGTCTAGAAAAAGATTTTCAAAGGTTTGAGATAGTTCAAAATCATCTAATCCAAAATGAAGAAACACATCATAAAAACGATGTTTTCTTAAAGTTTCTTTATCTATAATTCCGTCTCTAATTTTAGCCCAAAGCTCTTCGTTAATGGTATGATACACCTCATGAAAGGTTTCAAAATCTACTCCGATTTTATCCTCAATCAAATATTTATTAAAAAGTTTTTGGAGCGTGAGTCTCGCATTTTTACGATGATCCCAAAGTGTGTTGTCTAAATCAAAAAAAATGTGCCTTATCTTCATAAGGCACAAAATTAGTTAATTTTTTGGAAGTACATAAACTCTCTTCTTGGAAGAAAGCACCGATAAGGATTTAGAAAAATCTAATAAAAATTTTATCGTAGAAGTTTTTGGTAATTTTACCTTTACTACACTAGGATAAACTTTTTTCATAGGCACATATATTTTACCATAGAACGAAAAGCTCAGACCTTTAGTGTTTATCTTGTTAAAATTATTTGATTTTCTTCCATTATTTTTCTAAGGTTCATCACAGCGTACCTTACTCTGCCTAAAGTGGTATTGATGCTACAATCCGTATGCTCTGCAATTTCCTTAAAACTAAGTCCATCAAAAAAACGGAGTTTTACCACTTCCTTTTGGTTATCTGGTAAGAGTTGTATCATTTTCATAAGGTCTTCATTTATCTGAAGAGAAATTAAATAATCCTCTATATTTTCCGTAGGTTCGCTAATATGGTCAAAAATAGAAAATTCCTCATCTGAATATGAGGTTTCTGAAACTTTTTTATGCTTAGATAACAATCGGTAATGGTCTATAATTAGATTGTGAGCAATACGCTTTGCCCAAAGTACAAATTTGCCCTCATCTTTATACTCTCCTTTTTTCAACTTGATGATAATTTTCATAAAGGTATCTTGGAAAATATCATTTGCTAAACTTTCATCTAGCACCTTGTAAAAAATAAAGTTAAAAAGGTCAGATTGATTTCTTTCTATAAGCCTTTCTAGGGCTAGTTCATTGCCATTTTGATACTCTTGTATGAGCAGACTATCCGTAATTATTTCCATAACTTTACCTTTAATTTAAACCAAAGTAAAACCATTCCTTACTTGGAAGACCGTTGATTATTACTAATTGTTAAACGATTAAAAAATGTAAAGTTATCCCTATAAATGTCTATTTTGAGAGGACAAATGTATATAAAAAATATGATATTTAAGATTTTTTAACAAAGAAAGCGGAAATTATAATAAAATCCCACCGAAAATGATAGGATTTTACCCATTATCTTTCTATAAAATTATTATATTTTCTCACTCTAGCTTCGTACCTTTCGTCTGCTTGTTTCTTACTTTTTTGGTCAAAACTATCATACAATTGAGGGTGAGCTCTATTATAAAATGACGCTCTTGTTAACTCTAAAAGTTTTTTATAATTTTTTATTTCACTAGTGTTTTCCTTCATTAAGTTTAAATCCTCTATACCTTTGTTAGATTTCTGAACAGCAACAAGTTCTATCTTAACATCTCCTGTACCGTCCTCTGCAAACAATACCAAACCAGGAAGTCCCATCAATTTAAAAGGTCCCTCAGAAATGGGAATTTCTTCTGTGTACCAAACAGCATAGGCTCTCCCAGAAAGTTCCGTAATAGCTTTATGACATATAAATGTTCCTATAGTTTTAGTTTCTTCTACTAACTTCCATCTAGGAACTGTTGTAGAATATTTAAACCAATCAGATGTTACCTTTAAATATTGGTCTATGCGTTGAGCCTCCAAATTAGCTACAATATACTCTCGTTGTTGTCCTCCTCTCTTCTTACTCCCCATTAACAGCGTGAGGTCTCCTAGACTTTCTACTTTCGTAATGTTATCTAAGGAGTCATTATAAACCTTCAATGGAGATATGTACACTGAGTGTTTAGCATTTTTTATATATAAACTCATATCGTAAGGCTTTGTATGTTCCATACTTATCGCAGAATCCACTCTATGCCATACTCTATAATCTACTCTATATTGTCCAAAACAAAGATTCCCCACAGAGCACAATATAATATATATCAGTATTCTCATAGTAAAAGTTTTTAATTAAACTTTCCAAAAATCTCTATCTAAACTTCTATACTGTATAGCTTCCGCAATGTGATGACTTTGTATATTGGTTTCTCTTTCTAAATCTGCTATGGTTCTAGATACTTTTAAAATACGGTCATAAGCCCTTGCAGAAAGATTGAGCTTTTCCATAGCATTTTTGATTAAAAGTAGAGATACCTCATCTAATTCGCAAAAATGCTCTATTTCTTTAGGTCCCATCTGAGCATTGTAACTAATAGCCAAATCTTGATAGCGTTCTTGCTGTATTTCCCTTGCTTTTAGCACCCTTTGTCTGATAATCTCACTAGACTCTCCTTTTCTTTTGTCGGATAGTTGGTCAAATTCCACTTTTTGAACTTCTATATGAATGTCTATCCTGTCCAAAAGAGGTCCTGAAAGTTTATTAAGATAGCGTTGCATCTCAAAAGAAGAAGAGGTATTATTAGGGTCATCAGGGAAAAATCCGCTAGGGCTAGGATTCATAGATGCCACGAGCATAAAACTAGCAGGATAGTTTACCGTAAACTTGGCTCTAGAAATAGTAACTTCTCTATCCTCCAAAGGTTGCCTCATAACTTCTAGAACAGTTCTTTTAAACTCTGGCATCTCATCTAAAAATAACACCCCATTGTGAGCCAAAGAAATTTCCCCAGGTTGAGGATAACTGCCGCCACCTACTAATGCTACATCGGAAATAGTATGATGCGGCGACCTAAAAGGTCTGATGGTCATAAGGGAAGTTTCAGCTCCCATCTTTCCTGCTACGGAATGTATTTTAGTGGTTTCTAACGCTTCTTTCAATGTTAAAGGAGGAAGAATACTTGGAATTCGTTTTGCTAGCATTGTTTTACCACTTCCTGGCGGACCAATGAGAATAATATTATGTCCTCCTGCCGCCGCAACTTCCATCGCTCTTTTAGCGGTCTCTTGACCTTTAACTTCTGAAAAGTCAAATGGAAAAAGATTTACTCTTTTGTGAAATTCCTCTCGTGTATTGACTTTAGTTGGTTCTAAAGGGCAGTTTTCATTAAAAAAATCTATTACCTCTTTGATGTTTTCTACACCATAAACTTCCAAATCGTTTACAATAGCAGCCTCTCTTGTGTTTTGTTTTGGTAAAATAATTCCTTTAAAACCTTCTTCCCTAGCTCTTATTGCAATGGGTAACACTCCTTTAATTGGTTGTAAACCTCCATCTAACGAAAGCTCTCCCATAATAAGATACCGCTCTATCTCTGGAGCTATAATCTGACCCGATGCAGCTAAAATCCCCAACGCAATGCTTAAATCATAGGCTGAACCTTCTTTTCTGAGATCAGCAGGAGCCATATTTATGGTAATTTTCTTCCCAGGCAATTTATAGCCTACATTTTTAAGTGCAGCGGAAATTCTATGACTACTTTCTTTAATAGCATTGTCTGGCAATCCTACCAAATGGTAACCGACACCTTGATCTACATTAACTTCTATTGTGATAGTTTGTGCTGAAACACCATGTATTGCACTACCGTAAACTTTTACCAACATCTATACAGATTTTGGATTAAATTTAAATGTTTTTCTTTAAATATTACATAAAATCTTCTCCGCTTTTGATGTTTTTTAAATCTAAAACAAAATCTTTTATTTTTTGGTCATTTTCTCTAGGACAAATAAGGAGTGCTTTTTCTGTATCTACCACTATATAATCTTGTAGCCCATCTATAATTGCCAATTTATTACTTTCTTTTAACCTTATCACATTGCCTTTAGAGTTATAAGTTAAAATATATTTGGAATTGATAGAATTTTGCTCGTCGTTTTTTTCTGCATTGTCGTAGACAGAGTTCCAAGTTCCTAAATCGCTCCAACCAAGGTCAGCTGGAATCACATAGACATTATCTGCCTTCTCCATAATCCCGTTATCAATAGATATTTTCTCTGCCTTTGGATATATTTTTTCTATACAATTAGGCTCAGTTTCATTAGCGTCATAATCACATTCGTCAAAAAGATGCTTCATCTCAGGCAGATGCTTGGAGAATGCTTTTATAATACTTTTAGCGGACCAAATAAATATCCCCGCATTCCAAAGGAAATCTCCTGCCTCCAAGAATGTTTTAGCAATTTCTAAATTAGGTTTTTCGGTAAAGGTTTTTACTTTTAGTAATGGCATACCTTTCTCTTCCACAAACTGAATATAGCCGTACCCTGTATCTGGACGCGTAGGCGTGATTCCCAATGTGATTAAATAATCATTTTCCGCAGCAATATTTAACCCCAATAGAGCTTTGTCTAAAAACCTATCTTCCTTTAAAATAAGGTGGTCTGCAGGTGTAACTATTATTTGAGCATCTGGATTTTGCTCTGAAATAATATTAGCCATATAGATGTTACAGGCAGCAGTGTTTTTCATCATAGGCTCTCCTATAATGTTCTGGAAAGGTAACTCTGGTAATTGCTCCGATGTCAAACTAACATACTCTTTATTAGTAATAACAAAAATGTTTTCGGTAGAAACAAGCTTAGACACTCGGTCATAAGTTTGTTGTATCATAGTTCTACCCACACCTAGTATATCTTGAAATTGCTTAGGATAGCTTTGGGTACTTAGAGGCCAAAAACGACTCCCAATCCCCCCTGCCATAATGACACAATAGTGATTTTTATTATATTCCATTTCTCTTATTTAATCAATTAAAATCTCTGCAAAAGGACTGAACAAATATTGCCTCCCTGTATCCAGATGAGTACAAAGATAACGCTTTTTCTTTTTTTTCAATCATTCTAAATTTGGCGTTTCTGAAAGTAAAAATCTGCCCTTCGTCTAAATTTTCTATAAATAAAGCTCCATCTCTGTTTTCTTTTTTAAAATACATTTCTAAATCCCGACTCGCATTAAAACTTGCCTTAGGATTTTTAGAGAATTTTAATAATATTTTTTGAAAATCAACATCATAAATTTCCAAGCTTTCTAATATTAGCTCCCTAAAAGTTTGCTTCCATTCTTTGCCGTGAGGAGCTATCTTTTTATATTTCTCAAATGCTATAAGATGTGCTATTTCGTGAGTTAATACAAAAAAGAACAAAGGTTTCTCAAGTCCTCCGTTAATTGTAATCTGATGACCTTTATTTTTTAATTTCTTATAATCCCCCAACTTAGACACTCTATCTTTAGTTATTTTAATAAATACAGAATAACCATTACACCATTTTTCCACATAACTAAAAGCTCCCAATGGAAGAAAATCTACCAGCCTCTCTTTTGACATTCTATAATCTTTCCTATATACAAAAATAAAAATCCCACCTGTTAAAAGTGGGATTTATGATTATAAATTCTTGTTAAATCTTATTCAGCTGCAGCTTCTTCCTCCTCTTCATCGTCATCATCAGCAATAGCTCCACCTTTCATTGCAGTTCTAGACATCTTAACTGCCACTACCACAGCATTGTCTGGATGCATAAATGTGTAATCTGGAGATTTGATATCACCTACATAAGTTTTGTTACCAATTCTTAGTTTCGTTACATCTATAACGATTTCGTCTGGTAAGTTAGCAGGAAGCGCTTTTACTTTAAGCTTTCTGAAAGATTGTCTAAGTACACCACCAGCAACAACCCCTCTAGATCTACCTGTAATTCTTACTGGCACCTCCATAACCACTGGTTTGTCATCGCTTAACTGATAGAAGTCCACATGAAGGATTCTGTCTGTAATAGGGTGAAACTGAATATCCTGCAATACCGCTGGAATAGTTTCTCCGTTTACTTCAATAGATACCGTGTGTGCCTCAGGAGTGTAAACCAAGTTTTTGAACGATTTTTCTTCAGTAGAAAAATGTAAAGGTTCTTTACCTCCATAAACAACACAAGGAACTAATTCAGCATCGCGTAACGCTTTCGTAGATTTTTTGCCTACGCTTTCTCTTTTCTGTCCTTGAATTGTAATAGATTTCATTTATAAAAAATTTAAAATTGTTTTATTTCCAATTGTTTTTATTTACTGATTATCAATTAGATGATAAATTTATCACTAATAGATCTATGTTCGTGTACCATCTGCATTACTTCGGCAAATAATGGAGCGCAAGATAGCACTTTTATTTTAGATGACAAATTATTTTTGATAGGAATTGTATCAGTTACAATAACTTCTGTTATTTTAGAGTTTTCTATATTCTCGTAAGCCTTTCCAGAAAACACCGCATGAGTTGCCATCGCTCTTACGCTCTTTGCTCCTTTTTCTATGAGGATATCAGCGGCTTTACAAAGCGTTCCAGCTGTGTCTATCATATCATCTATCAAGATAACATTCTTATCTGTTACATCACCGATTAGGAACATTTCCTCCACCACATTGGCTTTTTTTCTTTCCTTATAGGCTATCACAACTTCAGCACCTAAATGCCCTGCATAGTTTTTAGCTCTTTTTGCTCCTCCCATATCTGGTGAAGCAATGGTTAAGTTATCTAAATTTAAAGATTTGATATAATCCACAAAAATAGTAGAAGCATAAAGGTGATCTACTGGAATTTCAAAGAACCCTTGTATTTGGTCTGCGTGAAGATCCATCGTCATAATTCTTGTTGCTCCCGCTGCAGTTAATAAATTGGCTACCAGCTTTGCTCCTATTGGAGCTCTTGGTTTGTCCTTTCTGTCTTGTCTCGCAAGACCATAGTAAGGTATAACCACAGTGATGCTCTTAGCTGATGCTCTTTTAGCCGCATCTATCATTAAAAGCATTTCTAAAAGATTGTCTGCTGGAGGAAAAGTAGAGCCTATCAAAAACACTCTCCCACCTCTTACAGATTGGTCTAAAACAGGTTCAAACTCACCATCACTAAAGGATTGGAAGTTAATTTTCCCTAACTCTTGACCGTAATGTTTTGCGATTTTCTCTGCTAAGTCTTTACTGGTTCTCGTACTGAATAGATAACTTGCCTGATTTGCCATTTTTACTTTTTTATTGAGGTTGCAAAGTTAAAAAAATAAAAGCAGTTTAAAAATTTTAAACTGCTTTTATTCTTTCAATTATTTAAATTTTATGGGAATTTAATTCCTGAATAACTGTTCGGATTCACTTGTGGAAGTGTGGATTTATACTTAGCGTTAATTGCTTTTATAAATTCGTTAGCAATAACCGCATAGCCTCTACCCGTAAGGTGTACCCCGTCTAATGAAAATGCTCCACCTGTTAAAAAAGAGGTAGTATATTTAACTCCATCAAACTGAATTCCAGAAGTGCCATTTAACTCTACCATTTTAGCATTAGCATCTACAAAGGCCAACCCATAAGCATCTGCTAAGGCTTTTATACTTGCATTGTACTTAGCTGTAGCTACCTGTACCCTCTTAGCTTCTGTATATGTTAGAACCTGCTCATCTTTCAAGACTACTTTAGTTCCTCCTCCTTGTTCTTTCACAAATTTTAAATTAGGCAATAGAATAAAATCACTGGAGGTGGTTTGTCTATACGAAGGAATACCCAATGCTGACAGATTGGTTAAATCTTTATCTTCTATTACTAATCCACTAACCACATTCCCTGCAACAAAATTAATTACTCTCTTGTTATATTCTTCGGCAGTTAAAAGTCCCAAAGTTTTAGCTTGTTTTAAAGCAGCATTATACTTACCATAGGCTTCCATAGACATAAGCCCCGCTGCTTGAGCTTCTGTGAGGTCTAATCTAAGCATAGACGGTATTGTTGTAAAGAATGGTATAGAAGTAATATCTGGAATATTCGCGATAACCCCTTTGGTAGCACCTACAGCCTTCATTCCATCTAATATGGCTTTAATAGAAGCGGCTAACACATTAGGGTCCGTGATATCGTTATTTCCATAGGTTCTTGGATCAAGGTTTCCCGTCTGGTCTTTACCAACCCCACCAGAAGCAGCATAGTAAAGAGCATCGTTATTTCCTATCCATAGAGAGAAGAACGTTGGTTTTTGAGCCATAGCATCTTTAAGTACACTCGTATTATCACTTGATGCAAATCTAACAAAGTAAGGGTTAGCCTTTCCCAATGCTAGAGCCGTCTTGCTACCATAGCCATCTGCCACTAAATGAAATGACTTAGCTCCAGGAACTCCCATATTGTTAAAAGCTCCAGTCAGTTTATCTAAAGCCTCAGTAGGAGTTGAAGGTTTAGGAGCTAGAGCTCCTTCCTCTAAGCTTAACACCAATTTACCTGGGAAATCTGGTAAATTACTAAACCCACCTACATCATTAGGCATCATTGGTTGAGTAAACGCACCACCACCCGCTTTCCGCATTTGAGCCGCTATCATTGCTGGATACGATTCTAATTGCCCACTAGAATACAACGCCCTATCCCTATAACCAGAAGTAAGAGAGTTTCCTAGTGCTACATAATTTGAGAAGTCGGCTTCTCCTTTTGTGATAGCAATATCTGCTACATCTGTATCAAAATCTGTTTTACAACTCATAACGGATAACATAGATGCTACCGCTAATGAGGATATCATTATTTTTTTCATAAATCTGTTAAATTAAAAAGGGTTGTAAGATAGGCCTAAACCAAAATATACTGCTTTAGCCTTAGCCTGTCCATAAAAACTATAATAATCATTAGCTACTGTTCTCGCTTGTGGAAAAGCCATTGCACCTGCTAAATCTATCCCTACTTTGTTTAGTTTAAATCCTAAACCTGCTGTAACAACACTAGAGTTAAACGATGGGGTTTCTGGGATAAAATCTTTGTCTGTATAGGGAGATTCATCATAGTAATAGCCTAGTCTGGCTGCTATTTTATCCGTTACCATATATTGGGTTCCGAAACGCCAAGTTTGAGTGTTTTTGAAATTCTTAGGTGTAACAAGTAAGGTAGCATCATTAGGCTGGTTGCCAAGTTTAGCGTTTTCAAAATCTAACGCTAGGTGGCTGTACTCCGACCAGCCTGTATAGTTAAAATCAGCAGAAACTAACCATTTAGGTGTAATCTTGTAAGTTGCTCCTATTGTGTACTCATCTACTAGAGGTAATGTTGCTTTAAAATTATCTTGCCCATTAGCATCAAGTCCTCTTAAAGGATATAAACTTTTCGGCATATTAAACGAAACTTTCCCACTATTAGCTTTCATATCTACTGGCGAACGGTAAGCTACACTAACGTCCCACTTTTCATCAGGTTTAAAGTAAAAACCAAACGAGAAACCTTGTCCTGACGCTTTTCCGTCTTTGATGTTCATTGTTCCATTAACGCTAGTTACAGCTTTATCCCAATTTACAGAGCCTTTAGCGTAAATATAACTTGCCCCTAAAGATACCCAATTGGCTAACTTTACAGATACCATTGGCTGAAAGAAAAAGCTCTTGAGCTCCATTTTCTGAACCATTTCCTTCCCAGCCCAATCTTCGCCCCATTGCACAGTGCTTCCAAAAGGAGTTGTAACACTAAATCCTAATGAAATATCATCTGTTACCTTATAAGCTGCCGCCGCATAGAAAGGCGTTCCTAAAGGATTATCAGTAGTGTAAGAGTTTAAAGTGTTTAAATTCTGATATGTTACGCTAGATAATGCACCAAAGCCTCCTGCTACAACACTTAGTTTGGACGGAATGAAGGATATACCTGCGGGATTAAAGAAAGCCACACTCGCATCTTCTGCGTGAGCACTTGTATGCGCCATAGCCAACTGTTTTACCCCTTGCAAAGAAACTCTAAAGCCTCCTGCTTGGGCTAACACACCGCATAATACTGCCGATGTTAATATTATTTTTTTCATAAACTGTTATGTTAGTTAATTAAAGTTTTCAAATATAGAACTTTTTTTTAAACGATAGCGATAAAATAAGTGATGTTTAAAAATTAAAACTATTCTAAATAGCCAATTTTCAGGATTGATTACAAATCAATAGGAATAAAATATTTTTTTTGTTTAATATTAAACGAACTCGTGATAATGATTACCTGAAAAGTGGTTATTACCCCGTTTTGTAGGGCGTAAGATACCGTTACTAAGGGCTCGCTAACTATTATTTGAGTGGTCATTAACCCGTTTTGTAGGGGATAAGATACCGTTGCTAAGGAGGCGTTAACTATTACTTGAGTAGCCATCGTCCCGTTTTATAGGAGGCAAGATACCGTCGCTAAGGGGACGTTGACTATTACTTGAGTGGTCATTAACCCGTTTTATAGGGAGCAAGATGCCGTTACGAAGGGGGCATCAGCTATTACCTAAGAGGTATTAACCTTTTTAATGTAAAATGCATAAATGCCAATAATATTAAGTCAAATACTATAAAATACACAACGGAGAGCCCAATTTATTTTCACACTATATTTTGGTAAACCTGTTGTAGATGTTCTATTTGATGTAAGTGTCTTAAAATATGATTGACATAGAACATAAAACCATCTCCTAGTCGTAATTTTATCCATTTAGAAATGGAAATATTTATTTTCGTTTTGCTTAAGCTGATGCTTCTAGATAAATTTAGCAACTCTAAAAACCGCTCTTGCTGATAAATAAATCGTTCTAAAACCGATTTATCTAGGTTTTTGTTGATTGGGTTTTTACTCTTTGCTGTTCTCATTTTGCTTTTGGGGTTTGGCAATATCCTTTTTGCAAAATAGCCTCCCAACCAACCACTTTTGAAATCTGCCTCTGGTATGGTATGAGAGGATTTTATTTTTAATTCAAATTCGGGGAGGTAAAAATCACCATATAGATTAAGGTGTTCTACACATTCTAATATATTCCACGAGTGTTCCTGTGGTTTCCAAGTAAGGTAATCTAGGTCTTTAGTTTTAAGAATTTCAGCCGTTGTTATAGCTTCTTTAATTTGCCACTCTAAGGTCTGTAATAAAAGTTCTGTACGCATTTTTTTCTGCAAAGTTCTGTAGCGTAGCTTTAATAAAAATTGATGAGAGTCAAGATTTTTTCAACCTTGATAAAGTTTCGGCACTTATACCTAAGTAATCTGCTATATATTTGTTAGGAATTTCTTGGAAAAGCCTTGGGCTTCGTCTTAAAACACGCAGATATCTTTCTTTTGTAGATGGGGTTAAAATATCTTTCTCGCGTTCCATCTGTTGGAGGAGTAGGTTTTCTAGCAAGGCTATCCATAATTTTTGGTTGTCCTCTTTGTCTAGAAATGCGTCTATTTTGTATTTGGGAATTATTTTCACTTCCGAAGCTTTTATTGCTTGAATTAAAAACTCCGATGGTTTTTGGGACAGAAAAGAATCAAGAGCAACAATGAAATCGCCTGTATAACCTAACCTCACCGTTTGTTCTCGTTCTTTGTTTAGAAGATACACTCTAAAGCTACCTTTAGTGATGTAATAGAGGTTGGTATCTACCGAAGCAGAGGCTTTAAGTAAGTCATTCCTTTTTAAGCGAATGGTTTTCTCCGATAATTTAATGATATTATTGAGGTCTTGGGGCGTTAGCATCAATTATGGTTTTAATTGAGAGTATTTACGGTGTTCCTTTTAGAGCCTTTATTTCATCTCTTAGTTTTGCGGCTAAGATAAAGTCTAATTGTTTTGCAGCAGCTTCCATTTGTTTTTGTTTCTCTGCTATTATTTTCTCCAAATCCTCTGCATTACCATAGCTAACCTTTGTTTCAGCTACCTGCTTCACAATTTCTTTTTGGATATATTCTTGTTTCGGGAAATCAGGTGTATGCCCTACCAAAACATCGGATATTTTCTTATTTAAAGGCTGTGGTATAAGACCGTTAGCCTCGTTGTAGCTCATTTGTTTTTCTCTACGATAGTTGGTTTCATCAATGGTGGCTTGCATAGATTTAGTCATCTTATCTGCATACATAATGGCTTTGCCATTGATGTTTCTAGCCGCTCGTCCTACCGTCTGTATCATTGAACGGCGAGAACGAAGCATACCCTCTTTATCTGCATCTAAGATAGCCACCAAAGATACCTCTGGTAAATCTAAACCTTCTCTAAGTAGATTAACCCCCACAAGTACATCAAAAAGTCCTGCACGCAAATCTTGCATTATCTGTATGCGCTCCAATGTATCTACATCAGAATGAATGTATCTGGTTCTTATCCCAAATTTGGTAAAATATTTAGTGAGTTCTTCTGCCATTTTCTTTGTGAGTGTGGTTACTAAAACCCTCTCATCTTCCTCTGCTCTTTTTTGAATCTCCTCCATTAAATCATCTATCTGATTAAGGGTAGGTCTTACCTCTATAATCGGGTCTAGCAAACCTGTTGGGCGGATAATCTGCTCCACATATTCGCCTTGCGTCTTTTCCAATTCATAATCCGCTGGCGTGGCAGATACATAGATGACTTGGTTTTGCATACTTTCAAACTCCTCAAACTTCAAAGGTCTGTTATCCATAGCGGCTGGTAGCCTAAACCCGTATTCTACCAAATTCTCTTTTCTACTACGGTCGCCGCCGTACATTGCGTGTACTTGAGGTATGGTTACGTGGCTTTCGTCTATCACCATTAAATAATCATTCGGAAAATAATCTAATAAACAAAACGGGCGAGAACCAGGATTTCTACCGTCCATATACCTAGAATAATTCTCTATGCCAGAACAATAGCCTAGCTCTTTTATCATTTCCAAATCCAATTCCGTTCTCTCTTTCAAACGCTTGGCTTCTAGGTTTTTTCCTATTTCATTAAAAAAATCCACTTGCTTTACAAGGTCATCTTGGATTTCTCTAATAGCACTATTCATAGTTTCTTTTGAGGTAACGAATAGATTAGCAGGGTAAATATTAATTTTATCAAAATCACCCATTATGCTTCCTGAAATAGGGTCAAAACTTTGGATTTTATCAATTTCGTTACCAAAAAATCTTATTCTAATCGCATTATCGGCATAAGCAGGAAAAATATCTATCACATCTCCTTTAACTCTAAAACTCCCTCGTACAAATTCATTAACTGCCCTAGAATAAAGCGCATTAACAAGTTTGTGGAGCAAATCTGTTCTAGAAATTTTAGATTGTAGCTCCAATTCTATAAGAGATTTATTAAACTCCGTTGGGTTACCAATACCATAAATACACGACACCGAAGCCACAATAAGCACATCTCGCCTCCCTGAAAGAAGACTTGTCGTAGCGGAAAGCCTTAATTTCTCTACCTCCTCATTTATACTAAGGTCTTTTTCTATGTAAGTTCCCGTACTGGCAATGTATGCTTCGGGCTGGTAATAATCGTAATAGGATACAAAATATTCTACCGCATTTTCAGGAAAAAATTCCTTAAACTCCATAAATAACTGAGCTGCCAAAGTTTTGTTATGGGCAAGAACAATAGTAGGTCGTTGAACAGTATTTACCACATTAGCAATGGTAAAAGTTTTACCAGAGCCTGTAACCCCTAGCAAAGTTTGGTAGGGTTGCCCTTGTTCTATCCCTGAAACCAACTTATCAATCGCTTGTGGTTGGTCTCCAGTAGGTTTAAATTCAGAATGGAGTTTAAATTTCATTTCACAAATATAACTAATAATTAACCATAAACTCATATCTAAAAACACTTATCAATATCATATTACAAAAATGTAAACATTGATAAACATCATAGTTTTTCAAGTAGTTTATCCTTACCTTTGATAGGTTAATTTTATTTGATTATGAAACATAAGAAAATTGTAATTTTTGAATCTGTTGGAGGTAGTGATAAAGGTGCAGACGGACACAGAAAGGATACTCTACCTATCTTAAATTCCATTAAAGATTTAGGCTGGAATGCTGAAGTAGTAAAGTTTGAAAATGATAAAGCTGAAGAAATCTTTAATTATGTAAAAGACAACTTCGACGCTTATATTAGTAGAGTAAATCCAGGCTCGTTGCCTGACAATGAAAAGATATATTTTTCTATTCTATCAAAACTTTCAGAGCATGGTCTTGTAGGAATGAGCGAGCCGAAATCTATGATAAAATTCGGAGCAAAAGATGCTCTTGTAAAATTGGCAAATACTAGCCTTGTGCCTACAGATACTTTCGCTTATTATACCACAGAAGAATTCAGAAAGCATTTCCCAAGAAGTATCTCGCATGGTGAAAGAGTTCTAAAACAAAACCGAGGAAGTACTGGGGAAGGTATTTGGAGAGTGCAGGTGGACGGCAATATTTCTTACCAAGCAGGAGATGAACTCCCTCTAGATACGCCACTCAAATTAACTGAAGCTGTGGACAATCACGTGGAATACAAAACGCTAGAAGGGTTTATGGATTTTTGTGAGAGGTATATTACTGGGGAAAACGGTATGCTAGTAGATATGAGATTTATGCCTAGGATTAAAGAAGGCGAAATTAGAATTCTAATGGTAGGCGAAGAACCTGTTTTTGTAGTACATAAAAAACCAGCCAATACAGAAGATGCTTTCTCCGCGACTTTGTTTTCTGGGGCACAATACCGCTACGATAGCCCCGAAGATTGGAAACCACTAATGGATATTTTCCTTTCTCAACTTCCAAAAGTAAAAGAAATATTAGAGGAGAAAAATACACCTCTCATTTGGACGGCAGACTTTATGCTAGACTATCACCCAGATGGTAGCGACAAGTATGTTTTAGGTGAAATTAATTGTTCGTGTGTAGGCTTTACAAGCCACCTAGATATGGGCATACAAGAAAAGGTTGCTAAAGAAGCTATACGACTAGCAGAAGGCAGATAATATCATTTTTTTGATTTTTTAAATCTCTTAAACTACAAAACTAGTTTAAGAGATTTTTCTTTTTTAAAGACTAACTTTAAAGTCATCAGCATCTCCTAAAAAAGGAAACTTCGTTCTAAATTTATTCAAACTTTCCATATCTAAAACAACCTCTACTAAATCTCCTTTTTTATGAGAAACTTCTCTGCCATCAGGAAAAAAGCAATGAGTGCTTTCAGGATATTCTAATCCATTGCCATCTGTACCTACTCTATTAACCCCAAATACATAGGCTTGATTTTCAATTGCCCTAGCTTTTAACAAAGTATTCCACGCATCTATTCTTTGGATAGGCCAATTAGCCACATATAAAGCCATATCATAATCTCCTTTATTTCTACTAAATACAGGAAAGCGTAAATCGTAACAGATTTGCAGTAAAAATCTCACGCCTTCATACTCCACAATTACTCTATTATTACCTTTAGAATAGACTTTATCTTCCCCAGAGTATGAGAAAAGATGTCTTTTATCATAAAAATGATAATCTCCACAAGGCTTAACAAAATAAAATCTATTATAGTAATTATTGCCTTCTTTCACGGAAACACTACCTCCAATGGCAGCATTTTTATTTTTAGCTAAAACTTTCATCCACTGTAGTGTTTTTTCTTGCTCATCTGCGATTTCTTCTGGTTTCATATAAAATCCTGTAGAGAACATTTCAGGAAGGAGGAACAAATTAGCATCTATACCTTTAAGACTATCTTCTATTTTGCTAAAATTATCTAATGGCAATTTCCACTGAATATCAAAGTTTAAAGCTGTAATTTTAAAATCATTCATAATTAAGTTGAAAAAATGGCGTTACTGTAAGGAAATATATCTTTATTTTTGAGGCTAATTTAAACTAAAAATAGATTTCTATGAAAAAAACACTTTTAATTTTAATGACAGTTGCACTAACTCAGTTTTCGTTTGCTCAGGCTTGGAATGGAAAAGGAGACCAAAAAATACAAATAGGGCTTTCTGCTTGGGGCTACGGTTCTGGGCTATCGGGTACTTATGATTATGGAATTACAGATGCTATTTCGCTAGGAGGTGGAGCTCATTTTTATTTCAATAACAAAAAAGAAAATGGTTTTTTCTTATTCGGTAGAGCTAATTACCACCTACAAGATGCCCTTAACCTACCTGACCAGCTAGACATCTATCCTGGTCTAGATATAGGTGTACTTGGAAATGGGTTTGGGCTAGGAGCTCACATTGGTGCAAGATATTTCTTCACTAAAAAATTAGGCGTTTTTGCCGAAATAGGCAACAACGGAGGACTAGGAGTTTCTATCAATTTATAAACAAAGCCATCAACATCATTAAGAGAGATTACCTTTGGTAGTCTCTTTTTTATTCAAAATCATTTTAGTTTATTACCTTTGCACCAATTTAAAACAAAAATATAACATGGATTTGTTAACCCAAATATTTCAATTTGTTCTTAGTATTTCAATTTTAGTTACCTTACATGAGTTAGGACATTTTATTCCAGCTAAATATTTTAAAACTAAAGTTGAGAAGTTTTATCTTTTCTTTGACCCTTGGTTTTCTGTTGTTAAAAAGAAAATTGGAGAAACAGAATACGGTATCGGCTGGCTTCCGTTCGGAGGTTATGTAAAAATAGCAGGTATGGTGGACGAAAGTATGGACACCGAACAACTTAAAAAACCTGCACAACCTTGGGAGTTTCGTTCTAAACCTGCTTGGCAAAGGCTCATCATTATGCTTGGTGGTGTTACCGTGAATTTCTTTTTAGCTTGGTTTATTTATTCTTGTCTTAGCTTTTTTAATGGAGAAACTTACCGCGATAATAGCAAATTTGAGGACGGAATTGCCGTAAGTGAAGCTGCCCAAAAGATGGGACTACAAAATGGAGACAAAATAGTTGCCATAGATGGTAAACCTGCTGAAAGAATGGAAAACTCTATGATAAACCTGCTTTTATCAGACGAAATTACCGTACTTAGAGAAGGCAAAGAGGTTACTTTTCCTACTAATGAAGATGGTGTAGCGGAAGTTATGAAAGCTAATGAAGTTAGAGCAATTTATTCTGCTAGATTCCCTATAGTTATAGATAGTATTTTACCCAATAGCCCTGCACAAAAGGCTCAACTTAAAAAAGGAGACAAAATAGTTGGTATAAACAATACTCCTATAAAGTATTTTGACAATCTTGCCTCTATACTTAAAAACCTTAAAAATCAAACGACAGAAATTGAAGTTCTGAGAAATGGAAATCTATTGAAGCAAACTATTACAGTAAATAAAGATGGAAAACTTGGTTTTACTCCCAACGAAGAAGAAATATTAAAATCACTTAACAATACTTTAGTAAATAAGGAATACAGTTTACTACAAGCTATACCTAGAGGATTAGAAAGAACAATAGACGCTCTAGTAATGCAAGTAAAACAGTTCAAAATTATTTTCAACCAAAAAACACAAGGTTATAAAAAAGTTTCTGGACCAATAGGTATCGTTAAAATGATGCCAACCTCTATCAATTGGGAAGCCTTTTGGGCATTTACCGCTATGTTTTCGGTATGGCTAGCATTCCTTAATTTACTGCCTATACCTGGTTTAGATGGAGGGCATGTTATGTTTACTCTATGGGAAGTTATTACAGGAAAACCTGTCCCTCAAAAAGTGCTTGAAAATGCTCAAACCATAGGAGTAATTTTCCTTATGGGATTGATGTTACTCATTATTGGAAGTGACATTTTTAAAATTTTTAAATAAATTTTAAAAATAAATTTGGAAGATATTAGAAAAAGTTTCTATATTTGCACCACGAAAAAACAACAAACCATTCCTCCTTAGCTCAGTTGGTTAGAGCATCTGACTGTTAATCAGAGGGTCGCTGGTTCGAGCCCAGCAGGAGGAGCAAAAAGACTTACAGAAATGTAGGTCTTTTTTGTTTTATAACTCTATATCTGCAAGTTATCTCATAACTTAATATTTTTCTCATAGTCTTTAAGTCATTATTTTATCCTAGTTTTTAAGATAAAAAGGCACAAAAAAAGGCATACCCTAATTTTCTAAAAGGCATACCCTCTAAAATCTTATAACAACATGAATAATAATAAATTGAACATACTATTTGTATTGGATAAAGTTAATACAAATTCAAAAGGCATAGCACCTTTAAGGTGCAGGGTGACATATCTACAAGAGAGAAAAGTATTCTCTATAGGATTATTCATCAACCCTAATAATTGGGATAGTAAGAAACAGCTTGCAAAACCACCCAATGAAGAAAACAACTTTATCAATACACAATTAAGCCTGATTAAGAATGACATTAATCAGGCTTTTTTATTCCTTCAAGTTAAGGAAGAAAAATTTGATGTAAATGACATCTATACACAATATAAAGGAGAAACTTTAGCTAGAGAATATGGTGTACTAGAATATTATGATATATATCTTGAGAAACTGAAAAAACTTATAGATATAGAGATTAAAAAGCAGACTTGGGATAAATTCAGCTATATCAGAGATGATGTAAAAGAGTTCATAAAATTTCATTACAAAAAATCTGATATTAAACTAAAAGATTTAGATTTTAACTTTATTACAGAGTTTGAATATTACTCTAAGACTGAATTAAAGCATCAGCAGGTTACTATTAACAAGTCTTTACAGAGATTTAAAAAAGTAGTTAAACAGGCTGTTATTCAGAAATATTTAGAATCTAACCCTTTTGAAGAACATAAACCTAAAAAAGTATATCCTAAGATTGTATTTCTTACTCAAGAAGAACTTTACAAGTTAGAACATCATATATTCCAATCCGAAATACTAAATCAAGTAAAGGATTGCTACCTATTTTGCTGTTATACAGGGCTAGCATACAAGGAGATGTTTGACCTCAAGAAAGAAGATTTAATCACTAAACCTGATGGAGTTACATGGATTTATAAGAAAAGAGATAAGACAGGGAGAAATTTCTCTGTTCCTCTGATACTTCCAAAAGCACTTAAAGTGATAGAAAAATATTCTTCTGAAAGTGAATACCTTTTACCTAGAGTGAGTAATCAGTATTTCAACAGGCTACTAAAGGAAATAGCTTTTGTATTAAAAATTCCTAAAAATCTTACTCATCATACAGGCAGGAAAACATTTGCTTCCACAGTATTATTGAACAATGACATTCCTATAGAAGTTATATCTAAACTTTTAGGTCATTCTAAAATAACTACTACACAAGAATATTATGCGGAGCTAATGCCCAATAAATTAAGTGAACAGCTAAATAAATTAAAAGATAAGCTGAAATAATTTCTATATTTAACTGTGCTGTATTAAATTTACAGCATAGTTATTTTTTTATGCAATTAGAAATTACCAACTCTGCTTTCCAAGATTACCCTATAGAATTTAAGAAAATCAATCCAGAAGATTTTCAATATATTTTCAACCCTGATGGAACTAGAGAAGAAAGAAATTGTTTTGAAATTGAAAATAATGGAGAGAAAATCATTATTTCTCCTAATGAAGATGGTTATATCAATGAAGAATTACAAAGCCACATTGAACTAGAACATAAAAATACTGTGGTTATCAATGCAGCAGTAGGACAAGGCAAATCTTACTCAATTATACAAATCATAAAAAGGTATTATGATGCTATGCAAAATGGAGGGCAACAATACCTCATTTTTGTAGCTAGTCCATTTGTGAGTTTAGTAAAGCAATACTATGATGATATTGTAAAAGCAGGAATACCTGAAAGCCAAATTTACAATTATGACAATCTTGGGAGAGATACTGAAACAAACTATCTTGACAGAGCTATACAAGTTATTACTGTAAATACCCTTTTAGGAAATCCTGGGGAAGATGGTTTTAAAAACTCTGACATCAAGAGAGAATATCTAAATCACCTAACTACATACTGCGAGGAAAACAATATTAAAGCAGTTTTTATTTATGATGAGTTGCATGATTCTTTTCAGAACTTCAAACAAAAATACATATTTAATCTATGGAAATGGAGGAATGTAATACACAAAAATTTTGTACTAAGTGCCACCTATAATGAGGCTTCTAAAGTAGTTATAGAATATCTAGCTGAACTCACAGATTTTAAAATTCAAATTATAGAATCTGAAAGAGTAAGATTTCCTCAAAAGCAAAGCTCTCTGTATTTACATTATTCTCCTGACCATATTTTTACTTCTAGTACATTAGAAATCAAAGAACTAATCACAAAACTAATCACTAGAGGAAAGAAAATAGACATCTTATGTTATTCTAAAACTTTAGCAAAAAGTCTACTTAATTCTAGAGATAAAATAGGAAAACTACTTGTAGAAACCTATGGAGAAATAAAAGATTGTACTTCTGAACTCATCACTAACCAAAGACCTGAAAATGAAGAGCCAAAAAACCAGTTTGATAATACAAAATGTAATGTAGGCACTAACTTTAAGACAGGAGTAAGTATTAGGAAAGCAAACCATGCATTTATCATTATTCTTCCACCTAGAAGTACAAGAATGTGGTTCAGAAATAAATATGGTATTTTTTCAGGAGGCATCAACTCTGTTATTCAAGCTTTAGCTAGACAAAGAAACAAAGGAGAAATCCATATTATCTTACCAAGACCAGATAAATTTGACTTTTCTACCCTAAAGCATACAGAGATGAACTCTCTACAAAAAGAGGAGTTTGAGAATTATTACAACCTAATAACCTATCATAAAGACCCTAAAAAACTAGTAAAGTATATCAAACTAAACAGGCAAAATTTTTTCCTAAGAGAATTTTATGAAAATAAATTAAGAGGAAATGTTAAGAATGAAATTGAAGCTATTGAGAATAATTTATCTAGGTTCAATCTAGCTAAATTAAGCTACCCTACTTATGATGAGTTTAAACTTGAAAATGGAGAAGAGTTTTTAGCCAATGAATACCCTATATTTGGAGAAGATATAAGTGCATATCTAACTTTTGCAGCATTAACCAATCAATTCATTAATTGTAAGCTGGTGGGAATTAATTATAAGAGAACATTGTCTTTTAAAGAAGGAGAGCTACAGGAAAATTTAACTCAATGCTTCAATAGATATTTTGGAGAAGATTACTACATTAGTAGAACTACAATATGTAATTTTAATAGGTTTTATACAGATTTTAGAAATAGTTTATTTCGATTATTTGAAATGAAATATCAAAAAGGTACTCAATCAGCACAATGGAGTAAAATAACACCATATAATAACAAAATTTTTGAAAATCAGCTTCTAAGATTTTGTGCCATACAATATTTTCAAAATAACTATTATTATCCTGATGATATTGAAAATAAAAATCATGATATTGAATATACTCGGAGCAACTATTTTTTAGATTGTATTGCTGTAGCTAGAACTATTAATCTAGAGCAAATAGACTATTCTGATGAATACAAAAACAAAATAAAGGCATATCAGAATTTAGATTATTTTAGAACTAAAGTTATAAACTATATTGGCACCACTACAAGAGGAAGAAGATTTAGTTATTTACCTATAAAACCACTATCAGGTTTTTTAAATACAGATGAAACTTCAAAGGCTTTAGAAACAATTGATTTATTGATAGAAAATGATGATTTTATAGGAAATAACATTTTCAATTTTAAAAGAAATTTTGAAGACAAAACAACGGAACAAAAGATAGAGTCATTTTACAGTATTTTAGTAGAAGATTTTGTAAACAAGATAACTTTTGAAAGGTATAAAAAGGTAGGAAATAGAAGAGTACATTATATTAATTCAATAAAATTATTACCTTTCAATCCAAATAAAATAATTGATGTAGTAACTCCCGCAGATTTTGATAAGAATTATATGGAGTATATAAAAGAATACGAATGTAAGGTATTTGCTTCAGAGATTGCAAAATTCAGCTCTTATGAAGAATTTAAAAAGCATGAAAATGAGAAAATTACTCAACTTCTTTCCTCAATAGATGAAATATGAGATAAAAAAAGACACTTTTTGTTTTTCTATATATAGTATATACAGAAAGTGTCCTTTTTCTAATACTCAACAGTCCAAATCACAGTCATTCTTTCTCTGATAATATCTATACTTTGCTATCCCTAGTTCTAAAAAAAAGAGATTTGCAAATATTTAAATGTAAAATCTAAACGGAATTTTTGAAAAGCAAGTATTTTACAAATTCATAGGGGTTCTTTAGAAATCTCCCCATCCTAAAAAATCTAAGATTTAACAACGCACGAATTCAGAGGAGGACAACTCTGTTGTAAGTTTTTGTTCCAAAATTTTGGTACACAAAGTTACAAAAAATAAATGATAATTTCCAGTGTTTTAGTCTTATTTATAGTACTTTAAGGCTAATAGCTAAATTGTATTTATCTCAAAAAATATTTTTTAACCTAATAAATTTCAAAATTATGCAACTAAGACCAAGTGAAAGAAAAAGAGCCAAGATAAAAATGGCTTTACAAGGAAGTGCAGGAAGTGGTAAAACTTACTCAAGTTTGTTACTAGCACAAGGACTAACCAATGGAGACTTTTCTAAAGTAGCCATTATTGATACAGAAAATGGAAGTGCTGACTTATATGCTCATTTAGGCAACTACAATGTACTTTCTATGCAGCCTCCATTTAGTCCTCAAAAGTATGTACAAGCTATTGAAGTTTGCGAGAAAGCAGGAATGGAGGTAATTATTTTAGATAGTATTTCTCATTGTTGGGATTATCTGTTAGATTATCACAGTTCCTTAGCTGGAAATAGCTTTACCAATTGGGCTAAAATTAAGCCTTTGGAGAAACTATTTATTGATAAAATACTTCAATCTAATGCTCATGTAATTGCTACTATGAGGACTAAACAGGACTATGTACTCAATCAAAAAGATGGAAAGTTTATCCCTGAAAAAGTAGGTTTAAAGGCTGTTCAAAGAGATGGATTAGACTTTGAGTTCACTCTAGTTTTTGATGTGGATATTAAGCACTTTGCTGTAGCTAGTAAGGACAGAACTGAAATTTTTATGGATAAACCTGAGTTTATCATCACTTCTGAAACAGGTAAGAAAATTCTAGATTGGTGTAATTCTGGAAAGCTAGAAGTTCCATCTAGCTCTAAAGAATTATCTGAGCAAGAAGTGTATCAAGAAATTCAAATGTGTAACTCCTTATCAGAGTTATTGGCTCTGTATCAGAAGTACCCACACTATCAGAAAAATTTAAAACCTGATTTTGAAGCTAAGAAATCCCTTTTAATACAATTAACCAACCCTCAAAATTTTAGTCAAAATGGACACGCAAAACATCATTAAACCTGCTACTTTAGAAGAAGCCTTTGAAATTCCAAATTCTACTACCATAATAGGGAAAGATACTAGTACAATGGAATTAAGGAATGTAGCTAAGAAATCTATTAGAGATGTATTTCTAGATAATTCTGATGGTATAGAAGATGCAGAAGTCTATTACCCAAGTAAAATGAATGAAGAACCTAAGTCTGAACCTAAAAATAAAGTTCAGACTTTTTTAATGGCTAATTCTGTAGTTACTTCTGCTGTAGAAGAACCAAAAGATAATAAGCCTAGTCCTTTCATTGTAGCTAATACTACAGAAGTACCTCTACTTCATCTAAAACAAGATTGTATTGTGCCTGTATTTAGTAAAGACAATGAGAGAACTATTGCCCATCAAGAGTTTATAGAAGTGATACTCAATGCTACTCAAAAGGTATTTCCTCATCATAGCATGACTATTCCTGAAATTAGGGTATCTCATCAAATTAAAGGGAGAGTGCCTGAGGCTATTCATAAAAATGTGAAAGATTTATTAGACCATGAGAAAACCATTTATTATGAAAGAATGGCTTTTATAGTAAAAATCCCTAGCATTACAGAAGTAGTAAATGGAAATAAGCTATCTCTTTGTATAGGTGGAGTGAGGGCATATAATCAAGAGAACTTGTATAGTAAAAAAACACTTGAGAAGTTTAAGTTTTTCATTGGGTTTCAAAATCAAGTCTGTATGAATTTGTGTGTTTGGAGTGATGGTTTTGTGGAAGATATGAGAGTTTCTAATGCATTAGAACTACAATCTAAAACTCTAGAAGTAATGCAAAACTACAATGCAGATTTACACCTTATGGAAATGAAAGAGCTTTCTCAAGATTTTCTTACAGAACATCAGTTTGCACAACTCATAGGTAAATCTAGACTATACCAACATCTTCCTAAATCTGAGAAGTCTAAAATCCCTGTACTTAATTTTAATGACAGCCATATTAACACTCTAGCTAGAGATTATTATGAGGATAAGAACTTCTGTAGGCAAGAAGATGGCAGGATAAACCTATGGAGTGTTTATAACCTCTTTACTCAGGCTAATAAGTCTTCTTATATAGATACTTTCCTAGACAGGAATTTGAATGCTTTTGAGTTTTCTAAAGGCATTCAAAAAACTCTCAATGGTAATTCTGATTATCATTGGTTTTTGAGTTAAAAGAATCCTAGCCTTTTAATTTAAGGCTAGGATTTATTTTTGAAGAAAAATCTAGCATTAGATGGTAGAGGATAATTTTTTTACTGTCAGATATTTTATGCTCTGAAATATATGACTGTGGAAAATCTTCTATAAAAATATGAGGTTTTAAATCTGAAAAAAATTCACATTGTTTTGTGATATCTGCAGGTTTTATAAAAAAACCAAGCATTCCATTAGCTTCATTATGTGTGGGATAAACTCCATCAATATACCTTTTAATCCCATTGTTTATATATTTGGAATATAGGTTTGAATCAGCAGTGGATGGTTTAGAACTATCTAATACCTTGCATTCAATGTAGTAATATGGCTTTTCTTTTCCAGATAACTTTTCAATCATGTTGAAAATCCTAATGTCTGCTCTTCCTTTTAAAGTAGAAATTTCTTTATCAAATTGAAATTCTTTTACCCCTAATTCTTCTCTTATTTTATGGCTTTCAAGATAATTATCAGAAATAAAAACGTCCCTAATGTCATTTTCCTTGTGTGATATAATGCTAACTTCAGAAATAATTTTTTTGTAGCATAGGTACAATGAGTTTAAGAGATACTTCAAGTCCCTTTTATTATATTCTGTAGTAAAAAGAAATTTTGAAATCCCTTGCATAATTATACCTCATTATTTTTATGCAGTTCATTAATAAACTCAGATAAATCTAAATGAGCTAATGCAGAGTGCCAAGATTTATATTGATTAGGTTTTGCTATATAGAAATAATCTTCTTCAAATCCTTTAATATCTTTTTGTAAGAATAAACTATCACTAAGATTTTCAAATCCTAATTTTGTCAGATTAATAATTAATTCCTTATCATCAAGTTTAGACCATTTAATTAAATCTTTTTCTTTAGATGGTTCTGATACTATTTTAAATTTTGTCATTATCAAATAATCAGACCACAGAACTTCTACTTCAAAATAATGACCATCACTATTAAACCTTTTCCCAAAATGTTCAATAAAGATTCCACAGTATTTTTTTAGTATATCAGCTTTATATTTTATTTTAGAGATTACTTTATTCTTCTCAATACCTTTGCCTTTTAAAAGTGGAATTGTAACAGTATTGGTGTAATCTATCAAATCTTTTTCTTGATTTGATGGTTCAAATAAATTAATTACTTCTGCATTAAGATTTTCAATAGAGTCTTCTAATTGGTTTTTTAGAAAATCATCTATCATATCAACAGTATAATACTCTTTTGAAAGCTTCTCTACAGAATGAAATTTATCTATTAATTCTTCACTTTTATTAAATGGCACACTCCACTTCTCTTCATCATGAGTTTGCTCCCTTTCTATACCTGCTGAAGAGCCTGTTGCAATAATATAATAACTAAAAAAAGATGAGTTTATAATACTTGAAATAGACTTCAATACATCAACATCATTGGTTTGATAAGCCCTAATACCTGTCAATGAACTTTTGAAAACAGCTTTTTCATAGTTAACAGCAGAAATTGCTCTAAATTTGTTGTTAATCCCTTCTGTGATAAGTAATATATTCTTATCAAATAATAAAGGATTTCTATTTCTATGCACTATGGGATTAGTCCATATGTCAGAATATTTTATGTAATATTGTCTAACATCTTTTTTACTACTGTTAATATATTTATAACCTAAAAATTCACTAAAGTCATTTTCATCTCCACCACCTTCCATAACTCCTTGTCCAAAGACAAATTTTGATTTATCAGATATTACTTTCCCTATTGTTGAATAGTTATCTTTCAGTCTTTTTATAAAATAGTAGTCTAAAATGTTTCCATAAACCAATACTTTCCACATCCAATCCTCATCAATAAAAAACTTTTGAGCAATATCCTTAATGTCATATTTTTCAATTACCATTAATTTAAAAGCTTCAAAAAATATGTTAGGTTTAAGAGAAATGTGTTTAACAATATTTTCTCTTAATTTTTCGATGTCATTTTCTTTTTTATAGAATAATATTGTTGCAGGTGCTACAGCACTATCATTAGAGTTATTGAAAATTTGATGTCTTACTGATGAAAGTTCAACAACCTGTCTAACAAGAAAATGGTTTAAAAAATATTTTCTAAACACCCCTTTCTTTTCTTTTTTTCTACTAATTTTATAAAGTACCTTACTAGTTATAATTAACCCTGACTCATAAAAATTAAAATCAGAAACCCTTACTAGAAACGCCTCAGCAATTTCTCTGTTTTCTATTTCTAAACTTGAGTTTTCTTGTTTTTTTCTATTTTCAATATACTTTTCAAATAATTGTTTTTCTTTAGGATGTCCCTTGGTTTTCCAAGGTGGATTCCCTAGAATAAATTGAAAATGATGTTTTTTTAATTCTGTATTATAAGTATTATTTGTATCAAAAAAATCAGCAACAAAAAAATTTGTGTTTTCTAAAAGTGGAAATTTAAAACCAACAATGCTTTTAGGCTTTAGACTGTCTAATAAAGTTATATAAAGAGAAAAAATAGCAACAGAAATAGCATTTTCATCTTTATCAATACCAAATATGTTATTTTGTAATAATGATTTTAGCTTATCCTTATATTGATTATATTCTACCTCATTATCAACATTTACAGGATGCTGTTTGGTGTATTGAGAGATAATTTGTCTTAATGTTTCTACTAAAAAGATACCTGAACCACAAGCTGGGTCTAGAACCTTACAATTATATTCATTAGGATTGTCTAAAAAGTATTTTGAAACAGTTTCTTTTTGTATATAATCAACTAAAAATAGTGGGGTATAATAGGCTCCACTATCTGCCTGTTTATCAACTCCAATGAATTTTTCATACACATTACTTACAAATTCAATAGGGATGATTGAGAAATCATAAATTTCAAATAATGAAAGTTCAATATTGCTATCTGAATGTATTTTGTCCCCTTTTAAAAGACTTGAGATAATTGAAAGATGCCCAGCATTAACTTTCTCATTTTCATTTATTTCTATATCATTTATTTTATATTTAAGGGGAAATAAATTTCCATTGAAATCATCTTTTACCTGCTGGAAGAACTGATAAGTTTCTTTATGATTAGAAAGAATTTGATAAAAATCCTCTTTTTCTTTTATATGATATTTATTTAGCTCAACATTTCTATCAATCAAATATCTAATGAATATAACTCTACCTAGCAATGAGTTTGCAACCTTAGGATGTAAATTACCAAATTTGGGGTTTATAAGAACACTTCTTGCTTCTTCAATGTTTTTAAGTAAATAAAAATCTACTCTATTTTTTTTTTCAAATTTTTTCTGGTGCTTCTCCCAACTATTACCTGTTATTAGCTCAAAATACTCAAAATCTTTGAGGTTTTTACTTGAGGTTAAAATGTCTAGTCTTTTTGTAGATTTTAAAAATTTAAACCCATTTTTTATTAACCATTGATTATCATCATGGATAAATATTACAGGGGATTGATTAAGATTCCAAATCTGCCTTTCTAATTTTTCTAAATCTCTTTTTTTTTCAAAAAATAAAATTAGGGGCTCATTATTGATACAAAAAAAAGCATCAGGTTTAATTTCTTCAGAGAAAATCTCTTTAATCCTAATAGATAGAAAACTAGTTTTTTCATTATCTAAATCACCATAAAAAAACAATCCATCCTTATCTGATAGATTTAATTTTTCTAATAATGATTTTAACTGCATAATAAAAATTTCTTAACTGGCAAAGTTAATGTTATACTTTTGCAAATCCAATTTTATAACATTTTTTTTGCAAATTTTTCTCCACCTCAATATTATGCGTGTTTGGTTGTCCCTGCAAAACACCCCCCACCCTTATTTAAGAAATCCAAATACCCCACCCTTAAAATGTTAATAGAACTTTTATTCTCAGGGAGATAAAATAATGGAACAAACTAGGTCTAATCATACTTCAATGTTATGCCTATAGTAGCTATATAGAATGCATAGGGTATTATAAATGTTTAGCTACTTCTCTAAAAGATTAGTATCTAGCTTTAATTATTAGTTTACAAAACATCAAAACTAATATTCTATTCCTAGAATATCTACCTATCTAATATTTTTTATCTCTCACCTCTCCAAACCCCTCTCACTTATTCTTGCACATCACTCAATGTGTAGAGTAAGTTGTAGTAATGCTTTTTTGTATTTCTCTAGGTGATAGCAGTAGAAATAAATTATTCTTACTTACAACTTATACAATCAAAAAAGTTTAACTCAAAAATCAAAAACAATGGTAAGAATTATCAATTACAAACAAAGAGTAGCAGAAGATGGAAGAGAATTTTTTGCACTAGAAATTTCAGGTGGTATAGAAATGGTACAATCCCAAACTACAGGACAGTATTATGCTACTGCAAAAAAAGCCTACATCACTTCAACCTTTGATGAAGAAACTTGTAAGGCTTTAATAGGGACTGAAATGGCAGGTTCTGTAGAAAGACAATCTTGTGAACCTTATGAGTATACTAATAGAGAAACAGGAGAGGTAACAATACTAGAACATAGATATGTATATGTTCCAGAAAAGTCTTCTAATCCTGCTATAGAAAAGAGCTTTGAAACAAATTCAAATTCTTTTTCTAGAAATGGTAAATATGAACTAGAACAAGCATTTTAGATTTTACAATAGTAATGAGTTTTAACTTTCCCTACTTCTAAGTAAGTACCTATAAGTTAGAACTCATTATTTTTTTTCTATTAACCACCAATCTATTCCCTATTATGGTAGTAATTTTAGAGATTTTAGTAAAAAAATAAAATCTTAATGTGTGTGTATGTGTAGTATGTACTTAAAAAAAGGGAATTTGAGCTAAAAATAATATTCCTAGATATAATATTATAGCCAAATTGTAGCAGTAACAGTAGTATATCAGATACTAGTTTTCTATATCTACTAAATCACTTATTTTAATTTCTAGGGCTTCTGCAATTCTATAGAGTGTATAGATAGTAGGATTAGTTCTACCAGATTCTATCCTAGAAATATTGGTAGGGTCTATTTCTCCCTGCATTTTGCCTACAAGTTCTACCTGAGAAATTCCTTTAGATTCTCTCATCTCCTTAACTTTTTTTCCTATTTTTTTAAGAATTTCAGTTTTTTCCAACTTGACTTATTTGACAAGTCAAAATTACTCCTTACATTTGCCTAACTAAATGCCATATATGACAATTATTTAAACTTGGGAGTCTATGAAAGCTTATATTACCATATCTACATTTAAATTACTGATAAATACTGTTGAAAAGAGAGAATATATAGACAAAATAAAAAAAGAAGTTTTTATAGAACACATATACAATAACGAATTACTGTACTATATTTTCAATAGATTTCAACTAAATAAACTGCATAATGCAAAACTTCTACTAATTAATAGTGATAACGAAATATACTTAAGAGACACTTTTAAATTCACCCCTTTACCTTTTCTTCCAGACCCCAAAGACAAGGTTTTTTATAGAGGAAAAAATGGGGGAGTATATCACCTTTTTAATGATTGTGAAAATCTTAAAAATAATTATGTAGACTTTCATATTCCTCAGGAAATAAAAGATTTGGAGAAATTGTATCCTGAAACTAATGCTGTAGACTTTTTTAGAAATTGGTTTGAGAGACTTGTTTATGAGCAAATACAAGAGAGGAGAAGAACTAACGAAGAGTTTTCAAAAAAATGCATTGAAAAGGATATTGATAAGATAAAATCTCTAGGCAAAATTATAGATTTACTAGAATTCAAGGTAAACAGAGAGATGTTGGTTCTCAGATATAATACCTTTATAGTTAGAAAATTTAAAAACTATAAAGATGAAAATGGAGAAAGTATTTTAAAAGAACTTAATTCAGAATATAAGCTCGTAGAAGAGAAATTTACAAACACAGGAAATATTGGTATGGATGTAGGGTTTGATATGGAGAAAGAAACAAAAAAAATTATACAAGACTTAAGTAATCTTTGTTTACCCCAACATTATGGAGAGCAACTTTATAAGTTAGCAAGACTTTCATTTTGTTATAACAAGGAGAAGGAGGAAATTTATGAAATAATACACAATCTTAAAAATGCAGAAAACTATGAAAGGATGATTAAAAATTTTGGAGGATTAGAGAAAGTTAAAAATTTTTGGAAGAAACATTATGATTTATCTCAAAAAGCGTATAGTATAGTAATTAAATATCTCCTAAGTATATACGATTTACATACTCTCGGATTTTGTAGTAAACAATTAGAAGAGTATAATGTTCACCCTTGTAAAACATGTTTAGAAAGAAATCAAAATACTCCGCAAACATGAAGTTAGCTACTGGCTAAAAGCTTAAAAAACAGGTAACCCTATCCAAAAGTGATGACAAAAGAAAAAACAATTCTACTACAAATACAAAGAAGATATATAGTAAATGAAAAGGGAGCTTTACAACTTTCAGAATATGCAGAATATACCAAAGATAAAAAAGTAGTTTGCTATGTAAGTTATGATAGTGATAGTGAAAGCATTAGTGAAATAATGTTAGGGAATTATTTTAAAAAGAATGAAGATGTAATTCATTACAAAAGTGGAAATTATAATCATACTCATACATGCAGATATAATAATGATGGAAGTCTAAAAGAAGAAATATTTACTGATTATGATAAAGAAAGAACAGTTACTAAATATTATTACAACTCTAAAAATCAACTTATAAGAGTATATAAAGTAAATGCTAATAAAGAGTGTATTTCAGATACAACATACAAGTATGATGAAAATGATAACTGTATTTTCCAAGAAATCACAGATATTTTAGGTAATAAGAAAATTTCAAGCTCCTATAATAATTCAAATCAAAAGATAAAAGAAATTGTCACTACAGATAATGGTGAAGATACAGAAGATAGATTTTACACAACTGTAACAGAATTTTTCTATTCCAATGGAACTTTAGTAAAATCTATATTGAAATCTTCTCATTTCAATATTTATAAAGGTTACAATGAGAAAGGTCACGAAATTTATTATAACATATTCTATACCTACAGACCTTCAGATAATATCATTCAAACTTGTGAATATATTTATGATGAGAGAGGCAACATTGTAGATGAAAAAATTTGGAAGAACAATATTTTAAATAGGAGGCTTACTCGAGCTTTTAATACAAATAATGATATTGTTGAAATAGTTTTCCATGATGAAAAAGAAATAACTCACATTGAAAAATGGGAATATATTTATGAAGAGGAGGAAAAAACAAGTAAATAGAACTTGAATATATGTAATAAGCGAGTATAATTTTAATAAATAAAAAAATGAAAATACTTTTAATTTTATCTTTTATTCTATTCCAATTACCACTAGCATTCTATGGTGACACTATGAGGAGGCTAAACAGAATGAAATATTACAACGCATTGAAAGCAGATAATTATATTTTTGAGAATGGAGATATTAGTGAAAATAAATATATGAGTTTAAACCTCTTAAGCTCTTGGATATTATCCTTGTTCCCTTTAATTGGTGGATTGAACATACATTGGTTACTTGCTATTGTAATAGCTGTGATTTCCTCACAGCTTATAGTGCCATTCATTGCATTCTCTTTGTATCCATTTAATACTATTTATAGCATTAGAAAATTAAAATTTATAGCAACTATTTATCCTATTTTGGGGTTTATTCTCTACTTTATTGCTAAATAATTAATTATCTTGCATTTATGATTAAAATTATCTTATCAATATTTTTAATGCTGTGTTTGTTTGATATGCCCTATGGGTATTATCAATTAGTAAGATTTATTGCTCTAATATGTTTTTCTATGTTAGCTTATCAATATAAAAACAACCATACCTTGCTTGTTATTTTTATTAGTTTAGCTTTACTATTTCAACCATTTATAAAAATTGCATTAGGAAGAACTCTATGGAACATCATAGATGTTGTGGTGGCTATTTTTTTATTGATACTCTTAAAAGTGGAGCATAAAGATGAAAAATAAATTCTACAAAGGCAATATAGAAAATAATATAACCACTCAAATTAGAGTGGTTTTTTTATATCAAAATCTATGGAAAATTTTAATTTACCTTTTGTATTAAGACAAGATTATGAAACTTGGGAATTTGAACTAGAAGTTTTAGATATAGAAAGAGTACCTAACTATGATAGCTATCTATATATAGGAGAAGCAAAGGAGTTTCTCAATCAAAAGCCTAATAGAACTGAATTAATATTCTACTGGGATAGGCTAGAAGCTGTCATCTTAACTTTCTTTCATATTGGAATAGATGCTATTGAAGAGATTAAAAACACTCTAAAGTGCAAGTATTCCCTTGCTACCTATGAGGTGCATCTCAATTATGATTTATATGAATATTATGCAGGAGAAATACAACTATTTCTAGTTTTAAAGAAACCTAATAGCTTACTTATAATCTATGGCAACTCATCTTCTTTAGAAGAAATAAAATCTAATGCTCTAGAAGAAATTTCAGACTAAAAGGCATACTTTTAGGCATACCCTAATTCAGAAAAAAATGAAAGACATTAAATATCAAAATGTAAAAATATAAAGTTCGAGCCCAGCAGGAGGAGCAAAAAGACTTACAGAAATGTAGGTCTTTTTTGTTTTATACTGATTTTAAAGTATTTGATTGCTATTTCTGCTATTCTATTTATTTACAACATTTGATTTTTCACAACTAAAAGGCTTATGAAAGGCTAACATTTGGGTTGCAACTTTTTTTACTTGGGTTGCAACATTTATAACATCTAAAATCACAGCAATGAATACAGACATTTTAAAAATATTATTTGTAATTTCAGCTTCAAGAATAAATAAGCAAGGATTCGCTCCATTAAATTGTAGAATCACCTACAATTCAGAAAGGAAGCCTTTTGCAACAGGATTATTCATAAATCCTGATAACTGGAATTCTAAAAAACAAAAAGCATTTCCACCCAATGAAGAAAACATCTTTATCAATACACAATTAAGCCTGATTAAAAATAACATTAATCAGGCTTTTTTATTCCTTCAAGTTAAGGAAGAAAAATTTGATGTAAATGACATCTATACACAATATAAAGGAGAAACTTTAGCTATTTTTTATCCATACATACTGCATATTCCAGATATCATTTAAGACAAATCAAATATAAGTTAATAGATTGCTTTTAAAATAACTATGGTAAAATTATCCAATAGACTGTTAATTAGATTGCAAGTTTGTATTTTTGGAACTTAAAAAGTAAGCTATGAAGAAAATTTTATTAGTGTTTTTATGTGTGGGCTTTACCGCTTGCCAAAGGAGTGCAGACAATGTAGCAAATACATATAATACTCCAAAAGAAAGCAGTAAGATATTACCAAAGTTGATAAAAGTAGAAGAAAAGGGATATGATAGACTTGCCAACTGTACCCCTTATAATTACAATGAAATTACAAGCTATAAATATGATAGTGATAATAACTTAATCAGTTCCACCTCTTCTAATAATGATAGGGTAACCTACTTTAATCATTCTGAGGGCACGTTAGATAATGTTACATTCAGCCATTATCCTCTTACATCTATGAAGTTTTATTATACAGGAAATAAGGTAACCGAAGTGAGATACATTGCTCCTATTGGTTGGCATACCCAAAGCGATGTAGTAAGATACATTAGCCTTAAGTACGACTCAAACGGAAAGCTAACAGATGTTCACTTTAGAACACCAAAATTCAATAGCGAACATGTAGAACATATTTTATACAAAGGAAACGAAATAAGTAGAATATCAACACTACAGGGAGATTATAATTACGAATACGAAACAAAATACAATCCTTTTAAAAACCTTAGCGAACCAGTTAAAATTGCTTTTGCCCTAATTGACGGTGGTAATAGTTTTAGAATAGAAGATGATAATTATATAGGCTTTTGGGGAGAGTATATGTTGAAACAGACAAATACTAATAATACTTATAAAGCCAACAATTACATTTCAGAAATGTACAAAAGTAATATAAGCGATTGCTCTAACAACAGTTATATCCGTGTGAATATTGAGTATAATTAGTTAATTGTTGAATTCAATATTTTAACACTATATATCAAATCATTAGAGAAAATATATGATAATTTGTTTAAACTTTATTGAATAAAATTTAGACAACTCTTAATTAAATTTCTATATTTGCACCACTGTATTTATCAAGAACCTTAATAGAAAGGTAGCAACCTGCAACAACAAGCAAGGTGCTAAAAAGATAAGCCTTAACAAAGGAAAAAATGTTGTCTTTAAGTATTCCACATTATTTTTCTTAAAAACACAATAAGGTTCATTGATGGATACAGACTAAAAACTGTATTGGAAATGAAAAAAACCTCTGTTATCTCTGTTGTACCTCTATTGGTATTCGTGTTTACCTTTATTGGCAGTGGTATTTATTTTAACGATTTTTACGCTTTGCCTTCTCCCATTGCTGTGATGGCAGGTATTGTAGTGGCTTTCATTTTATTTAAAGAGTCTTTTAATGAAAAAATAGATACTTTCCTAAATGGTTGTGGCGACCACAAGATACTCAATATGTGTATCATCTATCTCCTTGCTGGAGCTTTTGCGGTGGTATCTAAGTCCATAGGAAGCGTAGACATTATCGTGGATTTTGGAGTGAGTCTAATTTCCTCCTCGTACATTCCTTTGGGTATTTTTATTATCGCTGCTTTTATTTCTATATCGTCTGGAACTTCCGTAGGAACTATTGTAACTCTAGGCTCTGTGGTTGTTGGATTTGCCGATAAAGGGATAGATATTAACCTATTAGGAGCAGCACTATTAGGAGGTGCTATGCTAGGTGATAACCTTTCTGTAATTTCGGACACCACTATAGCCGCTACCCAATCACTAGATTGTGAGATGAAGGACAAGCTAAGGACCAATCTTAAAATAGCTATTCCTGCAGCCATTATTACCTGCGTATTATACGTCATACTAGCAAACGTAATTTCCACGCCTACCGAACTCAATACCACAACATCTGTAGATACTCGCCAATTATTTCTCACCTTACCCTATTTATTGGTGATTATCCTTTCTCTTGCGGGTATCAATGTTTTTTTAGTGCTTCTACTGGGTATTGTATTCAGTAGTTCTTTAGGGTTTTTCATTTTGGATTTTGGAGTATTGGAAATCAGTAAAAAAGTATATGAAGGCTTTACAAGTATGCAAGAAATCTTTATACTTTCACTTTTTACAGGTGGTTTGGCCGCTTTAGTTGAGAAGGCAGGAGGAATGGAATTTCTTCTTAACAGAATAAAAAAAATTATTTCAGGAAGAAAATCTGCTTTACTAGGTGCAGGTACACTTGTAAGTCTTGTAGATATTGCAACTGCCAATAATACAATCGCTATTATTATATCAGGTAAAATTGCTAAAAATATAAGTACACACTATAAAATAGCTCCTAGATTTATGGCATCTGTACTAGATATTTTCTCCTGTGTTATACAAGGGCTACTCCCTTATGGAGCTCAGATACTTATTATCATTGGACTAAGCAATAACCGTATTGATTACTTCAACCTAGTAAGCTATACTTTTTATCCCATTTTATTGCTTTTATGCGTACTCCTTTGGATTTTTTTCTCTAAAGAAGAGAAGAAAGCACAAATATAAAAAACAAAAACAGACCACTTTTTTGATATGGTGGTCTGTTTTTTTTATTTAATTTTCTATTATTGATTTAGCCCTTGTTTTCTTCATCATTGTCAATTACTACTGGTTCATCATATTTCTTAACCTCCTCTATAGAGGAAACTGGAGTTTCAGTAAGTTCTGGATCCCACGCTCTCTTGCCAAATATCGCTTCTAAATCTTCACGGAAGATAACTTCTTTCTCAAGGAGCTTATCCGCCAATGCATCTAGTTTATCTCTATTTTCATTTAAAATATTGATAGCTCTTTGGTATTGACCTTCGATGATTTTAGAAATTTCCTCATCTATCATTTTAGCCGTCTGTTCAGAATAAGGTTTCCCAAAGCTATATTCCTGCTGTCCTGAACTATCATAATAAGAAATATTACCTACCTTATCATTTAAACCATAAATGGTAACCATCGCTTGAGCCTGTTTCGTAACTCTTTCCAAATCAGACAAAGCTCCCGTAGAGATGGTTCCAAATACTACTTGCTCCGCTGCTCTACCACCTAGAGTTGCGCACATTTCGTCTAGCATCTGCTCTGTAGTAGTAAGCTGTCTTTCCTCTGGAAGATACCAAGCTGCACCTAAAGAACGCCCTCTAGGAACAATAGTTACCTTAAGCAACGGTGCTGCGTGTTCTACTAACCAACTAATACTCGCATGACCAGCTTCGTGGAACGCTACCCTTCTCTTCTCGGAAGGCTTAATTGCTTTATTTTTCTTCTCTAATCCACCTATAATTCTGTCCACTGCATCTAAGAAATCTTGTTTCCCTACCGCTTCGTGTCCTTTTCTTGCCGCCACTAATGCCGCCTCATTACATACATTCGCAATATCTGCACCACTAAAACCAGGCGTTTGCTTTGCCAAAAACTCTACCTCTACAGTATTGTCTAGTTTTATTTTAGCTAAATGAACATTAAATATTTGTTTTCTCTCGTGTAATTCAGGTAAATCTACATAAATGGAACGGTCAAACCTTCCTGCACGCATCAAGGCTTTATCCAAAATATCCGCACGGTTGGTTGCTGCCATTACTATCACATTAGTATCTGTACCGAAACCGTCCATTTCTGTTAAAAGTTGGTTTAGTGTATTTTCTCTTTCATCATTTCCTCCCGTAAAAGCACCTCTACCTCTAGCTCTACCAATAGCATCTATCTCGTCTATAAATATGATGGCTGGTGATTTTGCTTTAGCTTGAGCAAACAAATCTCTCACTCTAGAAGCCCCAACTCCCACAAACATCTCTACAAAGTCTGAACCAGACAACGAAAAGAAAGGTACTTTAGCTTCACCAGCAACTGCTTTAGCCAATAAAGTTTTACCTGTTCCTGGAGGTCCTACAAGAAGAACTCCTTTAGGTATCTTTCCGCCCAGTTTAGTATATTTCTCTGCATTTTTAAGGAAATCCACTACTTCTTGTACTTCCTCTTTAGCTCCTTCTAATCCTGCAACGTCTTTAAATGTTACCTGCACTTTATCTTTTTCATCAAAAAGCTTAGCTCTCGATTTTCCTATGTTGAAAATCTGACCACCAGCACCACTGCCTCCAGCCATCTTTCTAAAGATAACAAAGTAGAACAAAAACATAATCCCTATCCAAAACAACGCTTGGAATAATAAGCTCTGCATTGGCGATTCAGAGTCATCAAAATCCATAGATGTTTTTATCTGTGGTTTTTCCTTCTTTACAGCATCATATCTCTGCTGAAAATATTGTAAATCTCCAAAAGCAAATTTAAAATCTGGCGACGGTTGTAGTGCCATAAGTGGATTATCCGCTTGTGAAGTACCTTTTGAGGCTGTTTTCGCAGTTTTGTTTAGAAAAACTAAGCCTTCTTTAGAGTCTCTCATTAAGACAAGGTTCTCTACTTTGCCTCCTCTCATCATATTAAAAAACTCATCTTCATTGATGGTTTTCGTATTAGATGAAGAAAACAACTTTGGCAAAAATAAAACTGCCAAAGCACCAAAAATAAGTAAGTAGAACCAGTTAAACCCTTTATTTTTATCCATACTTTTTTCTTAAATTTAATTTAAATCTTCTATTTTGGTTACTTCTGCATCTCCCCAAAGCTCCTCTATTTCGTAATATTCTCTAATGTGTTTTTGGAAAACATGCACCACTACAGATACATAATCTACCAGTACCCACAATGCATTTTCTGCACCTTCGGTATGCCAAGGGCGTTCTTTAAGCTCGTTACGCACTGTTTTCTCTATATTCCCTGCAATAGCTGATACCTGAGTATTAGAGTTACCACTACAGATAATAAAATAATCTGCTACGGCATTTTCTATTTTAGTTAAATTAAGAACTTGGATATCTTCTCCCTTAGTATCTTGTATTGCTCTAATGATAGTGTCTATCAACTCTTGTTTATCGTTTGTATTACTCATTCAAAAATGTATTATCTGCAAATTTAATTGTTTTTTATTTATTTTATCTACTTTAACACCGTAATTTTGCCCATTATGAAAATCTTACATCATCTTACCGAATGTAATTCTACCAATGACGAGATTATCAACTTTGTTCCCTCTATTCTCCAAAAAGAAGATTTAGTAGGTGTCTATACACTTAACCAAACTCAAGGAAAGGGACAATACGGCAATTCTTGGGAAATAAATCCTAACGAAAACATTGCCATCAGTATAGCTGTTTCTCTGGATAGATTTCCGTTTGCGGTTTCTATCATCAATTATTATACCGCTATTATTGTGAGAGATTTTGTTGCCAATTTGACCCAAATTCAGCTAAAAATCAAGTGGCCAAACGATATTATACTCAACCAAAAGAAAGTATCAGGTATTCTCCTTGAAAAGAAAAATAACTGTTTAGTCATTGGCATCGGCATCAATGTATTACAGCAAAACTTTGAGCGTTTCCCGAAAGCGGGGTCTATTTATACGCAAACTCATCGCTCTTTTGAACCTCATCTACTTGCTAAAGAGTTCTTTGAATTTTTCGCTAACGAAATAGCACAACCAAAAACAGAAGCCCAAATTCTAGAAATACTTAATAATACTCTTTTCAAAAAAGACGAGGTCTGCGTGTTTGACATTAAAGGCGTAAGACAAAATGGCATTATCCGAAAAGCAGATGCCGAAGGATATCTTTGGATAGAACTAGAAGACGAGCAACTGCATAAGTTTTACCATAAGGAAATCCAAATGCTCTACTGACGAGCCCTTCTGAAATACAGCAATAAGGCAAGCGGAGCGAATACAAAATTAGGCATCCACATCGCTACGAAAGGTGTGAGTATTTTACTAGATGAAACCACTTTAAGTGCTTCAAACGAGAAAATAAACACAAATGCCAAAGCTATCCCCACCGCAAGGTTGACGCCTATCCCACCTCTCTTTTTTTCGGACGCTAGAGCCAAACCTAAAATGGTTAAAATTATAATAGAAACCGGCATTGAGGTGCGGGCGTGAAGCTCGTTGAGATAGGTATTGATATTACCGTTGCCTTTTATTTTCTCTCTATTGATGAATTTCACCAGCTCTGGTGTTGTTTTGTTCTCACCTAAAAGCTCGTCTGGAAAAAGCTCTTCTGGTGGATAACCAAAACTCTGATAGGTCTGCGTACCATTACTTAGCTTTTCCGTTTCGTTTTTACCTGCCTTTTTTTCATAAAAAGAGGTGATGGAAAAGGCTTGTTTTTTTTCGTCCCAAGAGACATAATCGCCTCTAATTTGATGTATGAGTTTGTTGTTCTTATCAAATTTTTGGTAAAGGTAATCCGAGCCTCTTGCTTCCTTCCTGTGATAAGAGCCTATAAATACATATTCTGTTGGCGACATCTGAGCCGAGATAGCAACACTCCTATTCTTTTCCTCTTGCCTTACCTGACTTTCGGTAAAGACCATCAATTCATTCTTTTTAACATTAGCCCAAGGCAGAGCAAAATGGTTAAGCATCAACATAAACAAGGCTATCCCAACTGCTACCATAAAGTATGGTCTTGCAAATCTATGAAAACTAGCTCCGCTACTTACAATGGCTACAATTTCGGTATTATCCGCCATACGAGATGAAAAGTAAATGACGGAAATAAACACCAAAATAGACATAAAGGTAAGGATAAGATATATCATCCAAAACGGATAGAAGTGTAATAAAAAGTCCCCCACCGTGTAACCACTTTTCTCTATGTTGGGAGCTTTCGCCTGTATGTCCACCACTATCACAATAATAGATAACAACACTAGCATAAAAACTAATGTTCCTAAAAATTTCTTGATGATATAGGCGTCTATTATTTTCATAATTTAATTCTTACTTTTCTCTATTTTTTGTTTTGGCAGCTACCGCGTTAGGGATAGAGTGGATACCCTGAAGGGAAGAAGCCGCGGAGCGAAGCGGAGCGGCAATGACCGAAGGCGTATGAGCGATAGCCCGACCCTAGCCGCTAGACTTTAGCCCTGGAGAGGGAAACGCCCTAACTTTACTAAAAGTTGTAAACTCACTAAAGCCTTTGTTTTAAAACTGGTACAATCTGCTCCTTCCACTCGTAGAAATCCCCTGCTAAGATATGCTCTCTAGCCACCTTTACCAAATCTAAATAGAATGCCAAATTGTGTATAGAAGCAATCTGCTTACCTAAATATTCTTTAGCTACAAAAAGATGCCTTACATAAGCCTTAGAATACTCTTTGTCCACAAAGCTCGTCCCCATCTCATCTAACGGAGAAAAATCTTCTTTCCATTTTTGGTTTTTCATATTCATAACGCCTTGCCAAGTGAATAACATTCCGTTTCGGGCGTTTCTAGTTGGCATCACACAATCCATCATATCCACTCCCAAACCTATGCTTTCCAAAATATTCCACGGTGTGCCTACGCCCATTAAATATCTTGGTTTTTCTTTCGGAAGAATATCGGTAACCTCGTTGGTAATTCGGTACATTTCTTCTTCTGGCTCCCCTACCGAAAGCCCTCCGATGGCATTACCTTCAGCCCCTGCCTCTGAAATAACTTCAGCGGAAATCTTTCTTAAATCAGAGTACGTAGAACCTTGAACTATCGGAAATAAACGCTGCTTATGCCCGTACAATTCGGCATTATTTTCTGTCCATTCTATACAACGCTTAAGCCACCTGTGGGTGAGTTCCATAGAGGCTTTGGCTTGATTATACTCACAAGGGTAAGGTGTACACTCATCAAACGCCATAAAAATATCGGCTCCTATCTGCCTTTGTATTTCCATAGACTTTTCTGGAGAAATGAAGTGGTAGCTTCCATCAATATGAGATTTAAACTTAACCCCTTCCTCCGTCATCTTTCTGCTTTTTGAAAGAGAAAAGACCTGATAACCTCCAGAATCTGTAAGGATAGGACGCTCCCAGTTCATAAAACGATGTAGTCCTCCTGCTTTCTCCATCACTTCCATACCTGGCCTTAGGTAAAGATGATAGGTGTTACCTAAAATAATTTGTGCCTTAACATCGTCTCTTATTTCTCTTTGATGTAGTGTTTTTACCGATGCTACCGTACCCACAGGCATAAAAATAGGCGTTTGGATTTCTCCATGAGCGGTACTAATTACTCCTGCTCTAGCCTTAGATTTGGTAGTTTTTTCTATACTAAAAAATGGTTTTGACATTGCGTTGCTATTGTTGTTGTAAATCTCCTGCATTAATTTTTTCTTCTTTATTTTGATTTTTATTCTCTCCTTCTTTCTTCTTAATATACTCCTCTAAGTCTGAATCATTAAGCAATATATCTTGAGCCATATCATAAATTTTATCTATATCAGACGGTTTGTTCAAATAGTATTTAAAACTGTTTTCAAATGCTTTGCCCTTAGCTTTATTTTTATTCATCACAAAACGACTGACTTCCTCCATATCCATATTTCTAGTAAAATCGGAAGACTGTGTATAAACAGCAAAGTCTGCCACTATCTGCGCCATTTCTTCTTTGGATAATAAATCTTTAGGAGCTTCGACTGAATGTCTACAAGCTACCACGAATATCATCACAAAAAAAAGCCCAATCAACCTACTCATAATCTACCTATTAAAGCCTTCCATCTTAGATTAAGTACACCTATTACTGCTTCTTTAATAATTCCGCCATTCATTTTGGACTCGCCTTTGGTTCTATCGGTAAAAATAATAGGAACTTCTTTTATTTTTAAACCTTTTTTGAATACTCTGTATTTCATTTCCACCTGAAAGCCATAACCTTTTAGTTTTACCTTGTCTAACCCGATTTTTAGAAGTGTGTCTTTTCTGAAACAGACAAACCCTGCCGTAGTATCGTGCACGGGTAAACCTAAAATAAACCTTACATATTTAGACGCAAAATAAGATAGCAAAACCCGTCCCATAGGCCAATTAACCACATTAACCCCTTGAGAGTAACGAGAACCTACCGACATATCCGCATCTAAACACGCCTCATAAAGTCTGGGTAAATCCTTTGGATTGTGAGAAAAATCGGCGTCCATCTCAAAAATAAAATCACAGCCCTGCTCTATTGCCCAACGAAAGCCATGCAAATAAGCCTTGCCCAAACCATCTTTTACTTTTCTTACGGTTAAATGAAGCCTATCCTGAAAAAGATTCTGCATAGAACGAACAATATCTGCCGTACCATCAGGAGAGGAATCATCTACGACCAAAATATGAAAATCTCCTTCTAAATCCATCACCGCTTGAATAATGGACTGTATATTTTCTTTTTCGTTATAGGTAGGAATGACAACGATTTTTTTCATTCAAAAAAACTAATAATCCGCAAAGTTAAGCCTTTTTTAATTAGGAAAAAGTGGTTTGTGGGGAAAATAACGGCTTTGAATTTTTTAATTATTTACACCCACTTATCTACAAATCCAATATTTCACAAATCATTATATTTGCAATATAAAACCTTAGATTCTAATCCATGTCTATAAAAGAAACTAACAGCATTATCTCTATTCACAACAATCTTGATCTTATAAGGTTTTTTGCCGCCATTCAGGTAGTATTTAGACATGTTTTTTACAAACACGATTTTGAAAATAAAAGTCTTAATCTAATTAAAGAAATTATTTTGGCGTTTCCTGGAGTTCCTATCTTTTTTATGGTTAGTGGTTTTTTGATTTATTGGTCCTTTGAACGAAATTCTAATAATCCTAAAAAATATCTCAAGAATAGACTTTTAAGAATCTATCCTGCTCTTTGGTTCTGCCTGTTCATAACTGTAATAGTAGTACTAATAGCAGACAAAAACAAAGTAATATTACAGAATGTAGAAATGTTTTTGATATGGATACTAGGACAATTGTCCATTATTCAATTTTGGACTCCTAATTTTCTTAAATTTTTCGGAGAAGGCTCTCCCAATGCTAGTCTATGGAGCATCTGTGTTGAGCTACAGTTTTATTTCTTTGTCCCTTTATTATATTATCTGGTTAAGAAATATCCTCAATGCAAATTTATAATATTTTCATTTCGTTTTTATTATCTCCATAGCATTTAATCATTGGATATCAGGATTTAACAAAACCGACTTAATCTATAAATTGGGATTTGTTTCATTATTCCAATATTTATTTTATTTCTTATTTGGTGTGTTTTTTTACAACTATTGGAACTGTATAAAAAATTTTATCCAAAATAAATTCTTTCTATGGATCATCATTTTCCTTTCATCTCATTTCTTACTAAAGGATATTATAGACATAAATTTAAACAACTACTACCTAAAATCTTTTTATAAATTAATCTTTATATTTTTACTCAACATAACTGTCCTATCCTTTGCCTTTAGTTATAGAGATATTAGTGACAAAATATTAAGAAAGCAAGATATTTCCTACGGAATATATATTTACCATATGCTTATCATCAATATATTTATTCAGTACAATATTCCCATTAAAACCTACTCCTCATTTAGCTTTGTTTTATTAGGAAGCATTGTAATGGGTAGCCTATCTTGGTTTTTGATTGAGAAGCCTATTCTGAAAAAAAAGTAGTGTTTACAACACTCAACAAAAGATATTAATTACTTGCCTATCATATTTTTAATGGCATTGAGCTTCATCATAGCTTCTATAGGCGTGAGTGTATTGATGTCTATTTTAGTAAGTTCCTCTCTGATGTTTTCTAAAACGGGGTCGTCTAATTGGAAGAACGAGAGTTGCAAATTTTCTTCCGTTACCCTTTTAATAGATTCTTTTGTATCATTCTGTGAGCGGTTGTTTTCCAAAGTTTTTAGGATTTCGTTAGCTCTATTAACTACCGTAGCAGGCATTCCTGCCAATTTTGCCACGTGGATACCAAAGCTATGTTCGCTACCACCAGACACCAACTTCCTTAGGAAAATAATGTTCCCCTTATGTTCTTTAATTGAAATATGGAAGTTTTTAATCCTTTCAAAATTATTGGTCATTTCATTCAACTCGTGGTAGTGGGTGGCGAATAAAGTCTTAGGTTTGGTTGGGTGCTGATGCAAATATTCCGCAATAGCCCAAGCGATAGAAACGCCATCATAAGTGGAAGTACCTCGCCCTATTTCATCTAAAAGAATTAAACTTCGGTCGGAAATATTATTGAGGATATTAGCCGCTTCGTTCATTTCCACCATAAAGGTTGATTCTCCCGCAGAGAGATTGTCCGTTGCCCCAACTCTCGTAAATATCTTATCTAAAATACCAATAGAAGCATATTTAGCCGGGACAAAACTCCCGATTTGAGCCAAAAGACAAATAACTGCCGTTTGCCTCAATATCGCCGATTTACCCGCCATATTAGGACCAGTTACCATAATAATCTGTTGCTCCTCTCGGTCTAAAAACAAATCGTTAGGAATGTATTTTTCGCCTAACGGCAAAGCATTTTCTATAATAGGGTGTCTTGCCTCTTTGAGTTCTATACTAAAGCCATCGTTAAGCACTGGTTTAGTATAGCCTTTTTCCACAGACAACTCTGATAGCCCAACCGCCACATCTAGCTGTGCGATGAGTTGTGCGTTTTCCTGAATTTGGTCTATATAAACAAGTACCTCTTGGCATACCTTTCTATAAATCTCTTGCTCTAGAATGGCTATACGCTCTTCTGCTCCTAAAATTTGGTCTTCGTATTCCTTCAGCTCTGTTGTAATGTATCTCTCTGCATTAACTAGCGTTTGCTTTCTAATCCATTCTTCAGGAACTTTATCTTTATGTGTATTTCTAACTTCTATATAATAGCCAAAAACATTATTAAAATTGATTTTCAGACTAGCAATGCCCGTTCTTTCTATTTCCCTTTGGCACATCTCGTCTAGATATTCTTTACCAGAGTTCTGCAAACCTCTCAAACGGTCTAGCTCGTCAGAAACACCAGACTTAATCACATTGCCTTTGGCTAAGTTTACAGGCAATTCTTCGTTTAAATTATTTTCTAAAGTATTGATAACTTCCTCCAAATGATTAAGTGGATTAAGCCACGCCAAAACATCAGGATATTGATGCAGTAATGATTTTATCTCGGAAATATAAACTAAACTTTGCCTAAGATAACCTAATTCTTTAGGTGAGATTTTCTCTGCCGCTAGTTTACCCATCAATCGGTCTAAGTCAGAAATACCTTTAAGCCTTGTTGCAACATCTAGTCTTAGTTGCTCCTCGTTATTCAAAAATTCAACTAAAGAGAGTCTTCTGTTAATTTCATTTACGGATTTAAGTGGCAATATCAATCTTCTTCTCAAAAGTCTTCCGCCCATTGGCGTGGCTGTTTTATCTATAATATCCAAAAGACTTTTCCCATTTTGATGTGCAGGAAATACCACTTCCAAATTTCTCAGCGTAAACTGATCCATCATTAAATAATCTTCCTGTGGAATAAGTTTTATCTGAGTAATATGATTGAGTAAATTATGATGTGTATCCTCCACCAAATAGGCAAAAATAGCTCCAGCAGCCGTAATGCCTAGCTTATGGTCTTCTACTCCGAAGCCTTTAAGAGAATTGGTTTTGAAATGTTGCGTGAGCTTTTCGTAAGCAAAATGATACTGAAATGCCCAATCCTCCATCTTAAAAACGCTTTTATTTTTAACTTGACTAGGAATTTCTTGAGTTCTCTGGTAAATAATTTCGCTAGGTTCAAAAGTATTGATGATATGTAGTAACTTTTCTAAATTGCCCTCTCCTAACAAAAATTCTCCTGTAGAAATATCCACTAAAGCAACGCCATACTTCTCCTTCTCCTTGTGAAGAGCAAGTAAAAAATTATTTTTCTTAGAATTAAGAACTTGGTCATTAAATGTAACCCCTGGAGTTACCAATTCCGTAACGCCTCTTTTAACGATACCTTTTACTAATTTAGGATCTTCTAATTGGTCGCATATCGCTACTCTAAGACCTGCCCTTACCAACTTTGGAAGATAGGAGTCTAAAGAATGATGTGGAAACCCTGCAAGCTCTATACTCTGACCATCTCCACCATTATTTCTTTTAGTAAGAACAATGCCCAAAATTTGAGATGTTTTAATGGCATCTGCTCCAAAGGTTTCATAGAAATCTCCTACTCTGAAAAGTAATATCGCATCAGAGTATTTAGCTTTAATACTATTGTATTGTTGCATTAGTGGAGTTTCTTTCTTTGCTTTTGCCATATTTATCCTAATTTTGAACAGCAAAAATAACAAAACATTATGGGTTAAAAAAGGCTACTCCAAAAATTAGAAGTAGCCCTTTTAGTATTAACCTTTCTTATTAAAAATTGATTTTAATTTATTTCTCCACCTTACGAGTATAGGTTCTTGATAATTTTTGTCTTCATCAAAATAACCGTAACCGTAGCCATAACCGTAGCCATAACCGTAGCCATAACCGTAACCGTAGCCTTGATTGGTAGAATAATCGTTATATACTAGACCCAGATGCTTAATTTCCTGATTATGATACTTTTCTATAACCATCTTAAGCATATATTTTTCTGTATATTCATGACGTACCACATAGATGTTGGCATCAGTATGCTTCATCAGCTCAAAAGAATCTGCCACTAGACCAACAGGAGGAGAATCTATAATAATAAAATCGTAGTCTTTTCTAAGGTCTTTTATAAAGTTAATATTTTTATCACTCATCAATAATTCCGAAGGATTAGGCGGAATAGGTCCTGAAGTAGCCACATCTAAGGTAGGCACTTGAGTTTTGTTGATTATTTGATCTAAAGGTATTTCTCCCGTTAGGAAGTTAGATATACCATATTTATTATTAATCTTGAAATCTCCAAAAATTTTAGGTTTTCTCAAGTCCATTCCAAGCAATATCGTTTTCTTACCACTTAATGCTAAAACAGAAGCTATATTTATAGAAGAATAAGTCTTCCCTTCCCCACTGATAGAAGATGTAGCCAATATTACTTTACCACCTTCCTTATTATTATCATCATACAAGAATCTCAAATTAGACCTAACCCCTCTAAAGGCTTCTGAAACAGAAGATTTAGGCTGCTGAATTACGGTGAGATTATTTTCATTAGTGTTTTTACCAATAACCCCTAGTAAAGGTATTTTAGTAGCACTGATAACTTCTTTAATATTTCTCACCTTATTGTCTAAAAGAGAGCTTATAAGCAGTATAAGAAATGGTATAAATAACAGCCCTCCAATGAGTGCCACCCCAAACATAGAAGTATTAGGACCTACTGGACCTTGACCAAGATTTTTAGCCCAATCTAAAACAGTGATGTCTGACTGACCTATTGCAAGACGCATTTCTGCTTTTGCTTGCTCTGAAAGCAAGGTATTATATGTGGTTTCGTTAATTGAATAGCCTCGCTCTGCATCAATTAATTTTTGCTCTTTAAGAGGAAGTTTCCTAATATCATTTTCGTATTGTAGGAGTTCGGCATTTAGCTTTTCTATCTCGTTCAAATACATACTATAATAATTCCCTACAACCCCAGAAGATTTACCCCTTGCCTCTCTAATGAGACGATTGATTTCTTTCATAGGTTCAGAGTTTGGCGTATAGATTGTCCTCATCTCCTCTCGCTTCTGTATAAGAGCTTTTAGCTCTGCAACGGAGGCCATAAAGTTACCATCTTCCACTCCTGCAGCATTGATATTGATAACCTCATCTAAATTTTTATTCATGGAGTTCCGGATATTATTAAGTGCAGAAATACGAGTTAGTAAGTCTGCTTTTTTCTTTTCTATATCCTTCATTTTCTCCATTATAGGACCTACACCTCCTCCAACATCAACAATATTTTCATCTATCTTAACCCCATTAAGACTTTGTGCTGATGAGTCTAACTTTATTTTTACACTATCTAGATTTTTCTTTATAAAGGCAACTGTATTTTTATCTACTAAACTCTTGTCTTGTTTTCTTTTTTCTATAAGTTCCTTTATTGTGCTATTCAAAAAGTTAACCGTAGAGTTTAGATTAGTCCCCTTCTTTGATATAGACATTATGGATGGTAGCTCTTTATCAAACTCTACATTGATACTACTTATATTCTCTCTTACTTTTTGGTCTATACTCCTTAAAGTAACCGTTATGTTATCATAATCAATACTCGGCTGCACTGGATTTTTAACAATTCTGAACCTAAAATAAGGGGAGTCATACCATTGGTTTAACTGTATATTTTGAGGAACAGATTTGTCTTTATGAGCGTCTTTTAAAGAATGAAAATCCTCTGTTTTGTAACTATACAAAGAATTAGGTAAAACTTCTGGTAAATTTACTGCATAAGCATTACCATTAGGTATAAATGTAATTGGTGTATTGATTGCCTGAAGATGCTCTTTGTCTATTTCTAAAAAGAAAGGAGCATCATTCTTGTCTAAAAATGTACTTTTTAGTTTACCAGAGGTGCTATAGTCGATATACAAATCAAGTTTTCTAGTAATAAACTCGTTATGAGTTCTTGAAAGAAGTAGTTTCTTTACATACAATCCGTCTTGGTTACCACTCTGCCCCCATATAAAATTAATGGACTGGCTAGGAGCTAAATAACTTGCTGTATTATTAGAAACACTGAGAGAAATACTAGATTCATAAATGTATTGTACATAATATTTTTTATAAATGTAACTAATAACATAACCTAATATAGCTAATAACAAAAACCAATACCAATTCTTTATCAGCTTTCTTATAAAAAACTCCACATTGAAGAAATCAAAAGTACCAATCTTTGATTTTTCAGACTGAATATTAGATGATTTTTGTCCTACTTTATCTGGTATCATATCTAAAATCTTGAAATTAATAAATATACAGAAAGTGCTGTAGTTATAAGAGAAACGCCTGTAGTTAGTGTTTGCAAAGGTTCTTTGCCAAATCCATATAAACTCTTAGAGCGTGTATTAAGATAAATCATATCTCCATTCTGAACCCAATAATATGGTGAGTTCATGATATCATCTCTTGTTAAATCCAATGCAACTCGTTTAATACCCTCTGGATATTTTCTTTGCAAAACCACATGTCTTCTATCCACTGTTCTATTAAGCCCCCCATTTTGAGCCAAAGCTTCTGTAATGCTCAACATATTAGTATAAGACCTCTTTTCTCCTGTAAGATTACCCATCTCTTCTATATCACTTAACAGGTAAAAAGTGATTCCATCTGTGTTAAGTCTTACTTGGGTTTTCCCTTCAATAAAGTTTTCATTAACCCGAGATTGTATTTCCGCTTCTATATCCTCAATAGTTCTACCCACTGCCTTTATTTCCCCTATCCCCATTATATCTATATTACCTCTAGAGTTCACCTTTAATCCATTAAAATAAAAGTTTCTATTCCCTCCTATTCTTCCTCCTGCACCTCCAATATTTCCTCCACCAGCAATACCTCCTCCTACAGCACCACCTGCATTTCCCCCATTTCCTAGGCTTCCATTTTCCCCACCAGAAGTATTGAAACTAGAATAAAACTGAGCCGCATCTCCCTTAGGGGTAGTTACTATATTGAGATTGAGAATATCTGCTTTGGTCACTCGATAAACTTCATTACTATATGGAATTAAGCCCTCTTCATTAAGAACTAAATGTTCATTTGGCTGCTGATATCTTACTTCCTTTGTGGTTAAACACGAGGTTGTAAAAACAGTAACTAACGACAACAATAAATATACTTTCATTTTATTCATCTGTTATTTTTTACAAAAATACGGTTTTAATTTTTCATTTTAATAATAATCCTAGGTATATAAGCTCCTAGAAAGCCTAATGCTAATACTATAAACAAGAGTAAATTAATATTAGTGTGCCTCAAAAAATATGTTACAGAAACTACAAACAGATAATAACATATGATATAGAATGTAGCTCTTTTATGTGAAAGCCCTAGATCTAAAACTTATGATGTATATGATTTTTATCTGCTTCCATAGGCGATTTTTTGTTCATTAGCCTTATTATTATTACATTAAGCGTATCTACCATAGGCAGTATAAGGATAGAGAATGCTATAACTGGTGTTGCATCAAGATGGTATCTAGGAGCATTCAACTCTCCTTTATACATAAATATATCAATAAAATATATTGCTGTGAAGGCCAATAAAAATCCCATGATCATAGACCCCGTATCACCCATAAATATTTTCTTACTCCTATCCGATAAATTATAATATAAAAAACCTATTAAAGAACCTGTTATGATACTACACAGAATAATCATCGGATAGTTATATTCTCCCAATCTATAATAACTAACACCAAATATTATACTACAAAAGATAGAGTAAAACCCCGCCAGACCATCTATTCCATCTATCAAGTTAAATGAGTTTATCATAATAATGATAGTAACAATGGAAAAAATGATACTAACCCAATAAGGTAGTTCATAGATATTAAATAATCCAAACAAACTTCTTATCCTAACATCCGAACCTATAACTATAAGTGTAGCAACCACTATTTGAGCTAATAGTTTTTTATAAGCTCTCATTACTACAATATCATCCATAACACCTACATAGAGTAATATGATAAGCGTAGGGAACAAAAACTTATACATATCAAACAACTCATAAGCAAATATAGGTGCCGTAATACCAATCGCATAAAATATAGCTATTCCTCCCAGATTAGGAACTTTCCTTACATGTGAACTTCTTATCCCTGGTTCATCCATTAAATTTTTTCTTTTGGAAATCCTCAATATTGTAGGTATAGCTCTATAGCTCAAAATCATAGATAATAGCATAGCTCCCACTAATTTAAGATAAAATAAAGGTAGCCCTAAATTATGTAAAAATTCTTCTAATATTATCATAAACTATTATATTGAATTGGTTACCATAAATAATTTCTGTAAACATCCATTATATATCCTGCTCTTGATTGAAAGCTGGCATAAACAAAATAATAAAACACCACAAAACAAACTACTATGAAGTGTAAATATTTTCTATGTTTATCATCTTCTACAGCTGCGATAATATTGGGAAGAACCATTACTATAAAAATCATATATATCATAGCTAATCTTGAAGAGAATATTGGACTTCCTCTGAATATAAAGTACAAACACATTCCAAACAACGCTATATTTCTCATATATTCATAATAAGGTATTTTTTCACACGCTTCTCTATTATAAAATATTAAAAAATAGCTATAGAAAATAACCATCATATCTGTAAAATTGATTTTTCCAGTATCTGTATTCTCTATCATCTCATATGCAGAAAAGCCTTCATAAACTTCAGCAGGGGCTAATGTGTCAAGTAATGAAAAATACTGATACAACTGAAACGGTGATAAAATAGCACTAATCACTAAAGCTATAATAATTCTCGTTTTAGTTATAGGCAATAAAACAATCCAATAAGCAAAAATAAAAACAACCGCGGATTTATGAAACCCCATTGCCAAATAGACCATCAATAAAAACAACGGTAAATTTCGTTTTTTAATGAAATAAAAAGAAAAAATAAGAATAGACATAGACATTGCTTGTCGCATATGCCCTCCATCTGCTGTAAAATAAGAAGGGAACATATAAAGCAATAAGCTCAATGATGGATAAACTACTGCATTTTCAAATGTGAAATATTTTGGAACAATTGAAAATAAAGCAATTACAAATGTAAAAATAAAAAAAGGAAAACCAAAGTCATAAACATATTTTCCTATCAAAACATAAAGCCACTCTACCTCTAACCTCTCACTACCTGAGAAAAAAGCCTTATTATAGACGGTTGAATATGCTGTTCTCTGTCCAAAATATTCATACATCTGTACATAAGCACCATAATCAGCTCCAATCCAATCTCTAAAGCCCACGAATACAATCATCCCAAATACAACAATCCATACCGCTTTATAATTCTTATAGTTATACACCTCTAAAAAACTAAAAGCAATAAGAATTAGAGTAACCGCTGTAAATACAGGATGTAAAAAAACAATATTCATTGTTGGTAATTAGTGAATTAGCCTTCTTAAAATTTTATCTAACCCTAACAAATAAAACAGATAATAAATCTGTTTTTTAACTGACAAAGATACGAGATAATTCTTTCCAAATCTACGATAACCAAGTATTTCTTTCTTAGAAATAGCTCGCTCAGAGAGAAAAGCATTTAACTTTTGAGATAATTGCTTATACAATTCATCATCTTTAACAAATGCTAAATAGGCTAGAAAAGTATAAAAACCCTCTAAAATCTGAAACCCTTTTAGCTCTTCTTTTTTATGCTTATAGAGTGAGTTTTCAAATGCATTTTCCACATCTTCTACCGCTTTTAAAATATCCAAACCTTTCTCTGTATGGGTTTTAGTGATAGAATCCGTTCGTTCTAAATATTGATAATGATAGGTTTGAGTTTGGGCAACAACTTTACACTCTAACAATAATTGAGGAATAAGTTGTATATCCTCAAAATGAACTCCTTTTTTAAATCTTTTATTCTGAAATAAACTACGATGAAACAATTTATTACAAGCAAAGTAGCTCATATCAGAGAAAACGGAAAAATGTTCTTCTAAAACTATTTTTTCAGGCATATTAGGTACTTGTGTGAGTAACTGAGTGACCTCTCCAGCTTCATTCACTTTTTGTAGATTACATATTACCATTTCTGCTTGATGCTTCGTTGCAAGATGATACATTTCTTCGAACATTGTTTCTCTCACAAAATCATCGCTATCTACAAAGCCTATATACTCACCGTTCGCCTGTTCTAAACCAAAGTTTCTAGCATCGCTTAATCCACCATTTTCCTTTTGAAACGCCTTTATTTTATTAGGATACTTATCTTCATACTCAGTAATAATAGCCTGAGAGCTATCTTTACTTCCGTCATTTACCACGATAATTTCAATATCCTCTAATGTTTGATTGACCAATGAATCCAAACACTTTTTTAAAAAGCGTTCAACATTATAAACAGGGACAATAACGGAAACTTTCTTCATATTATTTTAAAAACCTAGGGTTCAAAAGTCCCTTTTTAGCATTATAATAATCTTTCTCAGCACAAGGCAAACATTTTAAAATATCATCGGTATTTCCGAAATACCATAATCCACTAAAGGTATCTCTCTTAAAAGTATAATCTTGATTATTGATTACCACTAAATAATTTTCGTACTGGCGTTCTTTAGGGTGAGTTTTCTGTATGCTCAAACCTTCTAAAAAATACCAAATCATTTGGGCAATAAGTTGATTGTAAACCAAATAAGAAGCGTCTATATTTACATTAAACAGACCAAAAGCCATTAAGTTTTCACCTAAGCCTATTTCTTTCATATAGGCACAAATTTCTCTCTTATTCAACCCGTTAACTTGAGCGTGAAAAGAAAACTCTCCACTAAAACTCTCCACCGCATCAGCACTAAGACTTACCACTTCTGCCCTTCTTAAGAAAGGTTCTGCTAGGTCTGTACTGTTCATCATATCAGCGAGCCTTAACACTTCAAAATCTATCTCTTTAAGTACAGAAACCGAATGAGGTTCGTTCAAATGTTTTTGATAGCCTAAATGATAATAATTCTTCAGTGAAAGTTTGCTCAATATTTTTGATACAAAATTTCGCTCGTTGATACTTTCTTTCACATCTTCTAAATGTATAAACGAGTTAATTTGTGTATAAGAAATTTTCTCTTTATGATTTTTTACCGCAGTGTATAACGAAAGAGCCAAATCATTGCTACCACCAATAACTATAGGTAATGCACCTTCAGCGATACATTTAGAAACAATTTCAGCAACAATATACTGAGTATCTTCCAATGATTTTCCTGATATTAAATCTCCTAAATCACAAATGGGAAAACCAAAATCACTCTTAGAAAGTTGATATAAGCATTTTCTTATTGCACTAAAATCTTTCGCCACCGCAGATCCTCCTGCTCCTCTATCATCGGAGCAAAATAATAGCACTACTCCACCTTCTTTTATCTCATTACATACCAAACTACCCAGTTGCCATGGTTTATAATCTCCTAAAGGAAAAGGCTTTACAATCTCTTCAATAGTCATGAATATTTGTACTATTTTTTCTTAGTTACGGTTTTCTTTTTAGTTGTTTTTTTCTCTGCAAAAGCATTTTTATCCTGTGCTACAATCCATTTTTTAATCTCTTCCAAAGGTACTTCTTTCAATTCTTCAGCAGTGTATTTCTCATCTCCATTTTTAGGAATCCTGAAATTAGTTTTATTAAATTTGATAAACGGTCCCCACCTTCCATTCTCTATAGAAATACCTTCTTTTTCCCATTGTTTAATGTAACGGTTAGCTTCTTTCTCTAACTTAGCTTCTATGAGTTCCACAATATCATCTTGACTAAGATTTTCAAAATCATACTTCTTAGGCACATTTACGAAAATATTTTTATACTTCAAGAAAGGTCCAAAATGCCCTGTCCCTTTAGTTACTGGCTCTCCTTTAAATGTTGTTATAGGAGCATCTGCTTTTTGTTTTTCTCTAATCAGCTCTTCAGCTCTTTTTTGATTTACAGTTAAGGGGTCTTCCTCTTTGGGAATACTAATGTAAGTTTCGCCCCACTTCACATAAGGTCCAAAACGACCTACCCCCACCGAAACAGTCTTGCCGTCTACTTTTTCTAAATCAAAAGGGACTTTAAACAAGTCTAAGGCTTCTTCTAATGTGATGGTATTGATATTCTGGTGGGACAATAACGAAGAGTAAATGGGATTATCATCATCACTATCTCCTAGCTGAGCCATAGCTCCATATCTACCAATTCTCACTAAAACCGTCTTTCCCGTTTTAGGGTCTTCCCCTAAAATTCTCTCTCCATTCGCTCTATCTGCATTTTCCTCTACATCTTCTATTTTATCATGGAATTTTTCATAAAACCCTGAAAGCACCTCCTTCCATTTTTCATCACCGTTCGCAATGTCATCAAAATCTTGTTCCACCTTAGCTGTAAAACCGTAGTCTAAAACTTCTGCAAAATTTTTGGTTAAGAAATCATTAACTACAATACCTATATCCGTAGGTACAAATTTATTTTTATCTCCACCGTAATTTTCGGTTAAAACCTTTCTATCTATCTTATTTGAAGTGAGGTTAAGTTTAATAACTTCCCTTTCCTGCGGAGCAATCTCTTTTTTATCTACATACTCTCTATTTTGTATGGTTTGTATGGTTGGAGCGTAAGTAGAAGGTCTACCAATACCCAATTCTTCAAGTTTCTTCACAAGCCCTGCCTCTGTATATCGTGCAGGTGGGCGAGTGAACTTCTGAACGGAAATGATATTTTGATAAGTTAAACTCTCCCCAACACTTACCTTTGGTAAAGTTTTTTCGGTATCTTCTGCATCTTCTTCCTCCGATTTTAATATACCATAAACCTTTAAAAAACCATCGAATACAATAACCTCCCCCTGAGCTTCAAAATTATACGGCAACTTTGGATTACCTATCTCAACAACGGTTTTTTCTATTTGAGCATTTGCCATTTGGCTAGCCAGCGTTCTCTTATAGATGAGCTGATAAAGCCTATTAAGTTGAGTATCTCCCGCAACTGTTTTTAGTTTGAAATCCGTAGGACGAATAGCCTCGTGAGCTTCCTGTGCAGAAGATGATTTAGTAGTATAGTTTCTCGGTTCAGAGTATTCCTGCCCAAATTCTTTGATAATTTGTTCTTTGGCTCCCTCTATCGCTTCTTGAGATAAATTAACCGAATCGGTTCTCATATAAGTAATATACCCTTCCTCGTATAATCGCTGAGCCACCCTCATCGTAGTGGTAATTCCATAACCTAGGCGATTACTCGCTTCTTGTTGTAAAGTTGAAGTCGTAAAAGGAGCAGAAGCTGTTCTTTTACCTGGCTTTTTTTCTATATTAAGAACTTTAAACGCTGTATTTTTCGCTAAGGTTAAAAATTCTTTCGCCTCTGACTCTTCAAAAAAGCTCTTTTTCAACTGAGCTGATATTTCTTGATTATCAGCGTTTAAAAACTTCCCTTCTGTTTTATAATAGGAGTTAGGAACAAAGTCTTGTATTTCCTTTTCTTTTTCTACGATAAGCCTAACTGCAACCGACTGAACTCTGCCCGCAGAAAGTCCTGTTTTTACTTTCTTCCAAAGGACGGGAGACATTTCAAAACCTACTATCCTATCCAAAACACGCCTAGCCTGTTGAGCGTTCACTAAGTTTTTATCTATATTTCTAGGATTTTCTATAGCTTTTAGAATTGCATTTTTAGTAATTTCGTGGAACACAATTCTTTTTATTTTTTCATCCTTTAACTTAAGCTCTTGAGCCAGATGCCAAGCAATAGCTTCTCCCTCTCGGTCCTCATCAGATGCTAGCCATACCATATCCGCTTTCTTCGCTGCTGCTTTTAAATCCGACACCAACTCCTTTTTGTCCGTAGACACCTCATATTCTGGAGTAAAGGTATTAAGATTAATCCCCATCCCTTTTTTAGGCAAATCCCTAATGTGTCCAAAACTAGACAATACTTCAAAATCTTTACCTAAATATTTTTGGATAGTTTTCGCCTTTGCAGGAGACTCTACGATGACTAAGTTTTTGGGCATGTGTTTTTTATTTTTTGCAAAAGTATAAACTTTTTAACAAATGACTATTTATTATCTTATTTAATTACTTGAAAGAATTTCTTTTTTTGATATAAAAAAAAGAGGTAGTTCTCTATTTTAGAACAACCTCTCTATAATTAAATTAATCAGAAATGCCAGTATATAACCGTATTCAAATTAATGTTTCTACTTTTTTGCGATTACTTTTGAATAAAGTACCAGTAAAATTAACGCTCCTCCTACCGCTACAAAGAAACTTTTGAGATTAAAGCCTGTAACATCTATGTTAAACAACATAGAGCCCAACCAGCCTCCTACCATACTTCCCAAAATACCTATAACAATAGTTACTAACCATCCTCCAGGATCCTTCCCAGGATGAATAGCTTTAGCAATAGCACCTGCAATAAGACCAAATAATAGCCAAGATAAAATTCCCATAATTTAATAGTTTTAAGATTTAGTATTTATTTTCTGAGTATCAACTCTTTTTCTTGAAGAGAGAGTCAACAAACTCCGTGCCATTAAATAACTGCAAGTCTTCCATCTTCTCTCCTACCCCTATATATTTTACAGGAACTTGAAATTGATCAGAAATACCAATAACCACACCTCCTTTTGCTGTACCATCTAATTTTGTAACCGCAAGAGCATTAACTTCTGTTGCAGCAGTAAATTGCTTAGCTTGTTCAAATGCATTTTGCCCTGTAGAACCGTCTAATACCAATAAAACCTCATGTGGAGCATCAGGAATTACTTTCTGCATTACTCTTTTTATCTTAGACAATTCATTCATTAGATTTACTTTATTATGAAGCCTCCCAGCTGTATCTATAAGTACTACATCTGCATTTTGAGCTACTGCAGATTGCACTGTATCAAAGGCAACAGAAGCAGGGTCAGAACCCATATTTTGCTTTACAATAGGTACACCTACTCGCTCACTCCATATCACCAGCTGGTCCACCGCCGCCGCTCTAAAAGTATCTGCTGCTCCTAGCACCACTTTTTTACCCTGTGTTTTAAACTGATGTGCTAATTTACCTATCGTAGTTGTTTTACCTACTCCATTGACTCCCACCACCATTATTACGTAAGGTTTTTTAGCCTCATCTATATTCCCCGTATCAGCATGAGGATTTTCTAAAAGCAATGCTGTAATTTCTTCTTTAAGAAGCTTATGTAGTTCATCTACACCAACATACTTATCCCTAGCAACTCTATCTTCAATTCGTTCGATAATCTTGATAGTTGTCTGAGCCCCTACATCTGATGCAATAAGAACCTCTTCCAAATCATCTAAAACTTCATCATCTACCTTACTTTTCCCTATGACTGCTTTGGATATTTTTTCAAAAAAGCCTTGACTTGACTTTTCTAACCCTCTATCTAAAGTTTCCTTCTCTTCTTTTTTGAATATTTTTTTAAACCAACTCATATATTTTTGTGTACGATTAACAGAAACAAATATATAAAAAAACTACCCAAATAAATTATTTGGATAGCTTTTATATTTCTTATACTAGAACGAGTAATACTTATTTTTTTAAATAAGCATCTACATCATCTGCATTCATTACTTTCTCTTCGAAAACATAAGCCCCAGTTTTAGGAGACTTTACCATTTTCACTACTTTTGTCATCTTCTTAGAAGATGTTTGTAGGGTTGCTACTACTTTTTTTGCCATTGTAAAATATCTTTAAAGATGATTACTTGATTTCTTTATGAAGTGTATACTTTTTAAGAACAGGATTATACTTTTTAAGCTCTAATCTTTCCGTTGTATTCTTCTTATTCTTAGTCGTGATGTATCTGCTCATTCCAGCAACACCACTTTCTTTATGCTCTGTACATTCCAAAATCACTTGGACTCTATTCCCTTTTTTTGCCATGATTTCTTAATTATTTGATAAATCCGTTACGAGTTGCTCTTTCTACAGCCTCCTCAATTCCAATCTTGTTAATTACTCTCAATCCGTGAGCAGAAACTTTAAGTGTAATATGTTTCTCTTGCTCAGGAAGGTAAAACTTCTTCTCTAATAAGTTAATCTCAAAACGACGCTTCGTTTTGTTATTAGCGTGAGAAACATGGTTTCCTACCATTGCACGCTTTCCTGTTATTTGGCAAATTCTTGACATATCTCGATGTTCTTTTTTACTACTAAATATTTGAGAGTGCAAAATAAAGAAGTTTTTTTGACATAGCCAAATATTTTTCTAAATTAATTCTCAAAACCAGCACTTTCATTAAATTTTACTCATCATCTGTTTTTTTTGGCACGAAAAATGCTATATTAAACACACATTCTAAACCAAAGTTTTCAGTAAGTTTAGTACAACAAAATGATATTATACACACTAATAACCTTCAGATAGCATATTCCGAAGGTTTTTTATTATTTATCTATATTTATTTACTCAGTTTTTCTAACTTCATTAAAAAAGCATACTCTAAAGCATCTTCCTTTAGTGATTCAAATCGACCACTAGCCCCTCCGTGTCCTGAAGAAAAATCAGTTTTAAAAACCAAAAAATTTTGATCTTTTTTCATATCTCGTAGCTTTGCTACCCATTTTGCTGGTTCCCAATACTGCACTTGACTATCGTGGTATCCTGTAGTTACTAGTAAGTGAGGATAACTTTGCTCCTTAATATTATCATATGGAGAGTAAGACTTCATATAATGGTAATATTGCTCTTCTTTAGGATTTCCCCATTCGTCAAACTCACCTGTTGTTAAAGGAATTTCTTCGTCTAGCATCGTGGTAACCACGTCTACAAACGGAACTTGCGCAACCGCTCCATTAAAAAGGCTAGGTTCTTCGTTAATAACAGCCCCTACTAATAGTCCTCCTGCACTACCTCCTATAGCGTAAAGATGTTTTGAAGAAGTGTAGTTTTTCTCAATTAGAAATTTGGCACAGTCTATAAAATCATAAAAGGTATTTTTTTTGTGAAGTAACTTTCCTTTTTCGTACCATTCTCTACCTAAATATTCTCCTCCTCTAATATGTGCAATAGCAAAAACAAAACCTCTATCTAGTAATGACAATCTCCCTCTAGAAAATGAAGCATCTATGGTATGACCATAACTTCCGTAACCATAAAGTAATAATGGTGTATCCTGAGAAAGCACCGTATCTTTTCTGTAAACTAAAGATATAGGTATTTGTGTAACACCATCTCTTGAAGACGCCCATAACCTCTCCGAAGTATAATTTTCTTTTGAAAATTTACCTCCCAAAACTTCTTGTTCTTTAAGAAGTATCTGGGTTTGACTATTCATATCGAATTCAAAAGTGGCAGATGGCTGAACAAGAGATGAATATCCATATCTTAATTTTGTAGAATTAAAGTCCAAATTCAATCCAATATATGCTGTATAGGTTTCCTCTTGAAACGGAAGATAGTATTGTTCATTCGTTTCCCAATGCCTGATACTAATTTGAAGCAAACCTTCTCTACGCTCTTCCACCACGAGGTAATCTTTAAAAATTTCAAAGCCTTCTAATAAAGTATCTTCCCTGTGAGGAATTATTGTTTGCCAGTTTTCTTTCTGTGGTGTAGCCACTGGTGTTTTCACTAATTTAAAATTAGTTGCTCCTCCCTCATTAGTAATGATATAAAAATGATTTTGATAATGCTCTACCGCATACTCTAAGCCTTCTTCTCTAGTTTGAACAATTTGCCATGGTGCAGACACATCATCAGCTGGAATAAAACGATGCTCATCTGAAACCGTACTAGAACTCGCAATAAATATATATTCTAAAGATTTAGTTTTAAATAAATTGACATCAAATGAAGTATCTTTTTCGTGGAAAACCAAGACATCTTCGCTAGGAGAAGTTCCTAGTTTATGTCTAAAAATCTGATATGCCCTGAGACTTTTATCTTTTCTGATATAGAAAAAATGCTCGTTATCATTAGCCCAAACAACTTTACCTGTGGTGTTTTCTATAACTTCGTTGGAGACACCCCCTGTTTCTAAATTTTTAATGAAAATACTATAAATACGCCTTCCTGTTTCGTCTGTAGAATAAGTGGCTAATTTGTTATTAGGACTCACCGCCATACTTCCCACATCTAAAAACTTCTTACCTTCCGCTAGTTGATTAGCATCTAGCAAAAGTTCTTCCTCCTCTTCTAGAGTTTGGTACTTTCTGAAAAAGAGTGGATAATCTTTCCCTTTTTCAAATTTCACAATATACCAATACTCATTAAAAAAATACGGCAACGAGGCATCATCTTCTTTATACCTCGCTTTCATTTCCTCAAAAAGCTCTTTTTGAAAATCTTCAGTGTCCTTTAATATAAATTCTGTATAAGCATTTTCTTGCTCAAGATATTCTAAAACCTCTGGAGCGTCTCTTTGGTTTAACCAAAGGTAAGGGTCTATCCTTTCATCATTATGAATAACCAACTTCTGTGGTTTTTGTATTGCTTTAGGTGGTTGCATCTTTTTTTATTTTTACTAAAAAGGTCATCTTCATTTCGTTATATTGAAAGATGATGACCTTTTATAATGGGTTAATATGTTATTTTACTTTCTACTTATTGGCTTTTTTGATGAAGTTTTCTAATGCCATTGTCATAGACGGATTTTCTTTGGTAGGCGCCACAATATCTACTGTTAGCCCAGCTTTTTCCGCTTCTGCTTTAGTAGAATTACCAAAAACAGCTACTTTAAATTTAGATTTTTTATAATCTTTAAAGTTTTCTACCAAAGACTTTATCCCTTGTGGGCTAAAAAACACTAGAACATCATAGCCATTGATATTTATATCAGACAAATCGCTATTAACGGTACGATACATAATAGCCCTAGTCCAATCTACTCCAGACTCGTCTAAAACTTTGGTTATCCCATCATTAAGAATATCAGAAGAGGGTAAAAGATACTTCTCTGATGGATATTTCTTAAGCAAAGGGATTATATCAGTGGGTAATTTTTCACCAAAACTAATTTTTCTTTTTCTGTAAACAATGTGCTTTTGCAAATAATTGGCGATAGCCTCTGACTGGCAAATGTATCGCATAGAATCTGGCACCGAAAAACGCATCTCCTCAGCTAAACGAAAGTAGTGATCTATTGCGTTTCTACTAGTAAAAATAATTCCTGTATACTTAGAAAGGTCTATTTTTTGTGTTCTCAAATCCTTAGCATCCGCCCCCTGAACATAAATAAATGGACGAAAATCTATTTCTATTTTTTCCTTTTTCGCAAGTTCTAAATAAGGAGATGATTCCGCAGGTTGAGGCTGAGATATTAGAATAGATTTAATTTTTGACATTTTTAAAATCCTGAAAAATTGATTAAAAGAATAAAAATTTCCCAACTACCAAAAAAGGTAAAATTTGGAGCGTGCAAATATACAAAATTTTATAATACCATTCATCTGGCAAGATGGTCTTATGATGAAACAAATAGACCAAGTTTTTAAAAATAAAAGACATACAGAAAAAGACGGCATACATATATATCATCCATTCTGTTTCTATGGGAAAATAATTCTGAGCGAGTACCAATACTATTAGAGCTAAACTATACCCTAAAAAGAATTTTGTAGCTAAAAAATAAAAACTCTTCCATCTCTCCACTTCGCCTATACTTGCTAGAAAGAAATAGGTAGATACGGTTCTAAAAAAAAACAGAAAAACTAATGCTAAAATAATACTGCCTACCTTATTAGGAGTATACCCAAAAACATTAAGATATTCAGCAAATAAGCGTGGGTTTATAGGAAGAATATTAGATAACGCTACAGCCGCTAAAATAATAAACCCCACACTAGTTACAACCCAAGACTGAATGGTATTATTAGCAAATTCTTCTTTAAGAGTAAAAAATTTAATTAAACTTATATCCCTTAAAAGAACACGAAACATCACTACATACAAAAACCCAACTCCTAAAAGAGAGTATATAATCCAATCTTTATTTTCTACAATTCTTATCAAGATTATTTTTTTGCAAAAATACTCTTTATTAGATTTCTACAAAAGTAAATTTTATCTAACCAGCACTTGCCGTCTTTCTTCTCAACCAAGTTAAAGTATTCCAACCTAAAGCATCTATCTTTTTAAGCAGCTCTGCAATAAATATAGCCGAAACCACATTAACCAAATAAACCATTAAAATTAAAACACCCCAATGGATATTATCCTGCAAAGGAACTACCATAAAATAAACCAACGATGAACTAATACCTTGTGCAAAATAATAAAAAATGGCATTCTTACCAATATAGTTTATAAAATTATCCTTAGTGATTTTAAGCCTGTTATAAAGTACAAATACTGTTATCAAAGAAAGGAACGACCATACAATATACGGTATTCTTGGAGGAAATTTTTGTTTATTTATTTTATAAAAAATATCCGTTCCATAGAACCAAAACATCCATACTAAAAACAGAGACAAAGCTCCATACAACAGCGGAATATAATTATTCTTTATCCTCTTACCTTTCATTTTATGAGCCACCAAAAATACACCAAGATAAAAAGAAACATATCCCACCTGACCCGTTGGATAATAATGTGGGAAAATATTAAACAATAAAGTTAAACCAAAACATAAGGCTATAAACCAATTGATATGTTGCTGGAAAAACCTGAGTATTAGTACCCCAAATACCGTTAAAATATAATAGACTTTAAGATACCAAAAACTACCCATCACCACTGGAAAAGTATCACAAGTAGAATATTGATGTAAATACCAATTCCCTAAATTCTCCCATTGAGGAAAATAAGCTATGGATTGTGGTACAAACTTGCTTCCAAAAGTAGCATAAAAACTTTTCAAACTCTCTAAACCAAAAAAGTAAAGCCCAAAAACTTTAAAGAAATAATCTACAAAAAACAATAGTGTTACAAAAATCATATAGGTTATCTGGAGTTTCAATAATCTATAAAGTGTTTTTTCTACATTTCCGCCAGAGGTAAGACCACTAAGTGCAAAGAAAATAGGAACATCAAATAACAATGACAATACTCTAAGTTCCGTAGGAATATAATACTGACCGCTCCAAAAAGTGGTATGGATAAAGATAATGGATAAAGTTGCTAAGCCTTTTGCAAAATCAATATATAAATCTCTTTTCATTTTCCAGCATTTAATTATAACACCTCAAAGATACGTCTTAAAATATAGGAATGAAATATATGCACACAAAAAAGTTCGGTTGTTTCACAACCGAACTTTACTAGTTTAAAGATATAACTACCTATTCTTTGTCATTTTTTCTATTTTTAAAACGCTTATCTGGTGTGCCGTCTTTTTTAAGTTTACGGTTTTCCTTGTAGCGTCTATCTGGCGTGCCATCTGCTTTTAACTTCCCTTTATATTCTCCTTTTTCAAAAGCCTCCTTTCCTTCTTTACCTTTTTCAGCAGACTCAGAATATTCCTTTTTGAAATCTTTTTTCTGGCTTTGCATCTTTTGCTCCTTTTTTATAACTTTTTCTTGAGCTTTAGATGTTACTGAACCTTGTACTTGTTGAGAGTAAGCTGTACTCAATCCTAGTACGAATGACATTGCGATAAGTATTTTTTTCATTTTAATATTATTTGCTTGGTATAGTATCAAAAACCAGACCCACTTTACCCAAACAATACTAAAATTTAGTTAATGTTTTCATAAAATTACTTTAGCAAAACACCAAAGGTATTTCCTTGACGAATATCGCCAGTCTCATACCCCTTCATAAACCATTCTTTCCTTTGAGCAGAACTACCATGAGTAAAGCTTTCCTGATTAACATACCCCTGTCCTCTTTTTTGAATATTATCGTCACCCACAGCTTCAGCAGCACTAATTGCACTTTCTATATCTCCTGGCGTTAAAATACCTTCTCTTTCATCTGTTTTTTTTGCCCAAAGCCCTGCATAGAAATCAGCTTGAAGCTCTGTAGCCACAGATACTCTATTCATCTCTGCTTCCGAATACTTTCCACTAGCTCTAAGTGAATTTACTTTTTCAGTAGTTCCTAAAATGGTCTGTACATGATGCCCTACCTCATGTGCCAAAACATAGGCTACAGAAAATTCGGTAACCTTAGCACCAAATCTACTCTGAAGCTCTGAGAAAAAACTCATATCCATATAGATAGTTTCATCAGCTGGACAGTAGAAAGGTCCCATTTCAGACTGTGCTGTCCCGCACCCTGATTGTGTTACGCTTTCAAAAAGCACAACTTTAGGCTTCCGATATTGCATACCATTTTCCGAAAAAATTTTCTGCCAAGTAGTATCATTTTCAAAAATTAACATCTCAATAAACTCTCTTACGTGTAATTCCTCTTGGGTTAACTCTCTCTGCTCTGTTTGTTGAGTACTTCCCAGACCACCGCTTCCTATAATTGAAGAAGGGTCGCCACCTAGAAAAAACACAATAGCAGCTATGATTAAGGTTCCTATGCCTAGACCACCGCCTACAACCATCCCTCCTCTTCCTCTTCGGTCTTCTACATTATCCCCTCTATTATTAGTCCATCTCATTTTAGTACTAATCTAGATTAAATATTTTTCTTAAAATCTACCATTTTTAGAGCTGTAACAGCAGCCTCTACACCTTTGTTACCCAAACTCCCTCCACTTCGTGCTATAGATTGTTCTTTGGTATCATCTGTAAGCACACAGAATATTGTTGGGGTGTCTGTTTGTGTATTACATGCTGTAATGCCTTGTGTAACACCTTGGCAAACATAATCAAAATGGGGGGTTTCTCCTCTGATAACGCACCCTATGGTTATAACAGCATCAAAGTAGCGTTGCTTAGCACAAAGTCTCATAGCAGCATAGCTAAGTTCAAAAGCACCTGGTACATAGTAAATTTTTATTTTGTCTTTCTTCACACCTTCTTTGAGTAGTGTTTCTATAGCTGCATCTCGAAGATTGAAAGTTACAAAATCGTTCCACTCAGAGACAACAATGCCGATGTTGAACTCATCGGCATTTTTAATATCGAGTGGCTTATAATCAGAAAGATTAATAGTTGCCATATTTTTTATTTTAGAGTTATGATGTAAATTTAGTAATATTTTACCATTTCTATATAAGCATCTGAAGCACCACCATCATAGTCTTGATATTTCTCATCAATAGCTTCAAAATATTTTTTAGCATCAGCATTTTTCTTTAGAGAAATTGCTACCAAACCTGCTTTTCTTGTGAAGTAATAAGATGTGAATGGGTCATCAGATGTAGATGATGCTTTATCATACTGTGCCATAGCATCATCAGCTTTATTAAGGCTAGACAGACAATCACCCATAGCACCGTATTTTAGTGCCATCAATATTTTATTATCTGACTTGAATGCATCTAACAAATCGTAAGCTTCTTGATATTTCCCTTCTTTAAATTTAAGAAGACCTGCATTATATGCTGAAAGTTTTCCTGCCTTAGTACCTGAAAACTCTTGGTATGTTCCTAGAAAACCTGGGTTAGCCGCAGATTTACCTCCTAATGCAAGCTCGTTATTCCCCTCCGATAGGTTTTTCTGTGCTGCTAAATATCCTTTTGTAGCCTCCTCATTTTTAGGAGCTACTATAAATTGTTGATAAGCAAAATATCCCAATATAGATACTAACACCAATGCAAATACACCAACCAAGTATTTAGAATACTTCTCTAAAAATTTTTCAGATTTTAGTGCAGTTTGATCTAGCTCCTGAAATATCTCTACAGTTTCTTTTCCTTCTTTTATCTGCTCTTCACTTAATTTATTGTATTTTCCTGACATTTTGATTATTATTTAGTCCGCAAATTTAGTTTTTTCTTTTCTGATACACAAAACTTAATCCGTGCTTTAGTATTCTAATAACTGATAAATTTCTGAATTGAATTTCTTTAATTTCGCCTCTCCTCCAAGAGCCTTAAGCCCAATTAAGAAACTAAACTGTGCTGCTTTTGCTCCTTGTTTCTCCACTAGTTTTGCTGCAGCTTCAGTAGTTCCGCCTGTTGCTAAAAGGTCATCGTGAATTAGAACTCTATCACCAGCTTTTAATTGCCCCTCTTTCATTTCTATCTCTGATGAGCCGTACTCCAAATCGTATTTTTGAGAAATAAACGGAGGCGGAAGTTTACCTTTCTTACGAATTAACACAAAAGGAACTCCTAACTTTACCGCCACAGCTATTCCAAAAAGGAAGCCTCTGCTTTCTATACCACAGACTACATCTACCTTACCTTTACTAAACGCCACCAAATCATCTATGACCTCTTCGTAAAGTTCTGGATTAAGGAAAATAGGTGTGATATCCTTAAACTGTATCCCTTCTTTAGGGAAGTTTGGGATATTATCAATGGTTTTTTCTAATTTTTTAATGAGTTCTTGAGTTGCCATTAGCACTATTGTTTTTGTGTAGAATTAATTTTATAGTTTGTAATTTTCCAACTATTTCCGTCTGATTTAAGCGTATAGGTAACATCTAATGCAGAAGTGTTGCCATTATTATCCGTTACATTATAACTTGCATTTACTGTTGCAGAATTATCAGAACTAGACTGAGTTGAAATGTTTTTTACAGAAATGTTTTTCACAGAGCCAAAACCAGATGTTGGATTAGAAAACTGGTCGTAAGAACCCCACTTTGGATTTGAAGAAATCTCATAAGCAGCCTTTAAATTATTACTCCCTATGTTGTTTAAAAACTTGCTAACTGTAGACTTAGGGTCTGTTTTAACTTTTGGAGTATTTTCTTTTGGTTGAACTGTTCCCGCATCTTGTTCTTTTATTTCTCCATCTCCACTTTCGGTAGGTACAGCTTCATCAACAGTAATAGGTTGCTTTAATGCTTTGGTATTTACAGACATTCCTCGTCTTGTCATTTGTAAAAACTTCTGTGCCGTTCTTACAGTTACCTTAATATCGATTACTCCGTCTGTTACTTTTTCTTGAGGGATAGACGCTAGATTTACATAAAATCCTTTAAAATTATTATCCGTCATCAGTCTTTTAGATATTAACAGCTTTAAATCATTACTGTAAACCTCCAATGTTGTCTCTAATCCTGCATTAGAAAAGTCTACTAAATTCCCCCTTGTATCTATCAATCTCGGAACAACTTGTAAAGCTCTAGCACCTAATACACTATCAACAGAAACAGGGTTTATCTGTAAGCTAATAGACGAAGCCTTAACATCATTAGGGTCTATCATAGTAGGCTCTTGACTTTGGAAGATATTCATCTTTCCTAAAGATGGTGGAGAAGTACTAGACCATTCTAGTTCATTTTTGGCTGCTACTTCATTAGCCATAGCTAAAATTTCAGGTACCTTTTTACCATCAAGTAATTTTGACAACGCATTCAACTCTTGTATATCTCCATCTGCTTCTACTCCAAATGTTTTGAGAATGTAAAGAGCTTCATTAAACTTGACTTGCTCAAGCGTAGTTAAAGACGAAGACATATCATTGATACTCGATTGAAATGCTCTTATATTACTACCATCTACCTGATCTTTTTTACAACCTATAAAGAAGAGCAAGAAAAGTATTGGTAGTAGTTTTAATCTATTCATTATTTAATATTTATATCTTCACAAAAATAATAAAATCCCGACAAATACATCGGGATTTTAATTTTATTTTATAGTCTTTTCCTAATTAGAAAGGATATTCATAAATTTCAGATTCATGTAGGTATGGGTTTCCTTTAGGAATAAGCTTCATTTTAGAAAGTTGTGTCATAGTTACGAATACGAATAAACCTACTACAAACAAAACAGAACCTAAAACTAGCAATAGAACTGTAAAGTTATTCCAGTGAGGACCTACAGTTCCTGGCATTACCATATTGAAGTAATCTACAATGTGCCCAATAATTACAATCACTGCCATAGTAGTTACCACCTTATAGTTTCTCTTAATACTACTACTTACCATTACTAATAGAGGTATTAAGAAGTTAAGGATTAACATTGGTAAGAAAGTTGGTGCATAGTACTCAAATCTTCCAAAGAAATAGTTTACTTCTTCAGGTACGTTTGCATACCAATAAAGCATAAACTGTGCAAACCAAGTATAAGTCCATAGCATACTCGTAGCGAAAAGATACTTACCTAAATCATGCAAATGATTATCATTAAACTGAGGTAAGAAACCATTTTTCTTAAGATAAACACTCACAAGGATAATAGCAGCTATAGCACTTGCTAAACAACTCACCATAGAATACCAAATATACATAGTAGAGTACCAGTGAGGGTCTATAGACATCAACCAATCCCATGCCCATAGTGCAGAAGCAAATCCAAAGAAAGCAATATACCCCACACTCCATCTATAAAGCATTTGGTAATCTCTCAAAGATTTAGTTTCATCTACTTTCTTAGACATAGATCTAAGTTTCCAAGCGAAGAAAGAAGCTCCAAGTACATATGCAATATTTCTTACAACATAGAAAGGAATATTTAAAAACTTCTTCTTTTCGTATAAAATAACATCGAAATGAGGGCTGTTTGGATCAGTAAGTTCAGGATCCATCCAATGGAAAAGATGCCCATTATGAGTTACATTTAAAATCATTATAATGATAAGAATCGCTCCACCGTAAGGAATGTAAGCTCCAATAGCCTCCATTACTCTAGTAATGATAATAGACCACCCTGCATGAGCCGCATGCTGAACTGAGTAGAAAAACATTACACAGCAACTAAGTCCGAAGAAGAAAACCGCCACAGAGTGAATAGCTGCTAAAGGCTGATTGTGCACTTGCATTTTTGCGTGTTCCAAATGAGCCGCATGATCCTGAGGACCTACAAGTTCACTAGAATGAGTAGGATTATGGTGTCCTGAAGCATGTACTGCTTCCATCATATGCTCTATTTTAGCATCATCTATTCCATGATTCATAAAATACCCTGCACCGAAAAGCACCAATCCCAAAATGATGAATACGATAGAATATAATCTTAATTTTGGTGAAAAACTATACATTTTCTTTAGTTTTATTATTTAGTATTGTTTTTTGTTTGATCTGCAGATGCTGTTACAGGTGCAGGCAATGCTGCTCCTTTAAACGCATCCATTACATACATAGAAACTCTCCATCTATCACCTGGCTTTAGCTGCCCTGCATAAGACCCCATAGCATTTCTACCATAAGTTAATACATAGTGAACAGATCCTACTGTAATTTGTCTATCAGAATACTTAGGCACTCCCAAATAAGCTCCAGATTGAACTATTGATCCTTGTCCATCTCCAGCTGTACCATGACAAGCAGCACAAGTTATTTCATATAAATGCTTTCCTCTTGCTAAATCTTTAGCTTTATTTGCTGGATTTAGAGGAGACTCTACTATTGCTTTTGATGCATCATATCCTGCATTATACTCATCTGCCGTCATCGCAGCCCCAGGAGTACTTTCTGCTAAACCTTCTGGATTCTGAGATACAGTTCCCTCTACTGTTGTTAAAGCCGTAGCACCATTATTCTTAACAAAAGCAGGAATTTCATTCTCATGCTTAGAATAAGGATCTGCTGCTTTCATTAGCGGATCATAAGCCACTGGAAAATACATATCTGGGAAATACACCAATGGTGGATTTTCTTTAGGTCCGCAAGAATTCAAAACTATTGCTAACACACCAAAGATACCTGATAATTTAAAAATATTTTTCTTCATTTTAAGCATCTTTTACAGTTATTTCTTCTACTCCTGTGTCTATAAGAAGTTGTTTAATAGTCTCTACATCAGAAGACACAAACTCCATCATAAACTTATCATCTGTAGTTCTTGGATCTGGGTTTTGTGGTTTAGCTCCTGGGTACATCTTATTTCTAAATAAGAAAGTAAGAGACATCAAGTGAGCCGAACAAAACACCATTAACTCAAACATTGGCACCACAAAAGCTGGCATATTATGAGCCCAGTCAAAAGCTGGCTTACCACCTATGTTTTGAGGCCAATCATGGTTCATGGTATACCATGTTGTAAGAGCTCCTATCATCACACCATAAACTGCGTAGATGAATGCGGCATCTGAAATTCTAGTTTTCTTTAAACCTAGTGCCTTATCTAAACCGTGTACTGGAAAAGGGGTATAAACCTCCTCTATTTCAATACCTCTTTCTCTGAAAGCCTTTACGCCGTGCATTAAATCATCATCATCGCCGTAAAGTCCGTATATTCTTTTAGTGGTGCTCATCTCCTTCTTTTGCTTTATAAGTTTCACCTGAAATTTTCAAAATACTCTTCAATTCAGCCTGTGCAATTACAGGGAATGTTCTAGCGTATAATAAGAACAATACAGAGAAGAATCCGATAGTTCCTAAATAAACGCCTACATCGATAATGGTTGGTTTAAACATTGTCCAAGAACCAGGTAGATAGTCTCTAGAAAGGTTAATAACAATGATATCAAAACGCTCAAACCACATACCTATGTTAATTACTAATGCAATAATGAATGTTGCAAAAATATTAGTTCTTACTCTCTTGAACCAGAATAATGCAGGAATCACTAAGTTACATATAATTAGTGCCCAGAACGCCCACCAATAAGGTCCTGTAGCTGCACCTGGCGTTAAGTATGCAAAGTCTTCGTAACGACTTCCAGAATACCAAGCGATGAAATACTCTGCTGCATAAGCCACAGTTACCATACCACCTGTAACAATGATAACGATGTTCATTATCTCAATGTGGTACATTGTAATGTACTCCTCTAAGTGGCATACTTTTCTAGCTACTAATAATAGAGTTTGTACCATTGCAAACCCTGAGAAGATAGCTCCTGCCACGAAGTAAGGAGGATAAATAGTAGAGTGCCAACCCTTAATTACCGAAGTAGCAAAGTCAAAAGATACCGTAGTGTGTACCGAGAATACCAAAGGTGTTGCCAAACCTGCTAACACAAGTGATAGTTCTTCAAATCTTTGCCAGTGCTTAGCCTTACCACCCCAACCAAAAGCTAATATTGTATATATCTTCTTAGTAAATGGTGTTTTAGCTCTATCTCTAATCATTGCAAAGTCAGGAATAAGTCCCATAAACCAGAATACCACCGATACAGAGAAATAAGTAGAGATAGCAAATACGTCCCAAAGTAAAGGAGAGTTAAAGTTTGTCCAAAGAGAACCAAACTGGTTAGGTAACGGGAACACCCAATAACCAACCCAAACTCTACCCATATGTATCACTGGGAAAATAGCTGCCTGAACTACCGCAAAGATAGTCATCGCTTCAGCGGAACGGTTCACAGACATTCTCCATCTTTGTCTAAATAGTAAGAGTACAGCTGATATAAGTGTACCTGCGTGCCCGATACCTACCCACCATACGAAGTTGGTAATATCCCAACCCCAGTTGATAGTTCTATTGAGTCCCCAAGCACCGATACCAGTACCAATGGTATAAGCTATACAGCCAAATCCATAAATGAATAACACTAAGGCTGCGTATAAAGACGCCCACCATAACTTACCTGCTCTTTCTTCTATAGGCTTTACGATATCTTCTGTAATATCGTGATAAGTCTTATGCCCTATAATTAAAGGTTCCCTAATTGGAGCTTCGTAATGTCCTGACATTTTTTACCTATTTATAATTAAATTTTATTTTCTTCTTCTTTTCTATTTCTAACTTTAGTATGATAGAATACATTCGGTTTAGTTCCTATCTCCTCTAGTAAGAAGTATCTTCTTTCATCTTTGAATAACTCTCTTACTTTAGAAGATTTATCATTCATATCACCAAAGGTCATAGCTCCTGTAGAACAAGCCTTAGAACAAGCCGTCTGGAACTCTCCATCTTGTACTTTTCTACCATCTTTCTTAGCTTCTAGAATTGTACTTTGTGTCATTTGGATACACATAGAACACTTCTCCATAACCCCTCTGGTTCTTACCACAACATCTGGATTTAGTACCATTCTTCCTAAATCGTTATTCATATTGAAGTCAAACTTATCGTTCAAGTTGTAAGTAAACCAGTTGAATCTTCTTACTTTGTATGGACAGTTATTTGCACAATATCTAGTACCAATACATCTGTTGTAAGCCATTTGGTTTTGTCCTTGCTTACCGTGAGAAGTCGCAGCTACTGGACAAACCGTTTCACAAGGTGCATGGTTACAATGCTGACACATCACTGGTTGGAAAATCACATCTGGACTTTCATTTGGTTGGATAAGAATATCATAAAGGTTAGGAACATCTAGACCTCTATCTATACCTTCTTTAACCTCAATTTTTTCTTTTGCAGAGTAGTAACGGTCTATTCTCAACCAGTACATATCTCTAGACATTCTTACCTCTTCTTTACCTACTACTGGTGTATTGTTTTCTGCTTGACATGCAATTACACAGGCTCCACAACCAGTACAAGCATTTAAGTCTACTGATAAATTGAAGTGTGGACCATCTGTATCATCATAAGCGTCCCAAAGCGTAATTTTACCTGCTGGTAAAGCACCGTTGATAGTGTGGTATTCCAAAGGCTTATTCCAACCTTTAAGGTGGTCGTCAAAAGGAACATTAAGGAAAGTATCTAAAGAAACTTCTCTAGCAATTTCATAACGCCCCATTAGAGTGTTTTGAAGCTGCATTCCAGCAAACTCATGCTCACCAGAAACTTTCTCTATTTTAACATTAGAAACCGCTAAGTTATATCCGTCAAATAAAGGATAAGCATTAACACCTGTCTCAGCTACCTTTCCTGAATCTTTTTTACCATACCCTAAAGCTAACCCTACAGAGCCATCAGCCTGTCCTGGTTGAATGAATACAGGTACATTTTCTATTGTAACTCCATTAACGGTAACATTAACTTTAGAACCGTCTAACTGCATTCTTCCGTTAAGCTCGTTTTCTAATCCTAGTCTTTCCGCATCTTTAGGAGATACCGTTAGATAGTTATCCCACGACAATCTAGAAATAGGGTCTGGTAACTCCTGTAACCAAGGGTTATTGGCTTGAGTACCGTCTCCCATAGAAGTTTTTGTATAAAGCACCAATTCTAAATCACTTGATTTGAATTGTGATAATTCTGCTACAGCTCCACCTGCATTACCACCTGCATACGATAAAGTACTACCTGCAGCAACGCTATTAAATGCATTATATAAACCTTTATTGAAAGATGTCTCTCCTAAAATAGTAGAAGCATTAGCTTTAAGATAAGCATAATAGTTATTAGCAGGATGATTTTTACCATTAGTCCATACTAATAAAGACTCTTCTATTTGCCTTGATTTATAAATTTTCTGAATTGTAGGCTGCATTAAAGAGTATGCTCCTGTCTCAGGCATTATATCTCCCCAAGACTCTAGCCAATTAGCAACAGGAATAGCTGCTTTAGCTACTTGATACATCTCATCTTTCTTCTGTGTTACAGCTATATGATAAGGTACTTTCTTAATAGCTTCCTTAAGCTTAGCACCTGTTTTGTAAGAATAGATAGGATTAACATTATTAGAAATAAGTACTCCTACCTGACCAGAGTTAAGCCAAGTTACAAACTCGTTAAATCTCTGAGCATTATATTCTTTTAGGTAATTAGCTTTTCCTGTAAACGCTACAGAAGCTAATTTCTGGTTGATTAAATGGGCTAAAACATAGGCTGCTTTAGAACCATCTGCAAATACAACAGCTTTGCTACCTTTTGCCTTAAGTTCTGCAACAATCTTAGCAGCTACTTGGTTAGAAGTAGAACCATTAAGTCCGTTATAAACCTCTACCAATGTCTTATACACTTCGCTAGGTTTCATTCTCAACCTAGTATCCGCATTAGCTCCAGTAAGAGACATATTAGACTCCACCTGAATATGACGAAGCATATTAGCGCCTGGTTTTCTAGCAACTGCATAAGAAGTCTCTAAAGACCCTGCATTATAATCTCCTAAGAAACCTGCTTGGAAAGATACTACCAATTCGGTTTGAGACAAATCATAAACAGGTAATGCTCTTTGTCCGAAAACTTCCTCTGCGGCATCTAAAGCTGCTGCGTAAGGTATAGCATCATATGTTACTAATTCTGCATTAGGATATTTTGCTTTGAAATCGCCAAACAACTTCTTAAAAGTAGGACTCGCAAAAGAGTGAGATAATAAAACAATTTTCTTGTTTGAAGCCTTAGCTTCCTCCAATCCTTTGATAACAAAATCATCTACTTTATCAAAAGTTTCATCTTTACCGTCTAGCTTCGGCTGTTTTAATTTATCATTATCATACAGTGATAACAATCCTGCCTGAACTCTAGCGTTAGTTTTCCCCAAAGAACCCGCTACTGGATTCGGTTCTATTTTAATAGGTCTTCCTTCTCTTGTTTTTACCAAAACACTTGCAAAATCATATCCATCAAAGAATGAAGACGCAAAGTAGTTAGGCACCCCAGGAATAATATTATGAGGTTTTACAACATAAGGAATTGTTTTGATTACCGGAGACTCACACGCAGCCAAAGTAACCGCAGCAGTAGAGAATCCTAATAGCTTAAGAAAGTCTCTTCTACTCGTTCCGGAATTATTCATCTTATCATCATTGCCCAAGAACTCATCTACGGGAATTTCGTTCTGAAATTCCTTCTGAGCCAACTTATTATTAAGCGTTGGGTCTTTTAATTCGTGAATACTTCTGAATTGTATTTTATTTGAAGCCATTTTGATACTTCTAGTTTTCTGTTATTAATAATGACATTTACCACACTCTAGTCCACCGATAGCATCTACTGTAATTTTAGTGCCTTCGCCGTACTGTTTTTTCAACTTATCATGTAAGTTTTTGAAATACTCTTTGTTGTAATCGTTATTCATATCTACTTCTGTACTTCTATGACAATCGATACACCATCCCATAGTGAAATCATTTGCCATTTTAGCCACATTCATAGTATCTATAGCACCGTGACAAGCCTTACAAACCACATCTACATTTTTAGCCTTTTTAATCGCCGCTTCCCCTGCTACTACGTGCTGTGCGTGATTAAAGTAAACAAAATCTGGCATATTGTGAATTCTCACCCATTCCACAGGTTGAGTTTTACCTGTATAAGACTGAGTAGTTTCGTCCCAACCTACTGCAGCGTAAATCTTTTTAATTTCAGAAGTATAGAATTCTTTAGACTTACCTGGTTCAATGTAGCTACCTTTATATTCTGAAATGTTCTTATGACAGTTCATACAAACATTAAGTGATGGAATTTCTGAAACTTTACCATACTTAGCACTTGAGTGACACAACTGACAGTCTATCTTATTTTCACCTGCGTGAATTTTATGAGAGAAATAGATAGGTTGCTCAGGTTTATACCCTTTATAAACACCTACCCACATCAACCAATTCCAAACACCGTAAACCGCCAATATAGCCAGTACCGCTAAAACACCCTTACCTACATAATGATACTTCTGGTAAAGCTCTCCAAAAGATTGCGTTCTAGTCGCATTAAGTTCTGACAACTCATCACTTTGGCTAAGTTTAACCAACTGTCTAAGTCTTAATAACAACCATACTAACAATGCCGCAATAAATAGTAATGATACCAAAACTATTGTAGAGTTAGTACGCTCCTGTTGTGCCTTCTTTATAGTATCTAAATTATTAGCTTCTGCTGCCGCATCAGCAGCAGGTGGGTCAACAACAGGAGGGTTTGTGGTATACGCTAGTATATCATCAATATCCTTCTCGGAGAGACTAGGAAACGCCGTCATCTCCGTCTTATTGAATTTCTCAAAGACCTCGTTAGCGTACTTGTCTCCAGACTCTCTAAGCGCCTTATTATCTTTTATCCACTTATGTAACCAATCTGCCCCCAGCCCTTGCTCGGTTTGCAGCCTATCAACCACACCTCCCAGAGCAGGACCTACCATTTGTTTATCCAACGCATGACAGGCAGCACAATTGGTTTTAAAAAGCGTTTCCCCATTCTTTGGGTCTCCACTTGCAGCATCCTGTGAATACACAGAAGCACTAGTTGATAGCAATAATCCTATAGCTATCAATCCCTTTTTGTAATGCTTTCTCCAACTAATCATTTATATAATCTTGGGTTATTAATAAAAATGAATTTTATATTCAGTTGGGCAAAAATAAGACATTAACACAAATTTAACAGACTAGAATGGGTGTAAATTATCATATTTAAGTAATTTATAATTATTCTAAACTATTCAACCTTCTTTTTAAATTTTGGCACTTGGTATATTTTTTACTTTTACTATTTTTGCCGAATATTTTTAACAATTTCAAATGAAAAAATTAATAAACTCAAGCTTTTATGCTTTATTCTTTCTTGCCTTTTCTTTTTGTAATGCACAAAATACGGTTATAAAAAAAGATACATTAGAAGGTACAGAACTTAGTATCACTACTGATAAAAACATTAGTTCTCTGCTAGATAATTTAGAAAAAGGGTGTACAACAAAAGAAAGCACGGTGAAGAAAGCAGAAAAATCTGATTATATAGCATCCTCTAACACAACAAATACTAACAAAAATTTGTCTAATGCTGAAATTTGCAGAAAAAATCCTAGAATATTGGGATATAAAATACAACTTGTAGTTGTAAAAAGTAAAGCCGAAGCGGACGAGGTTGCTCAGTATTTCAGAAGGAGATTTCCGTACATAAAAGTACAGCTAGATGCTTCTCTTAGACCGAATTACAAAGTATTGGCGGGTAGCTATTTCACCAAGGAAGGAGCAGCAAGCGATTTAAGAAATATAAGAGGTTATTTTAAATCTGCTATTCCCGTAAAATATATGATTTTTTGTACAGATGCCCTCTAAGACATTTCTCTAAAAATAAAAACCTCGTTTCTGAGAACATTTAGAAACGAGTTTTTTTGTTTTTTCTCATATCTTTTATACAAAAAAGGTTGTATTTGTTTTTTAGTTTCCTCCCAATTTCAAAAATAACAAAGATTGAATTTCAAGCACTTTTCAGAACAGTATGGGAAATTAATAGGTTAATTCTATTTTATTATTTTGTTTGGCATTTATACTTTTACGGGTTTCTGAAAACTTTTTCATTTCTTCAGGCGGCAACTGGATACCCATTTCTATAAACATTAATGCTGGATTTTCTTTAAAACTTTGATTCTTTTTGAGATAGGTGTCGTAGTCTATACTCAATGTCTTAATTCTTATATGATTAAAAAAATCAAAGGTAAACGGATGGTCTATTTTCTTTACTTCTACAAGATAGATTTCGTAGTCTGAGTGCGTATCTTTTATCTTCAAAATCAAACCTGGCAATCCCTTAAATTTATACGGTCCATCATTGACAAGGAATTCATCTGAAAACCACGCTTCCCATTGTCTCCCAGCAAAAGTGGTAGTTGCTTTTTTTACTTTATAATTATTATATTGCTGTGTTTCATTAGAGTATTTCCATATAATTTTTCGTGGTTCACGCATTTCATACAAATTTGCACCAATCATTTCTCTGAAATAAGTTTCTCCATCTTTATAATTCTTCTGTATCATATAATCTAATTTAGTTTCTGGGAGCTTACTTTTGCTTACAGACCTATTATTTTGATAAATAGAAGCCCACTCTGAAAAAACTTCTGGGTAAAAAACAGACCCATTACTGGTAATGTCCAAATTAAAATTTTCTGATTGAACGAAATCCTTATTCAAGGAGTCAATCTTGAAATCTATACGATAAACAAATCTGTATTGAGAAAACATATTCTCAAATGCCAATATTAAAACTAATATAACTAAATTCTTCATAATTAAATCGTTTTATAGTTTTTTTTATAAATTAATAATAACAATATAGATATATATGCCAAACTAACAGAAATAGTTAGTATAGAGTTTTCTGTAAACAATCTTACAAAACTTTCTTTCGGTAGATAATTCCCGATTGTATCTTTATTCATCATCACAATAGTATCTTCAAAAAACAGATACCCTATACTAATAAAAACAGTCCAAACACTTGGTTTTATAGACATCAAATAATAAGCAAAGAGAGAGAGAAAAAACTGAAATAGCACGAAGTAAATAAAATACTTTTTTATATATTCAAAATCAAAGTTTGCTTTTCCGTAATAAATAAGAATGGATATGCAATAAACAAGTACCCAACTAAAAACACCAATAAGTAATATCCTTAAAATATCTGTATAAACAATACCAATACTCTTATTTTTCGAAAAATTAATAGCAATAAGTCGATAATAACCATCACTAAATAATTTATAAAAAACGAACATATAGAATGAAAAACTGAGTATAGAAACTATATTAGACTGAAAAAAAATGTTGTTTTTATGACTGCTACTGCTAATATCCAAGAAAAAATAATAGAGTAAATACTGCACTATAGACACTATAGTAATGGAAACAACATTATATCTGGATGCGAAGAATAGTTTAATCGATTTCATATTTTTGCAGTGTTTTTTCATTAATCATATAATGATTTTCACAAGTTTTGGATACAAAGTGACGGTCGTGAGAAACAATAATATATCTTTTGTCAGATTGTCTAATGAAGTTTGATAAATAATCTACAGAAACATTATCTAAGTTTTCAGTAGGCTCATCCAAAATAAATATTTCCCTATTTAGAGAAAGAATAAATGCCATATGTGCCTTTACGACATTTCCTTGAGATAGATTTTTTATCTTAGTGTTGTAAAAAGATTTAAACTCCAAACCAAATACTAGATTCTGAAAAACATCTAACAACAATTCTTCTTTAAATAAATCTTTATGATTAGCTAATGACAAATCTTTGTTTAGAGAAATATGCCCTCCATAATACCCCATTGAAAGGGGGTTCTTAATTTCAATATCTCCTTTTAGCTTACCACAAATGATATTGAGCAATGTAGATTTCCCACAACCATTTCTTCCACTGATAGATAACTTTTCTTTTTCTTTGACATTAAGAACAATATCTTGTAAAACAATCTCCTTGTTGTATGAGAAACTTTTAACATGAATAAGCATGAGACAATCTGTTTTTAAATTTATTAAATCTAGTTTTTGAAGTATAATTTAAATCTCTTCTATTATAAAGTTGTTCTAAAATTGAACTACAATACAATCAATAGCACACTCTCCTACACAAACTCCTACACCTACAGAAGTTGACTTATCAGAACATTTGTTGTCCCTAGTACAATTTGTAAGACAAGTTCCAGTCACGGTCAAATCATGCATTTAGAAACATTTTGCTTAGATATTTCTCCTTTCATTGACACAAAACTTATTTTTACACTACAAATGTATTTTGATTTTTTTACAATATCACTAAACAAAAGTGTAGTTATTGATTTTTTATTAACACGACACTTTTGTTTATATTTGTTCTTATCTATGTAATTTTAAACAAAAGTGTAGTATGGAAGATATCAATGGTTTTTTTGATGATAGAAATACATTTCATCATTTATCTGATAATGATTTAGAACAACTGAAAGATTATATATCCGTAGTAGATGCCTTTGCAAGGCTGTCTTACAAGAGTATTTATGTTATTGACTATCAAAATCAATCCTTTGAATATGTTTCTAATAATCCGCTATTTCTATGTGGGCTTTCTTCACAAGAAGTAAAGGAATTAGGATATGCTTTCTATTTTAGAAATGTAAAAAAAGAGGACTTAGAACTTTTAATGAAAATCAATGAAGTGGGATTTTCATTCTATGAAAGAATTCCCATCGAGGAAAGAAAACTATACACTATTTCCTATGACTTCCATCTCATCAATGAAAGAAATAAACCTGTACTCGTTAACCATAAGCTAACTCCTATTTTCCTCAACGAAAAAGGTAAAATATGGAAAGCAATGTGCTTGGTAGCTCTTTCGTCTAATCAAACTGAAGGCAACATCATTATAAGTAAACAGGGAAGCGAGGATTTTTGGAAGTTTAATCTTGACACAAATGTTTGGGAAAAGGAACAAAAAGTAAAACTCTCCGAAAGAGAGTTTAATATTTTAGAGCTTTCTGCCAGAGGTTTTACCATCAATGAAATAGCCGAAAAAATATTCGTAAGTTCCGATACTGTGAAATTTCATAGAAGAAAAATATTTGATAAATTCAATGTTCAGAGTATTTCGGAAGCGTTGTCTTATGCTAAAATTAATAAACTGATTTAATAGTTTTTTGTAGAAAGGAAATAAAATTCTGGAAAAACCTTATAAGGTTTTTCTGTAACAATGTCATACATTACATTTGCACACATACCCGATACAATCCAAGAAGCTACAGCAAGTTGTGGGGGTGTCTGAGCTTCCTCTTCATTCTTATACTTTTCAATAATATCTTCTAACCATTTTTTAGGATTGTTCCAAAATCGAGAATAAGTCGCTACATATTCCACTACTTCCAACTCGTTAAAGTCCTCTTTATTTTTAGTCAATAAATCTAATGTTAAGCCACTTGGCTTGATAACTGTTATTAACCCACCCCAACCCAAATTATATGGATGAATCACAAAAATTCCTTTTTCTTGGCACTTTTTATCGAAAAGAATTGGAATGTCACTAGTAAAATCTAAAGCATTAACGGCTATAAAATGCCCCTCCAAAATAGATTCTAAATTATCTTCCTTAATAAACTCAGTAATTACTTTAATATTCGCTTTCGGATTGATATTCACAAGCCTTTCATAAAGTTGATTAGCTTTCAATTTATCAATATCATCATTGATATAGTTTTGCCTATTAAGATTAGAGAGCTCTACACTATCGCCATCTACAATTGTAATATTTTCAAAACCTAACCTAAGTATACACTCTGCAATATTACTTCCCAATCCACACCCTCCTATTAATATAGGAGCTAGTCTAATTTTTTCCTGCTCCTCAGGAGCTATATAAATCCTATTTCTAGTATATCTTTGCATTTTTTTCTACAAATTTATAATGATATATAAGATATACTGCTACACAAAAGTGTAATTATTAGACTAAATTATTCTTTTATAAAACTAAAATAATCCAAAAGCCTAAATTCAGACCATTCTACAAATTAACGCTAAGCTAATAGATTCTTTTAGAGAATATAACTTATAGAATAAAAAGGGTACGGCAAAACCTAATCACTTACTTTGGATATAAGCAAATCTATAATTATAAATTTTAGATTATTATTAAACAAAATCGCTCCTAGAAGTTCTAAGAGCGATTTTTTTAGTATAAAAATCTATTTATTGATTAAAATCTATTTCTTCTGAAGTATTCAGTTTTTCATTTATATTCTCTTCTTTTTTAGTAGAAGAGCCTGATCTAGGCATTTGTTCTACTGGCTTCGGATTTCTTAACTCATCTAAAGTTTGTAAACCTCCTTCATCACCATAGCCACCCATACCTCTGAGGTCATCACAACCATTAGTCCAATCCGAAGGTTTTACGAATTTTTCTTCTGGAGAAATGTTAAGCTCTTTATTCTCCCAAACTTTCTTCATAAATATCGCCCATATAGGTAGTGCCATTTTAGCACCTTGCCCTTCACCTGTACTCCAGAAGTGGGTATCTCTATCTTCCCAACCAACCCAAACACCTGTGGCTAGTTTTGGCACCACACCTATAAACCAACCATCTGAGTTATCGTTAGTTGTACCTGTTTTGGCTGCTATTTCAACACCTGCACTAATACCTTTTCTTCTTAACTCTCCAGATGCCGTACCGTAAGCAGACACACCTTTCATCAAATCAATCATAGAATAAGCATACTTCTCATTCATTATCTCCTTTAGCTCAGATTTTACTTCCGTTATTACTCTACCATTAGCATCTTCTATACGCCATATCATCTCAGGTTTCACATAGTTACCAAAGTTAGCAAAAGTACTATATGCTCCAAGCATTTCGTATATTGTAATTTCGGAAGAACCTAATGCAATTGTATTGTTTCTAGGAATATCACTTTCAACTCCTAAATCTCTAGCTAACTGAATCACATTATCTACTCCTACAGATTCTATAAGCCTTGCAGCCACAGGGTTTTTAGAATGAGCTAATGCATCTCTAAGAGTAAGCGAGCCTCCTGAACCTAACACTCTCCAACTTCCTTTTGTATATGTTGCATTGGAAATAGGAGTACAAGGCGTCATTCCCAAATTCATAATAGCAGCAGCATAAACAAATGGTTTGAATGTTGACCCCACCTGTCTTTTACCTTGTCTTACATGGTCATACTGAAAATGTTGCCAATCTATACCTCCTACCCAAGCTTTAATATCCCCCGTAGATGGATCCATAGACATTAGTCCAGCCTGAGCAATTTGCTTATGATAACGGATAGAATCCCAAGGAGACATTTCAACTTCTTCCTCTCCATCCCAAGTAAATCTGGTTAACTTAGTAGGCTTATGGAACTCCATTAGGATAGAGTCTTCAGGCATACCTGATGCTAAAAGCTGCTGATAACGCCCCGTACGCTTAACCGCTCTCATCATAATTCTATTTTGGCGGTCTTTACTTACCTTATAGAACGGTCGACTAGGATTTCTTCTCTGCTCTGCATCAAAAGATTTTTGTAGTTGAGTTAAATGCTCCTTAATAGCTTCCTCTGCATACTTCTGCATTCTAGAATCTAATGTTACATAAATCTTAAGCCCATCTCTAAACAAGTTAACCGACTTACCTGTCTTTTTCTCATAATCTTTTAGATACTGAGCGATTTCTTTTCTAAGATAATATTTGTAATAAGCAGAATTTCCTTCTGTAATATTTTTAATTGGAGTATAATTTACCACTAATGGCTCTGCTATTGCCTTTTCGTAAGTTGCTTGGTCTATGTAGCCTGTTTCTAGCATCTGCTTAAGTACCACATCTCTCCTCTTCTTAGCTCGTTCCTCATTACGAAGCGGATTATTAGCCACAGGTGCTTCCAACATCGCTACAAACATAGCAGCTTCAGGAAGTGTTAAATCTTTTGTTTTCTTATTAAAGTAAATCTTTGACGCCATCTCTATACCATGAGCGTTGTATGTAAAATCAAACTTATTGAAGTACATCGTAATGATTTCCTCTTTGGTATAACGCTTCTCAAGACTTACCGCCACTACCCATTCTTTAAGTTTTTGGGTAACCCTTCTAAATTTATTAATGGACGCTTTTTTAGTAAATAAAAGTTTCGCTAACTGCTGGGTAATGGTAGAACCTCCACCTCTATCACCTCCAAAACGAATAGCCCTCAGTATAGACTTTAAATCTATCCCTGAATGCTCCTTAAATCTCTCATCTTCTTTAGCTTGTAAAGCATAAATTAAATGAGGAGGCATATCCTTATAGGTAATAGGATCTGTTTTCTCCATTTCAAATTTACCTAAAGTTACCCCATCTGAAGAGATAATCTCCGAAGCTACATAAATATCAGGATTCTCCAAATCTTGTACATCTGGCATTTCTCCTAAAAGACCTTGAGAGGTTGCAAAAAACAAAGCTGCTACACCTACTACAAAGCCCACTAAACCTAGCCATATTAACTTAATCCATTTTCTATATCCGTTATTCTTCTTCTTCTTTTTGGGAGGAAGAGGAAAGGTTTGTTTTTGATTTTTATCAGAAGTCATCTTAATTAAATTCTATTTTAGTGATTGGATTGTTACCCCTATATCTTCTATTCCCTTTAAAGTATCTTTTCTCATCGCTTGTTTAAGCTCTATGTTATAGACTCCATTTTCAGGAAATTTATAATTAACCTTATATTGAAATAATATTTCCTTTGTAGAACCAAAACCACTGCCTACCCATTCTCCATTTGGCATTGCTAACACATAGTTTAGAGTGTCTATCTTCCCTAAAACCTTACTCCCTTTACTTATCTTACTAATGAGGTAGAGGTTACTAAAAGGATAATCATTATTATTTCGTATAACAAAGATAATATTTTTAGGATTCTGAGCATCTTTTATTTCAAACTCAAATTTTTGTGGATTATTTTTATGCCACACTCCGTTAAGGTCATTCATCTCAACCTCTTCATCTCCAAACGACGAGCAAGAAGCCAAAGAGAACAATACTAACATAATCCAAAAAACATTAACCTTTATCATTATTCTGTATTTCTTGGGTTAGGTTTTCTTTTATTTTTATATTTCGAGCGAGTTTTCTTAGTCCCATCAGTTCCTACCTCTTTATTTGAATTATTTTGAGGATTTTTATTATTGCTCTGAGATTTCCCTCCCTCATTATTACTATTTCGTCTTTTATTTTTTCTCTTAGACTTATCTTTTTTCTCAAATCTATCTATACTATCTTCCTGAATAAGATCCACACTCTGCACCTCTTTTGGAAGCGTTTGACTTTTAAGTTCTTCTAAAGGCTGAGCTTGTTTACCTTCTTTATTCTGCTTAATAAGTTTTTTCACTTCATCTACATCTAAATCATACCACATCATGGAGTTTTCTACATAAGCAAACCACATTTTCTTTTTGAAAACATCTATTTTGATGCAAAACGCTTTACCTTTTTCGGTATTGATAGTAGTGTTAGTAGAAGGAAACGCATCTAAGGCATCTAGATAGCTATCTAACTCAAAATTGAGACAACATTTAAGCTTGCCACATTGCCCAGCCAACTTTTGAGGATTGATACTCAACTGTTGATAACGAGCCGCATTGGTATTAACCGAACGAAAATCAGTAAGCCAAGTAGAACAACAAAGCTCTCTCCCACACGAGCCGATTCCTCCAACCTTAGAAGCTTCTTGACGGTAGCCTATCTGCTTCATATCTATCTTAGTACGAAACATTGTGGCGTACTCCTTAATCAGCTGTCTAAAATCTACTCTGCCTTCAGCAGTATAGTAAAAAGTGGCTTTGGTACCGTCACCTTGGAATTCCACATCAGAAATTTTCATCTGCAACCTAAGATTTCTTGCTATTTTGCGAGCCTCTAGTTTAACCTCTTCTTCTTTATTTCTAGTGGATTGCCACACATCTATATCCTTCTGATTGGATATTCTGTATATTTTAAGGCACTCTTCAGGGCTAGTCTTCTTTTTTTTCATTTGTATTTTTACTAGCTCCCCTGTAAGGCTTACCACCCCTACATCGTGTCCCGGATTTGCCTCTACCGTTACCACACTCCCTATACTAAGCGGAAGGTTATGAACATTCCTAAAAAAACATTTCCTTTCGTTTTTAAATCTTACCTCTACAAATTCATTTTGGGAAGGTGCTGGTGGCTTTATATTTGAAAGCCAATCAAAAACACTTAATTTATAACTATTACCACAGGTGTCTACACTAGCACACCCCGAGGCTGATTTTGTCCCACAAGTATGAGTAGAGTTTCCAGATGCTCCACATCCACAACTCATAATTTACATTTTTTAATTCTTGCAAATTTAATATAAATTTATTTCATAGCACTATTTCAGCTAATAGCCTACTATATTTTTGGTAAAATACTAAAGTAAGTTACATCAAATCTACGACTGCAGCTACAGCTAACTGGTAACCTTTAATACCAAAACCTGATAGAATACCGTCTGTATAAGCTGCTGTAACAGACTTCTGTCTAAACTCCTCTCTTTTATAAATATTACTAATATGTATTTCCACTTTAGGTTTCTTAAGATTTTTAAGTGCATCGGCAATAGCATAAGAGTAGTGCGTGAATGCCCCAGGGTTAATCACCAAAGCATCATAGTCTTCATTCTGAATTCTATTGATGATTTCTCCCTCTAGGTTAGACTGAAAATAATCCACTCCGTATGCTGAAAATTTATCTTTTAGATTTTCTAAAACTTCCTCCATAGAAATATTACCGTAAATTTCTGGTTCTCTAGTCCCTAAAAGGTTAAGATTCGCTCCGTTAATAATCAATATTTTCATCATCATTCTAATTATCGGGGATAAACTTACAAAAAGTTTTCATAAAAATCATTTTACGGCATATTTTTTATAACTTTACTTCCTCAACTTATAAAACTTATAAAATGAAAAAAGTAGCGTTGGCTTTATTAGCCGCTGGAGTAATTCTCCAATTCTTTCAAATAGATAAAACTAATCCGCCCGTAGACAAAGGAATGGATTTTGTTCAAATCAAAAAAATGCCAGAGTCTACCGCAAACATCCTTAAAAGTGCTTGTTATGACTGCTACTCTAACGAAACCAAATACCCTTGGTACACCAACATACAACCTGTAGCTTGGTTTGTAAAAGAGCATATAGATGACGGAAGAAAACGTCTTAACTTCTCTACATTTGCAACCTATAGCCCAGAAAAGCAAGCAGAAAAAATAGAAGAGTCTATAGAAGAAATAGAAAAAGGAGGTATGCCGTTAGAATCTTATTTATTGGCTCATCCTGAAGCAAAGCTATCTGATAATCAAAAACAAGAGTTAGTAAGCTTCCTAAAACAATCTATTGGTAACAACGCTCAAACTTCTCACGCTACAGCGGACGAAGATGGAGATAAAGACGAAGATTAAATCTAAATGAATTTAGATTCTTCTAAATATTACCTTTTTTACGACGGAGATTGTGGTGTCTGTAATCGATGGGTACAATGGGTACTCAAGAATGACAAAAATGATAACTTTCGGTTTGTCGCACTGCAATCTTCTTTTGGACAAAGCTTTTTAAAGGACAGAAATCTACCTACCTCTAACTTTTCAACACTTTACCTTTGGAAACCCAATGCGTTTTACCTTACTAAGTCTGATGCCGTTATTAAAATAGGTAGTGTTTTAAGTGGTCAGTTTAGTCTGTTAAATATTGGCAAAGTAGTTCCTACATTCATCAGGAATAAAATGTATGACCTCGTTGCCAAAAACAGAATGAATATTGCAGGTAAACATTGTTTATTACTTTCCGAAGAGGAACAAAAGAAATTCATCAAATAGCACAACTTAAATCACAATTACACATTATGAGATTTTACTTTTTAATTCTAGCTCTAGCAACTCAAGCTTTAGTAGCACAAGCCACTCGTTTTGTTTACGAAATGAGTTTCAAGCCAGATTCTACCAATAGAACACAAACTAAGACAGAAACCGTATTTCTAGATGTAGATGCCCATAAATCTATCTTCTATTCCGAAAAAAGAATGCAGAGAGATTCGCTATTTTCTAGAATGAGAGAAACTAGAAATTTCAATTTTGATAGAGGAGCTATGGATAACTACCGCACCGCCGTCAATTTTTCCATAGAAAAAAATTATACCTCCCAAAACATCACCTTTAAGAACCGTATTGCTGCCGATACTTACAGCTATACAGAAAACAACCCTACTACTTGGGAAATTTTACCCGAGACCACTAAAATAGGTAATTATGAAACCCAAAAGGCAAAAACCACCTACGGTGGCAGGACTTGGATCGCTTGGTTTACCACAGAAATCCCAATGCCCGACGGACCTTACAAATTTTTTGGTCTTCCTGGTCTTATTGTGAAGGTAGAAGATACCAAGGGAGATTATAGCTTTGACCTTAAGGAAAGTAAGAAGATAGCAGCTCCTACCACTTTCTCTTATCGTTCAGCACCAATAGAGGTTAAAAAGAAAGATTATCAAAAAATAGAACAAAGGTTTAAAGAAGACCCTCTCTCTTTCATTAACAGAAGCGGTGGTCCTGTAAGAATAGAAATGGACGCCAACGCAAGAAAAAGAATGGAGGAAAGACAAAAAGAAAATAACACAAAAAATAATAATCCTATAGAGCTAGACTAAGACTAGCTCTTTTATTTTTTCAGCTCTTCCATCGGAAACTCCACTGTTCTGATAGGATACGGAACTCTAATACCATTCTCTCTAAACTTGGCTAAGATAGTCCTCCTTATTTCGTTTTTGGTTTGTGGAGCTCTAAATAATTGAGTAGAAAAATAAAACAACTTTAATTCTAACGAACTTTCTCCAAAGTGCTCTAGCCTAACAAATGGTTTATTAGGCTCTTCTTTCAGCACAGAACTATTTTCCATAGCAGACTGAATAAGTAGTTCTGTCGCCAAGTCTACATCTGCGGCATAATGTACTCTAATATCAACATCAAATCTTACAATTTCATCTGCATGAGAGAAGTTTATTAGCTTTTCTTTCGTAAGTACCGAATTAGGAAAAATCATGTTTTTATTATCTCTCGTAATAATAGAAGTAGTTCTCATGTGTATCTGTTCTACTCTCCCTACTATATTATCTATTTCAATTACATCACCTACTTTTATTGTTCTATCCACGAGTATAATCACCCCAGAAATAAAGTCTAAAACCAAATTTTGAAGCCCAAGACCTATCCCTACCAATATAGCTCCAGACCCTACTAGCAAAGGAGAAATATTGATACCTAGTGATTTCATTGCAATGAAAAATGTAACGATAAATACCGTATATTTTAGTATCTGAGAAAATGCAAATTTTTTCCCTAAATCTAATCTATCTGTTCTATAAATAAGCACTTTAATCATACGAGCCAACAGAGCACCTATGATAAAAATGATAAGAGCCACCACTATCTGATAGACACTTAAACTGTATTTACCGATGGAAAAAATTTGGTATTCTAAGATTTGTTTCAGCGTAAGATTTACATCATCTGTAATTTGATTTACATTCTCGTGCATATAATTAGTACTTTCAACAAAATATAAGGGAGTAAAATTTACTATACTCCCTCATTAAAAAATCAATTAAATTATTCTACTTTATATCTAAAACTACATTAACACCTTCTTGTAAGAAGAGGTCTTTCTTTAAACCTTTGAGCCAAATATCGCTTTTATGAGCAAAAGTAGTATCTGTTTTCCCTCTCATTTGTTCTTCTTTGTGAAGAGTGAATTTAAGCCCGTTATTATACTTATCTAATACTTTAAAACGCTCTATTTCCTGCTTTCTTTTCTTCATCAAATCATTAAACCTAGTCTGATTGATAGTGATGGATTTCTCTTTATCCAAACTCTCCTTCCATTGAGCAGACTCTTGTAAAAGCTGATAAGTGCCATTATTAGCCATTCTCTCTTGGCTTCGTTTAACTAAAGCTGCTATATTAATCTGGTTAAGTGGTTTAAAGTCTGTAGTTCCAATTTTATCCCAAGCTAAAGCATAGTCCTGATAACGCTCTCCTATTTCTGCATAAGAGAAGAAGTCTTTAAGACTAATATCCGAAGTAATCCCCTTACGCTGATTAGAAGCCCCATCTATACCATAAAACTTTTGTATGGTAAGTTTCAACGCTCCGAAGTCATCAGAAGTATTTAAAAATCTATTCAAATCCACAAAAGTTTGCACCGTCCCTTTTCCGTAAGAACTAGGTGAACCAAAGATAACTGCTCTACCGTAAGCCTTCATCGCTCCCGCTAAAATCTCAGATGCCGAGGCTGACAGTTCGTTTTGCATAATTAACAAAGGGCCGTCCCACACAGGAGCATTTGTTTTATTTTTATAGACTTCTATCTTACCGTTTCCGTCTTTTATTTGTACCACAGGACCATTATTCATAAACAATCCCATCATATCTACCACCTCAGAAAGAGAGCCACCACCGTTATTTCTCAAGTCTAAAACAAGACGAGTAACACCCTCTTTTTTAAGTTTTGCTATTTCGGCTTTTACATCATCAGAAGCATTTCTTCCCTTAGCATCGCCAAAATCAGCATTAAAGCTCGGCAGATAAATATAACCTACTTTCTCGCCTTTAGCCGTATTGATAACCAAACTTCTAGCAAATGTGTCTTCTATCTGTACCTCATCTCTAATAAGGGTAACATCTTTTATCGTTCCGTCTTTCTTCATTACAGTAAGCGTAACAGGCGTATCTTTTTTACCTCTTATGTATCTTACTACCTCGTCCACCAACATACCATTAACACTAATAGCTTCCTCTTTAGGAGAAGGTTTTACTTTAATGAGTTTATCGCCTTCTGTAAGTTGTTTAGACTTCCAAGCAGGAGCACCCACGGTAAGAGCTCCAAGGAATATTCCTCCTTTTTTCTCTTGTATCACCGCCCCTATCCCTATAAATGAACCTTTAAACTGCATATCAAAATCTTCTTTATCCTTAGGAGAATAATAGTTAGTATGCGGGTCAAAAACCTCTGTATAAGCGTTCATATAAACAGAGAACCAATCCATTTTTTTTCTCTTTTGGAATCTCTTGAACATATTAGACATCAAGTCTTTAATCTCTTCAGTCGCTTTTATTTTTTTCTCTTCTGGAGAAAGAATCTTGAGTGTTACAGTGTCCTTCAATTTATTAGCAATGAGAGAGTCTTTGAGTTTTTTTCTTCGCTCCTCTCTATTGCTCATCACTTCCATTTCTTGTAGAATATTGTATTTAATATACCTCTTCCACTCTTTGGTTAAGTCTGCCTTATCAACTGGAGATTCTTTATCTTTTGGTTCTAAAACCAATACCTCATCTTCGTTTAGATCAATAGGCTTACTAAAAATTTCTTGTGTAATGCCATCTAGCTCTTCCATACGCTGGTAAAGACGGTCGGTAGTGAGTTTATAAAAAGTTAAATCTCCTTGGTTAAGATAGTCGTCCAATTTAGTTTTATGTTTTTCAAACTCTTGCATATCAGACTTCAAAAAGTAGCGTTTAAATGGGTCTATCTTTTCAAAATATTTATTGTAAACATCTTGCGAATACGCATCATTGATAGGCTTTGGGCTATAATGCAAATAAGACAACGTATTACGAACACTCATCATAATAGTCTGCATTTTCTCATCATCATTCTTAGGTGAGTTAAAGCAAAATATTAAAGTGGTAAGTGGAATAAATAATAATAGTGTATTAATTTTTATTTTTTTAAACATAAAACTATACTTTATTTTAATAATTAAAACAATCCTTTTTCAGCTACTGAAACGCAATAGGAATGCCAAATTTAATACTTATTTTTTATTGCTCTATTTTTTTTGGTTATTTTTGTGAAAATTTGTTTCAAATTATGAAAAAGCCTCTTATATTGGTTACCAATGATGACGGAATTACCGCTCCTGGCATACGAAACCTCGTTTCTTTTATGAACGAAATTGGAGATGTAGTTGTAGTAGCACCTAACTCTCCTCAATCTGGAAAAGGACACGCCATTACCATCAACTCTACCCTTACCTACGAAGAAATTTCTATGGAAGGACCACAGAAAGACTATGCCCTTAGCGGTACTCCTGTGGACTGCGTGAAATTTGCGTTGGATAAGATACTTACTCGCAAACCTGATATCGTAGTTTCGGGCATCAATCACGGAGCTATGCCGTAGAGGCTGGTGTGGAGGGACTTCCTGCTATTGGGTTTTCACTTTTAGATTTCAGTTGGGAGGCCGATTTTTCTCAAGCTAAAGAGTTTATCCAAACCATCGTTAAAAAATCCTTAGAAAATCCTATGCCTAAAGGTATGGTACTAAATGTAAACATACCCAATCTGAAAAAGGAGGATATAAAAGGGATTAAAGTTTGTAAACAAGCCCATGCAAAATGGGAAGAAAGTTTTGATGAAAGAGTAAATCCGCACGGTAAAAAATATTATTGGCTTACTGGCTATTTCAACAACATGGACACGAGCAAAGAAGCAGACGAAAATGCTCTAGCCGAAGGCTATATTTCTGTAGTTCCTGTGAAATTTGACCTTACTGCTTATGAGCATTTGGAAAGCCTAAAAGAGATACTAAACTCCTAAACTTCATAAATAATCCCTTCTTAAACGGAGGGATTTGTTTTTTCTAACAATAACCCTAGTTTATACATATCTAAGTATCTAAGGCTAACCTTTCCACCGAGCAATTTTTCTCGTATAAACTCTTTTCCAAAAGATGAAAAAAGCCTTGATAAAACAAAACTCAATTTTAGTTTCTTTACCATATAGTACGCTTTGACAAGTTTAATATCTTCTACTTTTTTAGGAGAATTTTTCAATAAAAAACAAAGGTTGTTTATAGAGTCTTCCACTTTTTTTAAATAAACTTCATTAGTTTCTAAATCAATATTTAGGATAGGATTATTTATATGGAAAACATCTATGCCTTTATCCTTTAAATCTTTCGCAAAAACTAAATCTTCATAGCCATAGCCTGTAAGTTGTTCATCAAACAAACATTGTGAAAAAGTCTCTCTTTCTATAAGGAAATTATTGGTCTGAAAAGACAAATGTTTATTTTTTTCTCGTTGAAATAAAGGTAAATTTTCTCTTTCATTAGCGAACTTCCATCTCAAATATCTCTCTACTGAAGGCTCTTCTTTTTGAATACACCTTCCTCCATAAACGACTTTTGCATCTTTATTTTCAGTAATGAATTTTTGATAATTCTGAATGAATTGGTTAGATATAATTTCGCCATCACCATCTAAAAACAAAAGATACTGACCTTTAGTGTGCTTGAAAAACAAATTTCTTATTCTAGCTCTTCCCACATTTTTAGGAAGCCAAACCATTGTATCCACAACAGTTTCAAGCGGTTTGTTTAGCTTTCGGCAATACTCATCAGAAGCATCGTCTATTAAAACGATTTCTGCATTTAAATGGTTCGTTTTTATTTCGGATTTCAAATCGGTTACTAGCGTAGTAACTTCAGTATTATAGATGGGAATACAGATAGATATCATTAAATTTTATCTACTATTTTTTGTATATCTATTTCTTGCAAACAAGCCCAATCACCTCTATAACAGGTTTTATCTCCAAAGACAGAACAAGGGCGACAAGTAAGGTCTTCCACTTGCACAATATCTTCTTCCTTTTGACCATACCCTAAAAAACCTGCAAAAGGATGTGTAGCCGCCCACACCGAAATGCAACGAGTCCCCACCAAACTTGCTAAGTGCATATTAGCAGAATCCATAGAAATCATCACTTCTAACCCTGCAATTTTCTCTAATTCTTCCTTTAATGAAAGTTGTCCTGCAACGCTTTTTGTATTTGGAATTCTCTTTTCCCATTGACTTAAAACCTCCACTTCCTTAGCTCCTCCTCCGAATAAAAAAAGTGGCTTTTGTTTTGCTATCATTTTTGCCAATTCAAAAGACTTTTCTAACGGAAGCATTTTCCCTTGATGCTGTGCAAATGGTGCAAAACCACCCCCCTTTTTATCAACTGCTTGAGTACGATACTGGTGAGATAATTTAACCTCAAAGCCTATAGCTCTAAACACATCTGCATAGCGTTCTGTAGTTAATTTGAGTTGTCGTTTGTCTAAATTCCAAATATCAGTAAGCTTTTTCTTTTGTTCCTTACCTTTATCTATCTTGAATACAGAAATTCCTTTTAGCTTAAACAATCGGTTCAAAATTTTAGTCCTAATAACATCGTGTAAATCCGCTACAACATTTATTTTGTAAATACTCAACAGCTCTTTGTGAAGCTTATTTAATCCCCAAAAACCCTTGTATTCTTCTAAATTTGCTCCGTGAAATTTAAGCCTATCTATTCCGTTAAATAAATCAGCGAAGTTTTTACGAGAAACCATAATTACCTCCACATGAGGATTTTGCTCCAAAAATTCTCTGAGCACAGGCACTATCATCGCCACATCTCCAAAGGCAGAAAAACGGTAAGCTAGTATCGTCATCTCTTTTTATTAGACCTTGGCTTGGAATGCCAAAGCATAGAATTTAATTTGTTTTATCATTGAGGCTAGACCATTGGCACGAGAAGGAGACAGAAACTCTTGAAGCCCTATCTCTGAAATAAATTCAAAATCGGAATCTAGAATTTCTCGAGGAGAGTGCTCGCTATACACAGAAAGTAGCATTGCTATAATCCCTTTAGGCAAAATACCATCTGAATCTGCCTCAAAAAAGACTTTCCCATCTTTGAAACAAGCATCTAACCATACCTTAGACTGACACCCTTTTATTAGGTTTTCTTCCTGCTTTTTATCTTCAGAAAGCCCTTTAAGCTCTTTGCCTAAATCTATAATATACTCGTATTTTTGCTCCCAATCGTCTAAAAAAGCAAACTCTTCTATCAATTCTTGTTGTTTTTCCTTTATAGTCATATCACAAAGATAAGAAGTTTTTTATTTTGAATTTCTATAGATGTTCTCCACCAAAGAAATTAAATTCTGATGATAAAGCATTTCTTCCAAATCACATTCTGTATCGTAAAGTTTTTTCAATGCATATTTTAAATTTAATTGCAAATTAGAATACTCATTATCAGTAATTTCATATAAACTAAATTTATAGTTTTTAAGATTACAAAGACTTACCTCATCAAAGTACTGCCCAGAAATTTTAACACTCCCATTTTCAGCAATGATATTCATAGAAGTTTCCATATTTTTATCCCAAACCGCCGTAGTGAAATTAAAATTAACTAAACCTCCCGTTGCCAACTTTAGAGTGAGTACTCCTGTATCTTCTATCTCTATCAAAGACTGATGTCTAAAGGTACCCATATAACTTGACAGTAGCTCTGCCTTTCCGAAGGTAAAAAGTATTAAATCTAAAAAATGAAAAAACTGAGTGTATAAAGTGCCTCCATCTAGCTCTTTTTTACCCTTCCACGATTGTGGTGTGTAGTATCTTTGGTCTCTATTCCAAAAACAATTAACTTGAACAAGGTACGATTGCCCCAGAATATTTTCGGACTGAATTTTTTTCAACCACGCCAAAGCAGGAGAAAATCTATTAGGAGTAGAAAAAAATATTTTTAGTTGCTTTTCTTGAGCTATTTTAATTAAGACTTCCATATCAGAACCTTTTAGACAAAATGGTTTCTCTATTAAAATATGATAACCGTGTTCTAAAAGTGTTTTTGCTTGGGAAAAATGCAGATAGTTTGGCGTTGATATTACCACTAAATCCATCTTAATTTCTGAACATAAAACATCATCTAAAGATTTAAAGTAAGGTATATTCGCTATGTTTTCAGTAGCTGAATCATCTATGATTGCAGAAACTTGTGCTTCATCAATTTCTTCAATCGCTGTGAGGTATTTTTTTCCCATAAACCCCAACCCAAGAATTGCAATATTTATCATAGTTCCATTTAAATTAAAAAAGTAAAATCCACTAAATGCGAGATTTAGTGGATTTTACCTACATCAATTATTTAATTTTGTTTTTCTAAAGCGTCTTTAGCTTCATTTAATTTTAAGACTACACTTTCGCCTTCGCTTAATTGTTTGGTTACCAAAAGCTCGGCTAGTAAATCTTCTATGTACTTTTGTACCGCTCTTTTCAGTGGTCTAGCACCGAAGTCTTTATCCCAACCTTTCTCAGCAATAAAGTCCTTGGCTTCCTCTGTAAGACTTACGGTATAACCTAGTTTGCTTAATCTTTGGTAAAGTTTATTAAGTTCTAAATCTATAATTTTCTTAATATCTTCTTTCTCTAAAGCGTTGAAAATAATAATATCATCTATTCTATTTAAAAACTCCGGAGCAAATGCTTTTTTAAGAGCCGACTCTATCGTACTTCTTGCGTGGGCATCGGTACTAGATTTTTTCGCTGAAGTTCCGAAGCCTACACCATCACCAAAATCTTTCAGTTGACGAGTACCAATGTTAGAGGTCAAAATAACAATCGTATTTCTAAAGTCTATTTTTCTACCCAAACTATCGGTTACGAAACCTTCATCTAAAATCTGCAACAATAGGTTAAACACATCAGAGTGAGCTTTTTCTATCTCATCTAAAAGCACTACCGAATAAGGCTTTCTTCTAACGGCTTCTGTAAGTTGTCCGCCTTCTTCATACCCCACATATCCTGGAGGCGCCCCTACAAGTCTAGACACCGCAAATTTCTCCATATATTCGCTCATATCTATTCTTATGAGTGCATCTTCGGAGTTGAATAATTCCTTAGCCATCACTTTAGCTAGCTCTGTTTTACCAACTCCTGTTGTTCCTAGGAAAATAAAAGTACCAATAGGACGGTTAGGGTCTTTTAGTCCTGTTCTATTTCTTTGGATAGATTTCACTACTTTTTTAACGGCTTCTTCTTGACCAATTACCTTACCATTAAGGTTTTTGTCCATTTCGGCAAGTTTATCAAGTTCGTTTTTGCCAACTTTAGTTACAGGAACACCACTCATCATTGATACTACTTCTGCGACATTCTCCTCCGTAACCGTTTCTTTCATCTCTTTTACATTTCTATCCCATTCTTCCTGAACCAAATTAAGTTCTATTTGTAAACGCTCTTCTTCATCTTTAAGCCTTCTCGCTTCTAGGTAATCTTGAGCTTTAACCGCTTTTTGTTTAAGGTCTTTAACTTCTTCTATTTTGGCTTCAAAATCTACAAGTTCGGTAGGGACTTTCATATTTTTAATGTAAACCCTAGAACCCGCTTCGTCCATAGCATCTATGGCTTTATCTGGTAAAAATCTATCTGTGATGTATCTAGAGGTAAGATTAACACAAGCCTTGATAGCGTCATCTGTATAAATTACATTGTGATGTTCTTCGTACTTATCTTTAATTTGATACAAAATCTGAATGGTTTCTTCTATGGAAGTCGGCTCTACCATTACTTTTTGGAAACGTCTCTCCAAAGCACCATCTTTCTCTATATGCTGTCTGTACTCATCTAAAGTAGTAGCTCCAATGCATTGTATTTCTCCCCTTGCCAAAGCAGGTTTGAACATATTAGACGCATCTAAACTTCCCGTAGAACCTCCCGCCCCTACAATAGTATGCAACTCGTCTATGAACAAAATGACATCTCTATTTTTTTCTAGTTCTGTCATAATTGCTTTCATTCTTTCCTCAAACTGACCTCTGTACTTTGTACCCGCAACCAAACTTGCTAAATCTAAAGTAATTACACGCTTGTTGTACAATACACGAGAAACTCTTTTCTGATGTATCCTTAATGCTAACCCCTCTGCAATAGCAGATTTCCCCACACCTGGCTCTCCAATAAGGAGTGGATTATTTTTCTTTCTTCTGGACAGAATTTGTGATACTCGTTCTATCTCTTTTTCCCTACCAATTACTGGGTCTAACCTTCCTTCCTTAGCCAAAGCCGTTAAATCTCTACCGAAATTATCCAAGGTAGGTGTTTTACTTTTTGCAGTTCCGATACTGCTACTTGATTTATTAGGTTGCCCAAAGCTTTCTCTTTCCTCATTACTATCATCATACTCACTACTCATTTTAGGCGAAATCCCGTTCTGCTCTAACATCGTGCGATACTCTTTAGTAACCGCCTCATAATCTACATCATAACTTTCTAGAATCTGAGTGGTAGGGTCTTCCATTTTGTAAAGAATACCCAATAGCAAGTGAACCGTATTGATATGTTCTGAACGGTAACTTTTACTTTCCAAATCAGCTCTTTTAAGTGCATAATCTGCCATTTTAGTAAATGGAATTACCTCCATTTCTTTCGGTGGAAAAACATTAGAACTTAAAGAGTTTAAAGCTTCTATCTTTCGTCTTATTTGGGTTAAATCTACCTGTAAATTCTGTAATATTTCCCTCGCAGAATTATCTGTTTTAATAATCCCTAAAAGAAGGTGTTCGGTATTAAGAAATTCACTTTCTAATCTTTTTGCTTCTTTAGCACTCGCTTTGAGGACTTTATCCAATCCTCCCGAAAATTTATTACTCATCATAATTGTTCGTCATTGATTTCTAAACAAACTCTGTGATATATTTGTCAAAATGTTTATTTAGACTTGTCCAAAGTTACAAATACTTTACCAAAGATAAAAAATGACTTTATGGCATATTTTTCTTAATTTTGCAGAAAAATAAAACTATGAATCCTGAATATATAGGCTATTTAGCGTCTGCCTTTGTTGCTATCAGTTTTTTACTAAAAGAAATTAACAAGATAAGATTGGTCAACCTAATTGGCTGCCTACTATTTGTAGCTTATGGTTTCTTGATAGACAGTCTACCTGTAATTATCACCAATATTCTTATTTCTGTAGTTCAGGTATATTATCTTTTCTTAGCCAAAAAGCAATGAAAGTAATTGTATCAGCTTTCAGCAATTTATATACAGACCAGAGGATAGAAAAAGTTTGCCAAACTCTCTATGACAACGGTTATCAAATAGAACTCATTGGAAACGATTGGGGAGGAAATGGAGCAATGGAGCGCCCTTATCCTTTTAGCAGAATACACATCAAATCGAAAAATCTCCGTGGAGCATACCTTGAGTTTAATAAAAAGCTTTATACCGAATTACTAAAAAAAGCGGACAAAAATACCATCTTACATGCTAACGATATAGATGCAATACTCCCCAACCTTTGGGTTTCCAAAAAATTAGGTGTTCCTCTTATTTTTGATAGTCACGAAATCTTCACCGAAATGCCAGCCATTAAAGGAAGATGGACTCAAAAAATTTGGCAAATGGTAGAACGATATTCGCTTCCTAAAATCAAATATATGATGACGGAAAGCGAAAGCTACGCCCAATGGTTTAGAGAACGCTATCCCGTAAATCCTGTTGTAGTGAGAAATATCCCTAGAAAAATCACTACACCTATTACCATACCTCAAAACACTCCAAAAGTAATTTTATACCAAGGAGCCATCAACCAATCCAGAGGCATAGACAAAGCTATACAAGCTTTAATCTACATTGATAATGTGATTTTTAAAATCGCAGGAGACGGCCCCAAAAGAAAGGAATACGAAGCATTGGTTGAAAAATTAAATCTCAATCATAAAGTTTCGTTCTTAGGAAAGCTACATCCTACGGAGCTAAGAAAACTTACTCAAACGGCAGATGTTGGTCTTAGCATTGAAGAAAACGGCGGTGTAAGTTACCTCTACTCTCTACCGAACAAAGTGGCAGATTATATACAGAGTAGAGTCCCGCTCGTGATGATAAACTTCCCTGAAATGAAGAGGGTTTATAACGATTTTAAAGTGGGAGAAATAGTAGATTCTCACAACCCAAAAGCACTCGCTGATGCCATAACCCGTGTGCTAGAAAAGGGACGATTGCACTACCAATCTGAACTAGAAAAAGCCGCCGAAGCTCTATGCTGGGAAAAGGACGAGGAGAAAATCCTTTCGCTTTATCATCAAGTAATTGCAGAATCAAACATTATATAAAAACATTTGTACGATATAAAGTCATATGTTTTCATTTTTAAATACTATTTTTGTGAAATAGTCTAATGAAAATTTAATTTAAAAATGAAAAAAATTGCTATCGCTTGTGACCACGCTGGGTTTGAATACAAAGAATTTATAAAAAAAGAATTAGCCAACGAATACCAAATTACCGACTTTGGCACAAATTCTGCTGACTCCGTAGATTATCCAGATTTTGTACATCCTGCAGCGAGTTCTGTAGAAAACGGTGAAAATGAAATGGGCATACTCATTTGTGGTAGTGGGCAAGGTGTACAGCTTACCGCTAACAAACACCAAGGCATTAGATGTGCGTTGTGTTGGATGCCAGAGCTTGGAGCCTTAGCTAGACAACATAACAATTGCAATATGGTAGCCGTTCCTGCTCGTTTTATTTCAAAAGAACTGGCACTAGAAATCATCAAAACATTTTTAAATACTGAGTTTGAAGGAGGAAGACACCAAAATAGAGTGTCCAAAATAGCGTTCTGCTAAAATTTAACAAAATTTACCGTCACACCCCTCTAACAAATTCTTAATCATAAAAAATACATATCAAAATGGCAAAGAAAAAAAAATACATATCAAAAAAAAATGAGGGAAAACTAAAGGATTTAGGAAGACAAATCCTTAGTTTTATGAATAAACAATCCGCTAAAATATACAATTATAAGCAGATTGCTGATGGTATAGACTACAAAAACCCTCGCCAAAGAGAGCAAGTTATACAAGCTTTACATAAACTATTAGCGGACGAAAGAATAAAAGAAGTAGAAAAAGGTAAATATATTATCGACCTTAAAATAAAAGATACCCTAACGGGAATTATAGATTTTAACCACTCTGGCAATGCGTATGTAAGAGTAGAAGGCTTAGAGGAGGATATTTTCATTCATTCTAAAAATGTAAAAGATGCCTTACAAGGAGACAAAGTTCTTATTGTAACCTATCATTTCAAATCAAAAAAGCTAGAAGGCTCTGTAATAGAAGTTCTAGAGAGAAACCGTGAGGAGTTTGTAGGTACTTTTGAATTTATAAAACATAAAGATTTTGGATTCGTAGTTTGTGATAAAAAGCAAATCAACACAGATATTTTTGTACCACGAAACAAAATCAATGGAGCTAAAGACGGCGATAAAGTAGTGGTAAAAATGGTAGAATGGAACCCTACCGAAAAGAATCCGCACGGAGAAATCGTTAAGGTATTAGGAACTCCTGGTAGCCATGAGACTGAGATACATTCTATATTAGCAGAATATGGTCTTCCTTATGCTTTCCCAGAGGAAGTAGAGAAAGAAGCAGATGCCATAGACCGAGAGATAAGAGACGACGAGGTTAAAAAAAGATGGGATATGAGAGGTATTTGTACCTTTACCATAGACCCAAAAGATGCCAAAGATTTTGACGATGCTCTTTCCATAAGAAAGTTAGAAAACGGAAATTGGGAAATTGGGGTACATATTGCCGATGTGTCTCATTATGTTGTTTCCAACACATTGTTAGACCAGGAAGCCTATCAGAGAGCCACTTCGGTCTATTTGGTAGACAGAGTAGTACCTATGCTTCCTGAAGTTCTTAGTAATGAGGTTTGCTCACTTCGTCCTAATGAGGACAAATACACCTTCTCCGCTGTGTTTGAACTCAATGATAAGGCAGAAATAAAGAAACAATGGTTTGGACGCACCGTAATACACTCTGACAGAAGGTTTACCTATGAAGAAGCTCAAGAACGCATAGAAACAGGCAAAGGAGATTTAGCCGATGAAATTTTAACCTTAGACAGGCTCGCTAAAATCCTTAGAGAAGAGCGTATTAGAAAAGGAGCAATTACTTTTGACCGAAGTGAAGTCAGATTTAACTTAGACGAAAACAACGAACCTCTAGGCGTTTATTTCAAGGTAAGCAAAGACTCCAATCATCTTATAGAAGAATTTATGCTCCTCGCCAACAGAAAAGTATCTGAGTTTATTTCTCTTAACAAAAAAGGGAGCCCTACTGGCAAAACCTTTATTTATAGAGTACACGACGACCCAGACCCAACCAAATTAGAAGCACTAAGGGATTTTGTAGCTACTTTTGGTTATAAAATGAACCTTGCTAACTCTCAAAAGGTAGCGGAGAGTATGAACGAACTTCTAAAATCCGTTAAAGGCAAAGGCGAAGAAAATATGATTGAAACCCTCGCAATGCGTTCTATGAGTAAAGCCGTTTATTCTACCGAGCCAATAGGACACTATGGTTTAGGGTTTGAGTATTATACCCATTTTACTTCTCCTATCCGCCGTTACCCCGACCTTATAGCCCACCGACTACTACAGCACTATCTAGACCAAGGCAAATCTCCCGACAAAGCAGAATACGAAGAAAAATCTAAACATTGTTCTGCAATGGAACGCCTAGCTGCAGATGCCGAAAGAGATTCTATTAAATTTATGCAAGTTAAGTTTATGGAGAAACATCTTGGCGAAGTGTTTACTGGCGTTATTTCTGGCGTTGCCGAATTTGGTTTCTGGGTTCAAATTCCTGAAAATGGTGCAGAAGGCTTAATAAAACTAAGAGATTTGATGGATGATTCTTATCAGTACGATGCCAAAACCCACGCCGTCTATGGTAGCAGAACAGGTAACAGCTATCAATTAGGAGACACCGTTAAAATTAAAGTAATGAAAGCGAATCTCATCCAAAAACAATTGGATTTTAAAATTATAGAAAAGTCTGAAAACTAATTTTAATACTAAAGGGTTATCTCCAAATAAGATAACCCTTTTTATTTTAAATATATTCCAAGTTTCTTGTATGACTATTTTTTGAGTAATACAAACTTGGCTAGTCTATTACCCACCAATTCCTCCTTGTACAAACCAAAATCTTTGATTTCGTATTTTTCTATATCATTACAGATTTTTCCTTTAGCGTAGGCTTCGTTATGGTTTGCACTATCTATAATGAATTTTCTATCCAAACATTCTAAAAGAATAAAATTACCTTCTTGCTTCCATTTTCCTGTGGTAATTTGAGCACACGAAGTTAATGTATAAGTACCATCTTGTTTCAACTCGAGATTAAGGTTTAACACAAAACTGCCATACCTCACTTTATTGAAATAACTATTCTTAGGCGAGGTATATTCTCCAATTACCGACTGCTCAAATTTACTTGGCGAAGTACAACTAAGTATTGTAAATAATAGTATAATAAACTTGAAGATATGGGATTAAAATTACACTAATTTATTAATTTTAGCATAAGCAAGTGCTTCTGAAATGTTTTGAACATTCAATTTATCAAAAATTTTTCTTCGGTGAAATTTTACGGTATCAGGAGTTACAAATAACTTCTCCGAAATTTCATTGATGGTAAAACCTCTGGCAGAGAGTTCCAACACCGTAGCCTCTCTTTCGGAAAGTTTAACTTTTTGTTCCTTTTCCCAAATATTTGTATCAAGATTAAATTTCCAAAAATCTTCGCTTCCCTGTTTGCTTATAATGATATTCCCCTCAGTTTGGTTAGAAGAAAGAGATACAATACATATTGCTTTCCATATTTGTCCTTTTTCGTTGAGAAAGATGGGTGTAAGTTTGTGATTGATAAGCACTGGTCTATTTCTTTCATTGATTAAATGAAAATCATAGGAAATGGTATAAAGTTTCCTTTCAACTAAAGGAATTTTTTCATAGAATGAAAATCCTACATCATTGATTTTCATTAAAAGCTCTAAATCTTGTTTTTTTACATTTCTAAAATAAAAAGCATACCCTAATGCTTTAACCTCTTGAGCGGACAATCCGCACAGAAATAAAGGATTATCCGAAACATATTCAAAAGACTGAGTTTGATAGTCAATTACATAAATGCTTTTGTATGAAACTCTGGAAAAAGCATCTATCACAGACAAATAATTTTTTAATTGCTCTAAATCATTGGCTGATATATTCTTAACCGAATTTCTTTCATCAAAAAAACCGTCAAAATCCCCCATAGACAAAAACTACACTTTGGTTTAAAAAAGAACAAATATAATAAAAGACCACCTAAAACTACACTAAAGTGTAGTTTAAAAATTATAGAGACACAATAGATTTGCTGTACAAAAAATAAATATTATGAAACAATTATTAGTATTTGTGTTTATCACAATGTTTGGAGCCTTTACATTTGCCCAATCACAGGAGGCGTTAGGAAGAGAGTGTATTTACCATCTTTTCCAAAAACAAGATTACAAGAAAGTAACTTCTTACTTTAGTGAAGATTTTAAAAAGAAACTTCCAGAGGATAAGTTAGCACAAACAGATCAGTTATTGCAAGCTTTGGGAGAGTACAAAGGAGTAGTTGAGGTAAATAAAGATGATAAAGAACTTTATTACTACTATGTAAGATTTGAAAATCAATCTATGGATGTAGTGATAGGGTTTGATAAGGATAATAAAATCAGTGGTTTGGCATTAAAATCAGAGCATAAAGAATTTAAATCAAAGAAATAAAGGGTTATTGAACAATAAAACAAAACCATGAATAAGAACATCATATTTGCCATCTCTATACTTACGGGTATTTTCACTTATGGGCAATCCAATAAAGAAGACTCTAAAGTAACAAATAAAAAGGAAAAAACTATTGAAGAAGTTGTGATACAATCTTCAAGAAGTCCCAAGATTGTAAAAAAAGAGGGCAAATATGAAGTTTCTGTAGTAGGTAAAGATTTTCAGGACACTCCAAGTGTTTGGGAAGGAATGAAGCAAATTCCATTGTTGAGTATTTCCGAAGGAGCTCCTATAAAAGTTCAGGGAAAAGTAGCCATAGTAGAAGTAAATGGTATTCAACTACAAATGGATAGCGCAGATTTGGAAAGTTATCTTAAGACCTTAGACCCCAAAAATATCAAAAAAATAACTATTGATACTACGCCAGACTCTTCGTATGGTTCAGAGGTATATGCGGTTGTTAATATCACACTTAATCAAAGAGAAGGCAGCTATCAAATAGGGGCTAATACAACTAATGGTATAAGAACCAAATTTTACAATTCTACAGGGGTTAATTATGGAGTGAGTAAATCAAAATTTAGGCTTTATACAAGTTATAATTTTGGATATACTCCTACACATACGCAGTCAGAAGTACAGCAAATTATTGCAGATACACCTTTATTATCAGTTAATTATAGGGATAAAAATATTGCGAGAAGTCATAAATTCTTTATCAATGGAACGTTAGATTTAGGAGAAAAAAGTGTGATAGATTTTACGGGAACTTATGCAATTTCTAATTCTAGTAAAGTAGGATTAACACAAAATGAGACTTTTAACAGGGGAATAGAGGTAGAAGCAGGTGGTAAATTTTTACAATTATCACAGACTTTCAAGCACGAATTTAATGATGATAATACCTTAAAAGTAGGGAGCCATCAAGTATTTAACAAGGGAAATTCTGAAATTTTAGGAACATTTAACTCTTTACAAACAGACTATCAAAAGACAAATACAATAACCCCTATTATCATTGCTTTTACGGATTATACTAATAAAAATAAACTTGGAAAGACAAGTGTTGGAATTAAATTTCACAATATTAATGTAGAGAACAAAAATCAAAATGTCTATCAATCATTTGTCTTAGATGCACCATTTAATTATAATGAAAAAGTTTTAGCATCGTATATTAACCACTCTTTTTCCTTGTCTAAGGGAAAGTCGTTGCGTTTGGGGCTGCGTTCAGAAACCTCCTATATTGATTATACTTTTACTGAGGGCACAAAATCGTATCATAACAAAAATGATTATACTAATTTACTCTATGATATTAGTTATAATTGGTCATCAGGTAGTTGGGATAATAATCTAACATTTAGAAAGCAAATTTTCAGACCAAATTATAACTACTTGAATCCTTTCCAAAGGGTAAGTACAGATGTTACTTATACATCGGGGGATTCTGAAATAGTACCAACTAAATTCTTTACATTAAGCTACCAGACTTTGAAAAATAAGTGGGCATATTTTGCTTTAGCAGGATATTTCAAAGACTTTACAAGCTCTTTCTATGACTTGGAAAATAATAGAATCAATTCCACTTACAAAAATTTTGAAAATGTATATGTAGGGCAATTAGGAACAGAGTACAATAATTCATTTTTTAATAGAAAATGGACAACCAAAGTATCTGCAACGCTACAATATGTAAAGTTGAATGATACAGAATATGAAAAAATGATATCAAAATCATCAGCATCCTTGATATTATCAACCAATAATGTGATTACACTTTCAAAAACATTGAAATTAAATATAAATTATGAACTTACACCTACCAACAAAGATGGTTTACTAAAGCATTACACTAGACAAAGGTTGGATTTAACATTGTCTAAAAAAATAAACTCCAATTTAAATATGATGTTTTTTGCTTACGATATTTTTAAAACAGATAGAGTATGGCACGAAACGACTGTTCCTAACTATTTTTACGGCAATAAAAGCTATGGAGATATGAGAGCATTTGGAATCATATTAAAGTGGAATATTACAGGTAAATCATATAAGAGGGGAAATATTGAAGAAACTACGGATAATACAATAGATAGATTGAAATAAAGATACTTTTATATTCATAAAAATTATAATGGAGATTGTTTTGCGTGAGGGCGAAGGGCATTGTGGGAGCTCATTTTACGATAAAGGTTCGGAGCTTTGCTCCGAACCTTTATCGTAAAATAGCGACTGCCCGAAGACCGACCCTAGCCTAGGATAAAGCCAAGGAGAGGGGCACGCCCAAAAATTTATTATATCTACAAAAAACTTTCTAGGTAAGCATTCCACCATCTACATTAAGCACCTGCCCTGTAACATAGCTAGATAACTCGCTACCTAAAAACACACAAGCATTAGCTACATCTTCTGGCTGACCTCCTCTTTTTAACGGAATGGTTTCTCTCCAACCTTGTACTGTTTTTTCGTCTAGTGCCGCCGTCATTTCGGTTTCTATAAAACCTGGAGCGATGGCGTTGCAACGGATATTTCTGGAGCCTAATTCTAACGCAATAGATTTAGTAAATCCGATTACCCCAGCTTTAGAGGCTGCATAATTCGCCTGACCTGCATTTCCTTTGATACCCACCACGGAAGTCATATTGATGATAGAACCACCTCTTGCTTTCATCATTGGTTTGATAACAGCTTTGGTTAGGTTAAACACCGAGTCTAAATTAACCTTTATAATAGTATCCCAATCTTCTTTAGACATACGCAACATTAGGTTGTCTTTGGTAATCCCTGCATTATTAACCAAAATATCTATTTTACCAAACTCTGCTAAAACTTCTTCTACGAGCTTTTGAGAGCCTTCATAATCCGAAGCATCGCTTTGATAAGCCTTAGCTTTGGTTGTCTTATTAAGTTCTGCCTCTAGAGCTTGTGCCTTATCCACAGACCCTGCATAAGTGAATGCCACCTGTGCTCCTTGCGCTGCGAAAATCTCGGCAATACCTTTTCCTATACCTCTGGTAGCTCCTGTAATGAGGGCTACTTTTCCTTCTAATAATCTCATATATCTAATTTTATTTTTTGTTCTCTAGTCAAATGTAATGATATTTTTCTAAATACTATTATTGATAACTAAAACGATTTCCCCCTTTAAAGTTTTAGATTGAGAAAATGCAATTAGTTCATCTATACTACCTCTTTTAGTTTCCTCGAATTTCTTGGAAATTTCTCTACTGAGGCTCACCCTAGTATGTTCTCCAAAAAAAGTTTTAATTTGTTCTAATGTGGTGTTAATTTTATGTGGACTTTCGTACAATACTACTGTTCTTTTTTCCTCTGCTAATTGTTTGAGTTTAGTTTGTCTACCCTTCTTGGGTGGAAGAAAACCGGCGAATACAAACTCATTATTGGGTAAACCAGACACTACCAAAGCTGGTACAAATGCCGTTGCTCCAGGCAGACAAATCATTTCTATATTGTTGTCGGCACAAGCTTTTGCTAAAAGATAGCCCGGGTCTGATATACCTGGCGTTCCCGCATCCGTTATCAAAGCTATATTCACGCCGTTTTGTAAGTCTTGCACAACTTTATCCGTCGCCTGATGCTCGTTGTGTAAATGGTAGGATTTTAGTGGTTTGGCTATCTCGTAATGTTTCAGCAACACTCCCGAAGTTCGGGTATCTTCACAGAGAATATAGTCTACCTCTTTGAGTGTTTTAATTGCCCTAAAAGTCATATCCTCCAAATTCCCAACAGGCGTAGGAACAAAATATAAATTACCTGACATAATACTACAAGAATTTATTCTCTACCAATGCCCACAATCTCTGAGCATACTCATCTACCTTACCCCAATTTCTTTCGTAGTAAACATCACTCAGATATTCTCTAGCTTGTTCTATATTATCAAAAGAATTCAACTTTTTGATAACTTCATTCATATCTACTTGGCTATTATCAAACAACACCTTTAGGAAAGCTAATCGGTCGTTAAAATCAAGTTTAAAATCTTGTCTAGGTTTGCTTGGTGTTGACAAAGGCGTTACTTCTTCTGAAACCACAGCTTCTTGTTTGGGTTCTGTAATAGTTTCTTCATCAAATAGAGACTGCACCGAAAGCCCCTTAATATGTGCTAACTTTATTTTTTTATCTTGCTCTTCGGATATTTCCTCTTCTGTTTCTTGATTTTCCTCTTGCTGTTCTTCTACACTTTGTGGTTCGTTATTTGCCACCGACTCCTCTAGCTCCAGTACCTCAAACTCTTCTTCCTTGGCATTCGCAAATTCAAACTTTAATTCTTCTACGATTTCAGTAGAGGCTGGCGTTTCTATTTCTAACTCTACTTCGTGTAGCTCCTCTACTTCTGTATGATGATTAGTTTCATCTACCACAACAGATAACTCTTCAAAAACAGTTTTTTCTTCCTGATTAACATCAATTTTACCAACCTCATTTAAACTTAATTCTACCTCATAATCTTTAAGTTTTTTAAGAAAAATAAGATTCTCATAGAGAGAAGATACTAAGTTTTCTTTTTCTAAAAAATCTTCGGAATTATTTATCGCTGATAGATTATCTAACAAGGTTTTACATTCTTCCCACACTTTTTCTTCCGTATAATTGAAGTTTACCATAATGTTTCGTTATTAAAAAATCCTTAATTTTGGGGTGCTTTATTTTTACGGCTAAAATAACAAATGTTTTTAGAAAATACAATCAATCACGCAAAACAAAGTGGATGGATGGAGGTCATCTGCGGTTCTATGTTCTCTGGAAAGACTGAGGAACTCATTCGTAGGCTTCGCAGGGCAGAAATGGCAGGGCTTAATGTAGAGATTTTTAAACCTAAACTTGACACTCGCTACTCCGAGGAAGATGTGGTTTCTCACAACAGAAATAAAATAAGAAGTACAGCGGTGGATACGCCTAACGAAATCTTATTACTAGGTTCTAATTGTGATGTGGTAGGCATAGATGAAGCTCAGTTTTTTGACCAAGGCATCGTGGAAGTAGCCAACCAACTAGCAAACAACGGAGTTAGGGTAGTAATTGCGGGGCTTGATATGGATTTTAAAGGCAGACCTTTTGGACCTATGCCTTACCTTATGGCAACAGCAGAATATGTTACTAAAGTACACGCCATCTGTAAAAGAACAGGCAACCTTGCTAATTACTCTATGAGAACGTCCACTAGCCAAGATTTAGTAGAACTAGGTGAAACCGAAAGCTACGAGGCTGTAAGTAGACGCGTTTTTGTAGATGAGTTTTTAAATAAGAAATCCTAACAGCCTATGAACTACACCGCAAGGCAAATTGCCGAAATCACAGGAGCAAAACTGATTGGTGCTGGCGACAAAATTATTAAACATTTTGCCTTTGATAGCCGCATTATCTATTCTCCCAAAAACACAGGATTCGTAGCCATTAAAACTAAAAAAAATAACGGCGAAAAGTATATTGCTTCTGCGGTAGAAAAGGGTATAGAACTCATTGTTTCGGAACATAAAACTTTGGATAACGAACATCTCTCGTGGCTCATTGTAGATGACACCGTAAAATTTTTACAAAAATTAGCCCATCTACATCTTAAATCTCACAACATACAAACCATCGGAATTACAGGCAGCAACGGAAAAACCATCGTTAAAGAATGGCTCTATCAATGCTTATCCGAAGACATTAGATGCGTTAAAAGCCCAAAGAGTTTTAACTCTCAAATTGGTCTACCTTTATCTCTCCTAAATATAAAACCCGAACATAAAGTAGGTATTTTTGAAGTGGGTATTTCCGAACCCAATGAGATGACAACTTTAGAAACAATTTTCTCACCAAAAATAGGCGTTTTAACTCACATTGGCTCAGCTCATATTTCTAATTTTAAATCTGAAAAGCATCTTGTAGATGAGAAAATAAGCCTTTTTAAAGATTCTGAAAGCATCATATTTAATGGAGACAACATTCTAGTTAGTAATAAAATAAACACACTATATTCAAGTAAAAATTTAATATCATACGGATTTAATAAGGATAACAATATTCACATTTCTTCGAATTGGAAAGACCGGCAACAACCCATTACTGTTCAATGCTTTGATAAATCTTTCTCTTTCCCAGCTCAGCAAAGAGACGAGGCTACTTTATCCAACGTGTTAGCCATCATAGCCGTGATGCATCTGTTGGAATTTTCTACAGAGAAAATGATAGAAAAAATTAACAATCTGAAAGCGGTGGAAATGAGGCTAGAAAGCGTTAATGGCATTAAAAACAACCTCATCATCAACGATTCTTTTAATCTAGATTTAGACTCTCTCAAAATCGCTTTTGAATTTATTAAAAGTTACCAAAAACCTAAAAAGTCTTTAATCATTACTGATTTTACAGAAAAATCGGACGCAGACAATCTATACCAAGAAGTCGCAAGTCTTATCAATGAGCAAAATTTTAATAAAGTTTTTTTAATTGGAGAGGAAATCAGCCAATATCAACACCTTTTAAATACTGAAAGCTTTAGTTTCAATACTACCAATGATTTATTTAGTAATCAAGAATTTAAAGATTTAGAAAATGAGCTTATCCTCCTCAAAGGAGCAAGAAAGTTTGAAATAGAGCAAGTAAAAACTTACCTAGAACTACAAAAGCACGATACGGTACTAGAGGTTAATCTAAACAATCTACTCCACAACATCAATGTTCACAAATCATTGCTAAAACCCGAAACTAAAATCATGGCAATGGTTAAAGCTTACTCTTATGGACTAGGTGGTTACGAAATAGCAGAGTTTCTACAACATCACCATATAGATTATTTAGGCGTTGCTGTTGCAGACGAAGGTGTAGAACTTCGTAAAAACGGAATTACAGTTCCCATCGTGGTAATGAACCCAGAGCAGCACAGCTATAATACCATTATAGAATATAATCTAGAGCCTAACATCTATAGTTTCAGAGTTTTAGAACTATTCCACAAACAACTAAAACAAAACGGTTACGAGGGAAGGTATCCCATTCACATCAAACTAGAAACAGGCATGCATCGTCTTGGTTTTAAAGAAGATGAGATAGACCAATTAAAAGACTACTTAAATCAAATGAGTGTAAAGGTAGAAAGTATTTTCAGCCATCTTTCTAGTTCTGACATTCCTCAAGAAAAAGACTATACCTTGGCACAATGCCAAAAATTTGATAAACTTTCACAAAACATCATCAAAGACCTAAACTATAAACCACTAAGGCATATCCTCAATTCGGCAGGAATTACCAATTACACCTATTATCAAATGGATATGGTAAGAATTGGCATCGGCATGATGGGAATTTCCGCCTCACCCGAAATTCAGCCTTTATTAAATCCTGTAGTGGCATTCAAATCTGTTATTTCTCAAATTTCGGAAATCCAACCCAATGATAGTGTAAGCTACGGCAGACGCTACAAAGCCTCTAAAAGCACAAGGATAGCTACCATACCCGTGGGATATGCAGACGGTGTCCCTCGCCTGTTAAGTAATGGCGTAGGCTATGTTGGTATTAAAAATACTTTATGCCCTATTGTAGGTAGTGTTTGTATGGATATGATGATGGTGGATATTTCTGACCTCCCTACCAAAGAAGGCGACGAGGTAACCATATTCCACGAAAAGCCTTCTCTAGAAGACTTCGCAATGTATTCACAAACGATACCTTACGAAGTACTCACCTCTATTTCTAGACGAGTGAAAAGAGTTTATATTAAAGATTAAAATTTTAACAAAGTTATAGATAAATCGGAATACTTCTTGCTACACGATTGATGTATGCTATTAACCAAATACAAAATCTTACGCATTTCATTTTGTTTGGTAATTTAGTTACTAAGGCATATTTTAGCCGATTGAATAGCTCTTCCATACATATGGAAAATGTTATAAAAACATCCAAATTATAACCTCATTGGTTTAGGATGTTTTTTTATGAATGATTTTTTAATTTTTATTAAAAATAAATAAACTACTCTATGAATAAAAAACTAAACGAACTATTACTCAACCTAATAAAACTAGAGCGAAAGGATATCATCAATATTTATTTATATGGTATCCTTAGCGGACTGGTATATTTGAGTATTCCTCTAGGTATACAAGCCATCATTAGTTATGCCTTTGGAGCCACTATGGTTACCTCCATCTATCTATTGATTGCATTTGTAGTACTAGGTACCTGGCTGACTGGCTATTTCCAAATAAAGGTAATGATGATTATAGAGAAAATCCAACAAAAGATATTTGTTGATTATACTTTCAAAATCGCTAAAAGATTACCCGATATAGACCTCTATTCGGTGAACAATTATCATCTTCCTGAACTTATCAATCGTTTTTTTGATACACAGAATTTACAAAAATCATTCTCCAAAATGCTATTGAGCATTCCTACATCTATTATACAAATTATTTTTGGAGTTATATTACTATCTCTCTATCATGTTTGGTTTTTGGTCTTTGGTATTTTTCTCATCATAGGCATTGTTGTTTTATTTAAACTTACAATGAAACAAGGTATAGAAACCAGCCTCAAAGAAAGCGATAGCAAATATCATCTAGCAGCTTGGTTAGAGGATTTATCATCAGCGATTAAAATATTTAAAGTAAGTTCTAACTCAAATATTCATTTAGAAGAAACCGATAAAAGGATGTTGCCGTATTTAGACTACCGTACACAGCATTTTCATGTTCTAAAATTCCAGTACAAATTAGTTATATTTTTCAAGGTTATCATTACACTAGTAATGTTGTCTATTGGCGTATATTTACTCATCAATCAAAAACTGAACATTGGTGCATTTATGGCAGTAGAAATTGTTATTTTGCTACTATTAAGCGCAGTAGAAAAACTAATAAAAAGTTTAGAAAGTTATTATGACACCATTACCGCCCTAGCAAAGCTAGATAAAATCACCGAATTAAAGACGGAAAACAATGGCAAACACGATATCTATCACAATAGTAATACTGGAGTCAATATTAGTTTCAATAGAGTCAACTATTCCTTTGATGGCAAAACCAATAAACTAGAAAATATAAACTTTGATGTTACAGCTAATGGCATTACCGTAATTTCTGGAGACACCGCTTCTGGTAAGAGCTTACTCCTTAACTTAATAGCTGGTTTTTATACTCCTACTCAAGGAAATATTTTCATCAATGGTGTGGGGATAGAAAACATCGATATGAATATCTACCGAAGTAAGCTGGGGCTAATGATAGACGAGCGAGGTATTTTTAAAGGAACTATTTTTGAAAACATATCCGTAGGCAATGAAAATATAAAACTAGATGATGTGGTTGCATTGGCAAAAGAAATAGGTATAGACAGCCATTACTTCTCAAACGACTTACTTAGTGTAATTAATGATGTTAATTATCAGCTCCCTTACAGTACAAAAAAAATCATTATGCTTCTGAGAGCCTTAATTGGAAATAAAAAATTAATCCTTCTAAAAGAACCATTAGAAGGCTTAGGCGAAAGCATTAAACCTAAGCTGATAAAATATATCCAAAAAACATCTCAATACAGAACCTATATTATCATCTCTCAAGATAAAGATTTGATTAAAGCAAGCCAACATCATTTATCTATGAATAAAGGGAAACTAGAAGTCATAAAATAAAAACGCAAAGATGAACTACAAATCTCACAATAAAATCTACCGAATACACCAAAAAACCAACATCAAAAAATGGTTTTTTATTGGACTTGGCATTCTGCTTTTATTACTATTACTTCCATGGACACAGAACATCCATACCAATGGCTATGTAAGTGGGCTTTACCAAGAGCAGAGACCCCAAAGCATACAATCTCCAATACCTGGGAAAATCATACACTGGTATGTAAAAAACGGTGACCAAGTAAAAAAAGGTGACACTCTTCTTAGAATTTCCGAAATAAAGGAGGACTATATGGATCCTCTATTGGTGCAAAGAGCAGAAGACCAAATCAATGCGAAAGACAATGTAAGAGATTACTACTCTGCAAAAATAAAAACCATTGGAGGACAGCTAGATGCTTTGAACGCTGCTAGAGAACTCAAACTGAACCAAATCAGAATAAAACTGCAACAACTCAACTTTAAAATCAATGCAACTAATGCTGAACTTCAAGCTGCCAACAATGAGTTTAGAATGGCGGAAGACCAGTACAGAAGACAAGAAGAAATGTACAAACAAGGGCTTGTCTCTTTAACAGATTTCCAAAGGAGAAATGTATCTTACCAAAATGCCCTAGCAAAGAAAAATAGTATAGAAAACAAACTTGCCGAAGCTCAGCAAGAAATCCTTTCTCTACAAGTAGAACAAAATGCGACTATACAAGACTATAACGAAAAAATAAGCAAGCTAGAAGGCGAGCGTTTCCAAAGTATGGGACAGGTAGCAGGAAGTGATGGCGAAATAGCCAAACTACAAACCCAAGTTACCAACTATAAAGTAAGACAGGGGCAGTACTACATTATTGCTACTCAAGACGGACAAATTACCCAGCTCAGCAAAACAGGGATTGGTGAGATTATAAAAGAAGGCGAAAACATAGGTATTATTGTTCCAAAATCGGTAAAATATGCCGTAGAATTTTATGTATCTCCAGTAGATTTGCCACTATTACAGGAAGGGCAAAAGATACGCTGTACCTTTGATGGCTTCCCTGCCATTGTATTCTCTGGGTGGCCCAACTCAAGCTATGGGACTTTCCCTGGTAAAATAATCGCTGTAGAAAACAACATTTCTCAAAACGGAATGTTCAAAGTAGTAGTAGTAGAAAGTGGTGATAAAAAGTGGCCACCAAACATCAAAATGGGAGCAGGCTCAAAGGGTATTATTCTTCTAAACGATGTCCCTATCTGGTACGAGATATGGCGTAACATCAACGGCTTCCCTCCTGATTACTACATCGCAAACAAACAAAAAGATGAAAAAAATAAAAAATAAAACACTATATCTTGTTTTTTGGGTTTTCTCCTATTGCTTGTCTGCACAAGGAGATAGCCTTTCGTTTTCATTAGGCGAATATCTCTCCGCCGTATCTACGCATCACCCTGTTATCAAAAAATACCGCTATGGCAAAGAAATAGCCAAAAACGAAATCCTAAAATCCAAAGGAAATTTCGACCCTATATTATCAGGAGCTTTGGGACAAAAAACATTGATAATACCATCTATTATGATAAAAAAGGGCTTGAAGTAGATATCCCACTATGGTACGGAATGAATGTAATAGGTGGCGTGAGCAATATCTCTGGAAAAAAACTAGACAACAGCACAACCTCTGGCGAGCTATACAATGTAGGCGTTAATATCCCTTTAGGCAAAGGGCTAATTTACGATAAAAGAAGAGCCGTTTTGCACCAAGCCGAAGCCTTGTATAAAATGACAGAAGCCGAACAAACCACCCTCATCAACGAGATTTTGGTAGATGCCGAAAATATGTATTGGGAGTGGGTAAAGCAATATCAAATCATTACCGTTTATAAAGAAAGGCTCAATATAAGCGAGGAAAGGTTAGAAATGATAAAAAAGTCTTATGACTACGGCGAAATGGCATCCATAGGCGTAACCGAAGCCGAAACTCTGTATCAAGAATTTCTACTGGGTTATCAGCAGGCATCATTGGATTATAAAAACACTATGGAACAGCTTGAGCTTTTTCTCTGGAAAGATAACCAGTCGGTAACATTACCGCCGTCTGTATATCCGCTAGAGGTATTTAGTTCAGAAAAAGTAGCAGATTACCCTATGCTGAAAAATTATATAGAAGAAAACTTTAGTTCGCAACATAGAGCCCTAAGATACTATCTACACAAAGATGAGTTTCTAAATGTAGAGAAAAAATTAAAGTGGCAGAGCTTCCTCCCGAAGATAGACTTCAGTTATAATCTCTTTAGTAAACCTAGCAAACCTATTGAGGTATTCCCTCTATTTAATAATTTCCAATACGGTCTCAAACTGGAAGTTCCTATTTTTATGAGAGAAGCTCGGGCGGACTACGAAATCATTAAACTAAAAAAACTCCAAAACGAAGAGGATTTAAAAATGAAAAAACAAGAACTCTTTACCAAGTTAGAAGTTTATAAAAATGATTTTGAAGGCTACACCAAACAGCTAGAACTCTACAAAGAGTATTACGATAATTACAACAAACTGGTAAAAGGAGAAGAGATTAAATTTAAAAACGGAGAAAGTTCATTATTTATACTCAACTCTAGAGAGTCTAAACTTTTGGATATCCAAAAGAAAATTTACAACACCGAAAACAAAATTATAAAATCCTATAACGGGGTTAAACTATTCCAAATGAATATGAATACCCAGCCCTAAAAAAACAATCTTCATTATGCTTAGTATCAAAACATTTACCTTCAATCCCTTTTCAGAAAACACCTATATAGTTTATAACGAGGATAGACAAGCCTTCATTATAGACCCAGGTAATTTTACCGCAAACGAAACTTTAGCGTTATCCGAGTTTATAACCTCACAGAACTTAACGGTTAAAAACATTCTACTAACCCACGCTCATATAGACCATATCGTAGGATTGCAGTGGGCTTTTGACACCTACCAAGTACCTGTGCTAATGCACCAGTTAGATCAAGAACTTCTAGACAGGGCTCCCCTTACCGCAAGGCAGTATGGATTTAATATGCTACCCTTTGTAGGACAAATCACCTTTATAGACGAAGGCGAAACACTCCACCTAGGAGCTGATACTCTACATCTATTACACACTCCTGGGCATTCACCTGGGAGCATTAGCTTCTACCACAAGGAGCAAAATTGGGTAATTTCTGGCGATGTACTTTTCCAAGGTAGCATTGGCAGAACCGACTTATATAAAGGCAATTACGAACAACTCATTGAAAGCATCAAAACTAAACTACTCACCTTACCACCAAATACCCAAGTTTACAGTGGACACGGAGCGAGTACCAATATCGGTTTTGAACAACAATACAATCCGTTTTTAAAGTAAGTTTACTACAAACAGATGGTTTAATGTAGTTTTAATATCTTTGTGGAAGGATTGTAAACTTTTAATTATGCAACTTAAGACCAATTATTCTCTTAAAAACCATAATACCTTTGGGGTAGAAGCATTTTCTAAATACTTTGCAGAAGTCGGTAGTTTAGAGGAGCTAACCGCTGTCCTAAAACTAGACGAGATTAAAGGCTTACCTATATTATTTCTAGGTGGTGGGAGCAATATCTTATTAACAAAAGATTTTAATGGGCTTACCATCTTACTCAACCTAAAAGGCATCAAAGAACAACACCTAAACGATGATGAAGTATTACTCACGGCACAAGCAGGAGAAAATTGGCATCAGTTTGTACAATACAGCTTGGAGAAAAACTATGGTGGACTGGAGAACCTCTCTCTAATACCAGGTAATGTAGGTACTTGCCCTATCCAAAATATAGGAGCATACGGCGTAGAAATTAAAGACCACTTTGAGTCTTGCCAAGTCCTCAACCTAGAAACACTAGAAGTAGAAACCTTTAATAAGGAGAAATGCAATTTTGGATATAGAGATTCCTTTTTTAAGCGAGAAGGCAAGGGCAAGTATGTTATACTAGAAGTCAGCTTTAGACTAACAAAAAGAAACCACTCCATTAGAACCGACTACGGTGCTATACAACAAGAACTTTCTAGTCTAAATGTTACCCAGCCTAGCATACAAGAGGTGGCACAAGCGGTCATAAACATCAGAACATCTAAACTTCCTAACCCTAAAGAGCTAGGTAATGCAGGTAGTTTTTTCAAAAACCCGAGTGTCAGCACAGAGGATTATCAGAACTTACAAAAACAATTCCCTAACCTCCCTGGTTATCCACAAGGCAGCCATACCAAGGTTCCTGCAGGTTGGCTGATAGAACAAATAGGCTGGAAAGGTAAACAAATAGGCAATGTAGCGACACATTATTTACAAGCACTAGTCATCATCAATGCTACAGGAAATGCCACAGGCGAAGAAATCTATCGTTTTTCATCTGAAATCATCTCTTCCGTAAAAAATACCTTTGGGATTACTCTAGAACGAGAGGTTAATATTATCTAATATCATAAAAAGCAAAAAGGTGTTTTAGAAAATTCTAAAAACACCTTTTCTTTATATAAGAATAATACTTTTACAGTAGAAATACTTTTTTATTCTTTTTTATAAAAGAAACCTTCAAAAAGTTTGCTGTATAGTTGACCCAAATTCTTTTTATCCGTTGGCGATTTTTCAACAAAAGGTATCGTATTATAGAACACAACTGTACTTTTTTCCGCATCAAATATCATTGCATATACGGCAGTATTAGCTTTTATAGGAACAGGTGCGTACATTCCCATAGTTAAAATACCTATCCCTACCCCTTTCGCAATTTGGTTACCATAATTACCTTTCCTTCTATCAAAGCCTGTATTAACCACACATAACGCAAATCTTTGATTTTGTGCTTTCACAATAGAATCCATAACTGGGGTCGTCTTGATATGGTCTAGCTTTCGAGTATCTCTAATATGAAGCATGGTTTTTAGAATATCATCCTCAACTCTCTGCCTTAATTTTTCATCAGTTAGATTAAACTTAGTTGTAATTTTGGGACTACTTGAACTCCAAATAATCGAATCCATAATTTTTGAAGACAAGTTTGACAACGAATCGCTCGGCTCAGATTGATTACCTTTCTTAATCAACCTAATCATTGAAATAGTTTCAAAATTTCCTAGATTACTAATTTCACTCGGCTGAATACTTTTGTCATTCAGCATCATAGACGCACACGAATTTAGAACAAGCAAAGCCAACAAACCCTTTAAAATTTTCGCCAGTTTAGACATAACTTTTTTATTTTCTCCGACACAAATTTATAATTATTTAGCAATATCATTATCTTCTCACACTCAGTTTTTTATCTTATTCAGTAGATTTAATATTTGCATTGTAAACCTATTTTAAAGTTAACTCTCACTTTTTTTGAGTTAAACATCTATAATTCAAAAAAAATACTTAATTTTGCACCCTTAACTAACTAATAAATATTTATAACAATGTTTGCAATCGTAGAGATAGCAGGGCTTCAATACAAAGTTGAGCAAGACCAAAAATTGTTTGTAAACCGTCTTTCTGGTGAGAAAGGAGACAAAGTAACTTTTGATAAAGTACTTCTTACCGTAAACGGAGCAACAACAGTAGGCGCCCCAGCTGTAAGTGGTATCGCTGTAGAAGCGGAAATTATTGAGCATTTGAAAGCTGATAAAGTTATCGTTTTCAAAAAGAAAAGAAGAAAAGGTTATGCTAAGAAAAACGGGCATAGACAATCTCTTACTCAAATCAAAATTGTTTCTATAACAGGTTTTGATGGTGCTAAAAAATCTTCTGCAAAAACAGAAACCAAAGCTACTGCAAAAAAATCTTCTAAAAAAGGAGATGACCTTACTCTAATTGAAGGTATTGGTCCTAAAGTAGCGGAGCTTTTCGCAGGAGCAGGTATTACTTCTTTTGCTGATTTAGCAAAGAAAACTAAAGAGGAGCTAGAAGCCATCTTAGATCCTAACGGTGCTGTATATGCAGCTATGGATCCTACAACTTGGCCTCAACAAGCACAACTAGCTGCTGATGGAAAGTTTGAAGAGTTAGAAGCTCTTAAAGGACAACTAAAAGGCGGAAAAGCCTAAGTATTTTTTCAACCTAAAAAAACTTTAAAACAAAATGGCACACAAGAAAGGAGTTGGTAGTTCCAAAAACGGTAGAGAATCTCACTCTAAAAGATTAGGTGTGAAGATTTTCGGAGGGCAAGAAGCTATCGCTGGAAATATTATTGTAAGACAGAGAGGTACACAACACCACCCTGGAGAAAATGTAGGGATTGGTAAAGACCATACTCTGTTTGCATTAGTAGATGGTACAGTGGTATTTAAGAAAAAAGCTAACAACAGATCTTTTGTATCTGTAGAGCCTAACGCTTAATAAGAAAAATAACTTTTTGCATACGTAAAGTTTAATTGTTAAACATGAAAAAACTCCGCTTCAAAAATTTTGAAGCGGAGTTTTTATTTTGTTTTTTTTGTAGTTATGAGTATTAAAATAAAATTTATCTTGAAACCAACACTTAATATCTACTCTTTTTCTAGCTCAATCATATTATAAATACCTCCAGCACTATCAATTGGAGTATTGCATATATATTTATCCACTAATTTAATATCAATCATAGGTCTCTTAAATTTCATTGCATCTTGCCCTTTTATATCAACAGCAATGTATATTTTATCGCCTTTAGGGTAAAAATGGAACTTATAGTCGTGTTGGTGTCTTCTATTAAGTTTAAACTGTCGGAAAGAGAAATAGTACTTATCATCATAGGTAATCAAAAAATCATTCTCTCCATATTCATTCATCATTTTATCCTTAATCTTACCGTCATATAAAATGATATATTTCTCTCTCCTACTGAAAAGTTCAGCATCTGTTGTACGATTAATTGAATTAACACCATTACCAAATTCAATCTTCACTTTATCTTTTGTTAATGGACTGTCAGCAGTTACTTTCATTGAATTACTATTCCATAAAAGCAAAAAGTCTTTATTTAATTTATAAACAATAAATCCTCCCGCAACTAGAAATAACAATCCCAACGCAATTACTCTGCTTCTATTTTTCACTTTACAGATACTTTCTAGACTTAATCTTTTATTTCCATTTAATATTACAACCTAAGCTAGGCTTTTGTAGTTCTTCTTGTGGTTGTTCTGCTAAAAGGTTTTCAAAAGCAATAATTAAATCCTCTCCCGTTACCTCGTGCTGATTTCCTGGGCGAGAATCGTCCATCTGACCTCTATATACTAAGTCTAATTTTTCATCAAAGAAATAAAAATCTGGAGTACACGCAGCATCGTAGGCTTTAGCAATAGCTTGACTCTCATCAAATAAATAAGGGAAATTAACACTGTGTTCTTCAGCAAAATCAATCATTAACTCTGGTGAATCCGCAGGATAGTTCTCTATATCATTAGAATTAATTGCGATAAACTCGATTCCTTTAGCCTTATAATCTTCATAGAGTTCTGCTAATTTATCTATCACATGAATCACAAACGGACAGTGGTTACACATAAAAACTACCAATGTTCCTTTCTCTCCTTTTAAGTTATCTAAAGATTGTAATTCGTTATTTTTAGCAGGATTAGGAAGCTCAAAAAAAGGAGCTTTAGTTCCTAAATCCAACATATTAGACGGTGTTCTAGCCATTTTATTTTAAATTTAAGTTATTAAGCAAAGATACTAATTCCTCCTTAGAATATTGGTACGGAAGTTCTATCAGATGAGGAAGTTTTCGGTTCCAGGTCATTTGGCGTTTCGCATAGCGTCTAGAGTTTTTCTTAATCTCGGAAACAGCAAAATCTAACTCCCAATCACCATTCAAGTAATTAAACAACTCTGTATAACCCACTGTATTCAAAGCTACTCTATCTTGATATTGAAGTAAACCTTTAACCTCATCTAGCAAGCCTTTCTCCATCATTCTATCCACCCTTTGGTTGATTCTTTCATAGATAATTTCTCTGGGTGCTGTGAGTACAATCCTAATAGTATTAAAGTTTCTTTTAGGCTTAGTTTCAGCTATAATTTCAGAATAAGGTTTCCCTGTTTGTTTAATAATATCTAAAGCTCTTATCAAGCGTCTAGGATTATCTTTATCCACCTGCTGATAATAGACCTCATCTTGTGCTTCTAACTGCTTCTGTAAAGCTTCTATCCCTTCCTTATTAAAGATTTGTTCAAGTTCTTTAGTATAATCTTCGTTAGCTTCTGGCAAATCATTAAGACCTTCCACTACCGCCTTCTCATACATACCACTACCGCCTACCATTACCACGACTTTATATTTCTGAAACAACTTATCTAATAAAGCCAAAGCTTCCTTTTCGTACCGACCGATAGAATAATCTTCTGTAATAGATAAATGCCCTATAAAATGATGTGGCACAATAGCCAACTCCTCCTTAGAAGGAGCGGCTGTACCAATAGGTATTTCCTTAAAAAACTGTCGTGAGTCGCAGGATAAAATCTCAGTACCGAAAAACTGGGCTATTTTTATTGCCAATTCGGTTTTACCTATTCCCGTAGGACCTACAACAGATATAAGTGTTCTAGCCAAGATGACAAAAGTATTTTCTGACTATTATATACGCTCTATATCTGCTCCTAAAGCCTTGAGCCTGCCATCTATATTTTCGTAACCTCGGTCTATCTGCTCTATATTATGAATGATAGATTTACCTTCAGCCGAAAGTGCAGCTACCAAAAGTGCATTTCCTGCACGAATATCAGGGGAAGTCATCACAGTACCTCTAAGTGGCGTTTCTTGATTAAGACCAATAACCGTAGCTCGGTGTGGGTCACAAAGGATAATCTGAGCTCCCATATCTATCAGTTTATCCACAAAGAACAATCGAGATTCAAACATTTTTTGATGTATCAATACACTTCCTTTAGCTTGAGTTGCTACTACCAACATAATAGACAGCAAATCTGGCGTGAAACCTGGCCAAGGTGCATCAGAAATGGTTAAAATAGAGCCATCTATAAATTTCTGTATTTTGTAGTGTTCTTGTGCTGGGATATAAATATCTTCACCGCTTTTCTCTAGCTGAATACCCAATTTTCTAAAAGTATTTGGAATAATCCCCAACTGATTCCAGTGAACATCTTTAATGGTGATTTCAGACTTCGTCATTGCTGCCAACCCTATCCAAGAGCCTATTTCTACCATATCCGGCAACATAGTGTGTTCTGTACCATGTAAATATGAAACACCTTCTATGGTTAATAAATTTGAGCCGATACCCGAAATTTGAGCTCCCATTCGGTTAAGCATTTTACAAAGCTGTTGTAAATAAGGCTCACAAGCAGCATTGTAAATTCTAGTTTTACCTTTCGCTAATACAGCCGCCATAATAATATTAGCCGTACCTGTTACTGATGCTTCTTCTAAAAGGATAAATTTACCTTGTAAAGACTTTGCTTTTAGACTATAAAAACTTTCTACATCATTAAAATGAAACTCTGCACCAAGCTCAACAAATCCCTGAAAATGAGTATCTAACCTTCTTCTTCCTATCTTGTCTCCTCCTGGAGTTGGCATATAACCTTCGCCAAACCTAGCCAACATAGGACCTAAAAGCATAATAGAACCTCTAAGTTTAGCTCCTTCTTTTTTAAATTCTTCGGATTTAAGATAATCTAAATTAAGACTATCAGCCTTGAAGATATAGTCCCCTTTTCCATTTTTGGTTACCTTAACACCTAGGTCTCCCAGTATACCAATTAGCTTATTAACATCTTGTATATCAGGTATATTTTTTATTCTTACTTCTTGATCTGTTAATAAAACAGCACATAATATTTGTAGAGCTTCATTTTTAGCTCCTTGGGGCGTAATTTCGCCTTGAAGTCTTTTACCGCCTCTGATTTGAAAAGCACCACTCATTATGATTTTCTTTTGTATTTATTGTTAGAGTTATATTTTCTTCTATTATTTCCATTATTATTCTGATGTTTGTTTTGATATTTAGGGTTATTCTTATTAGAATTATAATAGATTTTACTCTTTTCTAAAGAATCTATCCCTGTTAAATCTAATCTATTTTCAGAAAGTTCCTTTAAATGGCGGAAGATAACATCGTCTTGTACATGTTCTTTATTATAAACATTGTACGACTTTTTCATATTATTAGCAATTACCTCTATAAGAGCCTCTTTCTCATCGCCATCTTCTAGTTCTAAAGCTCTTTCTATAAGTTGCAAAATGCTTTTACCATAGAATTTATAGTCTCCTTGTAGCTTAGGATAATCCATCTTTTTAGGCTTCTGATTGATTTCCTCTGGCGTAGGAAAAGGATATGGTGCATCTACATCTAAATCATAACCTGAAATAATATACAAATGATCCCAAAGCTTATGTGCGTAGTTTTCCTCGTCTCGAAGTTGCGGATTTCTCTGTCCCATAAAATCAACAATAGCTTTGGCAACTTTATTTCTTTCTTCCTTGGAAGGAAGCGTCTTGCAATATTCTACAAGTTCTTGTATAATTCTCCCATATTCGGGTAATTGTAAGTTTGTCTTTTGGGTATTGTATTCCATTTCGCAAAGATAATGAAATTTTGTATTGATATAAATCTCTTTTTATGTCTGAGCGAGTTTTATGAGGCGATGATTAACTACTTTATCTATCATCTGTAGAACTCTATTTGCTTTAACAAAAAAAAACTGATTCACAATTATTTTGAACCAGCTATTTAATTTAATTTTTAACTAGAAGCCTAAACCCTTCCCCGTGTACATTGATGATTTCTAGACCATCATCATCTTTAAGCAATTTTCTTAATTTAGCGATATATACATCCATACTTCTAGCGGTAAAATAGTTTTCTTTTTTCCATATTTTACGAAGTGCTAAATCTCTAGGCATAAAGTCGTTTCTGTGGAGACAAAACAACTTCAAAAGCTCGTTCTCTTTTGGAGAAAGTTTATATTCTTTATCGTGTACTTTAAGCTGCCTCAACATAGAGTCAAACTCTATATTGCTAATGCTAAATTGCTCTTGCTCTTCTTCTTCCAAAGAAGTACTTCTGGATAAAATCGCCTTAATTTTATAAAGTAACAGTTCGGTATCAAAAGGTTTTGTTATATAATCGTCTGCACCTAACTGATAACCTTTCAAGATATCCTCTCTTAAATTTCGTGCTGTTAGGAAGATAATTGGAATATTTTTCCCTAATTTCTTAACATCTTCTGCTAATGTGAAGCCGTCTTTTTTTGGCATCATAACATCAAATATACAAATATCAAAATCGTTATTTGTATATTCTTTAAGACCTTCCTCGCCGTCTGTAGCAAGGGTAACTTCAAAGTTATTTATGCTTAGGTAATCTTTAAGCACCGCTCCGAAACTTTGGTCATCTTCTACTAATAATATCCTGTTGCTCATAGCTTAATTTTTTTATAATTAAATCATTGGAAGTTTTACAATAAAGGTACTTCCCTTTCCTTTTTGGGTTTCTACACTAATTTGTCCTTTGTGGAGTTCTATTATTTTCTTAACATAGGAAAGCCCCAAACCTTGACCTTTTACATTATGTACATTCCCTGTTTCTTCTCTAAAGAACTTCTCAAATATCTTAGTTTTATTTTGAGGCTCCATTCCCATACCTTTATCCGAAATTTCTATCACATAATAATTTCCCTCGTTGCGGGTTGCAATTTTAATTTCGGGCTTATCTGGTGAATATTTATTCGCATTATCCAGTAGATTGATAAGCGTATTAGATAAATGAAACTCATCTACTTTTAGATTATAGCGTTCTGCCTTAAAATCTTCTGTAAGCCTTCCGCCTCTTTCGTTTACAATAAGCCTAACAGAATTAGCAATGTTTCTTATCAACTCCCTCAAATTGGTTTCTCGCAAGAAAAGCTTCATTTCGTTCCTCTCTAACTTTGACATATTGAGGACATTCTCCACCTGTTTTTTCATTCGGAGATTTTCTTGCTTTATGAGTCCAGAGTAATATTTTACTTTAATTGGATCACTAGCTATTTTATCGTTTGCCAAAGAATCCGTAGCCACCGAAATTGTAGCTAAAGGCGTTTTGAACTCATGAGACATATTATTAAGAAAGTCTGTTTTTACTTCTGCTATTTTTTTCTGTCTCAGCATATAATTGATAGAAATAATGTAAATAAATACAATAGTTAAAAGTGAAAAAACAGTTCCTAAAAGCAATGGCAAATTATCCCTTAACAAAGAGTATTTTTTATCTGGAAAAACAAGCGACAAGGTGTAAATAGGCTGCTCTTCTTTATCGGTAAAAAGAGGAAAACTATAATTAGCTTTAGATTGATTTTCAAGGTAAACCTCATCAGCAATAGTGGTTAGTTTTTTATTTTTATCTAGCACACCATAACCAAATTTAGCACTAATACCTATTTTTTGAAACTCTTTAGACAGTACTGAATCTATCTCCTTACCACTTACTCTTTTGTGTATGGGCAAGTTATTCGCATTTAGTTTAGCAAAATCTCTGAAAGTAAAAGTATTATCATTGATATCTTTACTCAGTTGTGCCGTAAGCAATTCTGTTGTACGCCCTGCTCCTTTCAAACGATAAATACCCTCATCAGCATAGACTTTAACCCTTTCCAAAGTGTCTCCTTTAGAGGAAACTGGTATTTTCTGAGGTTCTATAATACTTCTACTAAAGGAAATAAGTTTTTTATCTGCCGAATCTTGTACTTGCCTGATAATATTTAGAGTAGGTTTGTTTTTATCCTCATTTATAGAAGCTTGGAAGCCTTCATATTCTTTTAGATATTTATCTATTTCAATATTAGAAATATCTTGCGTGGAGCGTTCCAAAACTTTTTGAACCTTGCCTGCGAATTCTTCTTCAATAGAGCTATAATATTCCTTAAGCCAATAAAATTGAAAACTGACGAACACCAATAGAGAAATCGTCATCAAAATAGATATAATAGGAATAAATTTGTTACGCACTTTTCAGGTTATTTTTCAGATGTTAAAATTAAATATTTCTTATCAACAAAAAAACAATAAAACTCGTTTTTTAGAAATTTTATCTTAAAAACGAGTTTTTTAACAGATTATTATGAGTTTCGCACCTCTAACTTTCTTGTTCTAGCAAATCCTCATCTATAAAATATTGTATAATTGCTTTTTTCATAAGAATACTTTGCTCATTAGGTTTTAGCTCAGGCAGAGGCTCTAATTCCTCGTAGTGAGGCCAGCCTTCCGCATCGTACTCTTTAAATTTATAATAACCAAACGGCTCTAATAACCTACACACCGCTATATGGAGAAGATTTAGTTTGTCATCTTTGGTATATTTTTGTTTTCCACCACCCAATTCCTGTACGCCTATAAGAAACGATATTGTTTCCAATGACGGATTGCTTTCACTCTGAAAATGCTCTACAAAAAACTGTTCTACCCTACCCCAAAGCTCTTGTTCTGTAGCCATAATTTAATATTTGTTGTCTTTATTACGCTTGCAAAGTTACCTTTTTTCACCAGAAATCCATTCAAATAATGAATAAATGAGATTTTGTTATATTTGAAGACTAAAAATTATCAGAAAAATGAAAAAATATTTTTTTCTATCATTATCGCTTTTTTTAACCTCGTTGGGATATGCACAAAAAGGTAAATACTACCAACAACACGCTAGCTACAATATGGATATTGATGTAGATGTTAATAACTACACTTACCACGGCAAGCAGTCCGTTACTTATACCAACAATTCTCCTGATGAGCTAAAGGAAGTTTACTTTCATCTCTATTGGAATGCCTTTAAACCAAACTCTATGATGGATGAAAGAGTAAGAAACCAAGGCGACAATGCTGACAAAAGGCTAGTAGAAAAAAATAAAGCAGGAAAAATAGTTTCTAGATTAGCTTCTATTCCTGAAGGGAAAGAAGGCAACCAAAAAATAAATTGGATTAAACAAAATGGTAAAGAGCTCCAGTTTGAAGTTCAAGGAACCATTATGAAGGTCTATCTTAATCAACCTATAAAACCAAACTCTACGACAACTTTCACTATGGATTGGGACGCCAATATCCCTTATCAAATCCGAAGAGCAGGAAGACAAAACCGAGAAGGCATAGAAATGACCATGACCCAATGGTACCCAAAACTAGCAGAATACGACTACGATGGCTGGGCAACTTTTGATTATATAGGGAGAGAGTTCCATGCTCCTTTTTCGGATTATAACATCAATATCAAAATAGACCCTAGCTATGTTATAGGTGCGGGTGGAACGCTTACAAACCCTACCGAAGTTAAAGGCTACTCTTTGCAGTCTAAACCTAAAACAGATGCCAATGGTAAAGCGACTTGGAATTGGACAGCAAAAAATATTCTAGACTTTGCTTGGGCGGCAGACCCAGACTATTCCGTAGAGGAATTTATTGTACCTGATGGACCGAAAGTCTATTTCGTTTATCAAAAAAATGAAAAAACCGAGTATTGGAAACAAGCCAAACCTTATGTTAATAAGTTCTTTCAAATTATGAATGCTAACTTCGGTCGCTATGTTTATCCTAGCTATTCGTTCGTTCAAGGTGGCGATGGTGGTATGGAATATGGTATGTGTACTATGATACTTGGAGAAGCCAAAAGTTTAGAAAGCCTAGTTGGGCTAATGGCTCACGAAGGTGCACACTCCTGGTATCAGCAGATGTTAGCAACTAACGAAAGTACCACACCTTGGCTAGACGAAGGTTTTACTTCTTACGCCGAAGACTTTGCTATGTATCAGCTTTTCCCTCCTAAAGAGGCTTGGCCAAACCCTTTTATAGGTGCTTTAGAGGGTTATAGAAAGTTTGTAAAAACAGGAAAAGAAGAACCTGCCGTTTGGTTTGCAGACCATCACGACGACGGCACAGCCTACTCCGTAGCTTCCTATACTAAAGGAGAGCTTTTCTTAGTGCAGCTAGGGTATATTATGGGAGAAGACCTTTTGAAGACCACACTACTAAAATACTATGATGAATGGCATCTAAAACACCCTACTGATAGAGATTTTCTCCATATTGCTCAAAAAATATCTGGTATGGATTTAAAATGGTTTAAACATTACTGGATTAACACCACCAAAACCATAGACTACGCCATAAAAGAAGTAAAGTATAACCCCAACTCTACTACCATTACTTTAGTAAACAAAGGCGGAGTTCCTATGCCTATAGATTTTGGAGTACTTACCAAAGATAAAAAAATAACTTCTTACCATATCCCATTAAATATGATGAGAACACCTAAAAAATCTGACTTTTTAGGCAATTTCACTACTTTGGATTATTGGAATTGGACTTCCTTAGAATACACTTTTGAAATACCTTTTAACAAAGAACAAATTTCCGTTCTAGGCATTGATTTTTCACAAAGATTAGCAGATGTAAATCCAGAAGATAACTTTTTAGAAGTAAAATAGTTTCTCTGCTAAAAAATAATTATCATTATGAAAACTATTGTAGTCAACATAGGAAATACCAATATCCGTTTTGGGTTATTTAATAATGAGGGATGTAGCCTCTCGTGGGTTATTAACACTAAACCCTACCGAACTAAAGACGAACTTTTTGTTCAGTTTCTGATGCATTATCAATCTTATGACATCAAACCCAAAGAAATAGACCAACTGATAATAGGCTCCGTTGTACCACAAATGACCAACGATATTGTAAGAGCATTAGAAAAAATACACCACCTAAAACCTATTTTGGTAGATAGGAATACACCCTCTGAAGTTAAACCAAAGTCCAAACAAATGGGTACCGACATCTATGCAAATTTAGTTGCGGCTCATCATCTCTATCCTAATAAATCAAAGATAATTTTTGATTTTGGTACTGCACTCACGGCTAGTTGTATTTCTCACAGCGGCGAAACTTTGGGGGCTATTATTGCTCCTGGAATTATTACCTCTCTTAAAAGTTTAATACAAGATACTGCACAGCTCCTAGAAATAGAGCTACAAGCACCTAAATCCGTTCTAGGATTAGACACTGTGAGTTGTATGCAAAGTGGTATGGTGTATGGGTATCTAGGTATGGTAGAAGGTTTTATAGAAAGAATCAACCGAGAAATAGGAGAAGAGGCCTTTGTAATAGCTACAGGCGGCGTTTCTCATGTCTATAAGCCTTTATCAGACAAAATCCATATAGCCGATAGGCTGCATACCCTTAAAGGTCTTTATTTTCTTGGGAAAGCTCTCTTTTAAGCGCTTCTACTTCTTCTTTTTGGGAATAATATTTTTCTTGTAAAGCAGAGCCCTCTCCCATTCTTCGGTAGTACTCTAGTGCTTTATCAGCAAATTGTTTTCTATTGAAGTCTGGTGCATCTGGTATTTGAGGAAATACTTTATGGAATAAAGTTTCATAATAGGCTTGGAACTCTCTTTCATTTTTATCCTCTACCAATGTTTCCTGTGCCTTTTGTCTTACATGTAGCATCTCATGTGCTATAAGATTAAGAACTAAATTAAAATCAAAATCAAAAAGATTTTTAGGTATTTTAACTTTCTGTGGCTGGGATAGTTCTCCCTCCGTAGTAAGTACAATAGACCTAGCGTCCATCTCCTCTCTAAAATCAAATCCTGCAAAATTAAAATGCTCTAACCCAAAAGCTTTAATCACAAAAGATGCCGCATCTAGAATTTGCCCATATGTTTTGTAAGCATCTATGTGAAATTCTACTTTATTTAAGTCCATCCTTGTTTCTTATACTTATTAGAAAAAAGTCTTATCAAAATATTTTGATAAGACCTTTGTTTATTTTTAGAACTCTATATTAACTTCTAATTTTTCAGCTAAGAGCTTGGATATTTTGAGTTTTAGAGGCTCTATATCTATGTTTTCCATTGCATCATTTGCAAAGGCGTAAAGCAATAATGCTTGTGCCTCATTTTTAGAAATTCCTCTAGCACGAAGGTAGAATAAAGCATCTTCATTTAGCTGCCCTACCGTACAACCGTGAGAACATTTTACATCATCTGCAAAAATCTCCAACTGTGGTTTAGAATCTATCGTAGCACCCTCGCTTAGTAAAATATTATTATTCTGCTGATAAGCATTGGTTTTTTGAGCTATTTTATCTACAAATACTTTCCCATTAAACACTCCATGAGCATTATCCTTAAATACTCCTTTGTAGTTCTGATAACTTTCACAATTAGGCTGATTATGGTGTACAGCAGTATGATGGTCAACTAGCTGGTCTTTACCAATAATGGTAATTCCATTCATAAAAGAGTTGATATTTTCTCCTTCCTGAATAAAATCTAAATTATTACGCACCAACTTCCCTCCGAAAGAGAAAGTATTTACCGTAGCTAAGCTATCCCTCTCTTGCTTCACAAAAGTATGGTCTACCAGATACGAAGTATCTGTATCGTTCTGTAACTTATGCCAATCTGCTTTAGCGTTAGGTTTAGTAAAAATTTCAGTAAGGCTATTGGTAAAGGTAAACGAATCATCAAAATTATGATGACTTTCTATCACTTCTATCTGGCTACCAGCTTCTACCACCAATATATTTCTCGGATTATAGAACGTATTTTCTGATTGATTTTGTGAAATATAGAAAATATGTATAGGCTTTTCTACCACCGTATTTTTAGGCACATAAAGTGCTACTCCCGAATGAGCGAATGCCAAATTAAGATTTGGAAACGCCCAACTCTCGTTAGCAATAGTATTAAAATAAGGACGGAACAAAGCCCCATTCTCTCCATTAGAAAGTGCCTCTTCTAAGGCAAGTACTTTAATATCTTTATCTGAAATCTTAGAAAGCTCTGGACACCATTTCCCGTTAACTAGCACTACCCAATCAAAATCTTCTTCTCCTAGACGCAATGCTTTCAGTTCCTCTTCAGAAATATGATGTTCTTCTTGTGGTAAAAACTGATATTGTTTTTCTATAATTTCTTTTAGATTGGTATATTTATATTCCTCATCTTTTTTAGAAGGAAAACCTTTGCTTAAGAATCGCTCCAAAGCATTTAATTTATCCCCCGAAAGTGAAGAAGAATGTGTTTTAATGTTCTCAAATAATGACATAAAAATCTTTTTTGACTAATTAAGTAAGACTGTTGTGCCTTACCATTTATTTTTATATTGATAAACCTATAATAGATTTACACAACTTATAAACTTTTAAAAGTTTTGGATTGATTAGAGTAGCCAATCGTACCCTTTCTCCTCTAACTCCAGCGCTAAAGTTTTATCTCCTGTTTTAATAATCTTACCGTCCGCCAATACGTGTACAAAATCTGGCTGAATGTAGTTAAGCAATCTCTGATAATGAGTGATTAGAAGCACGGCATTCCCTTCATTTTTGAAATGATTAACCCCTTCGGATACAATTCTTAACGCATCAATATCTAGCCCCGAATCGGTTTCATCTAAGATGGCCAGTTTAGGATTAAGCATCATCATTTGGAAAATTTCGTTTCTTTTCTTTTCTCCTCCAGAGAAACCTTCGTTAAGTGAGCGAGAAAGGAAGTCTTTCTTTATACCTAAAAGTTCAGATTTTTCACGGATAAGTGCCAACATTTCTTTCGCAGGCATATCCTCCAGTCCGTTAGCCTTTCTGGTTTCGTTGATGGCTGCCTTGATGAAATTGGTTACCGAAACCCCCGGTATCTCTACTGGATACTGGAACGAAAGGAAAATCCCCTTATGAGCTCTCTCTTCTGGAGCATCTTCTACTATATTTTCCCCTTCAAAAAGGATTTCTCCATCGGTAACTTCGTAGTCTTCCTTTCCTGCAATTACAGAAGAAAGGGTAGATTTCCCAGCTCCGTTAGGTCCCATAATGGCGTGTACCTCACCCGGTTTTATTTCTAAGTTAATCCCTTTAAGGATTTCCGCTCCGTCCTCTATCCTAGCATATAAGTTTTTTATATTTAACATTTCTATATATAATTCTATTTATTGTTAATTTTTATTTGGTTATCTCGTAGCCCATATTCTCAACCGCCTTCTTGGCCACATTATGGTCTTGCTCTCCACCACCAGCTCCAGAAACCCCTAGACTCCCAATCAGCTCCCCATCTTTCCAAACGGGTACGCCTCCTCCTAAAAGTAGAAGCTCTGGCAGGGTATTTAAGTTTTGTGCCGTAGGATTACTGGCTGCCTTTTGCATCAATTCAAAACTAGGGGTTTTGGTGGAAAGCGAAGTGTAAGCCTTTCTCCTAGAGGCTTCGGTATTATGAGGTCCTACTTGGTCGCCTTTCAATAATAAAAGACTTACGCCCGAATTGTTTAGGACTGCTACGGATACCTTTTTACCTAATTTACGAGCTTCTATGTGGGCTTGCTTTGCCAGTTCTAAAGCTCCCTCTTGATTGAGCGAAGTCCCTTGTTCGGTATATTGTGCTAAAGAAAACTGAACCAACAATAAACCTACTAAAACCATTATACTTTTTTTCATAATCTGCAATATTGAAATAAGGATTAACTTTTCTAATGAGCTTCTGCTCTTTGTTTTAGTTCCCTCTATAAGTAGAATATCCGTAAGGGCTTAAGGTAATAGGTACATGATAGTGGCTGTTGTCCTTTAGCTCAAAAACAACTTCTACAAACGGATAAAAACTCTGCTGCCCTAACTTCTCAAAATACGGTGTAGTATGATAGGTAAGTTTGTATATCCCCTGATGGCTTACTCCTTTTTCTTCTTTTAGAAAATTCTTAATCCTCCCGTTTTCATCTGTTACCTTTTCATCTACCTTTACCCAAACACCATTTTTATTTTGTTTGGACAAGGTAATGCTTACTCCTGGAGCTGGTTTTCCTTGAGTAATGTCTAAAATATGACTAGACAACTGATACTTGGCTTCTTGTGCGAAAAGAATTCCTGTAAATAGGAATGCTAACCATAACGCTACTTTTTTCATAATGTAATGTTTTAATTTAATTTTTGTTTATTTAATTATCATCGTCTTTCCTATCCTAATTTCCCACAGAAATTAGCTTTAAATCTAGTAGTTTCTTCACTACTACTACCCCATCATAGTCTTCGGCAAAGCCCTCCGCTTTTTTGGTATCTTTTTCTAAAACCAAATTTGCCTTTACAGGAAAGTAAGGTGTCTTTTTATCCTTTACTATTGCTTCATATCTCTTCTGTAACTCGCCCGAAGGGTCTTCTATCCAATAGACTTTAGCCGAATTAAAAGGTCTGAAAGAACTCACCTCGTGCCCTATGATGAGGAAGCCCTCCACGGGAGTTGGGGTAAAGTGGTAATCATCGTTAGAAAGTTGTTCTAACTCATAAGTATGAGCATTAGCTCCTGTGTTTTTCTCCTTTTTATCGTTTAAAAGGACTAACTTACCTTCTTCCCTTTGATAATATTGAGTAGCCTTATCATTGTTAGAAGATAACGCATAAATCCCCGTGGAAGCATCTACGGTGTAGGAGCCTTCTTCAATAAAATATTCATTTTTACCTAAGTAATAGTCGGTTTTATCAAAGGTTTGGTCTGGAGCCAAAGTAATGGTGGTAAAAATACCCTCGCAATCGGCACAAGGTATTATGCCTTGATACATTTCATCTGGTGTAGAGATTATAGTATCTATGGCTTTCCCTTCGGCGGGGTGATTTTGAGCTGTTTTTTCGGATTTATTACAAGCCCCAAAAGACAATAGCCCCAAGGCTAAAATACCGTTTATGATGTACTTTCTCATTTTGATTTTTTAGGTCTAAGTTATCTTTTGTCTTCTATCCCAAATGCAATCCAGCATGTTTGTTCAAAATCTAGTTTAATCCGCTTTTTAGCTTCGCTATAAAGTTTGTCTAAGGCACTTATCTCTTTATTAAGGGCCTCTGTTTTAGATTTTAAATCTGCTTTGAGCTTCTCTTGTTCGGTATTCAGAACCTCTATTTTGTCTTTTAGAGTTTGCATCTGGCTGATGTAGTCGTCATCTAGCTTTTTAGGAAGGTCTGACTTGTTCTGTGTCATAGCATCTAGCATCAATTTTACTTTTGTGATGCGTTCTGCGTAAGATTTTGTTGCCATATCTTTATATTTTATAATTTGTTTCTCTATTTCTTCTTTATTTTTACGAAATCTATCTACCTTTTATTTTAGGACTGATGATTTATCAATAAACCTTCTTTCTTTTGCTTTAAGGAAGACCGCTTTTCTTTTCGGGAATATACCTTTTGAGGTTTCCTATCTTCCTTTTTTTTCTGGGCAGATGGGTTTCGTTCTATCCAACCTTGCTTTTCAAAAAGGGCTTGTACCTCTTTACCTTTTAGAAATTGATAGAACTCTAAGGCTTTAGGATTAGCCTCTCCGTAGGCTGTAAGAGCTATCCCACAATCTCTATAAGTGGTATATCTATCTTCCAAAGATACAAAATCAGCACTCCCGTTGTTATTTTTTTGCCAAATATTCCAAGAAACCCAGATATCTATGCTAGGGTCTTTCGCCCAAAAACTTTGAGCCTGTCCGCTATTTTCAGCAAATAGGACAATGTTTTTTCTAATCTTCCTTAGCACCTCTATATCTTGTGTTTTCCCCGCAATATCTTCCCATACTCCCGTAAGTCCTGCCCCATTAACCACCATTATTCTAAGTTTGGGTTTCATTAAATCTTTTAAAGTTTTAATGTTCTTAGGATTTCCTTTTCTTACGATAAGTCCAGATTTCCTTAAATAAAGGGGATAAACGGTCTGCTGCTGCACATTTCCTAACTCTGAAATGAACTGGGTCATCATAAACTCTGCTCCACTATAAATTAAATGGGCATTGTTTCGTGCCTTGTCTTTCCATTGCGAAAATGGACCTTTGGTTACCTTAATATTTAGGTTATTTCTTTTAGCAAAGATTTGTGCCGCCTCATTTATGGGTGCATAAGGACCGCCTGGACCATAAACATAAAGCGTATCCGCCTGTGCCATCACTCTGATACAAGTTGCTAGATAGATAAACAGAAGCCATTGTTTCATAAACTCATCGGTGTTATTTTCGTCCCTTTATACTAGGTGTTTCAATGGTTTGGGGAGCTTCCCTAAGGTTAGCTCCTCTACCCTACACTTCCTTCTAAACTAATTTCTAGGAGTTTTTGGGCTTCTATGGCAAACTCCATCGGAAGTTTGTTAAGTACCTCCTTGCTAAATCCGTTTACGATAAGGGCGATGGCCTTTTCGGTGTCTAAACCTCTTTGGTTACAGTAGAAAATCTGGTCTTCGCCTATTTTGCTGGTGGTAGCCTCGTGTTCTAGCTGTGCCGAAGGGTCTTTAATTTCAATATAAGGGAAGGTGTGAGCACCACATTCGTTCCCCATCAAAAGGGAGTCGCACTGGGAGAAATTTCTAGCTCCCTTTGCTGATGGCATTACTTTTACCAATCCTCTGTAAGAATTGTTGGATTTCCCTGCAGAAATTCCTTTAGAGATGATGGTAGATTTGGTATTCTTCCCGATGTGTATCATCTTCGTCCCTGTGTCTGCCCACTGATGATTGTTGGTTACGGCAATAGAATAAAATTCTCCGATAGAATTATCGCCCTTCAAAATGCAGCTAGGGTATTTCCAAGTTACCGCCGAGCCTGTTTCTACTTGCGTCCAAGAGATTTTAGCATTTTTCTCGCAAAGCCCTCTCTTAGTAACGAAGTTAAATACGCCTCCTTTACCACTTTCGTCCCCAGGATACCAGTTTTGAACGGTAGAATACTTGATTTCTGCACCTTCCATCGCGATAAGCTCTACCACCGCAGCGTGGAGCTGATTTTCATCTCTAGAAGGGGCGGTACAGCCTTCTAAATAAGACACATAACTTCCCTCATCTGCTACTACTAAAGTTCTTTCAAACTGCCCTGTTCCCGCTTGGTTGATACGGAAATAAGTGGAAAGTTCCATAGGACATTTTACGCCTTTAGGTATATAACAGAAAGAACCATCTGAAAATACCGCCGAGTTAAGTGCCGCATAGAAATTATCTCCTCTTGGCACTACTTTACCAATATACTTTTTAACTAAGTCAGGATACTCCTGTATCGCTTCTGATATAGAACAAAAGATAATGCCTTTCTCCTTTAAAGTTTCTTGGAAAGTGGTCTTTACCGATACAGAATCCATCACCACATCTACGGCAACACCTGTAAGCCTCTTCTGCTCATCTAAAGAGATGCCTAACTTCTCAAAAGTTTTTAATAACTCTGGGTCCACCTCATCTAAACTCGCTAATTCTGGTTTCTTTTTAGGAGCGGCATAATATTTTATGGCTTGGAAGTCTGGCTTTTCATACTTCACATTCGCCCAGTCTGGCTCTTCCATTTTTTGCCAAATACGGAAAGACTCCAGCCTCCATTCTGTCATCCATTCTGGTTCATTTTTCTTTGCCGAAATCTGACGAATAATATCTTCGTTAAGCCCCGTAGGAAAATCTTCGTATTCTATATCTGTATAAAATCCGGCTTCGTATTCTTTATTTTTAAGGTCTTCCCTTAAATCGTCTTCTGTATATTTCATTGTTCAAGGTTTAAAGTTTTAGGTTCAAGGTTCAAAATTCAAGGTTTAAGGTTTACTAAAACTCAAAGTTGAAACCCTTACTTTCTACTTATTTCTTTTCTACTTAAATTTAGTTCCTGACATTTCACTATTCTTTAAATATTTTATAAAAGCACTTATTTTCTTACTTAAAAGTAAGGTTTTATTTTTTAAATCTTCAAAGGTTTTATCATTAACAAAATTTCTATCTTTTAGTCTATATAGCTGCGAACGTACTTCTCCACAAGATGCCTTTGCTACAGATAAAAACTGTAGAAATTCTCTATTCCCGTTTCGTTCAAAGCCTTCTGCAATATTATCCATAATGGAACCCGATGCTCCGTCTATCTGATTAGCAAGTCTAAAGTTGTTCTTCAAAGGAGTTTCTTCTATAATTACAAATATATCTTGGCACAAGGCTCTAGATAACTGCCATATTTCTAAGTCTTCAAAAGTTTTGATGTTTGACATATCTTCTGGAACTATAATATCCTGCATATAATTTTACAACTTCCTTACTCCTTTGAATTCTTAAACCTTGAACCTTAAACCAATTATAGCGAAAAACTCTCTCCACAACCACAAGTTCTAGCAGCATTGGGATTGTTAAAAACAAATCCTTTTCCGTTAAGACCTCCAGAATATTCCAAAGTTGTCCCTGCTAAATAGAGAATTGATTTTTTGTCTATTACTATTTTAATTCCGTTGTCTTCAAAGATTTGGTCTGTACCTGTGGTCTGATTATCGAATTTCAACACATATTCTAACCCTGAACAGCCTCCACTCTTAACGCCTACCCTAATGAAATCTTCACTAGGATTAAACCCATCTTCTGCCATAAGCTGAACAGCTTTATCTTTAGCTTGGTCTGATACTTTTATCATTGTGTTTATTTAGAATGATTTTCGCCAACAAAAATACAAACTAATTTATGGACTGACAAAAATCATTTTTCATTTTTACCTATTACTTTGATTGATGTTTTCTTAAAATTCAGATTACTTAAAATAAAAAAACCTAACCCGCTTGTTATAAATAGCTAGGTTAGGCTCTGTTCTATTTTAAACTATTCCTTAATGAAGTTTAATCATTTAGCTTTAGTACCGCCATAAATGCCGATTGCGGAACTTCCACTCGTCCTATCTGTTTCATTTTCTTTTTACCTTCTTTTTGCTTCTCTAAGAGTTTTCTTTTTCTTGAAATATCTCCTCCGTAACATTTTGCTGTAACATCTTTTCTTAAGGCTTTTATGGTTTCTCTAGCAATAACTTTAGTCCCTAAGGCTGCTTGTACTGCTATATCAAACTGTTGTCTAGGAATAAGTTCTCTCAGCTTCTCACACATTTTTTTACCAATACCATAGGCATTATCTTGGTGTATGAGAGAAGACAATGCGTCTACCATATCCCCGTTGATAAGAATATCCATCTTAACCAATTTAGAAGCACGGAAACCTATTGGGTGATAATCAAAAGAAGCATAGCCTTTAGAAATGGATTTTAATCTGTCATAGAAATCAAAAACCACCTCTGCAAGAGGCATATTAAAGACAAGCTCTACTCTATCGGAAGTTAGATAACTTTGATTAACAATTTCTCCTCGTTTTTCTATACAAAGCGTCATCACCGCTCCTACGAAATCAGATTTGGTAATGATAGAGGCTTTAATATAAGGTTCTTCCACTCTATCCATTACCGTTGGGTCCATCATTTCCGAAGGATTATTGATAAGGATTGGCACTTCCGGTTCTTTCTTGCTATATCCGTGATAGGATACATTGGGAACCGTAGTGATAACATTCATATTGAACTCTCTATCTAACCTTTCCTGAACAATTTCCATATGGAGCATACCTAAGAATCCACATCTAAAACCAAATCCTAAAGCCGCTGAACTTTCTGGTTCAAAAACTAAAGAAGCATCATTTAACCTAAGTTTTTCTAAGGAGGTTCTTAGTTCTTCAAAATCCTCACTTTCCACTGGGTAAATCCCTGCAAAAACCATAGGTTTTACCTCTTCAAAACCTTCTATTGGAGCAGTAGCTGGGTTTTCTACACTTGTAATAGTATCTCCCACTTTAACCTCTCTGGCATCTTTAATCCCAGAAATAATGTAGCCTACATCTCCACACTTGATTTCTTGTTTTGGCTGTTGTTTCAGTTTTAGTGTCCCTACCTCATCTGCCTCGTAGGTTTTATCGGTAGCCATAAACTTAACTTTCTCGCCTTTTCTTATCTTGCCATTAACAACCTTAAAATAGGCTTCTATTCCTCTAAAAGGATTATAAACAGAATCAAAAATCAAGGCTTGTAACGGAGCGTCTGGCTCACCCTTCGGAGCTGGTATCCTTTCCACAATTTGCTCTAAAAGCTCGTGTACACCTTCTCCTGTTTTTCCTGAAACTCTTAAAACATCTTCGTACTCACACCCCAATAAGTTCATTATTTCATCTGTAACCTCTTCTGGGTTTGCGGACGGCAAGTCAATTTTGTTAAGTACAGGGATAATCTCCAAATCATTTTCTAATGCCAAATAAAGATTAGAAATTGTTTGTGCCTGAATGCTTTGTGCCGCATCTACAATCAGCAATGCCCCTTCACACGCTGCTATAGATCTAGATACTTCGTAGGAAAAATCCACATGCCCTGGGGTATCAATAAGGTTGAGAACATATTTTTCACCCTTATACTCATAGTCCATTTGTATGGCGTGAGATTTTATGGTAATTCCTCGCTCTTTTTCCAAATCCATATCGTCTAGGGTTTGGGCTTGGAGTTCTCTTTGTGTTACCGTATTGGTATATTCTAAAAGCCTATCTGCCAAAGTAGATTTACCGTGGTCTATATGGGCTATAATGCAAAAGTTTCTTATATTCTTCATGAAAACGAATTCGTAGTCTGCAAAGATATTGATTTATATCAATTTTCTCAAAAAAAGTGGTTATACTATCGCAGCCAAACTATATTTCAATTTTATCACCGCTATACTTAGGCTCTACGCCTAATAGTAAATCATAAAAAACTTTTACTCTTGCAAAATATTCTCTGACTTGGGTTTTAAGCCCTGCATAGGCATTTACATCTTGAGCATTGTATCCATACGCTTCTAAGCCATTTTTCCTAGCCAAATAAACCGCTCGTTCATTATGAAATTTTTGTGAAATGATAATGAATGTCTTTTGACCAAAAATATCTTCTGCTCTTATTACGGAATCTAACGTTCTAAACCCTGCAAAGTCTTGGTAAATATGATTTTCGGGAATGCCGTGAGCCATTAAATCTAGCTTCATATCCTCAGTTTCGTTGTAGTCTTTACGAGAATTGTCTCCACTTACAATAAAATACTGCACTTTGCCATTTTTATAAAGCTCCGCAGCCGCATCTATTCTGTATTTAAAGTAACAGTTAGGAATACCGTTTTGGAGATATTTACTCGTTCCCAAAACAAGTCCAACTTTTTTAGTTGGTACCTCAGAAATATTGCTGAAGATATAGCTTTCGGACTGGCTTTTAATGATATAATTACACCACAATATTACCGTTACGACACTAAAGATGGATAAAACACATGTAACCAGTAGAGCTTTCCCTAGTTTTTTCATCTACTTAAAACTCTAATCCGTTAGGAAAGGCTTTTCTTCTGAACAAAAATAATATACTCACGCCGACTGTAATAGCGGCGTCTGCCACATTGAAGATATATTTAAAAAACTGTATTCTAGTGCCTCCAATTATAGGGTAATGCTCTGGCACATACCAATCAATCATATCAAAATGAAACATATCTACCACACAACCTTTCATAAAATGAGAATAACCTTGCTCAAAAGCAGTGATATGAGAAACCCCATCGTAACCTATCCATCGCCCTATACTGTCATCAAACACCGTTCCTGTATCAAAGATAAGCCCATAAAACATACCATCTATTAAGTTCCCTATCGCTCCTGCAAATATCATTGCCATAGGTATAAGTCTGTAATTAGACGCTCCTTCTTTTAGCCATTTCCTAAAGATATGAACCATCACTCCAATAAGAACCACTCTAGTAATTACTAAAAAGTATTTACCAATAAGTCCTCCGAACTGTAAACCATAAGCCATACCTGGGTTTTCCACAAAGGTCAATCTAAAACCTGGCAAAACCCTCACAGATTCGTTGAGTTCAAAATTAGTTTTAATATAGATTTTAGAGAGTTGGTCTAAAAGCAATACCAAAATAGTTACGAATGCTATCTTCTTCATGTATATGTTTTATTTTAATGAAAAACGCCGTGTATCACAAAAAATATTTCTTGTGACACACAGCTAATATTTAACTTTTCTGCAATTATCGTTGCATATTTTTAGCCTCAATGCTTAAAGTAGCGTGAGGCACAGCTTTCAGTCTTTCCTTACCAATAAGGTTACCTGTAACTCTACAAATTCCGTAGGTTTTGTTTTCTATCCTGATAAGAGCATTCTTTAAGTCTCGGATAAATTTCTCCTGTCTTACGGCAAGAATAGCATTTTGCTCCTTGCTTAGAGTTTCTGCTCCTTCTTCAAAAGCCTTAAATGTAGGCGAGGTATCATCTGTGCCATTATTTTGGTCGTTGATAAAGTTTTGTCTAATCAACGCCAAATCTTTCTCTGCCTTTTCTATTTTGCCTTCTATAAGTTCTTTAAACTCTTTCAAATCGGCATCACTATATCTTTGTCTTTCTTGTTCCATAATTATCAAAACATGATGTAAGTATTCTAATTTCTTTCAATATTTACAGTAAACTTCACTTCGTCTATTTCTAGTTCATCACCTGTGTTTAATATTTCTAAAACTTCTATTTTTTCGGAAAGCACTTCCGAAGCGATGTACTGCTCGTTGTTCAAAATTTCTTGCAAATATGGACAATCTTGTGTTAACTGTATCTTAATTTTATCTGTGAGTTCAAACTCTTTTTCTTTTCTAAGGTTCTGAATACGATTGATAAACTCCCTAGCTACACCTTCGGACCTAAGCTCGTCGGTTATCGTTAAATCTAACGCTACTGTGATTTTACCTTCGCTAGCTACCGTCCAACCTGGAATATCTTTAGTCGATATTTCCACATCTTCTAGGCAAATCTCATAAGCTCCAACCATTACCTTACCTTCCTTCTCCAAAGTGGAAATTTGAGCATTATCAAACGCTGAAATCTCTTGGGCTACCGTCTTCATATCTTTACCCAATTTAGGACCTAAAGTCTTAAAGTTAGGCTTTATTTGTTTTACGATAAGTCCCTCTGCCTCTTTATCATTGATGATTTGCAGCTCTTTTACATTCACCTCTTGTTTAATTAAGTCCGAAACAGCCACAATCTGCTCTTCCGTTTTCTTATCTAGAACAGGCACCATTACTTTCTGCAATGGCTGTCTCACCTTGATATTTTCTTTCTTTCTTAGTGAAAATACCATAGAGGTAATCTGTTGTGCTAAGTGTGTTTTTTCTACTAAATTGATGTCTATCGCACCTTCATTAGCTACAGGGAAATCCGTAAGATGCACGCTTTCTGCCGTATCTCTTTGGGTCACTTTATTCAAGTCTTGATAAAGCCTATCCATAAAGAATGGAGCGATTGGTGCTGATATTTTCGCCACTGTTTCTAAACAAGTGTAAAGCGTTTGATAAGCCGAAATTTTATCTTCGGTATAATCTCCTTTCCAGAAACGACGGCGACAAAGCCTTACATACCAGTTACTCAAATTATCATTAACAAAGGTATTGATGGCTCTAGCGACTTTGGTTGGCTCGTAATCGTTATAGAACTCGGTAACTTCTTTTACCAATATATTAAGTTCTGAAAGAATCCAACGGTCTATCTCTGGTCTGTTTTCCACCTCTTTCTCGGCATATTTAAAGCCATCTACATTGGCGTAAAGTGCAAAGAATGAATAAGTATTGTAAAGTGTTCCGAAGAACTTTCTTCTCACCTCATCTACACCATCAATATCAAATTTAAGGTTTTCCCAAGGGTTTGCATTGGAAATCATATACCATCTGGTGGCGTCTGGACCGTACTTCGCTAAAGTATCAAATGGGTCTACCGCATTGCCCAATCGTTTAGACATTTTTTGTCCGTTTTTGTCTAGCACAAGACCATTGGACACCACATTTTTGTACGCCACAGAGTCAAAAACACTGGTTGCAATGGCGTGTAGCGTGTAGAACCAACCACGAGTTTGGTCTACTCCTTCCGCGATAAAGTCCGCTGGGAACGCCTTGTTCTGCTCTATGAATTCCTTATTTTCAAAAGGATAATGTAGCTGTGCATAAGGCATCGCTCCAGAATCAAACCAAACATCTATCAAGTCGGATTCTCTTCTCATCGGTTTACCCGTTTCGGACACTAGCACCACCTCGTCCACAATATTTTTGTGTAAATCTATCTTAGCATAGTTTTCCTCGCTCATATTCCCTATTTCAAAATCTTTGAAAGGGTTTTCCGCCATCACTCCTGCTGCTACGGACTTGTTGATTTCATTTACCAACTCTTCTACCGAACCTATGATTTTCTCTTCCTTTAGGTCTTCCGTTCTCCATATCGGCAACGGAATTCCCCAATATCTGGAACGAGAGAGGTTCCAATCGTTTACATTTTCTAGCCAGTTAGCAAAACGCCCTTCTCCAGTAGCCTTCGGCTTCCAGTTGATTTCTTTATTTAGTTCTACTAGACGCTCCTTAACCGAAGTCATCTTAACAAACCAAGAGTCTAGTGGATAGTACAATACAGGCTTATCTGTTCTCCAACAATGAGGATAAGAGTGGAGGTATTTCTCTACCTTAAATGCTTTATTTTCCGTTTTAAGGAGGATTGCCATTTCTACGTCCCAAGATTTCTCTGGGGCAGCGCCATTATCATAGTATTCATTTTTGATGTATTTACCACTAAATAGCTCTGGCACCGCCTCTCCTTTAACAAATTTCCCTTGTAAATCTACTAAAGGCACTAGATTATCATTTTCATCTTTGATGAGCATTGGAGGTATTCCGTTTTCTTTTGCGACACGGGCGTCATCAGCACCAAAGGTAGGTGCAATATGTACTATCCCTGTCCCGTCCTCTGTGGTTACAAAATCTCCTACAATCACACGGAAGGCTTGGTCTGGATTTTCGTATGGTAAAAACCACGGCACCAACTGTTCGTATTGCGTTCCTGCTAAATCTGCACCCGAAAAATGCCCTAACACTTGATAAGGGATTTGCTTATCTTCGGATTGATATTTAGCCAAATCTTCATCTGTGGCTTCAAAATATTTTTTACCAAAGTTTTTCTCAAGAAGTACCTTTGCAAGAACGATTTGGATTGGTTCAAAGGTGTATTGATTAAAGGTTTTCACCAAGACATATTCTACCTCTTTACCCACTGCCAAAGCCGTGTTAGACGGAAGCGTCCAAGGCGTTGTCGTCCAAGCAAGAATGTGGATATCCCCACTTTGCTGACCTATCTTAGAAGCCACACTATCCGAAAGCTGTTTTACTTTGAATTGAGCCACAATGGTGGTATCGCTTACATCGCGGTAAGTCCCTGGCTGATTAAGCTCGTGAGAAGAAAGCCCTGTACCCGCCTTAGGGGAATATGGCTGAATGGTATAACCCTTATAAAGCAAATTTTTGGTGTAAAGCTGTTTTAAAAGCCACCAAACCGTCTCCATATATTTAGGCTTATAGGTAATGTAAGGGTCTTCTAAATCCACCCAATAGCCTATCTTTTCAGTTAGGTCGTTCCAGACATCGGTGTACTTCATTACGGCATTTCGGCACGCCTGATTGTAGTCTTCCACCGAAATTTTCTTACCTATATCTTCTTTAGTAATGCCTAACTCTTTCTCTACCCCCAGCTCTACTGGCAGTCCGTGAGTATCCCAACCCGCTTTACGAAATACTTGTTTCCCTCTTTGAGTTTGGTATCTACAGAAAATGTCTTTTAAGGCTCTCGCCATTACGTGGTGAATTCCTGGCATACCGTTAGCAGAAGGTGGTCCTTCGTAGAAGACGAACTCTGGTTTGCCTTTTCTAATCTCCACCGACTTCTGAAATGTATTATCCTTTTTCCAAAAATCAGCTATTTGTGCTGATATATCCGTAAGATTAAGCCCTTTGTATTCTGTAAATTTACTCATCTTGATAAAAAATTTGCTTTTTCTAAAAATAGTTTGCTAAAATACAAAAAAATACCGATAATAAAACCTATACAAGACCTGCTGTCTCTCATTATTTATAAAAAAGTTACTACCGATTGAAAAACATCCTAACACTCTAGTAAAACACTTAGACGAATTCAAATTCAATTTCCTCCTATTTTCAATCTGAGGAAGATAAAATAAAAAAGCCGAAAGTCTGAACAACTCTCGGCTTTTGCAAACTAAAATCTTATCTACAAAGCTTGGTATTTTTCTAACGCGTCTTTAAGCAATTCTGCACTTCTTTCTAAATCTTCTTCTTTGAGAACATAAGCTATTCTCACTTGTTTTTTACCTAACTCTGGGTTAGAATAAAACCCTCCTGCTGGAGCCACCATAATAGTTTCGTTGTTATGAGAGTAAGACTCCAATAGCCATTGTGCAAACTTATCGGCATCGTCTATAGGCAGCTCTGCCATACAATAAAATGCTCCTTTTGGCATCGGGCAATTAACTCCTGGTATCTCGTTAAGTAATTGTACTAAAAGGTTTCTTCTTTTAGTGTATTCTTCTCTCACACTTTGGATATAAGCGGTATCGTTTTGGTGAGCCTTCGCTGCAATAATCTGTCCTAGCAATACAGGGCTTAACCTTGCTTGAGCAAATTTCATAGCGGCGTCTTTAATCACTTTAGAACGGGTAACCATAAAGCCAATCCTTACCCCACACATAGAGTATCTTTTAGACTCGGAGTCTATGATGATACAGTTTTCTGCTAGTTCAGGAAACTCCAACATCGAAGTCTGTTTCTCTCCATCGTAAACATATTCACGGTACACCTCATCGGAAATAACTACAATGTCGTGTTTAAGGGCAATTTCGGCTAATCGTTTCAACTCTTCTTTGGTATAAAGATAGCCTGTTGGGTTGCCTGGGTTACAAATAAGTATCGCTCTAGTTTTATTGGTGATTTTTTTCTCAAATTCTTCTATGCTTGGTAATGCAAAACCTGTCTCTATGGAAGACGGCACCGCTACTACTTTAGCATTGATGTGGTTAGAAAAACCGTTATAATTGGCATAATAAGGCTCTGGAATGATGATTTCATCACCCTCATCACACAAAGTAGAAAGTGCGAAGTTCAACGCCTCAGAACCACCATTGGTAACGATGAAGTTATCTGCTGTTAAGTCCGTAAACCCCAAACTATGGTAATAGTTTTCTAAAGCCTTTCTATACTCTAAGTTCCCTTCTGAAAGCGAATACTCTAGCACCTTTAAGTCAATCTTTTGCAGTTCTGCTAGTGCTGTTTCTGGCGTTTCTATATCGGGCTGACCTATATTAAGGTGATAGACTTTAGTTCCTCTTTGTTTTGCTGCTAGAGCGTAAGGTACTAATTTTCGGATAGGGGAAGCAGGCATATTGGCTGCTCTGTTTGATATTTTTGGCATTGCTAAATTATTTATTTGCTACAAAAGTAAGCATTTACTTATGATTTATAAAATAGGAAGAGTGGAGTTTTCATACCTCGCTAACCATCTTTATTATAAGCTATTGCACAAATAATCAATTTTATTTAACTTCGGCAACAAAACTTAAAACTAATATAAATCACCGTGAAAAGACTCATCATTACAATATCGTTTATCAGTTTTGGCGTGGCTAAAGCTCAACAACAAAAACAGGACAGTATAGAAAAAGAAATCCAAGCTGTAGAACTCAAAGCTCAAAAAAAACTTATAGAGAGGAAGGTAGATAGATTGGTTTTTAATGTAGAAAACGCCGTTTCTGTAGTGGGAGGTGATGCTTTGGACGCACTGAAAGCTACTCCTAGTGTAAGAATACAAGGAAACAATATACAACTTGTAGGTAAAAGCAGCGTTAGAGTGATGATAAATGATAAGATAACTCAACTCTCTGGAGAGGCTCTACAAGATTATCTAAAGTCTATACCTTCTGCCAATATCTTAAAGATAGAAGTTATTACCAACCCACCGTCAAAATATGAAGCCGAAGGAAATAGTGGACTTATTAACATACAACTCAAACGCTCTAAACAAAATAACTGGAGTGCTACACTACGCTCTAGCTACCTACAAGCCACTTACGAAAGATTAGTACACGGTGCTAATTTCAATTATAAAAAAGATAAGTTTTCTGCCCTAGTAGATGTTAATTATAGCTACGGAAGAAACCTCTATACTAACGATATATTCTACGATTATCCCGATTACCAATGGAACAATAAACTCTTTAATCGTAACCACAGAAAAAACTGGGGTACTTTGTTAAATTTAGAGTACGCCTTTACAGATAAAAGCAGTCTAGGGTTGCAATTTATGGGCTCTTTTACAGATAGATACTCCGATGAATTTGCAGATAATTTTGCGAGAAGGTACAACGACCATTCTTTAATTCATTACTACAAAACGGAAGGGTTATCTCAAGGAACGCCTAACAACATCTCTCTAAACCTTAATTATGTTCAGAAACTAGGCGATGATGGTAAAAAGCTGTCTGTAGATGCAGATTATTTTGATATGGCTAATCCTGAGGCTAATCATTTTACCTCTTTGTTACAAGATTTTATCCCTGCAACTACAGAAACACAATATTCTCAAAACAACTCTCATCAAAATGTAAAGAACTATTCCATCAAGGCTGATTTTGAAATGCCTTTATCTTGGGCTAATTTGTCCTTTGGAGGTAGAGCCGCTTCTACTAAAACTAAAAACATAGTAGATATAAATTTCTTTAATCAAGACAACAACAATTTAATTCTTTCTCAAAAAGACCACTTTGAATACACCGAAAATATACAGGCGCTATACTTTAGTGCTTCTAAATCTTTCGGAGAAAAATGGGAAACCAAAGTTGGACTTCGTGGAGAAGCCACCCAAACCAATGCTAACTCTATTTCTACTAACGAAATTACCCAAAGAAATTACGCCAAACTGTTCCCAACCCTCTACATTATGTATAAGCCTAACGAAAACCACTCTTTCTCTGCCAATTATGGTAGGCGTATTGGGCGACCTTCTTGGGGCGCATTAAATCCAGCTAGATGGTACGATAGCCCAAAATCTTATACCACAGGAAATCCATTTTTACAACCCATCTTTATAAACAATGTAGAATTTAATTACGCTTATAAAAGTCTGCTCAACTTCCAACTATCTTACGGAAAATATATAGATAATACTGCCCAAATCTCTAGACACAATGTTGCAGAGAACATTACCATTATGAGGTTTGAGAACTTTTCTAATAATACTTCTTTTGGGGCATCTATTGGAGTTAATTACAAACCGTTTAGTTGGTGGGAAGCCTCAGCAGAAATAGATGTTGCTTACGCCGAAGTTCGTCCCTATATAGATGTTTATTCCAATAGATACTCTTCGTGGTTTGGCTATACAGCCTCTAAAAATACCTTTACACTCAATTCCAAAAAAACACTATTTGCAAGTGTAAATTATGACTATAATTTTCCAGCAAAAGGAGTTAATGATATAACCGAATATTCTTCACTAGACATTGGCTTTAAGTATTTATTATTAAACAAAAACCTGATTTTAGGACTTCATTTTAATGATATATTCCGAAGCTCCCAACCTATTTATAAAGAAATTTCTCAAGGCATACTACAATCTTTTTCGCAATACAATGACTCTCAATATGTGAGATTTTCTCTCAACTATAAGTTTGGTAACAATAAAATATCGGTAAGCTCCCGTGCTTCTGGAAACCAAGAAGAAAAAAACAGAGCCAACTAAATCAAAAAAAACTTAATGGGGTAAATTACTTAACTTTACCCCATTATTTTTGATATAAATTAAATGAATATACACCTCATCACTCAACCTTTTTTAGACCAATTCCCTGGTGATTTTTCTGGTGATACCATGCAAAGACAAACACCAAAAATGCTTTTTGCTACGGTAGAACCTGCCTTATTTACCAATTACAAGACTATTACCTTCAATCAAGAGCTTTCTAACGACATAGGATTAGGTTCTTTTGAACCCGAAGACGAGGCTTTTTTAGCTGCCCAAGATTTACCCAAAAATATCAGGACCTATGCTACTGCTTACGCTGGGCATCAGTTTGGGCAATGGGCAGGACAACTAGGAGATGGCAGGGCAATATTGGCTGGAGAGATACAAAACACTAGCGGAGAAACCACCGAAATCCAATGGAAAGGTGCAGGAGCAACGCCCTACTCTAGATTTGCAGATGGGAGAGCCGTGCTTCGTTCCTCTGTGAGAGAATATCTTATGAGCGAAGCAATGCATCATCTAGGTGTACCTACCACTAGAGCCCTCTCTCTCGCTGAAACAGGAGAAATGGTAACAAGAGATATACTCTACAATGGCAATCCTAAACAAGAAAAAGGAGCGGTAGTTATACGCACAGCACCCTCATTTATAAGGTTTGGACACTTTCAGCTATTGGCAGCCCAAAACGAAATAGACACTCTGAAAAATCTAGCCGACTTCTGTATTCAACGCTATTTCCGTGAAATAAAAACAGATGAATCTCAACCTTATCATCAGTTTTTCAAAAAAATTGCTGAAACAACCGCCAACCTTATGGTAGAATGGCAAAGAGTAGGCTTTACCCACGGTGTGATGAATACCGATAATATGAGTATCCTCGGGCTTAGTATAGACTACGGACCATTCTCTATGCTAGATGAATACGATTTGAACTTCACTCCCAATACTACCGATTTACCCGGTAGGCGTTATGCTTTTGGAAGACAAGCCGAAATGGCACAATGGAATCTTTGGCAACTAGGCAATGCTTTATTTCCTCTGATAAACGATGTGGATTTTATTGAGCAAACTTTAGAAGATTTTGGCACTGATTTTTGGAATCAATACGACCAAATGATGTGTTCTAAAATGGGATTGGATACTTTTATGAAAGATACCGATGTTGATTTCTTTACAGATTGGCAAAATCTAATGACTTCGCTAAAACTAGACTATACCTTATTTTTTAATGCATTGGAGAAAGATGTTCATCTAATCAACTGGCAGGATATTTCTTATCAATCTCTCCATACAGAAGACCTACAACGCCTCAATCAATGGATAAATTCCTACCAAAACCGATTAGCTTTAAACAAAATCTCCCCCAACGAAAGACTTGCTCTAATGAGTCAAAACAACCCAAAATTCACCCTTAGAAACTACCTTCTACACGAGTGTATAAAGGAACTTAATAAAGGGAACATCAGCTACTTTAACCAACTCCTTAGCGCTCTTAAAAAACCTTACCAAGAAACATTCCCAGAATGGAGCGTTAAAAGACCAAAAAAATACGATGAGGTGGTGGGTTGCTCTACTTTGTCTTGTAGTTCTTAACAATTAAAGTATTTTTGCGGAAATTTTGGTAAAACTGTAATGAAATCTAAACTTTATGGCATTCTAAAACAAAGTTGCCCTAGCTCGTCGGTAGAGTGGGCTTTGTTTATTTTCTTCCTTGTGGCGTATGGTATTTTGGCGGGGCATACTGCCTTAACTTCCACCATTGTATTTGATGAAAGAATCCCTTGGGACGCCTATTTTAGTTTTGACAATAGAGCTATTGTAATGACAGGTGGCGGGTACGAAAGACACCCTTTATCCAACTATTTTTTTGATGCCATCAGAGAGTTCTCCCTTTGGATTTCTAGCGGACAGAAAAATCATCTCTTTAGGCTAAGCCTTGCTCTATTGAGTAGCCTTGCCATTAGTTGGACAATGGTTTTTATTTTTAAATATCTTAAAAATATCATTCAACTATCATTGGCTAGCAGTCTTATTTTAGTGGTGTTTTTCAGTTTGTTTAGTACCAACATTATGCTGTCCTTCACACCAGAAACCTATACTTACAGCCTTTTATTTTTAAGCGGATTTACCTACTATGCTGCCTTGAGGCTCACACAAAAAAGAACGCTATCTTGGGGAATGCTATGCCTAAGTAGCTTAGCGATAGGAGGACTTACCATTACCAATATTGTTAAAGTTTATATTCCCATTTTGTTTGAAAGGAAATGGTACAACAACATCAAACACTTAGCGAATGCGGTGGCAAAGGTGGGACTTTCGGTAGGAATATTTTTACTACTTTTTATGTACCGAATGAATTTTCAGTTTTCTGCATTTTTAGATAAAACAGGGCAACAGTACGAAAAATTTTCGCAACCGAAACTCGTGCCTATTTGGGATATGATAATTTCTTGGTTTTGGGGTGGCAATGTGTTATTCCCTAGTTTTATTATCAGAGATTATCACAACAAACACAACTTCCACTACAAAGCCTTATTTATGGAAGTCTATACCACCAACCTTTCTTATGTGTTTGTAGGAGTACTTTTTCTACTCCTTGTTTGGGGATATTTAAGAGGGTTCAGAAAGCCGCTCGTTCAAGTTCTGATGTTGTCTTTTCTTGTGGATATTATGATACATTGTGTCTTAAAATTCGGGCTGCATACCTCCTACATCTACGGAGGGCATTTTGTATTCGTTATTCCTCTAATTTTGGGGTGGCTTTTACATTCTTACCGAAAAAACACCAATGCCACCCTAGGGCTTCAGTTGCTTTTAGGGGTGATGATACTCTTTTTAGCCCTAAACAACTTTTATAGAATGAATGAGTTTTTTGCATTCTTAGAAAAGTACTATAGTGAGAAGTAAGCCAAGGTAAAATTGCTTTCCATATTAGAACACAAGTATAATTGTTTTCAAAATTTCATAAAAAACCGAATACAAATAGATTTGTATCCCATTTTTGAAAACAATTATACTTGTGTTCATAATAGCAAAAAAAAACAGACACAAATATATTTGTTTTCAAAATAACGATTATCTTTGTAAGAAAATAAAAAAGTATGGATTATAAAATAGATAGTGCTGTTGAATATCATTACAATCAATTTCCTCCCAAAAACATAGATTACCCAACCATAATAGATAGCTTAATAAAGGCTACAGATGCATTAGCAAGGTATGATCAAATGCTCAAAAATCTTTACAATACAGAAATATTACTCACACCATTAAGAAACCAAGAAGCAGTAATTTCCTCAAGAATTGAAGGAACTATCAGTACAATAGACGAAATACTACAATATGAAGCTGATTATGACGATACAGACCAACCTAATATAAAATCAGATGTTATAGAAACCATATTATATCAAAGATGTTTGAAAAATTCACAAAAGGCTATGGAAGATGGCTATCCTTTATCTCCAAATTTCATCAGACAGATGCACCAACAACTATTATATTTAGGACGTGGAGCTGATAAATCACCAGGAGAGTTTAAAAAAGAACAAAATTTTTTAGCCGATAAAATCAGAAAAGAAATCCAATTTATCCCCATCAGTCCAGAAAAACTCACCGATGGGTTAGAACTTTTATTTGAATTTATTGAAAATGATCATTTTCCTCCATTAATTAAAACGGCTATTAGCCATTTAGAATTTGAAGCCTTACACCCTTTCAAAGACGGAAATGGAAGGATTGGTAGAATGCTTATTACATTATTGCTATGGAAAGAAGGCGTATTATCTCAACCTCATTTTTATATCAGTGGTTACTTTGAAACACATAAGGACGAATATATTTACCAAATGAGAAATGTATCCCAAACACATCAATGGGAACAATGGATTCAGTTTTTTCTTCAAGCAGTTGAATCACAGGCTATCAAAAATCTACAAATTGCAGAAAAAATCAAGACACTTTATGAAGAAACTAAAATAAGTCTAGCAGGTATTTTATCCTCAAAATGGAATATACAAGTAGTTGATTTTATTTTCACTAACCCTGTTTTTAGAACAAATAGATTTGTAAAAGAAACCCAAATACCCAACGCTACAGCAAGTGGCATTATTAAGAAACTATTAGAAAACGACTACATCATAACAAAAGAAGCTGCAGCAGGGAGCAGATCTGCCTTATACTCGTTTGAACCAATGATGAGATTAGTAAGAGTTTAAAAAGTTAAAATTATTTATAACCAATCTAATACAACAAATTCAGAGTGGTACTCAAACCAAAAACCTCTCAAAACAGTCTGTAGGAACACAAAAACAGCCCGTAGGAATAGAAGAATGAACAGTAGGAACTCATTTTTTTGAGAATAATTTAATACACCGCATTGAAACACCCAAAAATCGCCATCATTACAGCACACCTCACGCATTTCAGCGGAACAAGAAACCCCCAACAAAAATTAGGGCAGCAAAACCAACTTCGCTACCCTAACTTTAAAGCATTCTATCGCCCTCTCTAGAAAGTTACCGCTCCACTAGTCTGATTATCCAGTTTCTTTTGTATTTGTAGTTTCTTCCCTAAAGAAAAATCATAAGACGCTCCTAGCACAAACATATTTTTATTATCAAAAATCTGGGTTTTAGCCTCGCTCTGTACTGGGCTAAAATCTAATGCTTTCGTTTCATATTGTGCAGGCATTCCCATAAAATACATTCCTGTGGATAATTTCCAATTTCCTAACTGATAAGACAAGGAAAAATGGTTAGAATTCTCGTTTTTGCTAAGAAAAGAACCACTGATACTATACACAGGAACATTAAATTGATAAAACAAACTCCATTGTTTATACTTAGAAGTGAGTGTGAAATTATTCCGTACATAACTTACCTTTGCCTTGTGCCCTTCCTGTGTTTCCATTAGCATAGAAGTAGGCTGAAAATACAAATGTATCACCAACAAATCACTAGCAAAGGGCTTAATAGAACCTGTAATCCCAAGACCTGCCTCTCTGTAATACGGTGCGTTTTGATAGTTAAGAACATAGCCATTGAGTGCTGTATTTTCTTTATAAACAGAAGCAAAATACCCTTTGACAACATTATAAAATGCTTTAGTATTCAAATCAAAATAATTAGTGTTAAAGGAATAATTCAGTTGGTTATTAAACTGCCTTTGAGGCTTTAAGTCAGGATTTCCCGAATGGAATAAGTTAGGTGCACTCTGCACCAAGTTAGGGCTCATCATTTCTCCATCTGGGTTCGCATTTTTATAACTACTAGAAAAACGGAACGCCTGTTTGCCTAACGCATAAGACAGAACCAACTTTGGCGTTAATGCCCAATCATTAGTAAAATTAGTGGCTGTTTTATTCTGTATATTATTAGCACCTATACCCAAACGATAGCTGAATTTATCCCATTTCCCATTATACTCTGTATAAAAGTACTGTTCCAAATAGTTTACTTCAAATTGAGAAGCTCCTAGTATATTATTAAGTTGATTATCCACATTAGTATTGGTTAAACGGTAACCACTTGTTAATTTACCCTTTTCAAACTGATGGCTATGGGCAATCTCTCCTACAATTCCTGTTTGTGAGGCATTCAGTTTCATTTCATTGAGGAAAACTTCAGCATTGGTAGCTACATTCCATTCTCTATTATACTTTGTAGAGTTCGTCTTGTAATGAGAGCCCACAAAATTGACTATCAACTCATCTTTTGCACCCAAATTTCTAGAATAATAGAGGTCTAAAGTTGGATTAGTATATTTTTGATTAGAATGCTCCACCGCTTGATGCCTATTTACCACACCACCTTGAATAAATATATTAGAGGTCTCTCCTTGATTGTGATAAGTAAATGGATTGATATTAAACTTAGCTTGGAAAGTGTATTTCTCTGGTTCTACACGGGTATAACGCAAGGCTATATCTTGGTTTGTATAACCAAAAGCATCTCTTCCTAAGCCCTCCGAAGAATAATCTACACCATTGATGCTATAATTTCGTAGCTTTTTTGTCCGTCTGTTATTATACTCCCTAACATTCAGATTATACTCTAGTCCAAAATCATTTTTACCTTTGGTATAATTGGCATAGACCATTCCGTTCAAGAAACCCGTAGTAAGAGCGGAAGTAATGTCTGCCCCGTAAGAGTAGCCTAATTCTGGATTTCTAGTAATCATATTTACAACCACATCGGCACGGTTTGCCCAACGAGCAGGAGGAATATCATAGTACTCCACTCGTACCACATTAGTTGGGGCAACACTCCTTATTTGGGCTTCAGTAGCTTCTATACCATTGATGAGGAACAAGGTTTTCCCACCACGGATACTTTGGGTAGAATTACTTACAGGGTCGTGTACCAACTCTGGAAGTGTTACCAACAAATCCTTAGCATTATTAGCTTTCTCCAGAGCTGCTTTATCAAAGGTATAGGCAGCGTGGTCATTATACTGCTTCTTGCGTTGAGATTTAATAATAACTTCTTGAATTTCCTTAGCTTTTGCAACAGAATCTGTCTTGAGTTCTTGTGTAAAACCAAATGTACTTACAAATAATACACACGGCGTTATTAGTTTCTTTTTCATTTTACTTTTTAATTTAAGAATACCTACTATAATTTTTATTTTGACGAAAATAAAAATTTTTTTTAAATGATTTAAAAAGGATTTCCGTAGAGAAAAAAGTCCATTTAATAAATTTATAATCATTAAAATCCTATCTTTGCTTAAGATTTTTAAAATTAAAAACTTTAGAACCTTGCTATAATAGCATCTCTCCTAAGACCGATTTGGAATTATTTATTAACCTAATAAAAAAATAAAGCGATGTCAAACAACACAACAACCCACAACATAGAAGTAGAAAACATAAAATGCGGTGGCTGTATGAACAGTATTAAAAAAGCCATTCTTAAAATAGAAAACATAGAAACTATTACCATAGATAAAGATACCGAAACGGTTACAGTTACGGGAGCAATAGACCGTGCTTCTCTTGTTGATAAATTGTCTAGTTTAGGCTATCCTGAAAAAGGAAATAATACTATACTAAAGAAAGCCAAATCTTTTGTAAGCTGTGCCATTGGTAGAATGAGCGACCCAGTGGAGTAAAAATGATAGATTTTATTAAAAAGCATAAACTAAGCATTATAGGAGCAATAATAGGTGCCGTAAGTGGTTATCTATATTGGAAGTTTGTAGGCTGTAGCACTGGAACTTGTGCTATTACCTCTAAGCCTATCAACAGTATACTCTATGGAGGAATAATGGGAGCTTTGTTTCTATCTCTATTCAAAAAATAAATCCGCCTTGAAGTCTTTTAAACAAGATTTACAAGGCTTTATTTTATTAAATCTATTGAAAACATAGGGGATATTTCAAAACAATTCATAGCATTAATTATTTTAAAATAAGAGTATTCTAATAGATTATCTAAAGTTATTTCTACCTCTTTAATCTGTTTTTTTTGAAGCAAATTCTGTCTCTGAATACCATTCAACAAGTAAGATTTTGGAGTAAACCATTCCCCATTTTTAAGAAAAATAAGATTGGAAAAAGTAGTATCTGTAATATGTCCATTTTGAGTAATAATCACCTCCGAAGCATTAGAGTTTTCCTTTAATTGATTTAAACTACTCCTATCTTTATATTTAAGACTATAATCTATTTCGGGAGCTTCTACTATTTCAAAAGAGCTAAGTTTAGGCGGTTGATATGGAAGAGCTTCTACCTCATAATATCCTTCTAAATCATAGACCACTCTTATTTTATGTTTCTGTGGAGTTCTAATCTCTACACTTCTAAGAATTTCTCTCAAATCAATAACCGAGCTTCTGTTAAACCTCTGAAAAGAACTATCCACTCTTTCTTGGTGTAATTCAACTAGGTAGAATTTACCGTGTTCCCAACAAATGCTTTCAATAAATTGGCACATAAATTTTGTTTTTCATTTCTTGATACTCATCATCGGGATTGCTTAAGTGAGTAATACCTCCGCCACTCTTAAAAAATAAAGTTTCTCCTTCCGCTTCTATAAATCTTATCATCACGCAAGAGTCCAAATCCTTCCCATCAAACCAACCACAGACACCTGTATAGAAACCTCTATTGTAACCTTCTGCCTCTAATATAATTGCTCTTGTTTTAGGCTTTGGAGCTCCTAGTATAGAGCCCGCTGGAAGCAATTTATGCATTAAACTTCCTATTTTATTTCTAAATTGAGGTTTTAGCACACCTTCTATCTCGGAACTCATTGCGTATAAATCTCGCTGTTGAGTTTTAATAAAATCAATTCGCTGAAAGTCTTTAACTTCAACATTATCTGCTACTTGACTTAAATCATTTCTAAGTAAATCTACCACCGTGTAATGCTCCGCCTTTTCTTTAACATCGTTTTTCAAAATCTCTGCAGCGTTTTCTAAGGAAGCGTCTATCGTTCCTTTCATTGGATGAGTGGCTATTTTATTATTCTTTATCTCCACAAAAGTTTCAGGAGAAAAACAAACAAACTGATTGGGATAAAGTATTTTGTATTTGGCATTAGAGAAATAGAAAATTTCTTCTAAAGAAAGATTGGTTTTTATCTGGGTCTTTCTAGTGTAATTAGTTAAATAGGAATTTCCTTTTTTTAGATGTTTCTGTACTATACGAAAACCTTTAAGATACTCTTCTTTCGTTTCTGGAAATACTTCCCAATCGTAACGATGAGGCTTTGGAATGTCGGGAGTTGAGTTTATTTTAAAGTTTGGAAAATCTACTTTAAGCTCTGATTGTTCCAAATTTTCTAAAGTAAACACCTCTATTTTAGTCATCATAAAATCTATGATGAAAAGAAACGGAACACCCTCCAAAGAGAGTTTATCCATTAAAGTGAACTGATTTTCTGTAGAAAACATTTGGCAAAAATAAAGAATGCTTATTTTTGTGCAAAATAAATTGTATGAGTTCTAGTCCAGAGTTTAATAAAGTGAATAACATCAGCCAGATTTTACAGGACGCTTTTGGCTATTGGCAAAAAACCATAGGCTTCCAAATACTATTTTCTGTTTTGTATTTTGGGCTACTGATGACTTTCGCTGTTGGACTTTTCAAGTACTTTGGTTTGGAGACCGAGATAGAATCTTTCCGAAAGTTATTTTCTGGAAATTACACTATAATTTCCCAAACTCTAGCAGAACTGATGGAAAATACTTCTTTCCAGTATTTCGTATTTTCCATAATAATCGTAAAATCATTATTATATCCTTTGAATATAGGTTTTTACGAAATTTATAAAAAGATTGATTTAGGAGAAATACCTTCCACATCAGATTTAACTGTTGGCTATAATGGCTATTTTTTCTTTAGATTTTTTGGCTATCATTTATTTTGGTCTATGATTTATTCTTATGCAGGAATGCTTCAACCTTTACCTATACTTTGGGTATTTCTTACACTATTTGCGGCTCCTCTTATGTATTTTCTAAGGGTAGGTATTTTTACTAGTACTCATCTTAATTTTATGGCTTTGAAAGCTAATTTTACTACTATATTTGTAGGAGTTTTAGTTGCATTTATATTCAGCTACGCAGGTTTTCTCGCATTAGGTATAGGAGGCTTACTAACCTTCCCATTTTGGAATGCAATAATTTATACCCTATATAAGCAGATATTTAAAATTAAAGTAATACATCAATCATAATTAAATATATTATTAAAATACAATGGATAACAACAACAAACACAGTGAAGCTATAAGCAATACTAAAATTAAGCAAATAGCCCTCATCATCATCATCGTGACATTATTTTTATTGATGGCCTATCAGCTAGCAATGTTCCTACCTTCTTTATTAGGTGCTATAACACTTTATGTAATCTCAAGAAAATACAACCTTTATCTCATAGAAAAAAAGAATTGGAAACCTTGGGTTTCTGCCTTGGTTATTATGCTAGCTACGGTGGTTATCCTTATTTTACCTCTCTATTTTTTAATAGATACTCTCATAGAAAAATTAGGCAATGCCCAAGCCTATATGGGGCGGTTTAATGATTTTTTAGACAAAATACACTCTTATATTCTTTCTGAAATACAAATAGATATTCTAAGTAAAGAAAATCTAGATAAGGTAAAAGAAACGGCAGGGCAATTATCTACTACTATTCTTAGTAGCACACTTAATACCGTTACGATTATTGTATCTACCTACTTCCTTCTCTATTTTATGCTGGTAAAGCCTAGGATTTTTGAGCGTATTTTAACCAATGCAGCTCCTCTTAAAAGAACCAACATTAACCTCATCAGCGAAAAAATAAGAAAAATGATTATTGCCAACGCCATAGGAATTCCTGTTGTGGCTTTTGGGCAAGGTCTTGCGGCATTGGTAGGTTATCTTATCTTTGGAGCTCCTAGCGTTATACTTTTATTTGCTCTTACCACCATTGCTTCTATGATACCTATTGTTGGTGGTGCTCTTATTTATGTTCCTGTAGCTCTGTTTATGATTGCTGAAGGCGACACTGTTTCGGGTGTAGGATTGGCTATCTATTGTCTTGTTGTAGTAGGACTTATAGATAATGTACTAAGATTCACATTGCTCAAAAAATTAGAAGATATACACCCCCTTAATACGGTGTTTGGCATCATCTTAGGAATGAATCTTTTTGGGTTTATGGGATTAGTGTTTGGACCAATTTTAGTCTCTGTAACTTTACTTCTAATACAAATATATAGAGATGAATTTTCTGATGAGGATAATGTAGTTATTGCTTCCGATGAAGAAGCTCTAGCGGGCATAGCTACCACAGAAAATAAAAATACTGAAACTACCACCAATGAATCCTGAAATTCTAAAAGAAATCTGCCTTACTAAAATGCCTTTTGGTAAATATAAGAACTACATCTTGGCAGACCTTCCCGTAGCCTATTTAGAGTGGTTTATGAGAAATGGAGGTTTCCCTAAAAATAAACTAGGAATGCAACTATCCACCGTTTACGAAATTAAAATCAATGGATTAGAAGAACTACTAAAACCAATAAGAAAGAGCCTCTAGCTTTCTTTCTTATTGGCTTTTACCCTTTTTACCTCATCTCGGATAAAAGGGTATTTCTGTAACATATCTTGTGCTAAACTAGGCTCCATCACTAATGCAGTAGCTAGATACTCCCTAGCATCTTCCTCTTTACCAAGATTAAACAGCACATTACTCATTTGATAGTAAAATTCGGCTCTATCTTTGTGCAAAGAAATGGCTTTTTGTAAGGTTTCTAAGGCTTTATTATACTGTCCTACCAACATCAGCACTTCGGTATAGGCATACCAATTATAAAATCTATTAGGTTCTGCCTCTACCATTTTTTCTAAACATGGCAAACTTTCTTCAAAAAGCTCCGAATCTATATACAAAAACGCCAACCTTTTCTGATAATCTACATTGGTATCATTAAGAGCCGTTGCCTCTTTAGCGAAGTGAAGAGCCTCTTTCATCTGCCCCATCTCTTCATATAAGAAAGATTGCTCCATCATAGAAAGATAAAACTGAGGATCTTCTACTAAAGATTTCTGAAAGGATTTTAAAGCTAGTAAAGGCTTTTTATTTTCCTTATGACACAAGCCTATTTTGTAGTAAGTATACGCCTTAGTATATTCTAACTCTAGCATTTCTTCATATACCTCCACTGCTTTATCCCACTCTTGCATCGCCTCATAACAGGCAGCCTTATTGGCATAAACCCCAACAGAATTAGAGTTAATGGCTAAAAAATAATCAAATCCTCGTATGGCTTCTTCGTAGTTTTTTCTATTGAAATAAAACTGACCATACTCAAACCAAGCCGTCTCCGAAAAAGGAAATTCTTCTATGTAATGGTTAAGGAATTTTATAGCATCATCATTTTTATTTAGCTTGTAAAAACAAATTATTACATTTTCTAAAGCATAGTCATCATAAGGGTCGTGATTAAGAGCTTTTTTATAATGTATTAAAGCATTAGAAGGATCCTCTAAATTCACATATTCATCAGCGATGAAATTATGCAGAAAATTCTCCTCTTCATTTAGCGTTAAAGCCTTAAGACAGTAATCTATCGCCCTTCTAGGATTACCTAGATTAGAATAATATTTAGCACAACAAACTAGAAAATCTGTATTTTCTAAAGATGCCTCCCTTAGCTCGTTAATAAGCTCTTTAGCTTCTCTATACTGCTGTAATTCTAAAAGAACTTCTAGTTTTTTAGTTTTAATATCTAATGAATTAGGATGAAGTTTTAATGCAAAATTAACGGCAAGTTCGGCATAGGTAGTATCACCCAACTCCAAATAGTGGATGATGATTTCCTCCAAATCATCCGTATCGAAGTAGCGTTCCTCGTTATTTTCTATCATTTCTTCGAACTGCTTTGCCAGTTCATTTTCAAAAAACTCTTCCAAATTAATTTAAAACTTTGTTGTTTTCCTTATCAAAAAGAATGCTAAACCAATAGATAATTTAACTTTATTTAATCTTCTTTATATCAAACCCTTAATCTCCTCTATAATTCTATCAGCTAGTTCATCTGCTTCTTGTTGAGATTGAGCTTCTGTATAGATTCTAATGATAGGCTCTGTATTAGATTTTCTTAAGTGTACCCAATTATTAGGAAAATCTATTTTAACACCATCTACAGTGGATATTTCTTCGTTTTTGTAACGCTCTGTCATTTGTTCCAAAAGAGCATCTACATTGATATCTGGTGTAAGTTCTATCTTCTTTTTACCCATAAAATAGGCAGGATAGGTTTGTCTAAGCTCAGACACTGTTTTGTTCTCTTTAGCTAAGTGAGTTAAAAATAAAGCTACTCCTACCAAAGAATCTCTACCATAATGTAAATTTGGATAGATTATTCCGCCGTTACCTTCTCCACCTATTACGGCATTTTTCTCTTTCATCAAAGTAACTACATTAACCTCTCCTACAGCACTCGCAAAATAAGAAGACCCTAAACTTTGAGCCACATCTCTCAATGCACGACTAGAAGAAAGGTTAGAAATAGCTGCTCCTTTTTTCTTTCTTAAAAGATAGTCTGCCACGGCTACTAGCGTGTATTCTTCTCCAAACATTTCTCCTTTCTCATCTATAAGAGCCAATCTATCTACATCGGGGTCAACTACAATTCCTAAATCTGCTCCTTCTTTTTTCACCAATTCACATATATCGGTAAGGTGTTCTTTCAAAGGTTCTGGATTATGAGGAAAATGCCCATTAGGTTCACAATAGAGTTTTACAACTTCGCAACCCAACGCCTCTAAAAGAAGCGGAATAGCTATTCCTCCCGTAGAATTAACGGCATCTAAAACTACTTTAAACTTCTTAGCTTTAACTGCTTGTGCATCTACCATTGGTAGTGCTAATATTTTTTTGATGTGAATATCAAAAGCATCATCACGAGTTTCATAGCTTCCTAAACTATCCACATCAGCATAATTAAAATCTTCTCTTTCTGCTATCGAAAGTACCTCAGATCCATCTTTACCACTAATGAACTCTCCTTTTTCATTAAGTAATTTAAGGGCATTCCATTGTTTTGGATTATGGGAAGCCGTAAGAATGATACCTCCATCTGCATTCAACTCTGGCACCATAACCTCTACCGTAGGCGTAGTAGAAAGTCCTAAATCTATAACATGAATCCCCAACCCTTGTAAAGTGGCTGTAACTAAAGAGGATACCATACCTCCAGAAATTCTAGCATCTCGACCTAAGACTAAGGTTAAGTCTTTCTTCTGTTTGGTATTCTGAAGCCAAGTTCCAAAAGCGGAAGTGAACTTTACGACATCTAGCGGCGTTAAGTTTTCATCTACTTTTCCGCCAATTGTACCTCTAATTCCTGAGATAGATTTTATAAGTGCCATAGCCTAAATTTTATACCGCAAAGATAAGTAAAAATATTAAGCCTTATTTCCATCCACCTCCCAAACTTTTATAGAGGTATACCGTTGCATTTAGCTGTGTATTTTTAGCTTCTATAAGTTCCATTTTGGCATCTAAGGCATCTCTTTGTGTCATCAAAACCTCCATATAGTCTGCCCTAGCATTAGTAAACAGAAGGTTTGAAATCCCTATCGCCTCGTCTAAATCTTTGCTTTGAGTGTGTTTTAAGTCAAAGTATTGTTGGTAATTTTTAATTTTGTTCAAATTATTAGAAACTTCCATATAGGCTTTGATGAGCGTTTTATTATATTCATACAAAGCCTGTAGTTGAGACGCATTTGCCGTATTAAATTTTGCTTTTATCGCTGATTTGTTAATTAGTGGTCCAACCAAATCTCCCACTATATTATAAGCTAAAGACTCTGGAAAATGAGTGAAGTAACTTGGTTTAAAAGACTCTAAACCAGCTCCAAAAGTAATATTTAAAGAAGGATAAAACTCTTTTCTAGCAGCTTCTACATCTAACTTAGCAGCCTCTAACTCTAGCTCTGCTTGTTTAACATCTGGTCTATTAGCTAGTAACTCCGAAGGAATACCTGTTTTAATAGACTGTGGTACGATATCCAAAAATTCTGCACTTGAACGAGGAATAGGTTGATAGAATCTTCCTAGTAACAAATTGATGTCATTTTCTTTCTCTAAAATACTTTGCTGAACTGTATATAAATTTGCCGATGATTTTGCTAACTCAGCTTCAAATTTTTTAACTGATAATTCTGTAGTTGCAGCCGCCTGTTTTTGAATTTTAGAAACCTCCAAGGCTTTTCTTTGAAGCTCAATATATTTTTTAAGATAAGAGTATTGACTATCCAAAGCTAAAAGTTCATAATAGCTTTGTGCCACTTCTGCTATCAAACTTGAAAGCACAAAATTCTTACCGTCTACTGTAGCTAAATAGTGAGCTATTGCAGATTTTTTTTCTGTTCTGAGCTTATTCCAAATATCCACCTCCCAATCTGCTTGTAAACCTATTCCAAAATTACCCAATGGGTCTGGAATTGGCTTTCCTTCTTCCATTTGTGTAGATGCATCTCCTGCACCTTCACTAGTGTAACGCCCTACTTTTTTAACACCAGCAGCCGCCTCCACAGAAACTGAGGGAAGCAATCTTCCGTTTCTATACATTACACTACTTTTGGCTTTTTCTATCTCTTGTAATGTAATTAATAACTCTTGATTGTTATTAAGAGCCGTTTCTATTAAAGAAACTAAATGAGGATCCGTAAAAAATTCTCTCCAAGGTGGAGTCCCTGTACTTTTATTAGAAACTTCATCTTTTGTATAACTTTCTGGTAGAGTCTCTTTTACATTATCTTTTACTTGTAATGTTGTTGGCGCTTTACAATTAACTAGCACTAAGCTACCGACTACCAATGATATATATTTTAGTTTAGTTTTCATCTTCAATTTCTTCTGTTAATGGATTAAGGTCTTCATATTCTGCCAACTCATTTTTTCTTGCTATTTTACCAAAAATAAGATATAAGCCAGGGATAAGTACTACGCCAAATATTGTCCCAATAAACATACCTCCTGCCGCTGCAGTTCCTATCGTTCTATTACCAATTGCTCCTGGACCTGTTGCCAAAGCTAAAGGAATAAGCCCCGCAATAAATGCAAAAGATGTCATTAAAATAGGACGAAAACGTGTTACAGCTCCTTCTATAGCCGCTTTCAATATTGTAGCTCCTTCATTTTTTCTCTGCACTGCATATTCTACTATAAGTACTGCATTTTTACCCAATAAACCTATCAACATTACTAAGGCAACTTGTGCATAGATATTATTTTCTAAACCAAAAAGTTTAAGGAATAAAAACGCTCCAAAAATACCCGCTGGTAAGCACAATATTACAGGTAACGGAAGAATAAAACTTTCATACTGTGCTGATAATATAAGATATACAAATCCTAAACAAATTAGAAATATGTAAACCGCCTCGTTGCCCCTACCTACCTCATCTTTGGATATCCCAGCCCAATCTATCCCATAGCCTCTAGGCAGGGTTTTATCTGCTGTTTCTTTTATAGCCTCTATGGCTTGCCCACTACTGTAACCTTCCGAAGGATAACCACTTATTTGTGCAGAATTATACATATTATGTCTAGTAATTTCACTCATACCATAAACTTTCTCCATATGCATAAAATCTGAATAAGGTACCATTTCCTCTTTATCATTTTTAACATAAAGATTCATAATATCTTGAGGTAAAGCTCTGTACTGAGGTGCAGCCTGAACAATAACCTTGTATGGCTTACCAAAACGGATAAATCCTGTTTCGTAGTTAGAACCTATTAAAGTGGAAAGGTTATTCATCGCACTACCTATACTTACCCCTTTTTGTTCTGCAATATCATTATCTACTTTCAACATATATTGTGGAAAACTAGCAGAGTAAAATGTAAATACAGACGCAAGTTCTGGTCTCTTACTTAGCTCCTTTACAAAGTTACGACTGACCTCTTCCATTTTAGCATAATCGTTACTTCCTGTTTTATCCAGCAATCTCAATTCAAATCCTCCTGCTGCACCATAACCTGGTATAGATGGTGGTTGGAAAAACTCAATATTAGAGCCTCCTATGTCTTTACATTTCTCCTCTAGTTCTTCTATAATTTCGGTAGCAGATTTATCTCTTTCGTCCCAATTTTTAAGGTTGATTAAACAAGTTCCTGAGTTAGCTCCTGTACCTTCTGATAAAATTTCGTATCCAGCTAATGATGATACAGATTTTACCCCTTCTATTCCCTCTGCTATTTTCTGTATTTTTAGAGCCTGTTGATTGGTTCTTTCTATGGTAGAGCCTGGAGGTGTTTGCACAATGGCATAAATCATTCCTTGGTCTTCGTTAGGTATAAATCCTGACGGAAGTCCATTATTAAGAAAATATACAAGAAAACAAAATACTGATAATCCGCCTAATGTAATCCATTTTTTACTTACAGTCTTATACAAAAGGGTTTCATATCTTTTTGTTCCTTTGGCAAATACTCTATTAAATCCATCTATAAATCTATTGATAGGCGTCTTCTTTCTTTCTTTACCATGATTATTTTTAAGAATTAAAGCACATAATGCCGGCGTAAGTGTAAGAGCCACTATCCCAGAAAGTATAATAGACGATGCCATAGTGATAGAAAACTGTCGATAAAATACTCCTACAGGACCACTCATAAACGCCACAGGAATAAATACCGCTGCCATAACCAAAGTAATTGCTATAATAGCTCCACTTATTTCTCCCATTGCTTCTTGCGTAGCTTCCAGTGGTGATAAGTGCTTTTCTTCCATCTTTGCGTGTACAGCTTCTATAACAACAATGGCATCATCTACTACCACACCTATCGCCATCACCAATGCAAAAAGGGTAATCATATTTACCGTTATCCCAAAGGAGGACATTACCGCAAAAGCACCTATTAAAGACACTGGCACTGCCAAAGCAGGTATAAGTGTAGAACGCCAATCACCCAAAAAGATAAAAACAACTATCCCTACTAATACAAAGGCTTCGAATAAGGTATGAACTACCTTCTCCATAGATGCGTCTAAGAAACGAGAAACATCATAACTTATCTCATAATGCATTCCTTTAGGGAAAGAGGTCTTATTGAGTTCTTCTAACAGTGTTTTTACATTTTTAATTACCTCACTGGCATTAGAACCGTAAGATTGCTTAATTGTAATCGCTGCAGAAGGTTTACCATTAAGAGTAGAGTAAATATCATACATTGAACTTCCGAATTCTACATCTGCTACATCTTTCAATCTCACAAACTCTCCATTAGAATTTGCTTTTACAATGATATTACCATAGTCTTTTTCATTATCAAAACGCCCAGGATACTTTAGTACATACTCAAATGCTTGTGAACGCTTCCCAGAACTTTCCCCTGTTCTACCTGGAGAAGCTTCTAAACTTTGAGAACTAAGCGCTTCCATCACCTCATCAGTAGAAATATTATATGCAGTAAGCCTATCAGGTTTTAACCAAATACGCATCGCATACTCTCTGGTTCCAAGTATATCAGCAAAACCAACACCATTAACCCTTCTTAATTCTGGTAGAATGTTAATATCTGCATAGTTGAATAAAAACTTTTGGTCGGCTTTAGGGTCATCACTATAGAGGTTAACATACATCAGCATGTTAGGTTCTTCTCTCGTAATTTTAACCCCTTCTCGTACCACCAAAGGAGGCAATTTGTTAATGGCTGAAGAAACCCTATTCTGCACATTTACAGCAGCTAAGTTAGGGTCTGTACCCAAATTAAAAACTACTTGTATGGAGGCTACCCCATCATTCCCTGCATCAGAGGTAATGTATTTCATACCTTGCACCCCATTTAGAGCTTGTTCTAAAGGGATTACCACTGATTTTACCAAAAGTTCATTATTAGCCCCTGGATACTCTGCCGTAATATTTACTTTAGGTGGCGAGATAGACGGAAATTGGGTAATAGGTAAACTTAATAGAGATAATACCCCCAAAAATACTATAATAAGAGAAATTACTATTGATAGTACAGGTCTCTTTATGAATGTTTTAAACATAGCTTAATATTTTAGTTGGCATTAAGTTTTAGAGTTTTTAATACCTCTTTAGGGTTCTGGAACTGAGTTTTTACAACATCATTATCCCTTACCTTTTGTACTCCTTCTAATAATATTTTGTCACCTACAGAAAGCCCTGAACTCACCACATAAATATCTGGTAAAGAATAAGTAACTTTAATATTTCTAGATTCTACTTTACCATTTTTATCTACAACAAAAACATATTTCTGATCCTGAATTTCATAGGTTGCTTTTTGTGGAATAATAAGTGCGTTTTTCACTGGAATCTCCATTCTTACTTTTCCTGTTTGTCCATTTCTTAAAAGCAAATCTGAGTTAGGAAACTTGGCACGGAAGGCTATATTACCTGTTTCATTATTAAACTCTCCTTCTATATTTTGGATAAAACCTTTCTCTGGGTGCTCTTGACCATTTGCCATAACTAGAGTTACTTGCTGCTTGCTTCTCTCATCAGCATTGGTTTGATAACTCAAATATTCTGGTTCAGAGACATTAAAATAGGCGTAGACATTGGTATTATCTGAAAGACTTGTTAACAAATCTCCTTCTTCTATAAGACTTCCTAATTTGAGAGGAATTCTATTGATAATACCAGAAAACGGGGCTCTAATAGTGGTAAAAGACAAATGTAACTGAGCCATTCTCATTTCTGCACTAGCCGCATCTAGTTTAGCTTTAGCCAAAGCTTTTTCATTTTTGGAAACAATATTATTCCCTGCCAAAATACTTGCGTTTTGATATTCTATTCTAGCTTGTTCTACTTCAGCCCTTGTTTTCATGAGTTCAGCTTCATAGACTTGTGGCATTATTCTGAACAGAACTTGTCCTGCTTTTACATACTGACCTTCGTCCACATAGATTTTATCCAAAAAACCCTTCCCTTGAGCTCTTACTTCTATATTTTTTTGGGATTGTATTTGGGCTACAAAATCTTTGGATATATTAGTATCCATTTTTAGAGGTTGGGTTATAGGATAAACAGGCATCTCCTCTTTTTTATCTTTATCTTCTGATTTGCAAGAGGATAGATTTAAAATTATTAGTACTGATAAAAGTGTGATTTTATTCATTTCGTTAATTTGTTAAGTTATTAGAAAATTATGATTCTCATCAAACTTTTGTTTGATAGGAAAAGGGTGGGTCCCGTATATCAATAAATACGGAAATACACAATAATTTTTACAATAAAAAACAAATCAAATTCTAATAGAACGAATGAAAATATAGCGTTTTACCTTTAGATAAGAAAAAACAGAGGTATCTCTGTACAGTATTTTAGCTACCTTAAAGAGAGCTATAGAGAGTATGAAATAAAAAATAACTTCCTTAATAGTACTAGAAATAGTATTAAAGTCTTCATCTATCTCGTTTAAAGAAGCTATTAAACTAGATGTATCCTCAGATAAATCTTTCTCAATAAGAGGTGTATGTTTTTTAGAAAATTTAGCCAATGTTGTACCTACCTCTTTACCAATTGGTAGCTTCATAGAGTTTGCCTCTATTTTCCAAGAAGAAAATAAAGTAATCAAAACTACTAATAAAAGGGCTAAATACTTTTTCATTTTAGTGAGCAAAGGTAATTAGAGATTTCTTATTACAATGTGTATTAACAAACTTTAACATATCATAATTGACTATTGATATTTTAATAACAAGAAAATAGAGTGGTCAATTAGATTAACCACTCTATTCTCACTCAAAATATTTCTAGTAAAAATTTATAACTGAGGTCCTGCCGCTACTAATCTCTTACCTTCTTCAGTATCTGTATATTGTTCAAAATTCTTAATATACTTAGCTGCTAGAGATTTTGCTTTTTCTTCCCATTCTGCTGGTGTAGCGTAAGTATCTCTTGGGTCTAGGATACCTTCAGAAACATTAGGTAACGAAGTAGGAATTTCTAAATTCATTACAGGAACTACACTCTTAGGCGCATTATCTATGGAACCATCTAAAATAGCATCAATAATAGCTCTTGTATCTTTTAATGAAATTCTCTTACCTGTACCATTCCACCCAGTGTTTACTAAATAAGCTTTAGCACCATGTTCTTTCATTTTGCTAATCAATGTTTTAGAATACATCGTTGGGTGTAAAGTAAGGAATGCTTCTCCAAACGCTGGCGAGAACGAAGGTGTAGGCTCTGTAATACCTCTCTCTGTTCCTGCTAATTTAGAAGTATATCCACACAAGAAGTGATATTGCGCTTGGTCTTCTGAAAGTATAGATACTGGAGGCAATACTCCAAAGGCATCAGCAGATAGATAAATAATCTTACTAGCGTGTCCTGCTTTAGAAGGAAGCACTATCTTATTGATATGATAGATAGGGTAAGAAACTCTAGTATTTTCTGTAATAGAACCGTCTTTGTAATCTATCTCACCGTATTCATTTACCACAACATTTTCTAGCAATGCATCTCTCTTAATTGCTCTAAAGATGTCTGGTTCTTTTTCTTCTGTAAGGTCGATAACTTTAGCGTAGCAACCACCTTCGTAGTTGAATACTCCGTTGTTATCCCAACCGTGCTCATCATCACCTATTAGGTATCTTTTCGGGTCTGCAGAAAGCGTTGTTTTACCTGTTCCTGAAAGACCAAAGAATAATGCTACATCTCCTTTTTCTCCTACATTGGCAGAACAGTGCATAGATGCCATACCTTTAAGTGGTAGGTAGTAGTTCATCATCGCGAACATACCTTTTTTCATCTCTCCACCGTACCAAGTACCTCCTATGATTTGGATTTTCTCTGTAAGGTTAAACATCACAAAATTTTCAGAGTTTAGACCTTGTTTTTCCCAATCAGGGTTAGTAGTTTTAGAACCGTTCATCACAACAAAATCAGGTTCTCCAAAGTTTTCCAGCTCGTGAACAGATGGTCTGATAAACATATTAGTAACAAAGTGTGCTTGCCAAGCCACCTCCATTACAAATCTTACTTTAAGTCTAGTATCAGGGTTAGTTCCGCAGAAAGCATCTACCACATAAAGTTTTTTAGATGTAGAAAGCTGCTTAAGAACTAAATCTTTACAATGTGCAAAAACCTCTGGAGAAGTAGGTCTATTAACATTACCGTCCCAGTGTATTGTATCTTTAGTAATATCATCTAATACGATGTATCTATCCTTAGGGGATCTCCCTGTAAAAATTCCTGTTTTAACGGCTACTGCTCCTGATTCTGTTTGAGCTCCTTTTTCAAAGCCTTTGTTCTTATCAGAAACCTCTGCTTTATGCAGTTCTTCGTAACTAGGATTATACACGACTTCATGGTAACCTGTAATCCCCAAATTGTGCAACTCTTGGATAATTTTTAAATTTTTCATAGGTGATATTAATTATATATAATTTATGGTTTTATTTTTCGGTTCACAAATTTACTTATTCCGTAAGAGGAACGGTGCGTTAAAGATAATGATATTAGTCAGAAAATACAACTTAAAAACAAATTACTGATTATCATAAAATTATATCCGAAAATTTAAAAATATTAGAGAAACCTTGTTCCTCAAAATAAGCCCTTGCCCCAGAAAAATTCTCAGCCATAATAAAATCTCCACCCCAAGCTCCTAAACTTTTTATGAACCCTGGATAATCCGAAAAATAGAGTTCTCTTACCGTAGGTATCCCTAAAAATTCAGAAAGCTTTTGCTCGTGTGCTATCATCAGTTTTGAAAATTCTTCTAAACTACCTGCATTTAGAACTGCATCGGTAAGTTCTGAAAAAAAAGCTACATCTTTTTTAGATTTTTCTCTTGCCTTATATAAAGCAATACCTTCTCTACTGTCTTGCTTTTGGTTTAAATGTATAAAGAGTAAATCGTCTTTAAATTTAGGTGAAAAATACACAGGCACAACCTCCCTAGAAGGCTTTAATTGGTACAATATAGATTGTTCTTCTAACGCTACTGCCACATCGTAGCCACTACCTCCCAATGTCTTCTCGTTAAGAAGAAAAGCATCTGCTTTTGCCCATTTTGCTAAGTTAGCCATAAGCGTAGAGCTACTCCCTAAACCATAATTGGCAGGAAACTGAAGATTAGTTTTGATATGATAGGAAACTCCTTTTTTAAACTTTTCCAGCGAAATAGATTGCAGATACCTTAATACTTTTAATATAAATTCTGCATTAGGTTTTAAGTTGGTAGAAATAATTTCCCACTTACGATAATCTATCTCTATAGACAGCCATAACTGGTTTTGATGATAAGTTTCCCAAAAGATTTTAGCATTGTTATCCTTTTTTTCTTCTACCCACAAATCTTGCCCCATTTTGGTTGGTAATGCCAAAGCTTTAGCACCGTCTAAAACAACATACTCGGAAGTGATGAGTAATTTTCCTGGCGAGAAATAATGTTCCATAAGGCAAAGTTAATTCTAATTATTCGGTTTTAAAACAAGTAAACTTTATTTTGCCTCTATTATTAGTTGATATATTGTTATATTTGTTCATTGGTTTATTATCTAACACATAACCTTTATGCTTATGAAAAAAGTATTATGGCTGAGTTTACTACTTACATTTTTTACTTACAAATCTCAAGTAAAGGATAATCTAAACACCCCAAAAAAGCCAAAAATAGGGCTTGTTTTAGCAGGTGGCGGAGCCAAAGGTTTTGCTCATGTAGGGGTTCTTAAGGTGTTAGATTCTTTAGGCGTAAAGGTAGATTATATTTCGGGGACGAGTATGGGGGCTATTGTGGGTGGACTATATGCTTCTGGATATACAGGAAACGACATTGAGAAAATTATTACCAATACTGATTTTTATGACATCATCGCTAACGAAAAAAATAGAAAAGAAACTTCCTTTTTCAGTAAAGCCACAGACAAATACCTTCTGAATATCCCCATAAAAAATGGTAAAATAAATGTACTCCCTAAGGCTATTTCTACAGGACAGAAGAACATTTATATGCTTAAAGATTTATTCAAAAATGTTTCTAATGTAGAAAATTTTTCTCAACTTCCTATCCCATTTATGTGTGTTACCACAAACCTTGAAAGTGGTAAGATGAAAATTTTTGAAAAAGGAGATTTAATTAAAGCTATTATGGCGAGTTCTGCCTACCCTTCGCTTATGGATCCTGTTAAGATAGGTGATAGCCTTTATATAGATGGAGCAATGACCATCAACTACCCTGCACAACCTCTCAAAGAGAAAGGAATGGATATTATCATAGGAGTAGATTTAAGTCAAGGTTTAGCTAAAAGAGAGGATTTGCAAAGTGCCATTAGTATCCTTAACCAAGTGATAGATTTTGGCATACAGAATGAAACTAAAAATCAATATCAATACATTGACATCAACATACACCCAAAACTAGACGGTATGAATGCCACTAGCTACGGAGACAAAGAAAAAATACTAAAACTAGGCTACGAAGAAGCTCAAAAATACATTGATATACTATCCAAACTTCCCAAACGAAAACATACCCAACTAAGAGTAGTATCTAACCCTGTTTATTCTAATATTTACAAAATAGATAGTTTGGAAGTAAAGAACAATAAAATATTTAGTCGTTCATACCTGCAAGGTAAAATGAATTTAAAAACACCTTCACCACAAACTTACGGAAGTATCAATAAAATGGTAGATAAGCTATACGCTACCAACAACTATAATCTCATTAACTATGACATTATTCAAAGTAATGGAAAAAATATACTCCAAGTTACAGTAGATGAAGACCAAAGCAGATATTACTTAAAGTTTGGATTACATTATGATGAGTTATTTAAAACCGGACTACTCATCAATGCCACTGCCAGAAGACTCCTACTACCCAACTCTACTGTATCATTAGATGTTGTAGTGGGAGATAGCCCTAGATATTACTTTAACTACTTTATGGATAATGGCTATATACCAGGGCTTGGAGTTTCCTCATCAGGAATGAAACTAAACCTTAAAAATAATAAAGGTACTATTACAGAAGATTGGACATGGTTAAGAAACGAAGTTTTCATACATTCTATATGGAGAGATAGATACGCTATTGGAGGAGGTCTAAGCCATGATTATTTTAAAACAAGTAATCTTAACATCAATGAGGTAAAAAATTTTATTAACCCTTACTTTTTCATAAAGAGTGATACCCAAGACGATAAAAACTTCCCTACTAGAGGTTTCTTTCTAGATGCCGAAGCTAAAATATTAGAGTTATTTAATGAGAAAAATTCAGAAATAACGCCCATACAAGTTAAAGCTGACCTTAGAATGAATTTTCCTATTAGCAGTTGGCTTACCTATAATTTAAGCCTTTTTGGAGGGTTCACTACCAATTACGATAATTTATCTCATTTCTATCAGTATCGTATAGGTGGTTTTTTTGGACAAAAACTAGGAAATTTTGCACAAATGCAAGGGTATTATTTCGGATATACAAGTAGCCCAAACCTATTAACTGCAACCAATAATTTTCAGTTTAAAATACATAAAAACTATTTCATTATCGCTCATTTCGGTATGGCAAATCTTTTCAATGAAATCAATTTAAAAGATATGCTAAATATCAATCATAAAGGCTTAGGCATTACGGCAGGATACAAATCGCCCTTTGGGCAAATAAAAATAAATTACAGCAATCCACTAAACAAAAACAAAGGAATGTTTAATGTCGTATTAGGACATTGGTTTTAAAAAAACTTAATTAAAAATGATACAATTCTTTTTTGAAGAAATAGAGCCCATTAGTATATCTACCGACATCAGCAAATGGCTAGAGCAAATCATCTTATCAGAGCACAAAAAGCTAGGTAAGATAAACTATATATTCTGTGATGACGAGTATCTACTCAAAATAAATCAAGACCATTTACAGCACGATTATTACACTGATATTATTACTTTCGACTATGTTAGGGGAAACACCATATCAGGCGATATTTTTGTATCTTTGCCGCGCATTTCAGACAATGCCTCTACCCTATCCAAAGACTATCAGTCAGAATTCCTAAGAGTATTAGCTCACGGCGTTCTGCATCTCTGCGGATACAAAGACAAAACAGAAGAAGACATCAAAGAAATGCGAAACAAAGAAGACCATTATATCAATCTATTTTTAAAATAATTGTCTTTTTTAGAAGCTATTTCCCGCTGTACGCTCATACTCCTCGCTTCGCCGCTCCACTTCGTTCCGCGGCTTCACTGCGGGGTATCCGCTGCCATCGGGGCTAGTTACAAAAACTGTAAAAAAAATGTTTCACGTGAAACATTTTAAATTTAGATAAGAAACAAATACATATAATGATAAACGAAGTATATGACGTTATAGTAGTAGGAGCAGGACACGCAGGTTGCGAAGCAGCCGCAGCCGCAGCCAATCTAGGCTCCAAAACACTCCTTATTACTATGAATATGGAAACCATAGGCAAAATGAGTTGCAACCCAGCTATGGGAGGTATCGCCAAAGGGCAAATCGTAAGAGAAATAGACGCTATGGGAGGCTATAGTGGTATTGTAGCAGATAAATCTGCCATACAATTCAAAATGCTCAACCTATCCAAAGGACCCGCCATGTGGTCGCCTAGAACTCAAAACGACCGTATGCTCTTCGCAGAAGAATGGAGATTAGCTCTAGAAAACACACCTAACCTAGACTTCTTCCAAGATATGGTAAAACAACTCATCATAGAAGGGAACAAAGTTGCGGGAGTCATCACTTCGCTAGGGATAGAGATAAAAGGAAAATCCGTAGTATTAACCAATGGCACATTCCTTAATGGACTTATCCACGTTGGCGACAAACAACTAGGCGGCGGAAGAATGGGCGAACCAAAAGCCTTCGGCATTACCGAGCAGCTTGTAGATTTAGGATTTACCGCAGGAAGAATGAAAACAGGAACTCCTCCTAGAGTGGACGGAAGAACTCTAGACTACTCCAAAATGGAAGAACAACCCGGAGATGAAAATCCTCAAAAATTCTCCTATCTAGACACTCCAAGACTTACCAAACAACGCTCTTGCCACATTACTTATACCAACGAAATTGTACACGATATACTCCGTTCAGGGTTTGACAGAAGCCCTATGTTCAACGGGACTATCCAAAGCCTCGGACCTAGATATTGCCCAAGTATAGAAGATAAAATCAATCGTTTTGCAGAACGAAACAGACATCAACTATTTGTAGAACCCGAAGGTTGGAAAACCATTGAAATCTATGTAAACGGATTCAGCTCTTCCCTACCCGAAGACATACAAATAAAGGCAATGAAACACATTCCTGGCTTTGAGAATGTAAAAGTATTCCGTCCAGGATATGCCATAGAATACGACTATTTCCCTCCTACACAGCTTAATCATACCCTAGAAACCAAAATCATAGAAAACCTCTATTTCGCAGGGCAAATCAATGGAACTACTGGTTACGAAGAAGCCGCAGGACAAGGGCTTATAGCAGGTATCAACGCTCACAATAAAGTACACGAAAAAGAAGCCTTTATTCTCAACAGAGATGAGGCTTATATAGGTGTACTCATCGACGACCTCATCACCAAAGGCACAGAGGAACCTTATAGAATGTTTACTTCTCGTGCAGAGTACAGATTGTTACTTAGACAAGATAATGCCGACATTCGTTTAACAGAAAAATCTTATAAACTAGGTCTTGCAAAAGAAGAAAGACTACAAAAAGTTGAGGACAAAATAAAGAAAAGCGAAGAATTAGAAGACTTTTTAAAGGATTATTCCTTAAAACCAAAACAAATTAACCCTATACTCGAAAGTATAGAATCTTCTCCTGTAGACCAAGCCTACCGTGCCTCACAAATTCTTACCAGACCTAATATGAAATTGGAACTTCTGGAAGAAATAGAAGAGATAAAAAATACGAGTAGAAACTATTCGGACGAGGTAAGAGAACAAGCAGAAATCAATATAAAATACAGAGGTTACATAGAAAAAGAAAAAGAAAATGTAGCCAAATTACACAGATTGGAAAACATCAAAATCCCCGAAGATTTTGACTTTACAAAAATCAATAGTCTTTCTGCCGAAGCTAAGCAAAAACTCAATAGTATAAAACCTAAAACCATAGCACAAGCCTCTAGAATAAGTGGCGTTTCCCCTGCTGACATCAATGTGTTACTTATATTTTTAGGAAGATAAATATTTGCACTCGTTGAATGTTTCACGTGAAACATTCAACGAGTTTTTATTAGAATTTATATGAAGATAAAAGACCATTTTCTTTCTCAAGAAATTTTTGAACTTAAAGAAACCTCCATTAATGGTATCTTAAAAACAGAGCCTGTACCTGAAAATATTGGCAAATATTACGAGAGTGATAAGTACATTTCCCATCATCAGGACAGTGGTAGTTTAAAGGAATTTGTTTATAAATTTATACAAAGTTTCAACATTAAATACAAGGCTAAAATAGTTAGGGAAAATCTTTCTGCTCCTAATTCTAAAAACTGTAAAATTTTAGACTACGGTTGTGGAGCAGGTGAATTTATAAAATCCCTAGAAAATAAATACATTACTTACGGCTACGAACCCAACGAAAAAGCTAGAAACTTCGCTAAGAAAAAAAGTTTTAAAACAAAATTTATAGACTCTCTGAACGAAATAGAAGATAATACATTAGACATTATAAGTCTATGGCATGTCTTCGAACATATAGAAAATCAGAAAGAAATACTAGATTTATTCAAGCAAAAATTGAAATCTGATGGAACACTCATTATTGCTGTTCCCAATTATAAATCTTACGACGCCGAAAGATACCAAGATTTTTGGGCGGCTTATGATGTGCCTAGACACCTATTTCATTTCTCAAGAGAAGGAATGGAAACACTAATGCAACAGGAACAACTTAAAATAAAAAAAATAGCACCTCTCCTACTTGATGCGTTTTATATTTCTATACTTAGCGAAAAATACAAAAAAAATAAACTTTTTTGGCTTTTTGGAGGTATCTATGGAGCGATTTCTAATTTTAAAGCGTCAAAAACGGGAGATTTTTCTAGTTTGATATATATAGTCAAAAAAAAATAGAAAATGGATTTTTACCCCATTTATTAAAGTCGTTTTTTTGTAAAATTTACAAAAAGCCCAACTTTATAAAGCTGGGCTTTTATGTACTCTATTGCTTAATCACAAAAATAGAATTTTGTGGTAAAGTGGTTTGATAAGTTTCATAATTAGGACATCTTTCAGGATTATACCAAATTTTATCTCTATCAAAAAATATCCTCATTTTATTAGGCTACTTAGAATATACTTCCATAAATACCACTCCAGAATCATTACATTCTGTATTGATTATTAAGTTCATCATGTAAATATTTCTTTGAAAATTATCTCCATGAAAATAAATTTTATCATCATTTCTTTCTGATAAAGTACTGTATGTTACCTTTCCATTGCTATCTTGTACCTGCATTCTTCCAATCAATAAATCTCTATATAAACCTTTTCCACTACCATATTTGATTCTTTTGTTAAATTTAAAAGTATAAATTTTACCATTATATGTTCCTTTCCATATGCCCACAAATTTATCTAACCTATTATCTACATCTTTTACATAAGTGAGATATTCTAAATCAGGACAACCTTCGGATTGGTAGTTAGGTCTATTAACACAATCTTCCAATTGCTTTAGTGTTCCTATTGATTGTTGTGTGTAAACTATATTTACCAAGAATACCGTTAGTAAATAACTTAATATTACCCGTTGTGCATTATGAAATGAAAAAAACAAGAGTTGTTTATTAGACTGAAAATCAGTATATTGTTTTTGCTATAAAACGATATAAATGAACAACTTAGAGCAAATATATGAAAGAATTTTGGAAGTTTTAGGACTTTTTTCAGAAAATCAACTGATTAGTTATCAGAGAAGAACACCTAAAATGAGCGATTTAGAAGTCATAAGTCTTAATATTACTGCTGAATACTTGAGTATTGATAGCGAATTACAGTTATTTAGAAAATTGCCAAACTCTCTGATAAACAAAATTGAAAGAAGTGTTTACAATAAGCGAAAACGAAGACTATCCCTACAAACAGAGCAAATTAGACAGCGTATTTCGATGGAGTTCAATGAGTTTGAAGATATTTTTATCGTTGATAGCATGCCAATGAAAGTTTGTGAAAACGCTCGTTCTACTCGTTCAAAAATTTGTAAAGAGCAATCCTATTCTTCACCAACATATGGTTATTGTGCTTCACAGAAATTATATTTCTATGGCTATAAACTACACGCAGTATGTTCTTTAAATGGTGTGATTAAGAATTTTGATATAAGCCCTGCATCCGTTCACGACATCCACTATTTAAAAGATATTGGTGAGCAAATGCGAAACTGTACTTTAATTGGAGATAGAGGCTATTTATCAGCAAAAGTTCAAATAGATTTATTTAACTATGCTAATATTAAATTAGATACACCAATGAGAAGTAATCAGAAAGATTATATTCCTCAATTTTCATTGTACAAGAAAAAGCGAAAACGAATTGAGACATTTTTCTCTCAACTTTGCGACCAATTTATGATTAAAAGAAACTATGCTAAAACTTTTGAAGGCTTTAAAACAAGGATAATCAGTAAAATAACCGCCGCAACGGTTATTCAATATATCAATAAATTTATCTTCCAAAGAAAATTAAATCATCTAAAAATCAGTATTATTTAAAATGCACAACGAGTTTAATATTATTTTTTTCATTTTTTTATGTTTTTAAAAATTATGGGCAGTCACTAGACTGTATTCTGTTGTTATTTCCCAAAGTTTTATTTTCTACAGTACCATTATTTTAGTCTTATACAAAGATATACCTTTTACTTTCATCTTATCTTTTAACTTTATAAAAGAAAAACCCAGCATAGTATATACTGGGCTTTTATGTCCTATTGCTTTGTTAGTATAATCTCTTCATTAGGTATGGTTACTTCATAAGTTTCATAATTAGGACATCTTTCAGGATTATACCAAATTTTGTCTCTATCCATATAAAGACGCATTTTGTTAGGTTGCTTAGAATAAACCTCCATAAACACCACTCCAGAATCATTACATTCTGTATTCGCTATAAAATCCATCATATAAGTTCTTCGTTGAAAGGTCCAGCCACTAAAATAAGTTTTATCATCATCTTCATTAAAGGTATTATAAATAATCTTTCCATTTCTATCTGTGATTTTAAGCCTTCCTATCAAAAAATCCCATCTTACCTCATATTTATCATCATTTAATTTTTTTACAAAATTAAATTCATATGTTTTTCCATTATATATTCCCTTCCATGTACCTACAAATCTATTTAAATCACCGTTAATATCTTTTGCATAAGATACATCTTCAGGAATTCCATTAGGAGATTTTGAGTATTCGTATGCTTGGGCTAATGATATTGTTCTTTGGGCATTAAAACAATGTACTATACCCAAAAGTATTATTAATATTATTTTTTTCATTTTTTATATTTTTAAAAATTATGGACAGTCACTAGACTGTATTCTGTTATTATTTCCTAAAGTTTTATTTTGCACAGTGCCATTATTTTTAGTCTTATACAAAGATACACCGTTTATTTTCATCTCATCTTTTAAAAATTTTAAAAATTTCAATTCATGGCTACCCCTAGATCTTTTCCAAAATTCTACCATTTTATTCCCCCATTCTCTTGTATTAAATCCTGTTTTAATATCTTCAGCAGTACCTGTAAATTTAATGGTATAAATCCCATCACTGGAGACCATAGTTCCGTATAGGTCGGCATAGTTACCACTTGTTTGCATTTGTGCCATGGTCATTAGGGCATCTACATCTGCAGGAGAAAACATCTTGATGGGTTGCCTTATTTCAGAATTGCCATATTCGTCTACACGCCCCGATTCATACTCATTAACATGAGTGTGGATATAGCCTTTAGTATCCTCATTGATATTGATTCTCAACCCATCTGAATGTCCTGTAGAAGCACTAGGTGTAAGATTTTCAAATGTCCCATTTTTATTCTCTTTGTAACCTGTTTCATAAGTTCTGTTAAGAACAGATGCCCTATTAAGCTCCTCTATTTTGCTTCTGTATCCTGCACTAGAGTTCATTGTCTTCATTTTTTCGCAAGGGTCTGTGGGAGGGTTTTGTGGTGGAGGTGATTGGCTACCACCGCCACTACCACTGCCATCATCCGATTTACACATATCATACATACTACAACCTCCTCCTCCATCAATCCCCCTTCCTGGATTATGATCACCGTACCAAGGAGATGTGCTACCACCGCCACCACCAATACCTCTACGCGGAGGTGGAGAAATAATAACCCCATCTATCACACAATTATCATAATAACTTCTCTTTTTATTACAAATACCCATAGGTAATAGCTCAAAGAGATTATGCTTGTTTACTTTAAATACATATCTATCCCTATACTTTTCCTCAAATAGATGCGCATTGGTTTTATAAATATCCGTATCAGGTTTTAAACTGTAGAAATGAACCTTGGTCTCATCTTCCGAAAGTACTCCTGCTACTAACTCTGCTACCTTACCTCCTTTTATCCTAGGGAATACTACCCACCTATCTCCATTTTTCTCAACAATAGTCTGAGAGCGGATATTAAAATCTATATAAGCTTCGGCTTCTACTGCTGTTGGTGCTACTTCATTCTTTTTAGAAAGTACCCTAAGACGCTCTAGTTGGCTCCTCCCTGATAGGTTTTTGCTATGCAAACTATCATACCGTAATACCAACTATGCAAATCCACTAGGGTAGTCTATCACTTCATTATCAGTTTTCTTCGTAAAGACACTGAACTTCTTCGCCAAATCCTCTTGCCGTTTGGCATTGGTTACCATGTCGTCTGCCCTACAACCTGTTAATAACAACAGACCGAACAGACCCAAAATAGTTAATTTTTGTTTCATATTTTATCTTTTTTGTTATTGTTTTTTTATTAGGTTAGTCCCCTTCGGAACGGACTTTTATCCCGTAGTTTACGACCTGTTACCCCCTTATCAACCCCTTTTTTATCCCTTCTGGAGGGGGCGGGTATCTAAATAACGCCTCCTGCACCCCTAAAATAGCCCCTCCCTATAGTAAGCAAGGGGAATTAGAGGGGTTAGTTAGTCTGTTCGGAGGGCTTAGCAACGGGGCTTTTGCCCTTCCTCCGGGGTATTGTTGCTTAAGGTCGGTGTAGATAATGCCCGCTCCAGGGTCGTTATTGGTAGCTGCCACCTTTATCGCACGGTAAAACATCAGGGCAGCACCGTCCAAATCGTAGCCCAAGAGGAGATTGGTATCCTTCATTAGTTGCAGTTGTTGGTCTAGGAGGTTGATGAGTTCGTTGAGCTGTTTGTGGGCGGCGTAGTCTTGGTCGAACTCCGTTTTGTCCACATAAGCAGGGACTTTGGTCGGGTTGGCGTCCATTTGGAGCTTCACACGGTCTATCCAAACCTCCTTTTCGTACTTTACCCGCCCGAAACCTTGCCTTTCCGTAGGCGTAAGGCTCTTTACTTTACCTTCTAAAACACTAGCAATGGTGCTGATAGCGTCTTTCACTTTTTTGATTTCTTCTGTACTGAAGTTTACAGAAATGGTGTTCTCTTGTGCCATTTTTACTTGTTTTTATTAGGTTGATACTACTTTTACTAAAAATCACATACTATTTTAGCCTCTAATGAGATAAATAGGTAATGATTTTTAACTTTCGATGATAAATCTATAAATTGCATTTCGATTATGCAAATTTTTGTTTTTTTAGCTGAAATCTCTTTATTTATGGGATATATCGATGAGTTACTTAGCCATCATCTTGTAAAATTCTAATGCAAAAATAGGCGGGAAGAAAGGGAAATAGGTATTTCATAAAAGGAAACGCGAATTGCCAATTACAGTAGTTTCAGTTACTTATCAAAGTTTTAAATCCATCACAAGCTCTAAAAAATAATTCTTATTTTCACGGAGTAATTTTAAACTAAAGACTATGAAGTGTACTTTAAAATCTATGAGTGCTGCTCTGTTATTTTCTATCACGACAGTAGCCTTAGCTCAAAGCTCCCACCCTATTGTAGAAAAAATGGTAGACGAAACCTATCAAAATTCTCAATTAGAAAAACTGGGATACGAGCTAATTGATAAAATAGGACCGAGATTAGTGGGAAGTCCAAAAATGCAACAAGCTCACGATTGGGCAGTAAATCAATTCAAATCTTGGGGAATTTCGGCAAAAAATGAACCTTGGGGCGAGTGGCGTTCTTGGGAAAGAGGCACTTCTCAAATCACTCTTACACAGCCTTACATCAAATCTTTGGAAGGGAGACAACTGGCATTCAGCCCTGCTACAACAAAAAATGGAGTGGAAGCAGAACTTATTACAATGCCTGTATTTAAAACCAAAGCCGAGTTTGATGCTTTTTTAAAAGGGGTAAAGGGAAAAATTGTAATGATTAGCCCATACGAACCTAGCGGAAGACCTGATTATAACTGGAAAGAATATGCTACGGAAGAGTCCTACAAAAAATATAAAGAAGAGGCTGAAAAAAGAAATAAGGAATGGGCTGCTTCTATGAAAACCATTAACTATACAACACGCACCATTCAGAAACCTATCGAGGAAGCAGGTGCAGTAGGCATCGTTATGTCCACTTGGAGTGGTGGGTTTGGAGTTAGTAGAATTTTCAATGCCACTACATCTAAAATCCCTGTTGTAGATATTGCGTTAGAAGATTATGGTCAGCTTTACAGAATGGTACAATATGGCGACCGCCCTAAAATCAATCTAAATGTTCAAAGTAAAAACCACGGCACTGCTAAAACTTTCAATACAATAGCAGAGCTCCCTGGTACTACACATAAAGACGAATATGTTATCTTGTCTGCCCACATAGATTCTTGGGACGGTGCATCTGGTGCGGTAGATAATGGCACTGGTGTTATTACTATGATGGAGGTAGCTCGTATCCTCAAAAAATACTATCCTAACCCTAAAAGAACTATTATAGTTGGTCTATGGGGAAGCGAGGAACAAGGGCTAAATGGCAGCCGTGCTTTCGTAGCAGATAACAAAGATAAATTACCGAAAATACAAGCTGTTTTTAACCAAGACAACGGTACTGGTAGGATACAATACATCAATGGTTCAGGCTTTGTACACGCCTACAATTACCTCCAAAAATGGATTGCCCCTGCACCTGAATACATCAAAAAAGAATTAAAATATACCTTCCCTGGTTCTGCAAGTGGCGGAAGTAGCGACCACGTTTCTTTTGTGGCTGCTGGTGTACCAGCCTTTATGCTGGGCTCTTTAACTTGGGCATACGGTACTTATACTTGGCATACCAATAGAGATACTTACGATAAAATAGTTTTTGATGATTTAAAGCACAATGTGGCACTCATCGCTACAATGACCTATATGGCGAGCGAAGACCCTGAACAAAGCAATCGTGAAAAGATGGTTTTACCCATCAACCCGACCACAGGAAAACAATACGAATGGCCTGAAATTAAAGAACCTATCCGTAAAGGCGGGTTTTAGACATTTTTTTACTAGTTTTATAAAATAAAACCACCCTAAAATTTAGGGTGGTTTTTCATTTTTGTGTTTTAATTAGAATACTAATTCTGTTTGATAAGAGGATTTGCGTTTAGCTCTCTTCTAGGTATTAAGAAAGTCCAACGAGAGTCCCCTGCTGATACCTCAAATACATTATTAACTACAACACTATTATGATTGCTGCCTGTTCTGTTAAGAGGTTGGTTAAGTCTCTTTAAATCTAAAAATCTAAAGCCTTCTCCCCACAGTTCTATACGGCGGCTGTCTAATATTTCGTTGATATAAGCTTCTCCTGTAGCAGTAGTAGCTACATAAGCTGGATTTCTGTTTTTAGAAAATTCGGTAAATACAACCTTAGATTCAGGTTCTTTGCCTAATCTTGCTAGAGCCTCTGCTTCTATTAAATACATTTCAGCAGCTCTCATATAAGGCACATCCATTCTACTATCTCCAGTACCTACTGCTAAGAATTTTTGACTAGTATAAGGGTACTTAGCAAAATTGGAAGGTAAACTTAAACTTAGGTGTTTTCCTGTAGGATCCACTACTTGCGTTCTCACATCTGTGCTAGGAAACTTGCTGTAAAGCAACTTATTCATAGCCTTTGGATTCTGTCTGATATTAGTAGAACTAAAATTTCTAGACATATAAGCCCCGAAATTAGCAAAATAGGCTGTTTGATCTTCTTTAATAGAGCTACCCCAAATCCATTCTGAATTATCTAAGCTGTTAAAACCAGCCTTGTAAGTACTATTGCTCATTAAAGTAAAACCTTGTCTTGCTAGTTTTGCCTGCTCAGCAGCCTCTTTGTAATTTCCTAAAACTAGTGCTACTCTTGCTTTGATACCTCTTACCACTTCAACATTAAAGTGTGATTTATGTACCCTACTAATTCCGTTTAAAAGTTCTATTGATTTATCCAAATCTGCATTGATTTGTTTATATACTTCCTCAACGGAAGACCTTGCTAACGGGTCATCATTAGGCTCTAACCTCAACGGAATACCATTAGGATTAGGCGTACCATCGTATCTCTTAGCGTACAATTGTACTAATTGAAAATGACAAAATGCTCTGAAAGCATAGGCTTGACCTAAAGCATTATTTCTAGTAGTTTCGCTTCCGGAAGCATTATCTCCCCCATTTATCAAAACATTGGCATTTCTTATCAGTTTATAATAAAATCTCCAAGGATATGCGACATCAGCAGAATTTTCATCTTGAATACTCACCCATCTCACAGCGGATACATACCAGTTATTTCCCACACTAGGAAATACCAAATCATCTCCTAAAGCGTCCGTCATAATCATAATGCCTGACTGCCCAGATTGTGATTGACTACCCTGACTGGTATACATACTTCGGTGCATACCGTTTATAGATAACATCATATTATCCGCTGTTTGAGTAATACTTTCTGCTGAAATATCACTAGTAGGAACCGTTTCAAGATAAGAATCTCTACAAGATTCTGCCGTTAAAAATACTCCTAATAGAGAAGTGTATATTAAAAATCTTTTCATTGTAATACTTGTTTAAAAAATTAAAAATTAGTAGAAAAACCAAAACTAATAATTCTAGCAGGTGTAAATCTATTAGCCGTAACACCTGAGAAACTTTGTGCTGGTTCTAGACCTTTTCTAGCTGTTTTAGACCATATATTTTCTCCGTTAACAAATATCTTAAGATTATTAACCCCTATCGGATTTACAATCTCTCTAGGCATTTCGTAAGATAAAGTTACTTGTCTTAAAGTAATATAATCCGAATTTACCAACCATCTACTAGAACCTACCCCTACACTTTGGTAATTAGATGCATCTAGCCTAGGCACATCTGTTACATCACCTGGTTTTTGCCATCTTCTAAGTATATCTGTACTAAGAGCATCTCCTTGAGGATAAGCACTCATAAGACCTCCATAATTACTGTCATAAGTCTTACCTCCTAACTGATAAGTGAATAATGCAGATAAGGAAACTGATTTGTATCGGAATGTAGTTCCAAAGCTACCAAAGAGTTGAGGTATAGCACTTCCCGAATAATCATACTTTGCATCATTATGGTTTGTAGTTACTTTTACTCCATTTATTTCTCTAAGAGTAGTTCCTCCTTTAGCTATAGCTTCATCGGAAGCATAGAATAACCCCATACCATCAGCTGGGTCTACTCCATACCACTGTCTTAGCCAATAATCATAGATAGATTTTCCCACCATATACTTTTTCGTTCCTACTATTCTTTCATCTTGAGGGAATTTAGTAATCTCGTTTTTAAGAGTTGAGGCATTCACATTAAGGTTCCATTTAAAGTTATTTGTTTTAATAACATCTATACTAAGGGCTACCTCTATCCCTGAATTTACTAATGCTCCTGAATTTTCATCTCTACTAAGGTTACCAGAAGAATCTGGTTTTGGTACAGATAAAATAAGTCCATCTGTACCTCTCTTGTAATATTCTACACTACCTGTAATTCTGTTATTAAAAAATCCAAATTCTAGAGCAGCGTCTAATTGTGTATTACTTTCCCACGTTAATTGTGTATTACCTACGCTACTCATCATTACTCCTGCATAATCTCCATTGTTATAACCTAGACTATAAAAAGGTTGCCAAGCATAATAAGAGACATCTGTGCTATAGCTACCATCATTACCCACTTGCCCGTAAGACCCTCTAAGTTTTAACTGACTTATTGTAGAATTACCCTTTAAGAAATTCTCTTGGTCTATTCTCCATCCTGCTCCTAATGACCAAAATGTAGCCCAACGAACATCTTTATGGAACCTAGCAGACCCATCTCTCCTTACAGAAGCCGAAAGTAGATATTTTCTGTTATAATCATAATTTAATCTAGAAAAATAAGATTCCTTAGGTAAAATTCTATCATAAGAAGTTAAATTGGTAGGTGTTACAAAATTAACTAACTCATCATTATTATCAACTACTTGATTTGTCTTACGACCATAAACATACTCATATTTGTAAGAAATATTTTCGTGTCCCAATAGTACATTCAAATTATGATGTCCAAAAGATTTATCATAATTAAGTAACTGATTAAAGGTAATTGTGCGTGATTCTGTAACAGTTCTTGATGCCGCCCCATTAGGCACTGCATCGCCTATAATCTTATTACGATAAGCTATTCCTTTATAATTTCTTAAGTCATAACCCACATTGGTAGTGAATGTTAATTCTGGTAACAATTTAAACTCTCCAAAAAATCTTGAATTAATATTATATATTTTATCATAATTTCTGTTCAGTAATGTTTCTTGAATGACATGTCTACCTCCAGCCGCTCCTGCTCCTCTCTTATCTCCTGCATCATAAACACGATTACCTTCTTTATCATATATATATCCTCCGGTAATTGGGTCATGAGCATAAACATTATAAATAGGTCCTATATTTCTAGTCCAATTAAATGGATTAACATAAGAACTATTATTATCTACTCCATCTATAGCTTGGTTAGAAAATGAGTTGGAATAAGCCAAATTACTACCTACCTTAAACCAGTCTTTAATTTGGGTATCTATATTTAATCTAGCTGAAATTCTCTCATAGTCTGAACTCAAAGCGTAAGCATCTTCTTTAAGATATCCAAATGATGCATAGTAAGTCGTTTTATCTGTTCCCCCACTATAATTGAAATCATAGTTTTGTCTCATACCTACCTTAAAAAACTCCTTTTGCCAATCTAAATCATCATATATTAAAGATGCATTAGGATTTAAAACTCCATCTATTACTAACTGGTTGTCTGGGACATTATACACATTATTTTTCAAGACATCGGGTATCAATGTTCTAGAAGCGTAAGCATTAGCATCTGCCAACGACATCGCTCCACTAGGTTTATAAAGTTGTCCGTTTCTTATAGCCTCCCATACTATTGGATAATATTGAGCTGCATTCAATCGGTCATATTCAGGAATAGATCTCGTAGATATACCAGTACTTGCACTAAAATTAAACTGAGATCTTCCTTTTTTTCCCTTTTTAGTAGTAATCATAACCACCCCATTAGCTGCACTAGAGCCATACAAAGAGGTCGAAGCTGCATCCTTTAATATATTCAAAGATTCTATATCATCAGGATTTAGATTAGCTATATTTCCATTATAAACCGTTCCATCTACTATAAACAAAGGGCTATTGTTTGAGCCTATGGAACTAAATCCTCTGATTCTAATTGCTGGACCACTACCAGGCTGCCCTGTACTTGTAGAAACCTGTACTCCTGGGGTAGCTCCATCTAGAGCTTGAGCTACATTAGTTAAAGACCTTTGAGCTAAATCTTTTGCTTTTATTTCGGCATTTGCTCCTACTACCGTTTCTTTCCTTTGCTTACCATAAGCCACTACTACTACTTCCTCAATTTCTTTTGTTTTCGTAGAATCTTTTTTCCTTTGTCCATAGACTTCGTTTCCACAAAGCACCAATGACAAAGAAAAAACAGTAATAATTGTTTTCTTCATAATGTCAAAATTTATGTTAATACAGTTCCTAAATAACTACTGCAATTTATACATTATGTATCTATTATGCAAATTTTCATTTTTTTACTGAATCCACTATGGTTTAATAATACTTTTGCTATTACTATTTAATTTTTCCAAAAAACAAGTACAAAAGTCAGTGAAATAAAATAATAATATCAGTTTTTTATAATATAAATAGTCAAAATCACTACATTTGCTCCCTTTTTTATTTAAAATAAAATATTATGAACATCACAGAATACATTAAAAAAATACCTAAGGCAGAACTTCACCTCCATATCGAAGGGAGTTTTCAACCAGAACTAATGTTCAAAATAGCCCAAAGAAACCAAGTTAAAATTCCTTATCAAACAGTAGAAGAAGTCAAGAAAGCCTATCAGTTTTCGTGTCTTCAGGACTTTTTAGATATTTACTATGCAGGGGCAAGTGTGCTTCTCTACGAGCAAGATTTCTATGAACTTACAATGGCTTATTTTGATAAGTGTGCAGAAGAAAACATTGTGCATACAGAAATTATGTTCGACCCTCAAACCCACACTAAAAGAGGCGTTTCGTTTGGGACGGTTATAGGTGGTATCCAAAAAGCAAGAGAGGATGCTCAAAGCAAATATGGCATCTCTTCCCTACTCATAATGAGTTATCTAAGACATCTTTCTGAAGAAGATGCTTTTGAAACTTTGGAACAATCTCTTCCTTACAAACCTCTAATCACTGCTGTGGGATTAGATTCTTCGGAAAGAGGTAACCCACCTTCTAAATTCCAAAGAGTTTTTGAAGCCTCTGTAAAAGAAGGTTATATCCCTGTGGCTCACGCTGGTGAGGAAGGTCCAGCAGAATATATATGGGAAGCTCTAGACCTTATCAAAATAAAAAGAATAGACCACGGAAATAACTGCTTATCTGATGAAAAGTTGGTAAATAGATTGGTAGAAACCGAAATGGCTCTCACGGTATGTCCGCTCTCTAACTTGGAGCTTAAAGTGGTAGAAAATCTAGATAACCACCCACTTAAAAAAATGCTTGATTTAGGGCTTAAAGTTACCGTTAATTCTGATGACCCTGCTTACTTTGGGGGTTATCTCAACGAAAACTTTATACAAACTGCAAATGCCTTGGATTTAAACCAAAATGATATTAAAACTCTAGTGAGTAATAGTTTTAAATACTCTTTCCTCCCAGAAACTGAAAAACAGAAATACCTTTCTCAAGTAGAGAATTTTAGTATTTAAAAATAAAATAGACCTCATTTCTGAGGTCTATTTTATTTTTAGTAATAAGATAAATTATTTAGACTTTAATGCTTCTGTATAATTTATTTTTCCTTTCTCGTTGTATTCTTTAACTACAGCATCGTTGCTTGTAAGTAATACATTAAGGTTATCATTTTTCTTATCGTACAAAATAGTAGTCATATAATCTGAACAATTATTCTTTTTACAACCTGTAGTTTTATATACATCATTTTCAGATACTACTGGTGTTTCTACATTAAAGTTAGCTACAATTTCAGCATATTTATCTCCTGTTAATGTTTTAATTCTTTCAGATAAATCACTCTTATCAAGAAGTCCTAAATCTTTAGGGTACTTACCTACATTTTGAGTTAAAACATTTTCAGCAACTACTGTAGCTACCTCTTGGTTTTCTACTTTAGTGCTATCACTAGCAACAGCTTCTTTCTTTTCGCAAGTTTCTTTGCAGTCTCCTTTACACTTATCCTTACAAGAAGTGAAAGCTAATGCTGCTCCTACTAATACTAAACTTAAAATTGATTTTTTCATAATATTTTATTTTATTAAATTAATTCCATTCCGTCATGGCAAAAACCATTCCTTTTTTACTTTTTTTAAGAAATTTATTTATTAATGGCTGCTACCCCTGGAAGCTCTAAGCCTTCTAATGACTCTAGCATAGCTCCGCCTCCTGTGGAAACATAAGATACTTTATCAGAATAATTAAACTGCTTTACGAATGCCACACTATCTCCCCCACCTACTAATGAGAATGCACCTTGTTTAGTTGCCTCTGCAATGCTGTCTCCTAAGGCTTCTGTACCCGCAGAGAAATTAGACATTTCAAACACTCCTAACGGACCGTTCCAAAGTATTGTTCTAGAATTCATAATAACATCATTGTTAAGTGCTCTAGTTCTTGCTCCTACATCTAAGCCCATCCAACCTTCTGGTATCTCGTTAGAATCTACTTCTTGAGTTTCTGCCTCGTTGCTAAAACTATCTGCAGCTGTTACATCTACAGGTAAATAAACTTTTACATTTTGCTGTTCTGCTTTTTGCAAAATTTCTAGAGCTAAACTCATCTTATCTTCTTCTACCAAAGAGTTTCCTATTTGTCCTCCTTGAGCTTTAATAAATGTAAATGCCATACCTCCTCCTATAATAAGATTGTCCACAGCTGGCAATATATTTTCTATAATGGTAATCTTGGTAGATACTTTAGAACCTCCAAGTATAGCAGTTACTGGTCTTTCTCCAGAACCTAATACTTTGTCTATAGCTTCTAGTTCTTTTTCCATCAACAAACCGAAAAATTTAGTTGAAGGGAAAAAGTCCGCAATAACCGCTGTAGAAGCGTGTTCTCTATGAGCAGTACCAAAGGCATCATTCACATAAGCATCTCCTAATTTAGAAAGTGACTCTGCAAAGTTTTTATCTCCTTTTTCTTCTCCTTCGTAGAAACGCACATTCTCCATCAATAGCACTTCTCCTGCTTTTAGTTCGGCGGTCATTTTTTCGGCCTCCTCTCCTACTATTACGGGGCAAAATTTAACTTCTCTGCCTAATACTTTAGAAACTTCTAGGAGAATATGTTTTAGAGAAAATTGCTCATCTACTTGTCCTTTAGGACGCCCTAGATGGGTTAGGATAACCACCGAACCACCGTCGTTAAGTATTTTATCTATACTAGGCTTTGCCGCTTGTATTCTAGTATTGTCTGTAACTTCTAGTTTTTCGTTTTGAGGTACATTAAAATCTACTCTTATAAGGGCTCTTTTTCCTTGGAAATTATAGTCTTTAATTGTTTTCATAATTACTTTTATTTAATTTTTTCTGCTTCACAAATTTAAGATTTATCTGTCTGAAAAACTAAAATTTTTGGCACAAATATTTCACAATCCACACGAACAACATTCATCAATAACATTATTTTTTTAGATATATATTTGTAAAAAGAAGATTGTTGTATGTTGTTAAGTGTTGTGATTTTGTGGATAAGTATTTCTCTTATTTTTCATCACATATCATAGGTACTTAATTAACATTTTATAGACAATATAAAGACTTATAAATTAACCTTTTGGGGTACTTACTAACATAATGTGGGTAATTATAAACTATCTTGATTTGGGATAACTATCCTATGGAAAAACCTTAAAAATATTCTCTCAAAAAAACTAAAATTTGATTTGGATAATATTTCAAAATGTAGCAATAGAAAAAATATTTTGAAATTATAAGACTTAGTTTTCCTATCTTATCCACAATAGTATTAAAAGATATTAACAAACTTATCCATATAGAAATATTTATTTGTAATTGTGATATTTATAACTATATGAATTATTTATATGATTGATTATCAATATCGATAATATTAGATATAACCTATTTGTAATTGTGAGTAAAATTAAAATATAGAGGTTCATATAATATAGATGAAAATAGGATAATAGAGTTTTTTAATGTACTAGCTAAGTGATTGAAAATAAAATACAATTGTATTTTTTGAAAAGGTTTTTGTACTTTTGCCCCTTCAAAAATAATTATAATAATGAAAAAGACACTTCTAATGGCGTTGGCTTTTGTAGGTACAGCGGCGTCGGCACAAGAAACAGTATCAGATAGTACCAAACATTGGTCTATAGTAGGGCAAAATACACTTATGCTTAACCAAGCGGCTTTCTCTAACTGGGTAGGTGGTGGAGCCAATAATGTGGGTTGGTTAGCAGGTACTAACTACAATATGACTTATGAAAAAGGTAAAGACCTTTGGGAAAATATAGTGGTATTGGGTTATGGGCAAAATAATACTAAAGGTGTAGGTACCAGAAAAACTCAAGATGTTATCAATCTTTCTTCTAACTATGGTAGAAAGATTTCTCAAAATTGGTATGCATCTGCTGGAGCTAGTTTACAAACTCAGTTTGCTCCTGGATATGAGAATGGTAATGACCCTTCTGCTAAAAAAATATCTAATTTTATGGCTCCTGGCTATATAATGGCTGGTGCAGGTTTTACTTATAGACCTAATGAAAACTTTACAGCAACATTGAGACCTGCTAATGCAAGATGGACCTTGGTATTGGATAAGGATTTGCAAAGAGCTGGAAATTTTGGTTTAAAACATGATGGAGATTCTTCTCTATTCCAGTTTGGTTTCTTGGGAACAGCCGTTTACAAGGTACAGCTGATGGAAAATATGTCGCTTATCAATACAGCTTCTGTATTTTCTGATTACCTTAATCACCCTGAAAGATTGGTATTAGGATATAATGGAGTACTTAATATGAAGATTAATAAGTATGTTTCTTCCGTAATTACACTTGATTTATTATACGACCACAATCAAATTAGAAAGACACAAATGAGACAAACTCTAGGTGTTGGTTTTGCTTATAATATTAATAAAGGAGTTAAAAAATCTGATACTAAGGATAACCAAAGCTGGAAATAGTATTATAAACATAATAACAATAAAATAGGATGTATCAAAGCTTGATACATCCTATTTTATTAAGAAAAAACAATCAATTATTTAACTAGTTTCATTTCTTCTATTAAGTTTTTAGCACCTGCGTATTTGTCTATTACCCAAAGTACAAATCTTACATCTACATTTATAGTTTTCTGTAATTTAGGCTCGAATACGATATCTCCACTTAGAGCTTCGCTATTTCCATCAAAGGCAATACCTATTAAATGACCGTTAGCATCTATCACTGGAGAACCTGAATTTCCTCCTGTAATATCATTATCAGATAAGAAGTTTACAGGCATATATCCTGCCTTATCTGCATAGATACCATAGTCTTTATTTTTGTATAGTTTTAATACTCTTTGTGGTAAATCAAACTCCTCATCTCCTTTTTTGTACTTAGCGATAAGACCTTCCATATTAGTGTAGTAATTATTAGTAACACCATGATAAAGTCTATCTGAACGGAATGGAAGTGTATCTACTTTACCGTAAGTTAAACGCATTGTAGAGTTAGCATCTGGATAATATTTCTTCTCAGGAACCGCTTTTCTAAGACCGTCTAAGAATAATCTAGTATTCTTATCAAAAGCTTCTTCTACTTTTACATAAGTTTCCATTTGAAGTCTTTGGTCTGTAATGTAAGCGTTAGCCCATTGATAAAGTTTATCCCCATCAATTTTAAGCCTATCAGGATTATTAAGGAATTGAGTTGCAGACTGCTTATTAGCAAATATAGAAGCATAAGCTAAATTAGCAAGCTCTGATGCGTTAGAACTAGCTAGTGTTTTAGATTGAGCTTCTTTTTTTACTCTTACTTGGTACAGACTTACTAATTTACTTAACATTTCTCCTTCTAGTTGAACATCAAAGTGTTCATAGTAGTCATTTATTGCTTTTTCAAGCTCTGGCTTCATTTTATCTTGCCCAGCTTTATCTTGGTCTGCATAAGTTTTAAATAAGCTTCCTAAACGGTAAGCTACACCTATGTACTTAGCATTTCTTTGTAAGATAAGGCTATAGTTTTTCTCCACATTTCTATCAGATACTTGGTTATAGTAAGCTTTTATTTCATTAAGTACATTACCATAAGTAGCATCATTAGCTGGCTGAACAGCCCACTGCAAGTATCTGTTTTCCAAATCCTGCTTTTCTCCAATAGTACCATTTTTGTTAACAGCCTCTATAGTACCAGCTCTGTTCTTCCAATAGTTAGCTACAGAAGCGTATTGAGAAGCATAACCTAATCTTGTAGCATCATCTTTATCCATATATTTTTTCATAATGTCCATAGCGGCTTTGGAGCCATCTACCCACGCTGGATAATCTTTATTAACAAGTTGAGAAATACCGTAAGAAGTTAAATATCTATTAGTTCTCCCTGGGTAGCCCATTATCATTGCAAAATCTCCTGGCTTTACTCCTTTTAAAGAAATAGGAAGAAAATGTTTTGGCTTAAGAGGAACATTATTCACATTGTATTCAGATGGGTTTCCGTTTTTGTCTGCATATACACGGAAGATACTAAAATCCGCTGTATGTCTAGGCCACTCCCAGTTATCTGTATCTCCACCATATTTACCCAAAGATGCGGGAGGTGTACCTACCAAACGAACATCCGTATAATCTCTGTACACGAAGTAATAGAACTCGTTACCATTAAAGAAATCCTTAACAACAACGGTATATTTACCATTTTCAGAGTTTTCTTTTTTGATAGCTTCGTATTCAGCTTTTATGATAGCTTCTCTTTCAGAAGCAGTCATATTATTATTAAGCTTAGAGTTAATGCGTTCTGTGGCATCTCCCATTCTTTCCAAAAATCTTACATAAAGCCCTTTAGCATTAAGTTCTTCAGACTTTTTCATTGCCCAGAAACCATTGGTTAAGTGGTCTTTTTTAGGTGTAGAAAGTGCTGCTATAGCACCATATCCACAGTGGTGATTGGTAAAAATCATACCTTCTGGAGATACAATTTCACCTGTACAAAAACCGCCAAAACTTACAATAGCATCTTTAAGGCTGGAGTTATTAACAGAGTAAATTTCTTCAGGTGTTAAACGAAGCCCTTGCTTCTGCATATCCACACCATTTAATCTTTTAACTAGCATCAGAAGCCACATACCTTCGTCTGCTTTCGCTTGTAGGAAACTCAACAAAAATGTGAGTCCAAGAAACAATCTTTTCATGTTAGATTTATAATTTTAAATATTTAAAAAGTTCAATGGGCTAAATTAAGCATTTCAAAATAAAACAACAAATTGAGAGAATCACTCATCAATCCAGTTTTAAACTTTTAAAATATGCTTTAAGCACCTCTTCCGAAGAAGCATTTTTGGTATAAATTTCCAATATTTTAGGTTTAGCATCAGGGGAGAAGAAATGAGGTAAACTTCGTTCTACAGTTATCAAATCTTCCGCTCTGAAGTACGAAAATCCAAAATGCTTAGCAATAGTTTCGGCATTTTTGGAGTGCTTGGTAGCGATAAACTCATCCATTGCATTAGTAGTATCAGGTCCTGGTATGATACGGAAAATATTGCCTTCTCCATTATTGAGTATAATAATCCTAGTGTAAGGCGGGATATACGGATTCCAAAGACCATTGATATCATAGAAAAAACTAATATCTCCTGTAATGAGAAGTGTAGGTTTTTCGTTAGCAATAGCAAAACCCATAGCCGTAGAAGTGCAACCATCTATACCGCTAGTTCCTCTGTTACAGTAGATTGTATTTTGATACTGAAAATCAAATAGCTGAGCATACCTTATAGCTGAACTATTAGAAATGTGGATATTGTATTCTTTTGGTGTGTTTTGGGTGATAATTTCAAAGCATTTAAAATCAGAAAACGGTGCTAGAGAGACATATTCTTCATGCTTAGCATCTAGTTTATTTTTAAGACCCTCCCAAAGATTAAAATAGGTTCTTGGCTCTAGATTGATACCTTGTATAAGTTTTTTAAAGAACTCTTCGGCTTTGGTTTCAATTTTTCTATTAAGTACAAAATAGGTATCTGGGTGCCAATGCTCATCTATATGCCAATGGTTCTTGATTTGGGATTTTCTTAGAAAATGTTTTACCTTTTTAGAAACTACATTTTGCCCAATAGTAATAAGTAAATCTGGAGCATAATTTGGAAAATCTTTCTCCTCTAAATTAAAAATATAACGGTCTATATGCCCAAAAAACTTCTCGTTGTGAAGGTTAGAATTAACCTCCGTTAAAACCACCGCTGTATGATTTTTAACCAACTGAGAAAGATAGGCTTCCAGCTCTGGATTTTTATCCAAAGTCCCCGTAAGAATCATTATCTTTTTGGAGGTATTCCATTCTGCTACCAAAGTAATGTCTAGCTCAAAACTATTGTTTTTGCTTTCTTTTTCTATGGTAGGCATTACAGGAATTTCGGATACCAAATTGTATAAAGGCTCCTCTAAAGGAATGTTAATATGCACAGGACCTTGCTTCTCTAAGCAAAGTTCTATGGCTGTTTTAATGGTTTTAAAATTATGCTCATCGGCTTCTTCGTGGCTATCTTCTAAAAGTTGAAAATCTCCGTAAGAATGCTGTTGAAAAATCTGATTTTGTCTAATGGTTTGTCCATCAAAAATATCAGCATAATCAGAAGGTCTATCGGCGGTTAGTAACAACAAAGGAACATTTTGATAAAAAGCTTCTACCACTGCAGGGTAATAATTAGCCACTGCAGAACCACTAGTACAAGACAAAGCCACAGGCTTTTTCTGGCTTTTTGCCATACCTAATGCTACAAATCCTGCACTTCTTTCGTCCACTATGCTGTAAGCATTAAACTCTTCAAACTCTGTAAAATGTATTGCCATTGGGGCATTTCTAGAGCCTGGAGAAATTACAATATTACTGATGCCATATTGAGACAGCAAGTGAGCCAAAATTTGCACACTGCGTTTAGAGGTATATTGTTTCATAGAAAAACTTAAAAACTTAATGCAAAGGTAAGGTATTTTTGAGGTAAGGAAGAATGTAGTGCCGTGTAAATATTATATTTATAATATTTTTTTTAACTTTATCAAAAAATTTAATCAAATGAAAAAACTAAGTTTGTTATTAGGAAGTGTTTTTGCTCTAACCTCTTGTGTTACAAGTAAAACCTATACCATACAATCTAAAAGTAATACCAATACAAAAGGTACAGCTACTTTTACCCAAAAAGCTAAAACAGTTACTTTGAATATAGATGTTCACAACCTAACGCCTGGTAAACACGCCATTCATATTCACGAGTTTGGAGATTGCTCGGCTAAAGACGGTTCTTCTGCTGGTGGACATTGGAATCCTACGGGGCATCATCACGGAAAATGGGAAACTGAACATTTCCACAGAGGAGATATAGGAAACCTCAATGCTGATAAAAACGGACATGCAACGCTTACATTTAGTACAGATAAATGGTGTTTGGGCTGCAAAGACGAAACTAAAAATCTTTACAATAAATCTATCATCATCCACGCTGGAGAAGATGATTATCGTACTCAACCCACAGGTAATGCAGGTGGAAGAGTGGGCTGTGTAGAAATAAAGAAATAATTAGAATACAATATTTTAGGCGAAGTGATAAAAAGGTTGCTTCGCCTTTTGTTTATAACAGATATGTTTACAGATGAATACTTTATGCGAATGGCCTTTCAGGAGGCTTTAATTGCGTTTGAAAAAGACGAAGTGCCTGTGGGCTGTGTAATTGTACACAATGAGAGAGTAATTGCTAGAGGTTACAATCTTACAGAAACTCTAAACGATGTTACTGCCCATGCAGAAATGCAGTCCATAACTTCTGCGGCTAACGCCCTAGGAGGCAAATACCTTAAAGACTGTACTATGTATGTTACATTAGAACCTTGTACTATGTGTGCAGGGGCTTTATTTTGGTCTCAGATTTCTAGAGTGGTTATAGGCGCTAGAGACGAACATAGAGGCTTTCTAAAGCAAAATATCAACCTTCATCCTAAAACCCAAATTTCCATTGGAATTATGGAAGACGATTGCCGCAATCTAGTAAAAGAGTTTTTTAAATCTAAAAGGTGAGAAATTAGTGTACAAGTTCTTTCAAAAGGACTATTATATCATCTTTTTCTTTTATTCTAGCTTCGTAAGATTCTATCAACTTTTGGGTAGCTTCCTTATTTTCTATATGTAAATTTTGAACATACCCGTTACCATAAGAGCCTTCATAGTTATTTTGAGTTTGAATGCTCAATCTGTTTTCGTTGAAGAACTCTGTAATATCCGTTTCTAATATTTCTGCTATTTTGGATAATCTTTCCACAGTTACCTTAGTATTTTCATTTTCTAATCTCGCATAAGACGCTTGACTTATGTTGAGTTCTTGTGCTACATACTCTTGAGAAAACCCTTTTCTCTCTCTCAACCTTCTTATATTAACTCCTATTTTATTCATATTATGTATTTTTATATCCAAAAAGCGTATACAAATATACAATTTTTAAAATTTCAGCCAAATATTTTTTTTGACCTTTGTAGAAAACAATTTCTAAAGCAATGTTATGAAAACTAAACATTTATCCTTTTTATTATTTCCTTTGGTAGTATCTTCTTGTAGTTCATGGGTAAGAATAGGAGATTTAACATCTGTAAGTAACAGAAATATAGATGACAGCAAAACTTATGTACTATTAAGTAGAGAGGTTGAGAGTATTGCCGATTCTGGCTCAGACGCATTGGAACAAGCAGTAGATAATCTCACTAGAAAATATGAGGGAGAATTTTTAAGAAACGCTAAAATCTTTGTAAAAGATGATGGTAAAAAAGTGAAAGTGATTGGAGATGTTTGGGGAATTCAAAATACAAATGTTTTAGTAAATGTTTCTGCTAAGTCTGATGTTAATTTAGAGCTCGGCGACACAGTAGCTTTCAAATTGAAAGAAAAAATAATTGAAGGAAAGATAATAGGCATCAGCACCAACTATTGCATTGTAGAATATAATGGAGGTAAAAAAATAGAGTTGGCTTATGATAAGGTTACAAAAACAAGTAAATAGCAATAAAATGAGCAGATATTTATTATTAGTATGTTCTGTATTGTGGTTAGTTTCTTGTACTAGGACAGAGAGTGTATTGGAAGAAACCTCATCTTCATCAACGACAAAAATAAAAACTTCCACAGCAGTAAAAATAAATGTGATTAATGGTAACAACGAGCCTCAAAGTGGCATTGTAGTTATGATGTTTAAATCAAAAGTTAAAGCCGATGCTCCTCTACCCACAGTTGAAAAGGAGGTTGTTTCAGATATAAATGGAGTTGCAAATTTTGATTTATCCTCTTATATACAAGAAGATACAGAGCAAATTTATTATTTTGAAGCATTTAGAAAACAAGGTGATAAATATCTTTTAGTAAGCACTACTCATCCTGAATTTAAAATCAAGAAAAATACTATAAAAACCACAGCAATTATTATTAAACAATAATTTTGAGGAAAACTATGAAAAAATTTCGTACTAATTTTGAATTTGTTTACTGATAAAACGAAAAATGTTAGACTGTTTTTATAGTCTAACATTTTTCATATTGCAGAGCGACATTTTTATTTTATTCCTCCTCTGGAACAAAATCTAAACTTATAGAGTTCATACAATAGCGTATGCCTGTGGGCGGAGGTCCATCATTAAACACATGCCCTAAATGAGCTTCGCATCTTTTGCATAAAACTTCGGTACGTTCCATACCGTGAGAAGAATCTCTCTTGTAGATAACACCTTCTTTATTCACTTCAAAAAAACTTGGCCAACCACAAGAGGAAGCAAACTTATAGTCTGACTTAAACAAATGGTTGCCACAAGCGGCACAATAGTAATTTCCCTTTTTATCAAAATCGTTATATATACCTGTAAAAGGTCTTTCTGTTGCGGCTTCTCTAGCAATAGAATAAAGCTCTGGCGAAAGTACTTTATGCCATTCTTCATTGGATAACTTTACTGGAGTAGAGTCTGTACGAGAATAGTAAGGATTATGCTTTATAGATTGTGGCTTTTCCATATTAGAGTTTTTGGGTAAACATTGTAGTAAAGAAAAAATCCCTACTAATGAGATAATTATTGATTTCATCATCACAAAAGTAGAGATTTTTTAATGATATATTCTGTTTTTACAAACCAAATTTCTGCATAAGGTAAGTATTGACTTCTTTCATCTCCTCATTAGTTAATAGCTTATCAAACACGATAACTTCTGCTATCTCTCCACGCCAAGAGCGATTGGCTTGTCCCCTATCTATAGAAATATAACATACTCGTGCAACGGTGTTGTCATTAGCGACACGGAGAGCATAAACGGCTAGGTTATCCGTAATGAAATTAGTCGTGAAGTAGTTTTTATTCACGCCATTAATCATCGTTTTGCCACTTTGTAAAACATCAAATCTTTTGTTATCTGACATATATCTAGCACTAAAGATACTACCAAATCTGCTATTATTATGAAAGTATGCATAACTGTTATCTTCTAACAAGAAATTAAAATGGCATTAGAATACTATCATATCAGAGGAGTTGGGAGAATCAGAATTTGGTTACAATATCTAGGGTAGCTTTAGGTTTTTTTAGTGTTAATTCCTATCTAATAAAATGCAACTGTAGATGTTGCGACTAAGAATGAAGAAAATAAATGTTTTTTCGTAGGTTAATTTTTTAAAAAGGTGCGGATTTACTATAAAAACAATAATTAAACAATGTTAAAAGTATTAAAAACCATCTATAAAATTAAAACGATACTGTCTATTGATAGACAGTATCGTAATAGGTTTTATTATATAATATGTTACTTTATAATAAACTTTCCACGCTGTATATAGCTATAAGTAGAATATTGGAAAAGGTAAACGCCTTTCGGTAATCCGTGCGTTGGAACCGTAATTTCCTTAGAAGCGTTGGTCTCTATTTCTACTGTTTTCACCAAAGTACCGTTGGCATTATAAATCTTGAATTGGGCTTTCTCTCTCGGTTCGCCTAATTTAACACGAAGCTCTTCGCCTTGGTTCAATAGGGTAGGATACACCGTGATTTTCTTAGGGTTGCTCATCTCTTGCGTTTCGTTAGTCCCAAGAACCCCATTGTTTACCACAATCATTTTTTTAATCGTTTTGCTATCCGTCCCTTGAGGTGTGGTTACTTTTAAGGTAACGTCATACTCGCCGTTGTATTTGAAAACGACTTTAGGGTTTCGAGCTTTAGGATTATCTATGGAATAAGGTTGAGGATTAAACGACCACTCCCATTGAACATTGTCTTGGTTCACAATAGAATAAGATTCAAACTCTACCGTCATATCGGCATTAGGCAATCTTGCCTCACTGATGTTGGTGGCTAATGGTTGCGCAATAGGTTTAAAGGTTTGTCTATATAAAGGGATTTCCCATATCCCTTGAGAGGTTGCAGCTCTTAGTTTTCCTTCTTTAAAGAAAGGCACTAAGCGGGTAAGCCTTGCCGCAGGAGGTAGCCCTTCTGAGTAATTTATCCAATCGCTCATAGTATCGTCTTTGTAATAGACATAAGAACCTTCATCAGAGCCTAAATAAATACCGTTGGTTTCGTCACCAGCCAATACTAACCAACGAAAGGCTATTTTGTTCATAGTGGGATTGTTTTCCAGTGGTTTTACCCAGGTTTTTCCGCCATTTTCGCTATAAGCTACTCCCCCTGGAGTATAGCTTTTTACTATCCATATTTTATTTTCGTCTCTGGGATCTATGGTAATATTTGGAAAGAAACCGTTTAACTGAGGCATATCTATTTGCTGCCATGTAATTCCATTATCTGTGGATTTGTAAATAAAACTTTCTCCACAAGCATAGATTACATTGGGATTAGAACGAGCAAATTCCACATTAGATATGTTGTCTTTAGCATCGTACAACATATTAAAAGTAATCCCTTCGTCGGGTGTTTCCCAAATTTGCCTAGAAGGACTCCAAGCTCCCTCTTTAGGGTGGTATAAAATCCTTTGTGCGTAGCGAGGGTCTGTTCCAAAAAATCCGTTAGCTCTTAAAGTTTCGTAAGGTTGTTTGTTAAAAATAGAGATAAAAGGAGGACTGGTTACATTACCATCAATCTTATCAGGCATAATGAACATTCCGGCATCAGAAAAATACACTTTTTTAGGATTGCTTACCATAACATATCCTGTGGCTTGTTCTACACCTCCTACATAAACCGCTTTACCTTCACCATAACTTTTCATCATTACCGCATCACCATTGTGCCATCTTCCGCCTACTAGCACATCTTCGTTCCAGCCTTGCCCAAACCCGTAATAATCGCTGGCATAGATGCCTTTAATACGGTCTTCACCTGTAATTTTACCATTCACTTTCTTAAAAAAATTGTTGGAGTACTTAATTCCCCCATCATTGGCAATCCAAACTTCATCGCCCGCAATAGCGATGTCTTGCATATCGGCATGCATTTTAAAATTTCCAAAACAATAACCTCCTATAGCGTTTTCGTAGTATCCTCCTTCTCCACCGTTTAGAGAGCGATAGGCACTGCATATACCGAAAATAACATGTTCAGGGTTAGTGCCAGAAGCACCTATCATCATATCGTAGTAGCCTTGTCCCCCTTGTCTTCCGTCTATCGATGGGCAAAAAGTGTTTTTATAGTTGTATCTTTCGTTTGTTGTGGGGTTATCCGTTGTTATGGTTGTTTTATCGGTCCATGTAAGTCCGCTGTCTTTACTTTGTAGAATATGAGGCTGCCCGTAGTGATAAGCCTTGTTTTCTACGTTCACTAAGGCATAAAGGTAGTTTTCTCCTCCTGGAGCATCGCTCACCGCTAAACGGCCTGGTCTGGCTCCTGATAATATATCTCTACCCTTATCGAAATTTTTACCACCGTCATAAGAAATATATAATTGGGAATACCAATTTGTATCTTTTCGTCCGTAAAGATAGACTACCTTAGAATTTTTTGGTTTTAGTTCGTGGTCGTAAAAGATACCACTCATAACTCTACGGAACGTGGTGCCTCCGTTTTTTGAAATGTAAAAACCATCTTTTTGTCTGTTTATACTACTGTTACTAAACTTATGAGCCTCTCCTGTAGTTACAGTTACGATTTTTCTATCATCACTTACCCTTATGCTATTTACGGTAGTGGTGATTTCTTTTATTCGACTAAAGGTATTGCCTCCGTCTTTACTCACAAATAGCCCTGATGTAGAGCCTACCCATACAGTATTTGCATCTTGAGGATCTATCCTAATGGCAGTAATATTGGCTCCAAAGTTATGGGAAGGAGCACAAGCTGTCCAATTTTTCCCCTTATCTGTTGTTTTGAATACGGCTCCAGTTTCTGCCCCAGAATAGAGTATATTAGCGTCTTTTTTGAATACATCTATTCTAAACACATTAGCGTGATAGTCAAAGGATTCCACATAATAATTCCCGTCTGGATCGGGGTTTGGTGTGTTTCTGGAAGTAGAATTAGGACCGATATTTCTCCATTTGTTTGTATTCGCAAGAGTGGAGTTGGTTCCTAATAGGGTTAAACCTCTCTGGTTTTTAGCCATTAGTTGATTACTTCTTTGATTTTGCTTGTCCAATCTATCAAAATAATCTTTTTTGGTAGGAAGCACAATTTCCCCATTACCATTTACAAAAGGTCTGTACGCTTTCTGCCATCTTCGGTAGAAATTTACGGCAGGTTTTTTCTCTGGTGTTTTTCTTCTAGCATCAGGGTCTTTTTCTAGCCACTCGCTAAACTTTTTCTCCATTTCGAAGAAATTTACCCCACTTGGGTTATCTACAATGAGTTTCAACCACGCAGGGTCGTCCTTACCTACCGAGAAATACTCCGGGGTGTAGGGGTCGTAGAGTTCTTGCTGCTGCCCCATAAGTAATGAGGCATAAAAACAGGTTAATAATAATACTTTTTTGTACATATAATTTATATTATAGGGTTTAATATTAATTCCAAAAATACCAATGTTCACCATTAAAGATAGCCAAAGATTTACTCTTTCCGTCGTAGGCAATCGTGCCTGCTTCGGGGCTTGCCAAATCAGTAGTTACATCGTTGATATAAGGTAGTAGTAAAGCAGTGCTTTTACTATCTAATTTCAAAACCGCAGGGTCGTCAGAGGAAGAATTTTCTGTAGTACGTCTAATGACCACTCCTTCCATTCCCGTATTCTCTGTTCCTGTATAGTTAGAAACAACCGCTGGATTAGGAGCAGCAGTTGTAAGGGGGATATTTGCTGTGGCAGATTTATACATCACTTTTTGGTTTTGTAAATCAAACCATAAAGCACCTTGTTGAGCCAAAGAATGGTCTGATAATGTTGGCAGTATAATGCCTTTAGCAGAGCCATTAGTTTCTTTCATATCGTTGAACTCCAAAATAGAGCTTGTACTTCGTAAAGTGCTTTTGTCTATCGCTACTTGTGCAATAGACCAATGATTTAACAAAATAGATACAATGCCAGTAAATAATATTTTCAATATCATTATTTTTTATTCACTACAACCTTGGGTAATACATTCCCATTTCATTATGTAAGGATTGTATGGAATTCCACTTGGTTTTAAGATTTGAAGGCAAAAAGTATAACAATACAAAAACTCTCCATTAGAAAATAGTTCTTGTAATGCATTCTTTGCAAGTTTTTTGCAAAGTTAATAATTTTATTAAAAATTCATTTTAAAGGTAAAGTGTGATAATAATTACATATTTATAAAAGAGTTTTTACTTTTTGTGTATTGTATAGTTTGTATTGGTAATTTAATAATAAATATTAAATATTGTTATTAAATACTAAAAATTAAAATAAATTCGTTTTTTTACTAAAAATCTTATGCCTATTTTTGGGGCGGATAAAGTGAGTTTATGGCAGATATTATTAGACTTTTACCAGATTATGTAGCCAACCAAATTGCAGCGGGTGAGGTGGTGCAAAGACCAGCTTCTGTAGTAAAGGAGCTGATAGAGAATGCTATAGATGCTAAGGCAACTAAAGTAGAACTCATCATAAGAGAAGCTGGCAAAAACTTGATACAAGTAGTAGATAATGGTGCGGGAATGTCCGAAACTGACGCAAGAATGGCTTTTGAACGCCACGCCACTTCTAAAATCTATGCTACCGAAGATATTTTTAAGATTGCTACTAAGGGGTTTAGAGGCGAAGCCTTAGCCTCTATTGCAGCGGTGGCACAGGTAGAGCTGAAAACTAAAAAAGAAGAAGATATTGTAGGTACTAATATCTATATAGAAGGTGGAGAATTGCAATTTCAGGAGGCTGTACAAACTTCGGAAGGGTCTAATTTTGCAGTTAAAAATTTATTTTACAATGTACCTGCTAGGCGTAAATTTTTGAAGTCTAACAATGTAGAATTTAGGCACATTATAGACGAATTTCATAGAGTAGCATTGGCTCATGAGGATATAGAATTTTCGCTTTATCATAATGATGAGGAAATTTTCAAACTCAGAAAAGCAAGTCTTCTACAAAGAATTGTAGATATATTCGGTAGGAAACTTCAGCCTTTGCTTATTCCTATAAAAGAAGATTTAGATTGGGTAAAACTTAATGGTTATGTTGCAAAACCAGAGGGAGCTAAGAAATCGAGAGGAGAGCAATTTTTCTTTGTTAATGGTAGGTTTTTTAGAAGTGCTTATCTCAATAAAGCGGTTCAGGAAGCGTTTGATGGGTTGCTTCAACAAGGCTACAATCCGTCGTTTTTCTTATATCTAGAAATAGACCCAGAGAAAATAGATGTAAACATACACCCACAAAAAACCGAAATTAAATTTGAGGACGAAACCCTTATTTTCGCTCTTATTCGTTCTACAATAAAGAAATCTTTGGGTGTTTATAATGTGTCTCCTAGTTTAGATTTTGATAAAGATGAAAGCCAAAGTCAGCTTTTAGGTTTGCAAAGTCATTATCCTAAAGCTACGCTGTCCATCAGTAATAGTAGTTACAAAGCACCGTCTATACAGGTAGATAGAGATTATAATCCGTTTCAGCAGGAGCGTGTAAAACCTTCTGAAAGCATCGCCCTTACAGAGCTTTATAGCCAAAGTATTACCACAGCAGAGCCTTCTAGAATCAATTTATTTGAAGATGAAGACTTTGATGAGGATTTAATGAGATTGCCTAATGGCTATTGGCTTTATAACCGAGGAGAAGATACACTTATGCTAGATTTGGGAAGAATGCACTCTGTGGTTGTTAGCGAACGAAGAAAACAGAAAAAAGAGACAGGCGTAGGTCAAAAACTACTGTTTTCCATAGAGTATCTGCTCAACGAAATGGAGAAAAATAAGTACCGTTCCATAAAGAAATATTTGCCACAATTAGGCTTTGAAATGGAACTTGGGGACGACAATGTTTTGAGAATAAACGCCGTGCCTAACGGATTGAAGGAGAAGCAAGTCAATGAGTTTTTGGAGAAACTATTTGAAGTGTTGGACTACAAAACCGAGGAAGAATTTATGGCTTACTATGAAAATCAATGGACGAAGATTAACGCTAAATCTCGCTTTGATTTCTTCTATAAAACCGAAGTAGAGCAGATGATTAAAGACTTCTCGGATTTAGGGTTTCCTGAATACACACCATCAGGAAAAAAATGTTACATTGCCCTGCCACTGGAAGACTTGAAGAATAAAATTAAAAATTGATAAAACTAAAAAATGATGTTTCAGAATATACCACCAATCACTAGAAATCTTATCATCATCAATGTGGTTGTATTTATACTAGGTTACTTTTTACCAGCAGGGATAGAGAATTTCTTACCAGCTTATTTCCCGTTGTCGCCTAATTTTAGGTCTTGGCAAATCATTACGCATATGTTTATGCACGGAGGATTTCCGCATCTTTTGTTTAATATGATAGGTTTGTGGAGTTTCGGTTCTGTTTTGGAAAGGGCTTTAGGTGAGAAGAAATACCTTATACTCTACTTTTTTAGTGGGTTGGGAGCGTTCATTCTATTTAATGTTTGGAACTATTATCACTTCTATCAGCTTACGAGCAGTCTGCATCAGCAAGGTGTAGATTTAGCCTCGGTATTTAGAGGAGCTAATCTCAACAATCCTTCTTTAAACATAAGAGCTATTTTCGGAAGAAGTGATGAGGTAGCACAATTACAACAATTTTTAATAACACCAATGGTAGGTGCCTCTGGAGCGATATTTGGTGTGTTAGCGGCTTTCGCAGTGACTTACCCTAATGCAGGGATTATGATTTTGTTTATACCATTCCCAATAAAGGCTAAAATACTATTTCCAATCATTATAGTGGGGTCTATTTATTTAGGGTTTACCCAGATGGCAGGAGATAATGTGGCACATTTTGCACATTTAGGCGGAGCATTAGTGGGATATATTCTTATAAAAATGTGGAGTAGAAACCGTTTCAGAATACAGTAATAGTCCTAATATAAATGATGAAAATTCTTAGAATAATTGTATTTATTATACATTTAGGGCTTTTGGCATTGCTCTATTTGTGTATGATGAATGCCTACATTCCGCCGAGAGTATTTGCAGAACTTAATTTTTTGTCTTTAGCCTTCCCTATTTTAGTTTTGGGCTATTGTCTGTTATGTTTGTTTTGGATTTTGAGTTGGAAAAAGAGAGGCTTATTTTTCCTATTGGCTTTAGTATTGCTTTTAACGCCTATCAGGAGATGGGTTAACTATTCCACAGAAAATAAAAATGCCTCCGATTTCAAGGTGGTTAGTTTTAATATTAAAGCTGCAGAAGCTGGTATCGCTAATATAGACCATCATCTAGAATCTTTCTCTCCTGACATTATTCTAATACAAGAAAAAGGAGATTTTAAAGAAGAGATAGAAAGTATGCCTTACAGAAAAGAAATAGACATCTTGGAGTTCTATTCTAAAACACCTATAATAGAATCTGGGAGAATTCTAATTGATGCGGATAATGGCTATGCGAGTTATATAGATACCGAAATTAAAGGCAAGCGGATAAGATTCATAAATGTTTACTTAAAGCCTTTTGAGTTAAATAAAGATATGGTAAAGCCAAGCACAAATCTTACTGTTTCTGAAGAAAAAGCCAAAAGTTTAATAGCACGATTTTTACCTGTCTTTAAAGCTCACCAAACACAAGTAGAGCAGATAAGACTAGCCGTAGAAAAATCACCTTATCCTGTGATTTTAGGCGGTGATTTTAATGCCGTTCCTAATTCTTATGAGTATTATTATCTAAGCCAAAATATGACGGACAGCTTCTTAGAAGTAGGCAAAGGCTTAGGAACTACCTTCCATGATTATAAATTTCCAATAAGGATAGATTATCTCTTTTCAACTAAAGAAATAAAACCTGTTTCTCTAGATACGGATAGAAGCAGACAACTGTCCGACCACTGCCCTATCATTGGAGAATTCAAGTATTAAAATACTTATAACTACTAATTATACAAAATCTCAGCGGTATTCGTTGGGATTTTTTTCTATATTTGCTACCGAAAAATAGATAGTTATGGAAAATATGATTTTGCACGCTCATAGAGGGTTTGCTTATTTGGTTTTATTAGCAGCGGCAGTATTTGTAGTAGCACTTTTGGTAGCTATGTTTGGTTATTCTGGTAAGGTTTCCAAGTTGCTTAAAAAGTCCAGCTTATTTACAATGATTTTGTTTCACACACAGTTTCTTATAGGTTTGGGAATGTTGTTTTTTAAGTCCCAGTTTTTATTCTATCTTAAAGAAATAGGTATGGGAGGCATTATGAAAGATGCCGTTTTAAGGTTTTCTTATGTAGAACACCCTGTAACGATGTTGGTGGCTGCTGTACTGATGACGATAGTAAATAAGAAAATTAAAACTTCTGAAACGCTAAACTTTGGTATTGTTATTATGGGGCTGTTAGCGGTAGTTTTATTCTTGTTGAGGTTCCCTTTTGATAAACTTTTTGTTTAAAAGTTAGGTTTAAAAATAATTAAATCAACGCTCTAAAAAATCAATAATTATGGTGTTTTAGAGCGTTGGTGCTAAAATAAATACAGAATAAATTAGATATGAAAATAGCAGTAGTAGGTGCCACAGGTATGGTGGGACAAGTGATGCTTAAAGTGTTGGAAGAAAGAGATTTTCCTATAACGGAGCTTATTCCTGTAGCGTCTGAAAAATCGGTTGGAAAAAAGATAAAATTTAAAGGAGCAGAATATCCTATTGTGTCTATGGAAGATGCCGTAGCAAAGCAACCTGCCATTGCTATATTTTCCGCAGGTGGTGGCACTTCTTTGGAGTGGGCTCCTAAGTTTGCAGAAGTAGGCTCTTTTGTGGTGGATAACTCTTCAGCGTGGCGAATGGATCCTACTAAAAAATTGGTAGTTCCAGAAATAAATGCAGAGGTTTTAACCAAAGACGATAAGATTATTGCTAATCCAAACTGTTCTACAATTCAGTTGGTAATGGTGCTTAATCCGTTGCATAAAAAGTATAAAATAAAAAGAGTGGTAGTATCTACCTATCAGTCGGTTACAGGGACAGGTAAGGCGGCGGTTGACCAGCTTAATGATGAAATTAGAACTTCTGTAGAAGGTGGAGAAGCATCAGTTCCGAAGGTTTACCCTTATGAAATATTCAAAAATGCTTTGCCTCATTGCGATGTGTTTTCTGATGAAGGCTACACCAAAGAAGAGCTTAAACTGATGCGTGAGCCTAAGAAAATTATGGGAGACGATAGCTTTAACCTCACGGCTACAGCGGTAAGAGTACCTGTGCAAGGCGGACATTCTGAAAGCGTAAACATAGAGTTTGAAAACGATTTTGATTTAGAAGAGGTGAAACAAATATTAGCCAATACTAGTGGTGTAACGCTTCAGGACGATTTGAGCCAAAATCTATATCCTATGGCAAGATACTCTGAAGGTAAAGATGATGTTTTTGTGGGTAGATTAAGAAGAGATATTTCTCAACCTAATACACTTAACTGCTGGATTGTAGCAGATAACCTAAGAAAAGGAGCAGCTACCAATGCGGTACAAATTGCAGAATATTTGGTAAAACATCAGTTGGTTTAAAGAGTAAGTTTATAAAAACCGATAAAGTCCCTTTTGAATTTTTTTCAAAAGGGATTTTTTTGTTAAAAATAATACGCTAAATTCCAAGCAAATCCCATATTAAATTTCCCAGAACTTCGTCCAAATCCAGGGACAATCATAGGGAAAACGCCGTCTTGTTTTGTGGTGTAAAGCAAGTATTTGGGTTGTGCATTAACATCTATAAAGAAGTTAGAATTAAAAAGCCTTACCCTTCCGCCCACGGTAGCTTCTACCCAATAAGAGGATTGCCGAGAAGTGGGCAAACTAGTCGTAAAAACTTGCCCTAGAGAGCCTTTGGTAGGAATGGCGTGGTAGGTTTGCTGATAAAAAGCAGTAGCGAGTTTACCTCCTGCATAGAATCCATTACGACGGTCTTCGGCATCAGTTACCATCATATAGAAGGCTCCCAGCTTACCAAAAATACCCGAAGTAGTTGCATTATAAGCATTTTTGTCATAAATGTTTTGGGCATAACCACCTTCTATAATCCCATTGAGTTTGCCTTTAATTTCGCTTGAAACAAAAAACTGAATGTTCTTTTGCTTAGAAAATACTGAAAGCCCTGCCCCTAAAACATTGATCCCCACCATAGCGTTAGGCTGATATTTCCATTTTGTTTTTAGGTTGTCTTTGTCTTGAGCAGATAGGTTTAGGAAAAAAACACTAAAAAATAAGATAAAGATGGGTTTTATTTTCATCGTGGACATTCTTTTCGTTGAGTTCTATATTTTTAACAGGAGTGGCATTTTCCAAAACAGCCGATAGGTCGTTGTAGAGCCTTCGCATACCACAAGCAGGAGAAACATATTCTGAAACAGGCGTGTAAAGCACCCTTACTTTGGAGGGCATTCCTTTGGCACTAGTACTAATGTAGAGGTCTGTAAAGTTGGTATCATCTACTCTCAATGGCACGAGTACCGAATCTGGTTTTAAGGCAGAAACTACCGTTTTAATGTTCTCCTCCCCTGTCAGTTTTACCCCAATAATAAGGGTATCTGGCTGGTAGAGTTTGTTAGAGCTGTCTTTAAATTTAAGTTTCATTCTAGGAGAGCTTAGTCCACTTTCGCAAATATCGTCATCGCTTCCACAAGAGGCGAGAGACAGTAGCATTCCTAAAACAAAAACAAGTTTGAATAATTTCATTTTAAATCTTCTTTAGTAGGGCAATATTTTCTATGTGATGCGTTTGTGGGAACATATCCACAGGAAGGATTTTCTCCACACGATAATGTTCTTTCATCAGGGCTAAATCTCTTGCTTGTGTAGCAGAGTTACAACTTACATAGACTATTTTTTCTGGAGCTAACTTTAGAATTTGTTCCACTACCTTTTGATGCATTCCGTCTCTAGGAGGGTCGGTGATTAGAACATCTGCCTTAGGGTGTTGAGCTAAAAATTCATCAGTAAAAATATCTTTCATATCCCCACAGTAGAAGGTGCAGTTGTCTAGACCGTTGTGCTTAGCGTGTTCCTTAGCGGCAGCTATGGCTTCTGGTACAGACTCAATCCCAATCACTTGCTTGGCTTTTCTCGCTACAAACTGTGCAATAGTCCCTGTGCCTGTGTAGAGGTCGTACACCACTTCGTCTCCTTTTAAATCGGCAAACTCTAGTGTTTTTTGGTAAAGGGCTAAGGCTTGTTGGTAATTGGTTTGGAAGAAAGATTTAGGACCTATTTTAAATTGCAAATCTTCCATTTCTTCTATTAAAAAACCATCGCCATAGTAGGTTTCCACCTCTAGGTCGTAGATGGAGTCATTAGGTTTAGGGTTGATGGCATACACCAAAGTTTTGATTTGAGGGAAAGTGTTGAGGAGATATTCAAATAAGGCTTCTCGGTCTTCCTTTTGTTCTTTGTAGAATTGGAACAGCACCATCCACTCGCCTTTGGAGTTTTGTCTTAGCATTAGTGTTCTTAAAAAACCTTCCTGATTTTTAACATCAAAAAACTCTAACTGGTTGGCATCGGCATAATTTTTTACAGCAAGTCTTATTTCGTTAGAAGGCGTTTCTTGTAGGAAACATTCTTTTAAGTCCAAAATTTTACTCCACATACCAGGGATATGGAAGCCTAGAGCGTTTTTATTGTCAATATCAGCTCCATTAAGTATTTCTTCGGAAGTCAGCCATCTAGCATTAGAGAAAGAAAACTCCATCTTGTTTCTGTAAAAATACTCTTGCGGAGAGCCTAAAATCGGTAAAGCCTCAAAATCGGTTAATCCACCAATTCTTTTGAGATTATTAAGGACTTCAGACTGTTTAAATTCTAGTTGTTTTTCGTAAGACAAGTTTTGCCATTTGCAACCACCACATACCCCAAAGTGTTTGCATTGAGCCTCTACCCTATCTTGAGAAAATTCTACAATCTCTACAGCTTCGGCTTCGTAGTATTGCTTTTTAGATTTTTTCACTCTAGCGTTTACCGTATCACCTGGGACTGCTCCCGAAACCAACACCGTTTTGCCTTCGGTGGTTTTTCCCACAGCAACGCCTTTAGCTCCCGCTGATACTAACTTTAGGTTTTCTATAATGATGTTTTTATGCTTTCTCCCCATAATTCTAAAACTAATTGATGCAAAAATAAGGTTTTAAAATAGACTTCTAAAAAGAAAATCAAAAAAGGCATACAGAGACGAATATTACTATGATAATTAAGCTAAAGACTTATAAATTTGGAAAATTATGTAAGTTTGTAGTCAAATTTATTCTTTTTAACATTATGGTAAAGTCTAGAGCAAGAGAAACAACGGAGGCTATTGAGAGGTTGTTTGTGAGTATGAGGCACTTATTTTACAGAGGCTTTTTCAAGCCAAGTGGTGTATCGGGAGAGAGTCTTAGAGATTTGTTGATGGTCATACAGCCCGAAATCTACGGTTCTATGTCTTCGTCTAAAAAGGTGGAGCTAGATGGGTTACTCTATGTGCTAGACCGTTTGCCAGAAGGTATAGAAGAATGTGCTTTTATACATTTAACTTCAGATGAGGGTTTCCACAAAGCGAGTTTTCAGCCTATCGTTCCTAAAAAGAGAAGGCGAAACTGCTACAGGATAGATGCTCATCAAATGAATATTGAGGTGCTTCTAGGAAGGTCGGAAATTTACGATATACTCACCCACTTAACTTTCTTCTACATAGAGGCAGATAAAATAAGAAACATCGGCTTTGATTTAGAAAACGGTGGTACGCCTCGCCGTATTTGGAAGGCAATAGAAGAGGTCGCTAAAGGCGAAAAGAAATTTACACGAAAAGAAAAAGAAGTAGCATTGATACAACTTTCTGCCTTTTTGGGAAGAACCTTTGAGGAAACTTTAGACGCTTACGAAAAGTTTGGTGATGAAAAAAATCCAGACCGATTATTCAAAATCATCTATAATATGGGTGAGGTAAGTTTGGCAGATTGGAGACAAGAACGAGCAAGAGAAATCTTCTTTAGTGCGATACTTCAGGAGCGTGTGGGGCATCATTTCTTTGGTGAAAAATGGGCAAACAAGGTTAAGGAAGTTTTGGTAGATAATAACTTACACAAAAGACCTTTGCATATCATCAGTGCCAATATGCACAGTGTTAAAAATATGCTTTACGCTAATGATGCTCTTAATATCAAAAATAAAGGTAGTGTAGATTATTCTCTATATGAAAACATTAGCAATGATGCTAATCTAAGAAAAAAAGTTTCGGACTATGCCTTATCAAAAGGACTTATCTATATAGACGACCAAAGCGGAAGTAATATAGATGTTCAAATTATAGATTTAAAGAAATTTACTTCAGAGAATACCCCTTTTCAAGGAAAAGCTATTGGTAAAGAAGATGTGATTTTGGTGTTTGATTATGCCTTTGGAGAACAAGCCTTTGAAATTATGGACGAGCTTTTAAAACCTTTTAAAGTAGAGAGCGAAATGTGTTTTATGCCGGTTCGTTCCATTTCTATTATGGGTAAAGCAGGGATTTTGGAAGGTAAAAAAGGAGATATTATGATACCTACCTCTCATATTTTTGAAGGAACAGCAGACAATTACCCTTTTGAAAATGCGTTAAGCCTCTCCGATTTTCAAGATGATGAACTAAAGGCATTTCAAGGGTCTATGATTACGGTATTAGGGACTTCCTTGCAAAATAAGGACATTCTTTCATTCTTTATGACTACCTCTTGGAAAGCCATAGGTCTTGAGATGGAAGGAGCTCATTACCAAAAAGCCATACAAGTAGCTTCTAAAATAAGAAATCACATCAGTCCAGATTTGTTTGTGTGTTATGCTTACTATGCTTCGGATAACCCTTTAGAAACAGGTAGTACCCTTTCTTCGGGAGGATTGGGGCTTACAGGCGTTAAGCCTACCTATCTTATCACATTGAGGATTTTAGAAAAAATATTGAATTAAGGCTTTTATTATCGTTTCATTAAAGATTGAGAATTTAATTTTTAATGCCATATATAATAAATATTTACTATTTTTGTTGAAAATATTGAAAAACCTCTGTTGGTTTGAGTTGGTTTAAGAACATCGTCGGTAAAATTTTTAATACAGAAGAGGAAGCAGAGAAGCCTAATATCATAAAATTAGGTGATAAGCTTAGTTCTGCAGATTTAGATTATAAATTTGCCCAGTTGTTTACACATTCTGGAGGGATTTTCAATTACTGTGCAGACGAGGCAGAAGCTCTTAAAACGCTCAATCAAATCGTAAAGTTAGAGGGTATGTCTTCTATTTTCTGTTGTGATGAAAACCTTAGAGATTTCTTAAATGTGATAGGGGTGTCTTCTACAGAAAGATTAGAACTTTTTAACGATGCGGCTTTTATCACTTGTGAATATCTTATCGCTTATGATGGCAAAATTATGCTTTCTCACAATAATATCTTACACTATAACTCTTCTAGACTTCCAGAGAAAATTGTGATTATAGCAACAGTTTCTCAGATAGTAACCAATCTCAACGAAGCGATGATGAAAGTGAAACGGAGAAAGAGTACTCTTAAAAATCTGACTTCAATAAGTGGAGGACAATCACATTTAGATGACCCTCAAAAAAAGAATACCAAACTTTTTCTTCTTTTGCTAGAAGATTAAATTAACTAAATCAATTCTGTTTTGGATAAAAATTTATTACTCCGTATAATATTTGGTGGTGTTTATGCACTGGTGATAATTGCTTGTACAACGCCTTATGGAGCTATTACTATCAATAATTTATTAGGTAATTATGTGGTAGGGGCAGAACAACTCTATTTTGGACTAATTACATTTCTGTTGTTTGTAGGCGTATGGGAATGCGTGAGAATGATGAAATTTGATAATACCTTTTGGAAATGGTTGGTTTTCCCAGCTGTACTTCTTGTGTATTACCGCTTTAGTATGAAGTATTTCTATAATGGTTTTTATGCTAACATTACACTATCAGAAATATTAGGATTATCATTATTACCTATTGCGGCATTAACATTGTTCCGTTATCCTAAAGAACTTTATTACGAAAATGGCAAACTCATCTTTGCTGTTATTTATACCGTGATACCTTTTTCTTTTGCATTGGGTCTACCTACTTTTATTAAAGGTTTACCAGAATCCTTTTCTATGGAAGTATTTTGGATGTTTGTTCTTATTTGGAGCAGTGATTCCTTTGCGTATGTTTTTGGAAGATTATTTGGAAAACATAAAATGGCTCCTAAAATAAGCCCTAAGAAAACTTGGGAAGGCTTTATTGGTGGAGTGTTATGCACAATGTTGTTAGGTTTTTTTATAGAGCAAAACTATACGGAACTTAGAGGTAATTGGATATTAGTAGGAGTGCTGGTATCTGTATTTGCACCTATGGGAGATTTGCTAGAAAGCCAATTAAAACGAACTTTCGGAGTTAAAGATAGTGGAAATATCATTCCCGGTCATGGAGGAATTTTAGATAGGCTGGACAGCTTTATGGTATGTGCTCCAGTATTATATTTATATTTTGCGATAGAAAAGTTATTTTAATAAACTGATAATAATGAAATTACACAAAGAATCTAAAGGAACATTACTTGTGGTAGGAAGTGTGGTGGCTATAGTAAGCGGCTTGTCCATTTATTTTTTGAAAGGGTGGGCACTGGTTATTATACTTCCTCTTTTGGTGCTTTTAGGATTGGTTTTATGGTTTTTTAGAGTGCCTAATAGAACTATTTTGGAACATAGAGAAAATGTAATAGCACCTGTGGACGGCAAAGTAGTAATGATAAAAGAAGTAGAAGAAAATGAATTCTTAAAAGAGAAGTGCATTCAAGTATCTATCTTTATGTCGCCACTTAATGTTCATATTTGCCGTTATCCTGTGAGTGGAGAGGTAGTTTACAAAAAATATCACCCAGGTAAATATCTAGTAGCGTGGCACGAAAAATCTTCTACTGAAAACGAAAGAACTACGGTTGCCGTTAAAACTCTTTTAGGGGCTAATATTGTATTCCGTCAGATTGCAGGTTATGTTGCAAGGAGAATTGTATTCTACTGTAATGAAGGAGATGTAGCCAAAGCAGGGCACGAGTTTGGATTTATTAAATTTGGTTCTCGTATGGATGTGTTTTTACCACTAGATACAGAGGTACTTTGCAAAATAGGAGATAAAACTAAGGGAGGCTTAGATGTAATCGCTAAACTGAAAAGCTAATGTTAGAAAAACTAATCAAATTAAAAGAAGTTTTTAGCCTTCTTTCTCAGCAAGAAACATTTGATAATGTTAAAGAAAACATAGCTGCAAATATTCCATTTAAAGGGACTAATCTGTGGATTTTAATTTTTGCCATATTTATAGCTTGTCTGGGGCTTAATATGAACTCTACTGCGGTGATTATAGGAGCAATGCTTATATCACCACTTATGGGACCTATTATGGGGATTGGTTTTTCTGTTGGAATTAACGACCCTTGGATGCTTAAAACAGCAATTAAAAACTATGCCTTCGCTTCTGGTGTTGGCTTGGTAACTTCCACAATTTATTTTCTAGTTTCTCCTATTAGCGATGCCTATTCGGAAATATTGGCGAGAACTTCTCCTAATATTTACGATGTACTTATAGCCTTTTTCGGAGGTTTAGCAGGTATTGTGGCTACTTATAGTAAACTGAAAGGTAATGTAATACCGGGAGTAGCCATTGCTACGGCACTTATGCCTCCTTTGTGTACGGCAGGATATGGGCTGGCAACATTGCAGTTTTCGTATTTTTTTGGAGCTTTATATTTATATCTCATCAATACGGTTTATATAGCCTTAGCAACCTTTATTGTGCTTAAGGTAGTGGATTTCCCTCGTTATCATTTCAAAGATGAGAGGATAGAGAAACGCTCTAGGAAAATCATGTGGTTTTTAGTCGTTCTTACTTTGATACCAAGCACTTACTTTGGTTATGTAATGGTAAATAAAAACAAGTTTGAACGAAATGCCTCTCGTTTTATTAGCGGTGAGGCTGTATTTCAAAACAATTTTCTTTTAAGTAAGAAAATTAGTTATGAGAATGGTGAAATAGAACTAACTTACGGTGGAGAAAAGCTAAGTGAAGAGAGTATGAAAGCACTCAAAAAGAAGGCTAATAATTACGACTTGGAGGGTGTGAAATTAGTTATAAAACAAGGGTTTAATTTTGTGCCATCGGCTAATGGGCAGAATAATATTGTTCCTGCTAATGATTCGGAGCAACAACTCAAAAAGTTTTTAGTAATGAGGAGTGATAGTATCAACGCTCATAAAAAAGAAACCGAGCAAATATTTAAAGAGCTTAAGGTTCAAAATAATAATATAAAGAAGTTTGCGTTCAGCACTATGGATGAGGTTACGGATTCGTCTATAATTAAAAAGAATGTGATGCTTATAAGTGCAGAAGCTCCTATTAGAGAAGTGGAGAAGAGTAAAATTAACGAATGGCTTAAAGTGAGAGTTAATAATCCAAAACTAGAGATTATTTACAATACCCAATAGTTTTTTTAACGCTTCTTTAAGATTGGCTTAACTTTAAAAAGGTTTATATTTGCACATTGTTTTACTCAAAAACAATAAATTATGAAAAAAATAATTTTCGGTCTGTTAAGTATATTTACTATTTCTGCGACATCTTTTGCTCAAAGGCATGAGGTGGGTGTTTATGCAGGGATGAGTAATCTAGTAGGGGATATTGGGAAGACCGATTATATTCTTCATAAACCATTGTCATTGAGTAGGATGTCTGAATTTGGTTTACCTATTCATATAGGAGTTTTATATAGGATGAACTTTAATCCTTATCAAACTTTAAGATTTAATTTGGGATATACCAATATTCAGTTTAACGATAAAGTTGCTAACGAAATCTATCGTAATCAGAGAGGAAACTACGGCACAAATTCCATTTATAGTTTAGAGTCTATTTTTGAGTATCAGTTTTTGCCAGTTAATAATGAACAGAAATCTCCTATGCTCAGCCCTTATATCTTCGGAGGTATAGGAGCTATGCTTTATTCTAGCGTCAATACTACATTAGATTTTTCTAATTATCAGCTAGTGGATGCTACAGGAGCTTTTACGCCTCCTACGATTGAAGATTACCCTGAAGAGCAACGAGCGATGGCTAACAAATTGACGATGTCTATACCATTTGGTGTAGGATTAAAGTATAAGTTTAATTATAATTGGGCTTTGTTTGGTGAGATAACCTTTCGCCCTACCTTTACGGATAATATTGATTACAGCAATATGCAAGAAAGCCAAGTAAAAATTCTTTATGATAAAGAGGCTGTAAAGGCTATAAGAGGAGGTAACACGGTGTTATCAAAAGAAGAAATAAATACAATTATAAAACCTTATGTGGAATCAAAAAGAGTAGGAAATCTAAACTCTAACGACTGGGTAAATACAGTTACTTTAGGTATATCTTATTCTTTTGGGCGTCCACCATGTTATTGTGATTAAGAAAATGTCAGAAATAAAGAACAAAATTGATAAAAACAAATTGCCTCAACACATCGCTATTATAATGGATGGCAATGGGAGATGGGCAAAATCCAAAGGGCAAGAAAGAACCTTTGGACATAAAAGTGCTATTGAAGCTGTAAGAAATGCTATCAATGCTTGTAATGAGATAGGAGTACCTTATCTTACACTATACACCTTTTCTACGGAAAATTGGGGACGACCTTCCGATGAGGTAGATACGCTTATGAATTTGTTATCAGATACTTTATTGGCGGAAGCGGAAGATATATTCAATAAAGGGTTGAGAATGCATGTTATAGGCGATGTGGAAAGATTACCCTCTTTGGTTAAAGACCAGTTGCTAAATGTAGTAGATTTAACTAAAAATAATACCAAAGGAAATTTAGTTTTAGCTCTAAGTTACGGTTCTAGGCATGAGATTTTAACAGCAGTGAAAAAAATTGCCACCGAAGTTAAAAATGGAGAACTTTCGGTAGAGGCGATTTCAGAGGAAACGATAAGCCAAAATTTGTTTACCAAAGACATTCCAGATGTAGATTTACTGATTAGGACGAGTGGAGAAGTAAGGGTTAGCAACTTCCTTTTATGGCAAATAGCCTATGCAGAACTACAGTTTTTAGATGTTCTATGGCCAGATTTCTCTAAAGACGATTTCTTCCAATGTGTCGTAGATTACCAAAATAAGGAGAGACGATACGGTAAAACTAGTGAGCAGGTAGCTCCTTAATATTTTAATTGAAAAAGAATAGATTTTATATAATGAGATATAAATTTTTACCAGTTCTTTTATTTGCAGCGTCAGCTCATTTATTTGGACAAGAGGTGCCTAAGACTAATGCTCAGCAGGGTGTACAGAACGAAAGTACCACACAAGTAGATGTCCTACAAGGAAACTATATTTTGAAGGATATAGTGGTAGATGGTATCAAGAAATACAGTCCAGATCAAGTGTTGAGATTTACAGGACTTAGAAAAGGAGAGCAGATAGAGGTGCCAGGGCAAAAAATTAGTGAGGCTATAAAAAAACTTTGGAACTCTAAATATTTCTCCGAAGTAGAAGTCTATGTCCAAAGTGTAGATGGGCAAAATATTGTGCTTAGGTTTTTATTAGAAGACCTAAAAGATTTAGGAGAAGTAAAAGTAGTAGGGATAGATAAGAAAGTAAGTAAATCTAAGGCTGAAAAAATCATAAAAGACAATGATTTAAAACCTGGGGTAAAAATCACTAATGATTTAATAAACTCGGTAAAACATAATATTGCCAAACAGCAGATAGATAAAGGTTTCTCTGATGCTAAGGTGAATGTAAAGAATACAGCAAATCCTAAAGATCCTAATATGATGGACTGGACGATAGAGGTGCAGAGAGGGAAGCGTATAAAGATAGACCGTATTACTTTTGAAGGAAACGAGAATATTTCATCTAAAAAACTTAGAAAAAAAGCATTTAAAGAAACTAAACAAAAAAGATTTTTATTAGGAATATTAAAATCTTCTAAGTTTGTTAAAGAGAAATACGAAGAAGATAAGAAAAACTTAGTAACCTATTATAACTCTTTAGGTTATCGTGATGCGGTAATTGTTTCCGATTCGGTTTGGAGAAATAAAAACAATAATTATGAAATTAATGTAAAACTCAATGAAGGTAAAAAATACTATATTGGAGACATTAATTTCATTGGAAATACAGCTTATAGTACAGAGTTTTTACAGAAAGTATTAGGGTATAAAAAAGGAGATATTTATGATGCCGTAGGATTTAATAAAAAAGTAGGTGAAGATGGTGGTAAAGAAGATGACTCGGATATCAAGTCTTTATACCTTAATAACGGTTATCTTTTCTCCCAAGTAACGCCTGTAGAGAAAGCAATAAAGGGAGACTCTATAGATTTAGAAATAAGAATTAAGGAGGGAGAAAAAGCCTCTTGGGATAGAGTAACGTGGAGTGGTAATACGACTACACACGACCATGTAATACTTCGTTCTCTACAAACAAGACCAGGGAATTTATTCTCTAAAAGAGATATTAAGGGAACCTATTTTGATTTAGCTGGAATGCAGTTTTTTGACCCTCAGCAAATTAAATATGACATCAAGCCTAATCCACAAAATAATACCGTAGATGTTGCTTGGAGTTTGGTAGAAAAAGGCTCTTCACAAGTGCAGCTACAAGCAGGTTATGGAGGTAACTCATTTATAGGGACTTTAGGGCTAACGTTTAATAACTTTTCTCTTAGAAACTTCTTGAGAGGTAAAGATTTTAAACCTGTTCCTCAAGGAGATGGGCAAGTATTATCATTACAAGCACAGGCAGGGCAATTCTTCCAAAATTATAGTTTTGCTTTTACAGAGCCTTGGTTGTTTGGTAGCCGTCCAACTGCTTTATCTATAAGTTTAAATAACTCCATAGTAAAATATGCAGACCTTACAGGAGGTAGTCAAAGGTTAAATATATTCTCTGCGAATGTAGGTTTAACAAGAAGACTATTATGGCCAGATTATAATTTCTCTCTTTATACAGGGATTTCTTATCAGGGCTATAACTTTAATAACTTTCCATTCCAGTTCGGGTCAGAGCAAGTAAGTAATGGTTCTGCAAATAACTTTGCGTTTAATGTTTCACTTAGTAGAAATTCAGCAGGGTTTGACCCTCATTTCCCTACTCAAGGGTCTAATATAGAGGCTTCTGTAAAGTTTACACCACCGTATTCTTTATTTTCGAATAAAGATTATAGTACTATGTCCACTGCGGCAAAATATAATTGGTTAGAATTTTACAAAGTAAAACTTAGAGCCGAAACCTATAATACGGTTGTTGGTAAACTAGTACTGCGTTCTACTGCGGAAATGGGCTTTATGGACGGGTATAATAGACAACTAGGAGCTCCACCTTTCGAGAGATTCTATTTAGGAGGTGTAGGGCTTTTTGCAGGAAGGTTTGACGGTAGAGAACTTATACCATTGCGTGGTTATCAGAACGCATCTATGACAGGTGGGTTAACAGAAGATGTTACGCCAACAGGTGGAGGTACATTATATAACCGTTTTGCAGTAGAATTAAGATATCCAATTTCTATGAACCAAACGGCAAAAATCTATGCACTTACTTTTGCTGAAGGAGGTAACACTTGGAATAGTTTTTCAACCTATAATCCGTTCCAGTTGAAGCGTTCTGTAGGTGTTGGTATTAGAGTATTTATGGGAGCGTTTGGTTTAATTGGATTTGACTTTGCTTACGGATTTGATAGAACAATAGGAGGTACACAACCTTCTGGCTGGAATACTCACTTCCTGATGAATCAACCTCTATAATCTAATATTAAAAAGATGATAAATTTTTTAAAGAAAATTGTTTTCATTTTCAGCCTATTATTTCTAAGTTTTGGTATAAAAGCTCAGAAAATAGGAGTTGTGGACACACGATACATTTTGGAGAAGTATCCTCAATACAAAGAGGCAGAAAAAAGATTGGAAACTCAGGTACAAACTTGGCAAACAGAAATTAGCCAAATGCAAACCAATTACGAAGCTAAAAAAGCATTGTTTGAAAATGAGAAAGTTCTTCTTGTAGGAGAGCAACTAAAATCAAGAGAGAAAGAAGTTTTAGATTTGGAAAAAGAGCTTAAAGGGCTTATTTCTAAAAGATTTGGAACAGATGGAGAGGTTAATAAATTGAGAACATCTTTAACTAAACCTTTTCAAGATCAAATTTGGAATGCCATAAAGCAGGTTAGTGATAAAAATGGTTTAGGCATAGTTCTTGATAAGGGTAACGATGCAAATATACTATTTACTGATAAAAAGTACGATTATACCGATAAAGTATTGGATATTTTACTTAAAAATCAAAAAAAATAAGTATAATTGCAGGGAGAAATAAAAAAACTAGAAAAATTAAACTTTATTTATTATTATGAAAAAATTAAGCGTATTATTTGCAGCGGTAATGATGTTTGTATCTATGGGTACTGCAAAAGCACAGAAGGTAGCTACGGTAGATGTAGAAGCAATTTTGAGCATGATGCCTGAAAAGAAAAAAGCAGATGAACAATTGTTAAGTGTATTTAAAGCAAAACAAGCAGAAATTCAGAAACAAGCACAGGCTTGGCAAGAAGAAGTTGCAGCTTACCAAAAAGCAGCAGCTACAATGACTGAAGCTCAGAGAACTGCTAAAGAAGGAGAGTTGCAGAAAAAACAACAGAATATTCAGCAAATGTCAGAAGCTGCTCAGAAAGATTATACGGAAAAGCAACAAGCAGCTTACGCTCCTATAGATAAGAAATTTATGGAAGCTACAGAAAAAGCAGCTAAAGCTAACGGTTGGGACTTTATTTTTGACTCTAACACTATGGGGTTAATCTACAAAGGAGGAGCTGATGCTACTGCAGCTGTTAAAAAAGAATTAGGACTTTAATTAAGTTGAAAATATCTATAAAGCCACTCTTTTTGAGTGGTTTTTTTATTTAAATATAATATATGGGAGAATTAAAAGAGTTTGAGAGTATAGTTAAAATTCGTTTCGCAGATTGTGATCCAATAGGGCATCTTAATAATGTAAAATATTTGGAGTATATGCTCAATGCAAGAGAAGATCATGTGGAAGATAACTACGGATTTACCTATCAAGAATATGCACAAAAAACAGGCTGTACTTGGATTGCTATAGAAAACCAAATAGCATACCTAAGAGAAATAAGAGCTAATACTAAAGCTAAAATTACAAGTAAAACCATTATGATGGATAAAAGAACAGCTTTAGTAGAAATTTTAATGAAGGCTCTGGATTCTGATTTAGTTTACGCTGTATTATGGGTAAAGGTTATTCACTTTAACCTTAAAACAAGAAAATCACAAGAACACACTCCAGAAATTATGGAACAGTTTGGTGAATTCTTGGTAGAAATATCGGAAAAAACATTCCAAGAAAGAGTTGATAACTTGAGAAAAATAAATAAATTTGTGGGGATATAGTGTAAATATTAAGATAAGATATGAGTAAAATTTTAGTTACAGGGGCTGGTGGACAACTAGGTAATTGTTTCAAAAAGTTAGAGCAAAACTATCCACAATATAACTTTGTATTTAAAACTTCAAAAGAGTTGGATATAACAGATGAAGGAGCTGTTTTAGATATTTTTAATGAGGAAAAACCATCAGTTTGTATCAATGCTGCGGCATACACCGCTGTAGATTTGGCGGAGCAGGAGCAAGAAAAAGCCTATAACATTAACGCTAATGGCGTGGAAAATCTAGCAAAAGCTTGTCAAGAAAATCAAACATTATTGATACACATCAGCACCGATTATGTTTTTGACGGAGACACAAATTTGCCATATTCAGAAGATGATTTTACCAATCCTCTTGGCGTTTATGGGAAGTCTAAACTTAGAGGGGAAGAATTGGCTTTAGAGAATAATCCTAATACAATAGTCATTCGTACTTCTTGGCTTTACTCTGAGTTTAATAAAAACTTTGTAAAAACAATGCTTCACCTTTTTTCTCAAAAAGATGAATTAAATATAGTAAACGACCAATTCGGTCAGCCAACCAATGCAAATGATTTGGCAGAAGCTGTAATGAAAATCATAGAAACACCTTCAAAGAAAATGGGTATCTATCATTTCTCTAACTATTCAGAGACCACTTGGTACGAGTTTGCTACAAAAATTAAAGAATTCTCAAAAAGTAATATTAAACTAAACCCTATTCCAACAGAAGCCTATCCTACTCCAGCTAAGAGACCACATAGAAGTACCTTTGCTTTAGATAAAATAGAAAAAGATTATCAGATAGAAATAAAGTATTGGCAACCTAGTTTAGAGTCTTGCATAGAAATCCTTAAAGAAAATGAATAAATTTGTTTTAGCCCTTAGCCTATGTCTATCAATTGTTGGGTTTTCTCAACGATACGACCTAGTAGAAATTAAAGATAAAATAGAAAGTACAGATAAATCGTTCTTTAGACTTATCCAAGAAGATATTGAAAAAGCACACTATTTAGGTAAATTAGAGGTAGCTAATGCATCTTCGGACGACAGAGTTAATTATGTAGCAATATACAATAAGGCTAAATTTATAGGAGCTAATGCTTATCAAATTATATTTCCTGAAACTATAGATGGGCTAAACGCTAAAAATAAACAATACTATACAGTATTATTGTACTCTATAAATGTAGAAAATATAACAAGGGTTCATGATGAAGTTTATTTATTTAACACAGGAGACAAAGCTCAGAAATTAAAAATAGAAGATAAAAGATTAACTCTTTTACCAAAATCTTATTATAAAATAAATTTAACAGAAAAGCCAATAGATGTTTCAGTAGGTGGATTTCTTGGTTCTAGGATTAAACTTCCAACGAAAACAGGAACTAATAACTCATTATATTTTAATGTATCCAATACATCACTTAGAGGAAAAGACGGTTTTCTCAATCTAAAGACAGGAGATTTAGAAAGATTAGACGAGGTTTATGCTAACTATTTATTAAATTTCTACACATCTCATTAGTTAGGTTCAAAATTTTTCTCTTTTGCAAATCAGTCGATTATATATGATTGATAAAAAAAGGATGTAAAACATTTGGAGTTAATGGTAAAGAATTTATATTTTTGCACCCTCGATACGAGAGAGTAGGAGTGGATTGATAGATTAAATACTTAATAGTAATAAGCCTTAAGAATAAGGAGGAGTGTTGCGAGGGGTGTTTATTGGTGTTGAAAAAAATAATTAAAATTTTTTCAAAAACATTTGGTCAATTAAAAAAAACTTTTTACTTTTGCGCTCGCAAATCGGAACTGAGATGATCAGTGAGAGGTTTAGCGAGAAGAATAGAGAACATTGAAAGATACTATAACAACCAAGTAAGGAAAAAACCAAAGCGTAACAAAACTTTGAGTGGGACAGGAAAAACATACAATGGAGAGTTTGATCCTGGCTCAGGATGAACGCTAGCGGGAGGCCTAACACATGCAAGCCGAGCGGTAGAGTGTCTTCGGATACTTGAGAGCGGCGTACGGGTGCGGAACACGTGTGCAACCTGCCTTTATCTGAGGGATAGCCTTTCGAAAGGAAGATTAATACCTCATAATATACTGATTGGCATCAATTAGTATTGAAAGCTCCGGCGGATAGAGATGGGCACGCGCAAGATTAGATAGTTGGTGAGGTAACGGCTCACCAAGTCAATGATCTTTAGGGGGCCTGAGAGGGTGATCCCCCACACTGGTACTGAGACACGGACCAGACTCCTACGGGAGGCAGCAGTGAGGAATATTGGACAATGGGTGCAAGCCTGATCCAGCCATCCCGCGTGAAGGACGACGGCCCTATGGGTTGTAAACTTCTTTTGTACAGGGATAAACCTACTCTCGTGAGGGTAGCTGAAGGTACTGTACGAATAAGCACCGGCTAACTCCGTGCCAGCAGCCGCGGTAATACGGAGGGTGCAAGCGTTATCCGGATTTATTGGGTTTAAAGGGTCCGCAGGCGGGCTAGTAAGTCAGTGGTGAAAGCCTACAGCTTAACTGTAGAACTGCCGTTGATACTGCTAGTCTTGAGTATAGTTGAGGTAGCTGGAATGAGTAGTGTAGCGGTGAAATGCATAGATATTACTCAGAACACCGATTGCGAAGGCAGGTTACCAAGTTATAACTGACGCTGAGGGACGAAAGCGTGGGGAGCGAACAGGATTAGATACCCTGGTAGTCCACGCCGTAAACGATGCTAACTCGTTTTTGGGCTATATGGTTCAGAGACTAAGCGAAAGTGATAAGTTAGCCACCTGGGGAGTACGACCGCAAGGTTGAAACTCAAAGGAATTGACGGGGGCCCGCACAAGCGGTGGATCATGTGGTTTAATTCGATGATACGCGAGGAACCTTACCAAGGCTTAAATGGGAATTGATAGCTGTAGAAATACGGTTTTCTTCGGACAATTTTCAAGGTGCTGCATGGTTGTCGTCAGCTCGTGCCGTGAGGTGTTAGGTTAAGTCCTGCAACGAGCGCAACCCCTGTCACTAGTTGCCATCATTAAGTTGGGGACTCTAGTGAGACTGCCTACGCAAGTAGAGAGGAAGGTGGGGATGACGTCAAATCATCACGGCCCTTACGCCTTGGGCCACACACGTGATACAATGGCCGGTACAGAGGGCAGCTACACTGCGAAGTGATGCAAATCTCGAAAGCCGGTCTCAGTTCGGATTGGAGTCTGCAACTCGACTCTATGAAGCTGGAATCGCTAGTAATCGCGCATCAGCCATGGCGCGGTGAATACGTTCCCGGGCCTTGTACACACCGCCCGTCAAGCCATGGAAGCTGGGGGTACCTGAAGTCGGTGACCGTAAAAGGAGCTGCCTAGGGTAAAACTAGTAACTAGGGCTAAGTCGTAACAAGGTAGCCGTACCGGAAGGTGCGGCTGGAACATCTCATTTTAGAGACTCGTTTGGAGTATAAACAAAATTAAGAAAGCTTACTTAAAGTAGCTTTGGTTTTTTTACTGGTTGGTATATAAAAGAAATAACCCCTAAGATTAGTATCAGGGATAAGAAAGAGATTAGAAACTAGAAGTTGGAAGTTAGAAAAAGGATGCAAGTCTAAATTCTAACAATCTAAACTCTGACATCTAAGACAGTCTCGTAGCTCAGCTGGTTAGAGCGCTACACTGATAATGTAGAGGTCGGCAGTTCGAGCCTGCCCGAGACTACTAATTTAAGATAGAGGGGGAATTAGCTCAGCTGGCTAGAGCGCCTGCCTTGCACGCAGGAGGTCAAGGGTTCGACTCCCTTATTCTCCACAAGGGTTAGATATTTAATTTAAAAGTGACGGATGGAGCCAAATACAACATCAGTTCATTAAATATTTAGCGAGCGTAAAGCACATTGACATTAACGGTAAAAGACATCACAAAGAGAAAACCGAGCACTTATAAGTGCTTGAGTAACCAAAAATATTAGGAAAGAAATCGTTAAGGGCGTATGGCGGATGCCTAGGCTTTCAGAGGCGACGAAGGACGTGGTAAGCTGCGAAAAGCTACGGGGATTGGCACACACGAATTGATCCGTAGATATCCGAATGGGGCAACCCAATACATTGAAGATGTATTACTGCGCAAGCAGAGCAAACCCGGAGAACTGAAACATCTAAGTACCCGGAGGAAAAGAAATCGAAGAGATTCCGTAAGTAGTGGCGAGCGAAAGCGGATTAGCCCAAAAGTTTATATATGTTTAATAGAACACTTTGGAAAGAGTGGCCATAGAGGGTGATAGCCCCGTACATGAAAGGCATATTTAGATGATACAAGAGTAGGGCGGGACACGTGAAATCCTGTCTGAATATGGGGGGACCATCCTCCAAGGCTAAATACTCCTGAAAGACCGATAGTGAACAAGTACTGTGAAGGAAAGGTGAAAAGCACTTCGAATAGAAGGGTGAAAGAGAACCTGAAACCGTACGCCTACAAGCGGTCGGAGCAGCTTATTGCTGTGACGGCGTGCCTTTTGCATAATGAGCCTACGAGTTAATTTTACTAGCGAGGTTAAGTAATTAAGTTACGGAGCCGAAGCGAAAGCGAGTCTGAATAGGGCGAATAGTTAGTAGGATTAGACGCGAAACCTTGTGATCTACCCATGGGCAGGTTGAAGCTTTGGTAACACAAAGTGGAGGACCGAACCGGTTGACGTTGAAAAGTCTTCGGATGACCTGTGGGTAGGGGTGAAAGGCCAATCAAACTGGGAGATAGCTCGTACTCTCCGAAATGCATTTAGGTGCAGCGTTGATGTTAAGTTTATTAGAGGTAGAGCTACTGATTGGATGCGGGGGTTTCACCGCCTACCAATTCCTGACAAACTCCGAATGCTAATAAATGTTCATCAGCAGTGAGGGCATGGGTGCTAAGGTCCATGTCCGAGAGGGAAAGAACCCGGACCAACAGCTAAGGTCCCTAAATATATGCTAAGTTGAAATAACGCGGTTGGACTGCATTGACAGCTAGGATGTTGGCTTGGAAGCAGCCATTCATTTAAAGAGTGCGTAACAGCTCACTAGTCGAGCGGTCCGGCATGGATAATAATCGGGCATAAGCATATTACCGAAGCTATGGGATGTATTAATACATCGGTAGGAGAGCATTCTATCGGCGCAGAAGCAGTATCGCGAGGTATTGTGGAGCTTATAGAAAAGAAAATGTAGGCATAAGTAACGATAAAGGGGGCGAGACCCCCCCTCACCGAAAGACTAAGGTTTCCTCAGCCATGCTAATCAGCTGAGGGTTAGTCGGGACCTAACGCGTACCCGAAAGGGGAAGTGGATGGACAATGGGTTAATATTCCCATACTTGCTCACACTAAAAAGGGGACGGATTGCCGTACTTACTGAAGACTGACGGAATAGTTGAGACCTAGCCTACGGGCGAAGTTGTTGTAGGGAAAGCAGTTCCAAGAAAAGCCGAAGTGAAGCAACCCGTACCAAAACCGACACAGGTAGTCGAGGAGAGAATCCTAAGGTGCTCGAGTGAATCGTGGCTAAGGAACTAGGCAAAATAGTCTCGTAACTTCGGAAGAAGAGACGCCAACAGAAATGTTGGCCGCAGTGAAGAGGCCCAGGCGACTGTTTATCAAAAACACAGGACTCTGCTAAATCGAAAGATGCTGTATAGGGTCTGACACCTGCCCGGTGCTGGAAGGTTAAGGAAGGTGCTTAGCGTAAGCGAAGGCATTAACTGAAGCCCCAGTAAACGGCGGCCGTAACTATAACGGTCCTAAGGTAGCGAAATTCCTTGTCGGGTAAGTTCCGACCTGCACGAATGGTGTAACGATCTGGGCACTGTCTCAGCCACGAGCTCGGTGAAATTGTAGTATCGGTGAAGATGCCGATTACCCGCAATGGGACGAAAAGACCCTGTGAACCTTTACTATAACTTCGTATTGACTTTGAGTAAACAATGTGTAGGATAGGTGGGAGGCTGTGAATCTGGCACGCTAGTGTTGGTGGAGCCGTTGTTGAAATACCACCCTTTGTTTACTTAGAGCCTAACTCGGAAACGAGGACATTGCGTGGTGGGTAGTTTGACTGGGGTGGTCGCCTCCAAAAGAGTAACGGAGGCTTTCAAAGGTACCCTCAGCACGCTTGGTAACCGTGCGTAGAGTGTAATGGCATAAGGGTGCTTGACTGTGAGACCAACAAGTCGATCAGGTGCGAAAGCAGGACATAGTGATCCGGTGGTTCCGTATGGAAGGGCCATCGCTCATAGGATAAAAGGTACTCCGGGGATAACAGGCTAGTCTCCCCCAAGAGCTCACATCGACGGGGAGGTTCGGCACCTCGATGTCGGCTCGTCACATCCTGGGGCTGGAGAAGGTCCCAAGGGTTGGGCTGTTCGCCCATTAAAGTGGCACGCGAGCTGGGTTCAGAACGTCGTGAGACAGTTCGGTCTCTATCTATTGCGGGCGTTAGATGTTTGAGAGGGCTTGAATCTAGTACGAGAGGACCGATTTGAACAAACCTCTGGTGTATCTGTTGTGCCGCCAGGCGCACCGCAGAGTAGCTAAGTTTGGTAAGGATAAGCACTGAAGGCATATAAGTGCGAAACCTGCCTCAAGATGAGACATCTTTTAAGGGTCGTGGGAGATGACCACGTTGATAGGCTACAGGTGTAAAGTTGGTAACAGCATAGCCGAGTAGTACTAATTACCCGTAGATTTATAGCCTAATGGGTGTTATGTTAAAAAAGCCTTATAAGTGCGAGCAAGGTTTTGTCTTTGTGATGAAAATTACCGATAAAAAGAATTAGGACACACTAATTTTTATATAAAGAACTTTAGGGTGGTTTTAGCGGTGGGGCTCACCTGTTCCCATTCCGAACACAGAAGTTAAGCCCACCAGCGCCGATGGTACTACGAAAGTGGGAGAGTAGGTCGCCGCCAGTTTTTATTTTTGAAAAGCCTCTAGCAGTAATGCTAGAGGCTTTTTTGTTTGGTTATGAAGTGTTAAGGAAGGAGGAGTGTTGTCTTATCAGACGTCGCCTCGGCGTAGCCTAAGACAGCGGAGGGTTGTAGGGTAAAGCAACACATCAGCGTAGGTATTATAAAACTCCTTGTACCGTTTTCATTAAAACGGTGCGAGAGATAGGATAACTTCTCGCAGTGTTTTCTGAAAGTTTAAAATGGCTTATCTAAAGCTGGAACTCATTGTAGGAGTGTAAACGATTGATATTTGCATATTGCAGTCTTTTTTGTTACATCGAGTTATAGTTATATACTAGAATAATTTAGATATATGATTTCTAGTATTAGACTTATACTAAAACATGATTTTTATCATGAAAAATTTGGATAAATCAGATTTTGTTTCTAGCTTTGCGATACCAAGATATGAAAACCAAAGCTTCTTGGGTGTTTAATTATGAAAAAAATTATATTAGTAGCCGCTTTAGGAGTGGCGGGATTTGTGAATGCATCACAAACAAGTAGTTTAGCTATTACTGACGGAGGAGGATGTGTAACTACCACTACAACGTCAACAACAACATCGACTTCTAATGGTAATACGGTTGTAACGACTACAACTACCACAACTACGACTTGTCAAAATTAGAATTTAAACAGTGGCTAATCGTTTTCTCGGTTAGCCATTGTTTATCTTTTGTAATTAAAAGTTAGGAATATTGTTATTATGACCAGAATTATTTTTTTTGCTTTATTAGTTTATACTTATACCATATCTGCACAGACTAATAGATTTATCTATCAACTTACCAGACAGGTGGGTGAGGTGCCACAGAAGGATTTAATGGTATTAGATGTAAATCCAACAGAGGTTAAGTTTTATGATTTTAAATTTTTGGAAAGTGATTCGTTATCCCAAAAAACACCAGGGCACGTTTTCAGAACAGTTTCGTCTACGAAACAAGTACTGAAGAGAGAGAGGAATAAAAAAACACATCTTAATTTTTTCACTAATAATGATGGCGATTACTTTGTGATTCCTTCTTCAGATGCTATTCATTGGGAAGTGACGCCAATAACTAAAAAAAGCCCTGAGAATTTTATATTGCAAAAGGCTCGGACGCATTTTGGGGGTAGAGATTGGGAAGCTTGGTTTGCGAAAGAAATTCCAGTGATGGAAGGACCTTATAAATTTAATAGTCTGCCTGGGTTGATTTACGAAATATATGATACAGAGAGAAAGTTTCACTATGTTTTGATAAAGAATAAAGTTTTGCCTGAAGTATATGATACAAGAAACTTTTTAGAAACTTATTATGGAAAAAATCCGTTGAAAATAGATCATGAGCAATTGGTGAAGTTGATGCTAGATGATTATAGAGATCCAGTGGCGTATTTGACTAGAATTTTAAAAGGTGGAGGTTCTGTGAATATCAATGGGGAGGACATTAGTTCAATATCTCAATTAGACCAAAAAAGAAAAATGATGCAAGAGTCGATTATAAAGCATTATCTTCCTATAGAATTGGATAAAGCTATTCCTTATCCAGTAATTAAATGATGTTTTGCTTGAAAAGAGGTATGTTATTGCATCAAAAAAATCTCCACTGTAGTATAATTCGGTGGAGATTTTTGATTTGATAGCCTTATTGTTTTAAATTTTCAACTTTCCAAGGCAAGATTGATGACTTCTTCCATTGTGTTTGCATAATGGATTTTTAGGCTATTTAACGACTTATCTTTTATCTCTTCGTAGTCTTTCTTATTGTCTTCGCATAAGATAACTTCTTTGATGCCTGACCTAGATGCGGCTAACAGCTTTTCTTTGATGCCTCCTACTGGGAGTACTTTACCTCTTAGAGTAATTTCGCCCGTCATAGCGATATGAGGTCTTACTTTTTTATTTCTGAAGCTAGAAACCATTGAGGTTAGCATAGCTATACCTGCTGAAGGACCGTCTTTTGGTGTAGCTCCTTCGGGAATGTGCAGGTGTATGTTGTTTTTGGATAGAGTTTCTTGTTCTATTCCTAGGCTTTGGTGCTTTGCTTTGATGTATTCTAGTGCAATGGTGGCAGATTCTTTCATTACATTTCCTAGATTACCCGTCATAGTGAGATTTCCTTTTCCTTCGGATAAAATACTTTCAATGAAAAGAATATCACCCCCTACGCTCGTCCACGCTAGACCTGTAACTACACCAGGAACATCGAGCATTTCGGATAGATTTTTTTTGATAGGAACGCCTAATATTTCGTCAATGGTAGCAATGTTGATTTTAGGATTATACTCTTTTTCCATTGTAATTTGCAGGGCAACCCATCGTGCTATTTTGGCTATTTTTTTCTCTAGATTTCTCACGCCGCTTTCTCTAGTGTGAGATTCTATGATATGAGTGATTTCTTTAACTCCTAGTTTTAGTTGGGTGTTTTTTAATCCATTCTCTGCAATTTGCTTTTTTATTAAGTGTTTTTTTGCAATTTGTACTTTTTCTTCTACGGTATAGCCTGAAAGCTGAATGGCCTCCATTCTATCCAATAGTGGTCTTTGAATGGTATTTAGGCTGTTGGCTGTTGCAATAAACATTACTTTAGACAAATCGTATCCTATCTCTAGGAAGTTATCGTAGAAAGTTTTGTTTTGTTCTGGGTCTAGGACTTCTAGCAAGGCAGAGGAAGGGTCTCCGTGTATGCCTTGACCTATTTTGTCTATTTCGTCTAATACGATAACGGGGTTGGAAGTCCCAGCTTTTTTAATGGATTGGAGTATGCGTCCTGCCATAGCACCGATGTAGGTTTTTCGGTGTCCTCTAATTTCGCTTTCGTCATGTAGTCCTCCTAAAGAAATTCTGATGTATTTTCTTCCTAAAGCATCTGCTACAGATTTTCCTAATGAGGTTTTCCCCACGCCTGGAGGTCCTACAAGGCAAAGGATAGGAGATTTCATATTGTTTTTTAACTTGAGAACGGCAATGTATTCTAGAATCCGTTTTTTAACATCTTCCATACCGAAGTGTTCAGAATTGAGTACATTTTCAGCTCTATTCAAATCAAATATATCTTTGGAGTAATGTTCCCAAGGCAAATCTGTGAAAAAATCAAGGTAGTTTCTTTGTACATTGTAGTCTGGAGAATGAGGATTTTGTCTGTTAAGACGGTGTATTTCTTTTTGGAAATGTTGTTCTATCTCCTCATTCCACTTTATTTTTTTTGCTTTCTCTTGGAGTTCTGCGGCATCATTTTCTGGACCTCCACCAAGCTCTTCTTGTATGGCTTTTATTTGTTGATTCAGAAAATACTCTCTCTGGTTTTTATCCATCTCTCTTGTAGTTTTTTGATGGATAATGTTGCGAAGTTCTAATTTATTAAACTCATCGTGCATTAGTTCGTAACATTTTTTTGCACGAACTAAAAAGCTCTTGGTCTCTAATAATTTTTGTTTTTCCTCGGCGGTAAATTTTGCATTAGCACAGATGTAATTGAGGAGTTCCTCTTGAGATTCAATATTTGTAATTGCAAACCTTGCCGAGTTAGGAATTTGTGGGTCTAACTCTATAATTTTAAGAGCTAAGTCTTTAATGTTTTCTATAAGTGCCTCATACTCTTCTTTGCTTTTGGTAGATGTTTCGTTTAGCTTTTCTATTTCGGCTTTTAAGAAAGGTTCTTTTTCTACGAGTTTATTTAGTTTAAACCTTCTGACACCTCGCATAATTGCGGTGATATTACCATCAGGAAGTTTAATGATTTTAAGTATTTTGGCAGTAGTCCCTACTTTGTATAAATCTTTCTCTGTAGGGTTTTGCTCTTTAGCATTTTTTTGAGAAATGATGCCTATAACTTCGTTATTAAGCTGTGCATCTTGTAGTAATTTTATAGATTTCTCTCTCCCTGCAGTAATAGGCATAATAATTTTAGGAAACATCACCATATCTCTTACAGGAAGGATAGGAAATAAGTTTTGCTCTGTATTTTCTGCCTTTTCTTGAATTTCTTCAGTTACGAAACTGAAATTTTCATTTAAAAGTCCGTCTAGAGAAAGTTCTTCAATATCAATCATATCTTTATGGCTTCAAATAAATGTTAAAAGTGACAAACTGTCGCTTTTTTGTTTTTATAATCGTTACTTTTGTCTTTATTTTACTTTTAAATAAGTAGAATTAAAGCAGTGCTTTATAGTCCCAATTCCTATGCCAATTTTAGGTGTAGGTTTTTAAGATAGAAATTGGCTATTAACAAAATGAAAACTTGTTTTGATGAAGAATTTTTTAATACTTTTGGTGAGTTTTATAAGTTTGGTTGATTGTAAAAATAACCAAGTTTCTTTAAATAAAAATGAGAATATGGAAAATATAGAATACTTAACCATAGGAGGTGGTTGTTTTTGGTGTGTGGAAAGTTGTTTCAATATGCTAAAAGGAGTGGAAACGGTAGAGTCTGGCTACTCAGGAGGTCATAAAGAAAATCCAACTTATGAAGAGGTGTGTACAGGAGAAACGGGACATGCGGAAGTGGTACAGATAGCTTATAGACCCAATGAAATCTCTTTTGAACAGCTGATGGAGGTGTTCTTTTTTCTACACGACCCAACTCAACTCAACCGACAAGGAGAAGACATAGGAACACAATATCGTTCAGTTATTTTCTATCGTTCGGAAGAGGAAAAACAAAAAGCGGAACAGGCTATAAAAACATCTGAAGCAACAGGAAAATGGAGTGGTACTTATGTTACAGAGCTTGCTCCTTTTAAAAAGTTTTGGAAAGCAGAAAGCTATCATCAAGGGTATTATAAAGATAATCCCACTCAGCCTTATTGTAGTGCGGTGGTGGGACCAAAAGTCGCTAAATTTAAAGCTTATTTTGGAGCTTTAGGTTGGTTGAAGTAATATTAAAATTACTGTCGAACCATTTCTGTGTGTGGTAAATTATCTTCTAAATACTTTTTGTCAGTATCAGAAAAACCGTATTCTGAATAGAATTTCAAAAGATAGTCTTGGGCAGATATTCTGATTCGGGAAGTTTTATATATATTCTCTATGGCTTCTATGGCGTAAGATACGAGTTGTCTTCCTATGCCTTTTCCCCTTCCAAGAGAGGTAGTGAGTACTCTTCCTATTGAGGTTTCGTTGTATTTTACACCTTCAGGGAAGATTCTACAGTAAGCCAATAGTTGCCCTTTGCTATTCTCTGCCCATATATGAAAGGCTTTTTGGTCTGTGTTATCAGCGTCTTGGTATTTCACTGCTTGCTCTATGATGAATACCTCTTGCCTAGCAACCATAATTTTATAAAGTTCCGAAACGGAAAGTTCGTTGAAGGCTTTAATATGCCAAGTTAAATCTGTATAGTTGATGCTATTCATTAAAGTTAACTTTATTCTGTTGTAAAAATAGGTTGGTTTGTTCTATGTATTCTAAAATAGCTTCTGTGCCTGTTTTCTTTTCGGCGGAAGTAATGTACATTTGTGGAGCTTCTTCCCAACTCTCTAATAGTGTTTTGGTGTAGTCTTCCACATTTTTTTTAGCAGCATTAGGTTTTAGTTTGTCTTCTTTCGTGAAAACAATAGAAAACGGAATGCCACTTTCGCCACACCATTCAATAAATTCCAAATCTATTTTTTGAGGTGTATGTCTTATATCCACGAGAATGAAAAGATTTACCAAATTTTTTCGGTTGAGGATATAATTGGTGATTAACTTTTCAAAATCTTTTCTTTGGGTCTTAGAAACTTTGGCATAACCATAACCAGGGAGGTCAGTTAAATACCACTCTTCGTTGATAATGAAATGATTGATGAGTTGGGTTTTTCCAGGAGTTTGGGAGGTTTTAGCTAAATTTTTATTTCCTGTAATGGCATTGATTAACGAGGATTTGCCCACATTAGAACGCCCTATAAATGCATATTCTGGAAGATTAGCTTCGGGGCATTCTTGCCACTTTTGGCTACTTTTAACAAACTCGGCACTTTTTATAGAAATCATTTTTATTAGTATTAAATTTTAAATAATAAAAAAGGAAGCATTTAGGCTTCCTCTATTTTTTAGTTCTTATTTATTAACCTTCTTGAGCCAAGAGAGGAGAATTTCGTTGAACTCTTGTGGTTTTTCCATCATAGCTGCGTGTCCACATTTATCTATCCAATATAAATCTGAATTGGGGATATATTTGTGCATATCTACGGCCACCTCTGGCGGAGTTACATTGTCCTGTTTGCCCCAAATAATGCAGGTTGGACAAGTAATCTTAGGTAAATCTTTTATCATATTGTGTTTTATAGCACTTCTAGCTAGCATTACGGTTTTAATGCCTTTCATTCTATCATTAACTACAGAAAATACTTCATCTACTAATTGGTCTGTAGCTACAGCAGGGTCATAGAAAACTTCTTGTGTTTTTTTTCTAATATACTCTTTATCTCCTTTTCTAGGGAAACTATCTCCAAAAGATTTTTCATATAATCCTGAACTTCCTGTAAGAACTAAGTTTTTAACAAGTTCAGGTTTTGATAGTGTAAGAATAAGCCCTATATGTCCTCCCATAGAGTTGCCTACAATAGTGACAGGCTCTTTAACTTCCTCTTTTATAAACTTTGCAACGAATTTTGAAATAGCAGTTAAATTCGTGTTCAGAACAGGAAGGTCATATATAGGTAGTTCTGGGACATAGACTTTATACCCTTTTTCAGAAAAGAATTTTACCATATCATCAAAATTACTCAGTCCTCCCATAAGCCCGTGTAGGAGTACCAGAGGGTGACCCTCTCCCTCTTCAATAAAATTGAATTTCTTTTCTTTTTTAGTTTTAAAAATCATAAAACACTACTAAACCTTGCAAAAGTACGAATTAATGATTAAACAAACGATATAAAAATCATAATGTTTTATTTTTATTATACTTAGAAAACCTTGTGTAATTACAGTTTTGATGGAGGGGAGTTAAATATTTCGTTACGCTTAGATAATCAGATAATTAGGTTGCTTTATTGGATTGGATAAAACTTATCCACAATGAGTTAAAAAGTGGAAAAAAGTGGAAATTTTTAGAAAATATTATCTATTTTTGTATCCGATGAATTATTTCTTTGAAACATATGAGTGTAAGATAGATGATAAAGGCAGAATAAAGCTGCCCTCGGCGTTAGCTAAACTTTTGTCAGAAACTCACGGAAAAGATTTTGTGATAAAGAGAGCGGTGTTTCAGAAATGTTTGGAAGTTTATCCTGTAAGTACTTGGGAGGCTCTAATGGAGCGGCTAAATAAACTGAATAGGTTTGTAAAGAAAAATGTAGATTTCATACGAGTTTTCACTGCGGGAGTAAAGGCGGTAGAGGTGGATAAATCGGATAGAGTTCAGATACCTAAAGATTTAAAAGACTTTGCTGGTATGGAAAAAGAAATCGTAATTTCTGGTGTAGGAGATTTTTTTGAAATATGGGATAAAAAATCCTATGAAGAAAATATAGTAATGAAAGAAGAAGACTTTGCTAGCTTGGCGGAGGAAGTAATGGGGAGTGATTGGGAAGGTTTGTAAATTATAGTAAATTAAAAAGATGTATCATCAGTCAGTTTTATTAAAAGAAAGTGTAGATGCTCTTGTGCTAAATGCAGATGGGGTTTATGTAGATTGTACTTTTGGAGGTGGTGGACATTCTAGGGAAATTGTTTCTAGGCTGTCTTCTGCTGGAAGGCATTTTGGCTTTGACCAAGACTTAGATGCTTTGGAAAATAAATTAGATGATGAGCGTTTTACAATTATCAATCAGAATTTTAGGTTTTTAGAAAACTCTCTTATGCTTTATGGGGTTACCCAAGTAGATGGGATATTGGCTGACTTGGGAGTGTCTTCTCATCAGTTTGATGCAGCGGAAAGAGGTTTTTCTACAAGGAGTGATGCGCCGTTAGATATGAGAATGAATGTAATGCAAGGTTTGAATGCTCAAAAGGTGGTTAATGAGTATGAAGAAGAGCATTTGGCTGATATATTTTATCACTATGGGGAGTTAAGAGAAGCAAGGAGATTGGCGAGAGAGTTAGTTCATTACAGAAAATCAAAACCGATTAAGACAACGGAAGATTTAAAAAGTGTTTTTAAATATATTCCTCCACATAAGCAGAATAAATTTTTCGCACAGTTATTTCAAGCGATAAGAATTGAGGTTAATCAAGAATTAGAGGCTTTAAAGGAAATGTTGGAACAGGCTTATAGAATTCTAAAACCAGGAGGAAGATTGGTGGTGATATCTTATCATTCTTTGGAAGATAGGCTGGTAAAGCGTTTCTTGAAGAATGGAATGTTTGATGGTGAGCCTGAAAGAGATATTTATGGGAACTATACCAAAGCGTTTGAGTTGCTACAATCTAAAGCGTTTGTTCCTACGGAAGAAGAAATTGAGGCTAACTCTCGAGCGAGAAGTGCTAAAATGAGGGTAGGTATTAAGGTATAAATGTTTTTTTGAAAGTTAGAGATGGCTAAAAAACAAACATATAAAAAAAAGAAACTAACCTTTAGTGATATTGTTAAGGGTAATTTCTTAAATCGTGATGAGATACAAGCTCATTACAAATACTTTATATTATTAGCCGTGATGATGGCAGGGATTATCTATACCAACCATTTAGCGAGCAAAAAAATAAAGCAAATCAATACTTTGAAAGAGCAAACGGAAGAATATAAATCTAGAAATGCATACGTACAAAGTAAACTAATCAAAATAAAACTAGAGAGTGAATTGGGAAAAGAAGTACTGAAGGATTCTTTGGTTCCGCTAGAGAATCACCCTCATAAATTGATTATAAAATTAGATTCTACTAATGCAAACTAAGAACGAATTTGATAGAAAAAGAACCAAGACATTGATGTGGGGGTACCTTTTTGGAGGTGCTGCTTTCTTTTTGTTTATTACTTTCATTATTCGTATTTTCTTATTGCAAAATACTAATGTTCAGGAGATAGAAGAAGATTATATCAATAAAAACTATAGAGAGGCAACGCTAAAAGCAGTGAGAGGCAACTTGTATGCCTCAGATGGTTCTATACTTGCCACTACAGTTATGAGGTATGATGTTTATATAGATTTTAAGACTATAAAAGATACTCTTTATAGCAAAAATATAGGAGCGCTTACCGATTCTTTAAGCAAAATGTTTGGGAAACCTAAACATTACTTTAGGGAAACTTTTGATGCTCAAAGGAAAAAAGGCAATCAGTATTATTCTCTTAAAAGAGATTTAGATTTTGATGAATACGACCGTATAAGAAAGTTCCCTATCTTTAATAAAGGTAAAAATAAGGGTGGTTTTATCATTGATAGAAAATACAAGCGAGAATTAGCTACCGCAAAAATAGGTTCGGGAACTATAGGTATGGATAACGAAGCTTATAAATCTGGACTGGAAGGAGCGTTTAGTGAATATCTATCGGGTAAAGATGGTTCAAGATTGGAGCAAAGGGTAAATTCGACCCAGTGGAAACCCATTGACCATTGGAAGGCTAAAGAACCTATTGATGGGCAAGATGTCTATACTACTCTTGATTTAAGAATACAAGATATTGCTCACTCTGCATTGGAGAAGCAGCTAATAAGTTTTAATGCAGACCATGGGACGGTTATCGTTATGGAAACCCAAACGGGAAAGGTAAGAGCAATGGTAAATCTCAGAAAAAAAGAAAGTGGAGTTTATGTAGATTCATATAATTATGCTATAAAAAATGCTACGGAACCTGGTTCTACATTTAAGGTAGTTTCTCTTTTGGCAGCGATGGACGACGGTTTTATAGATGAAAATACAACCGTAAATGTAGGTGGCGGAGTATGGACTTACGCTAAGCAAAGAATTTCTGACGGACACGGTGGAGGAACTTATGAGATTAGTGATGTTTTGGCAAAATCAAGCAATGTGGGTACGGCAAAACTCATTACTAAATATTATGCAGATAAACCAGAGGTATTCCTTAATCATCTTAAAAGATGGAAGATGTTTGATAAGATGGATATAGAACTTCCAGGGATTACAAAACCAAAGATAGTTACTCCAGAAGATAAGAGATGGAATAAGGCTACTCTAGCGTCTTTGTCTTACGGTTATTCGTCTAATTTTACATTGTTGCAGTTAGCTACATTTTATAATGGTATTGCTAATAATGGTAAAATGGTAAAGCCTCTTTTCATAGACAAAATAATGAAAGACGGTAAGATTACATACGAAGCCAAACCAGAAGTAATGGTAAATAAGATGGCATCAGATAAAGCTATAAAAATGATGACAGATGCACTTACTAAAGCGGTAGAAAAAGGTACAGCAAAAAGTATCTTCACACCTAATCTTAAAATGGCGGGAAAAACAGGGACGGCAAGATTTGAATACTGGAAAGCTGGACCAATGAAATATCAGGCGTCTTTTGCAGGGTTTTATCCTTCGGATAATCCAAAATATACTTGTATCGTTATGGTTAATCAGCCCGATACTTCTATTGGGTTTTACGGAGGTACGGTGGCGGCTCCTGTATTTAAGGAAATAGCAGGAAAAACTTTCTTAAAAACACCACTGAATGTGGAAAAAGAAATGCTCCAAGATAAAAAAGTGAATTTAAATAAGATGACCGCTCCTAAGGTAAAGATAGCAATAAACCGTCGGCAGATGCCTGCATTAGTAGGTATGGCAGGTAGAGAAGTTATTCCACAGTTGGAGAATTTGGGTTATCGTGTAGATTATAAAGGTGTAGGTAAAGTCTTAGAACAGTTTCCTAAAGAAGGAACTATCATAAAGAAAGACCAAAAAATTTACCTTACACTACAAAAATAAAAATTGATAAAATATGTTACTCAGAGAGTTATTACATAATATACCAGTTTTAGAAACCATCGGTGCATTAGATGTTGAGGTAAGCTCTATTGTTTTTGATAGTAGAAAGGCGGAAGCAAAAAGCCTTTATGTAGCTATCAAAGGGAGTGTTTCAGATGGACACCAGTTCATTGGTTCTGCAGTAGAAAAAGGAGCTAAAGTTATTGTATTGGAAGATTTACCTGAAATTTTAGATGAAACCATCACTTATATTAAAGTGAAAAATTTGTCTAAAGTATTGGGGCAATTGGCTTCTAACTTCTATGGTAATCCTTCAGAAAAGCTTAATCTTGTAGGAGTTACAGGGACTAATGGTAAAACATCTGTATCTACTTTGCTTTTTGATGTTTTTAAGAATTTAGGTTATCCATCTGCACTTATTTCCACGGTGGAGTATAGGATTGGCGACGAAGTTTTCCCATCTACACACACTACACCAGACGTGGTTAAACTTAATGAACTATTGGCAAAAGCCGTGGCACAAGGTTGCGAGTATGCCTTTATGGAAGTTTCTTCTCACGGCATTCATCAAAACAGAACGGAAGGTTTGCATTTTAAAGTGGCAGGTTTTACCAATATTACTCACGACCATTTAGACTATCATAAAACTTTTTTAGAATACCTTAATACCAAAAAATCATTTTTTGATAATTTGCCAGATTCAGCGGTAGCAATTACTAATCTAGATGATAAAAACGGATTGGTAATGCTCCAAAACACCAAGGCTAAAAAGAAAACCTATGCATTAAAAACTTTAAGTGATTACCATGGACGATTGTTAGAGGTGGATTTTAACGGAATGCTGCTCAATTTTAATGGTAAAGAAGTTTGGACGAGCCTAACAGGGAAGTTTAATGTTTATAATTTGCTTTTAGTGTTTGGTATAGCGAGAGAGTTAGGGTTTGATGAGGTGGAAATACTTACGGCAATTTCTCAACTGAAAAGAGTTAATGGTAGGTTTGAAACGATAAAGTCAGAAGGCGGAATCTTTTTTGTGGTAGATTATGCACACACGCCAGATGCTTTAGAGAATATTCTAGACTCTATCAACGAAATACGAACTAAAAACGAAAGGTTGATTAGTGTGTTTGGTTGCGGTGGCGATAGAGACCATAGCAAACGCCCTGAAATGGGTAAAATAGCTACACAAAAATCTACTCTAGCAATTATTACATCAGACAACCCTAGAACAGAAGATCCTAACACCATTATCCAAGAAATAGAGGCGGGCGTGGAGCCACAATGCTTTAGCAAATATACGGTAGTTCCAGACAGAAGAGAAGCTATTAAAATGGCTATAAAATTTGCAGAGCCAAAAGATATTATACTTGTGGCGGGGAAAGGTCACGAAATTTATCAAGAAGTTAATGGGGTAAAACATCACTTTGATGATAAAGAGGTGATATTAGAATTGTGTAAAATGATGAGTAAATAGAAAAACAATAATTTAAAAACAAGAAATACAAACTATGTTATACTACTTATACGAATATCTTACGGCTAACGGCATACATATACCAGGTCTTAACCTATTGAGATACATTTCTTTTAGGGCTGCTATGGCGGTTCTGTTGTCGCTTATTATTGCATTGGTTTATGGTAAAAAAATCATCAATTTTCTTCGTAGAAAACAGATGGGAGAACTAGTGCGAGATTTAGGATTAGATGGGCAAAAACAAAAAGAAGGAACTCCTACTATGGGAGGACTTATCATCATTATAGCCACTTTGATACCTGTATTGCTTTTTACTAAGATTACGAATATCTATATTATTCTACTCATTGTATCCGTGCTTTGGATGGGAGCAATAGGTTTTATAGACGATTATCTTAAGAAAATAAAGAAGAATAAAGACGGTTTAAGTGGTAAATTTAAAGTCATAGGTCAAGTTGGTTTAGGGCTAATTGTTGGGGTCACAATGTTTTTTAATTCTGATGTTACCGTTAAAAGAAAATATGCAGATGCAAAAGAGATTAATCGTAACAATGTAGAACAGAACTTTATGAAGGAAGAAAAAAAAGTAATTTCTACCGTACCGATGATTAAAAATAACGAGTTTGATTACAGTGGTATTCTCTTTTGGATGGATGAGCAAGAAGCAGAAGAATGGGCTTGGGTGGTTTTCATTCCGATGGCGATATTTATTGTTACAGCTGTTTCTAATGGAGCTAATATTACCGATGGGATAGATGGTTTAGCTGCAGGTACGAGTGCGGTTATTTTACTCACATTAGCTTTCTTTGCGTATGTTTCGGGTAACATCATCTTTGCGGATTATCTCAATATTATGTTTCTGCCTAATATGGGAGAAACTACCATTTTTGCGGTGGCGATGGTAGGGGCGGTTATTGGTTTTTTTTGGTATAATACCTATCCTGCCCAAGTATTTATGGGTGATACAGGTAGTTTAATGCTAGGCGGAGTTATTGCGGTTTTGTCCATTATTCTAAGAAAAGAATTATTGATACCTGTGCTGTGTGGAATATTTTTAATTGAAAACTTATCGGTAATGCTTCAAGTAGCAGTGTTCAAATACAGAAAGAAAAAGTATGGATTAGAATATGCTCAAAATAACCGATTGTTTAAAATGTCTCCTCTTCATCATCATTATCAGAAGAGTGGCTACCACGAAAGTAAGATTGTTAATAGAATGATAATTATAGGGGTAGTTTTAGCGATTGTATGTTTAATTACACTTAAAATTAGATAAATATTTTCAATAAAAACATTAAGGAATATGAAAATAGTAGTTTTAGGAGCTGGAGAAAGTGGTTTTGGGGCAGCCTACCTTGCTAAAAAGAAAGGTATGGAGGTTTTTGTATCCGATAGAGGAAGTATAAAAGAAGAGTATAAAAAACAACTGATAGAGAATAATATAGAATTTGAAGAAGGTCAGCACGATGAAGAACGAATTTTAAATGCCGATTGGGTGGTTAAAAGCCCAGGTATTCCTAAAAAGGCAGATATTGTATTTAAAATCAATCAGAAAGGGATAAGACTGTCTTCCGAAATAGAATTTGCATCGGAATTTACTAATGCCAAAATTGTGGCAATTACGGGCAGTAATGGTAAAACGACTACTACTTCTCTCATCTATCATATCCTTAAAGATAATGGGATGAATGTAGGTTTGGGAGGTAATATAGGCAAGAGTTTTGCGAAACAAGTAGCCGATGAATCTTTTGACTATTATGTTTTGGAAATCAGTAGTTTTCAATTAGATGATATTCAGAATTTTAGACCATACATTTCGTTGCTTCTTAATTTGAGTCAAGACCATTTAGACCAATATAATTATAATTATGAGGAGTACGCTTTAGCTAAATTCCGAATTACTGAAAATCAAGAATATGATAATTTCTTCATCTATAATAAAGATGATGAAATGAGTCAAAAAATTCTTCAAGAGTTAGATTTAAAGGTTAAAAAAGTACCATTCTCCATAAAAGAAACTCTCTCAGAGGGTGGATATATGAACGATGAAAACATTGTGGTAAAATTTCAAGGTGAGTTTACTATGAAAATTAGAGACTTAGCTCTTATTGGGAATCATAATGTGGCTAATAGCTTAGCAGCGTCTATAGCGGGTAAAATACTTAATATTAGTAATGAAAGTATTAGAAATTCATTGATGACTTTCCAAGCTGTAGACCATAGGTTACAGGAAATAGCTAATCTTAATGGAGTTAAATTTATCAATGATAGTAAAGCGACTAATGTAAACGCTACTTACTATGCTTTAGAAAGTATGACTCAGCCTACCGTTTGGATTGTAGGAGGAGTGGATAAAGGCAATGATTACACCGAAATAGAAGAATTGGTTAAAAAGAAAGTAAAAGCGATTGTTTGCTTAGGTATAGATAACCAAAAGATTATAGATTTCTTTAGAGATAAAAAAGAGTTTATTTATAATACTTCTAGTATGGAGGAAGCTATTAAAATTTCAAAATCCATAGCAGAAGCAGGAGATGCTGTACTCCTTTCGCCGTGCTGTGCAAGTTTTGATTTGTTTGAAAACTACGAAGATAGAGGTGAAAAGTTTAAAGCTGAGGTTCTAAAATAATAAACCATGGAGCATACAGAAGTAAATAAAAAAATAGAATATCTAAAAGGAGACAGAGTGCTGTGGATTACAGTAATTCTTATTTCTGTATTCTCCATACTTCCTGTTTATTCGGCAAGTTCTAATTTAGAGTACATTGTAAATACAGGAACAACCACCAGCCACCTTATCAAGCATGTGATGTTCATTGCTTTAGGGTTATTTTTGATGAGAGTCATCGGAGCGATAAAATATGAGTTTATAGGAAAGTTGAGTTCCATACTTCTTGTAATTTCTGTAATTCTTTTAGGAGTTACTATTTTTACAGGGCAAACCATAGATGGGGCGAGTGCTTCTAGGTGGCTTAAAATACCAGGTACTGCAATTTCATTTCAGCCGTCAGCATTGGCAGCTTTGATGTTAGTTATCTATCTATGCCGTTATTTAACTAAAAATATTCAAAGACAGAGGCTTCCCATAGAAAACATTATGTATGTTTTTGGACCTATATTATTGGTATTTATTTTAGTGGCTAAAGATAACGGTTCCACGGCATTGATGATTTTAGCTACTTCACTAATTGTCCTTATAATAGGGCAATTTCCGTGGAAGTATATTGCAGGGTTTGTCTCTTTGTCGGGCTTAGCGTCTATTATTTTTATTTTGGTAGCATTGAACACTAATTTAATGCCCAACAACCGTGTTCATACTTGGATAAGCAGGGTAGAATCTTTTTCCTCTTCAAAAGATGCACAATTGGATAGTGCTGAAAGAGATGCTGTAAAGGCTAAAAACTATCAAGTGATGCATGCTAAGGCGGCCATAGTACACGGAGGTATTACAGGTAAAGGACCAGGCAAAAGTGCTCTTAAACAGAGGTTGCCACAGTCGGCATCAGACTTTATTTTTGCCATTATTGTGGAAGAATATGGTGTAATAGGTGCAGTTGGCTTATTGGGTATGTATTTTATTATCATTATAAGAATACTAATTATAGCAAGTAGAACTAGGGCTTTCTTTGGTTCTCTATTGGTGCTTTCTTTAGGAATTATGATTTTCATTCAGTTAAGTGCTAATATTATGGTGGCACTTAATCTCATTCCTGTAACAGGGCAACCTCTACCACTGATAAGTTACGGAGGTACTTCTATGTTAGTAACTTACGCTCAATTAGGCTTAATACTTAATATCAGCTCTAGAATACAAATCTATGATGAAGAAGGCATTGGTAAAAAACAAAACATCGAGGAAATAAATGATATTGCCTAAAAGCTAATTTAATATTAAAGAATAAAATGTCAGAAAATATACATCATATCAATCAAGATTTTGCACCTCGAGTATTAATGAGTGGTGGTGGTACGGGAGGACATATTTTCCCTGCGATAGCCATTGCTCAAGAGATACAAAAGCGTTTTCCTAAAGCGGAATTTTTGTTCATTGGGGCAGAGAATAAGATGGAGATGGAGAAAGTGCCTCAAGCGGGGTTTAGAATAGAAGGACTTAACATTTCAGGATTTAATAGGAGCAGTCTTTTAGCAAATTTTAAACTGCCTTTCAAGATTATTTCTAGTGTTAGAAAGGCCAATCGTATTATAAAGGATTTTAAGCCTCATGTGGCAATAGGGACAGGCGGATTCGCCAGTGGTCCAGCTTTATATATAGCTTCTCGTTTGGGGGTACCTACTTTTGTTCAGGAGCAAAACTCTCTACCTGGGAAAACTAATCTTTTCTTAGGAAAGAAAGCCAAGGCTGTTTTTACGGCGTATCCTGATATGGTTCATTTTTTTCCAAAAACCCAGACGATTTTTTCGGGAAATCCTATTAGACAATCTTTAATGGAGGGGCTTACAGATACTGCTACGGCTAAAGAAAAGTTAGGATTAGACCCTAGTAAATTGAGTATTCTTTCCGTAGGAGGTTCGTTGGGGTCTAGAACACTTAATAATGGTTGGTTAGAAAATTTGGAAAGGATTAAAAAGGAAGATTGGCAACTGATTTGGCAAACAGGAAAAACAGAATATCAAACGATTAAAGATAAGGTTAATTTAGAAGAAGATACAATCCAAATAAAGGAATTTATCACAGATATGGCATTAGCTTATTCTGCGGCAGATGTGATTGTGTCTAGAGCAGGTGCGATTGCTATTTCGGAGTTAGCGGTAGTTAAGAAGCCTATTTTATTGGTGCCTCTTCCCTTCGCAGCAGAGGATCACCAGACCAAAAATGCAATGGTTTTAGTTGAGAAAAATGCAGCGAGAATGGTAAAAGATGAGGAAATGAAAGAGCGTTTTTGGAATACACTTTCAGAAATTTGTAGCAACGAAAATTTACGAAAGGAAATGGGGCAAAACCTATCTTATTTCGCAAAACCAAAGGCGACAGAGGAAATTGTAGATGAAATAATTAAAGTTTTTAAATAGAAATGCAAAATATTAGTACATATCAAAATTTTTATTTCATAGGCATTGGAGGGATAGGTATGTCTGCTTTGGCGAGATACTTCCATTCCATTGGGAAAACGGTTTTAGGCTATGATAAAACTTCTACTAAACTAACTTCGGCTCTTATTTCGGAAGGGATAAAAATTAGTTTTGAAGATAGTATTGATGAGCAAATAAAAGCCTTTAAACCCGAAGACACTTTAGTGATTTATACGCCAGCAATTAAACAACTAGGGATTTTAGATTTTTTCCAAGAAAAAGGCTTTCCGGTATTTAAACGAGCGAAGGTTCTAGGGCTTATTACTAGCGAAACCGAGTGCATCGCTGTTGCAGGAACTCACGGTAAAACTACTACTTCTAGCTTGGTAGCCCATCTTTGTAAGGAAGTTAATTTGTCATTTTCTGGATTTTTGGGAGGTATTGCCGAAAACTTTGGGTCTAATTTTATATTTAATGGGAAAGATTATTCCGTAGTGGAAGCCGACGAGTACGATAGAAGCTTTCTTAATTTAGCTCCAGATTGGGCAATTATAACTTCTACAGATGCAGACCATTTAGATATTTATGGGGACAAATCTACCATAGAAAAAGGCTTTAGAGATTTTGCTCATTTGGTATCGGAGGAGCGTCAGCTTTTTGTACGAAAAGGTATAAACTTAGATAGAAGCGTAACCACCTATGCTGTGAACGAAAAGGCAGACTATTATTCAGACGAGTTGAGGTTGGAGGGAGATTCTATATCATTTAATTTCTATACTCCATATGGAGAAACTCAACGCTTTAGTTGGGAAATACCAGGTATTCATAATGTGGAAAATGCTACGGCAGCATTGGCTGTTTTGCACAAAATGGGTGTTTCTTTGGAAGATTTAAAAGAGGCCTTGTCTAAATTTAGAGGTATCAAAAGGAGATATACCAAGCATATTTTCCCTAATGGAAAGATTTATATAGACGATTATGCCCATCATCCTACGGAGCTTAATGCGGTAATTGGCTCTATACGAACATTCTATCCAGATAAAAAACTTTTGGTAGTATTCCAGCCGCACTTGTTCAGTAGAACGCGAGATTTTGCAGATGATTTTGCTAAAAGTTTATCGCAAGGAGACGAGTTGATGCTTTTAGATATTTATCCTGCGAGAGAATTGCAGAAGGATTTTGAGGGCATTAGTTCAGATTGGTTGCTAGAAAAAGTAACACTGGCAGATAAAGAGGTTTCTAGTTTGTCGGAGGCTTTTGGTAAAATTAAAAATAAAAACTTTGACATTTTACTTACAGTAGGTGCAGGAGATATAGACACGCTTTATGATGGTATTGTAAGCTGGTTAAAGGAAGCATAGAACTTTAAAATGAAGAACAAATACAGAATATTAAAAATAGCTGTTACGATTATCCTACTGGGATTTTTGTTAAACTTTTCAATGAAAAGATTTAATAATGCCTCTATGGATAAAGTGGCTGTTAATATTATTCAAGGAGAGAAGCCAGTCTATTTTATTGATGAGAAAGAAATAGAAAGCATTGTTAAAAAAGCCAATACTACCAATAGAGTTGGGGATATTGATATCCCAAAATTAGAAAGAAAAATTGCAGAATATTCTGCAGTAGATAGTGCCAATGTTTATCTTAGTCTTGATGGTATATTGCATATAGATATTATGCAAAGAGTGCCTGTGTTTAGGCTAAGTAAAGGGAAGAAAGAGTTTTATGTAGATGAGAAAGGGGTGGAATTTCCTATCAATCGTAACTATTCAGCATCGTGTATGCTCATAAGTGGTAATGTGCAACCAGAGGAATATCCTCAATTGATAGAATTGGTAAAAAAGATAAATCAAGACGACTTTAGTAAAAAGTTTTTCATTGGTGTTGTAAAAGAGAGAGAAAATTATTATCTTATTGCCAATGAAGAAAACTACAGAGTAGAACTAGGAAGCTTGGAAAATATAGATTTCAAAGTTAAAGGTTTCAAAGCGTTTGTAGAAAAGTATTTGGTTTATCAACCATCTGATAAATACACCAAAATATCATTGAAATATGATAATCAGATTGTAACTACACTTAGTAAAGGTTACAAAGAAGAAACATATAAAGAAGAAGAAAAGAACAAATAAAATCAAATTCAAATCAAAATAAATGGAAAGCCAAGAGTATTCAGTAGGATTAGACATTGGGACCACCAAGATTGTTGCTATCGTTGGTCGTCGTAATCAGTACGGTAAGATAGAGGTTATGGGAGTAGGTGTGGCACCTAGTTTAGGTGTACATAAAGGGATTGTAAACAACATTGCCCAAACCATCAATTCCATTAAAACAGCTGTTAGCGAGGCTCAAAAAAGTGCAGGTGTGCCTATTACTAAGGTAACGGTGGGTATTGCAGGTAAACATATCCGTTCTTTGCAACACTCGGATTACATTATGCGAGAAAATCCAGACCAATACATTACCGAGGAGGATATAGAAGAGCTCAAAAATCAAGTTAAGAAATTGGTGATGCTTCCTGGCGAAGAGATTATCCATGTACTTCCACAAGAATATAAGGTAGACTCGGAGGGCGAAATCCAAGAACCAATAGGAATGCACGGAAAGCGTCTTGAAGCTAATTTCCATGTGGTGGTAGGGCAGATGAGTAGCATTAAAAATATCAGCAGATGCGTTAAAGAAGCAGGGCTAGAGATGGAGTCGCTTACTTTGGAGCCATTGGCATCGTCCGAAGCGGTTTTGACTAAGGAAGAAAAGGAGGCTGGAGTAGCTATTGTAGATATAGGTGGTGGTACTACTGATATTGCAATATTTAAGGATAATATTATCCGTCATACTTGTGTTATCCCTTATGGAGGAGGTATTATTACCGAAGATATTAAAGATGGCTGTTCTATTATCGAAAAACACGCGGAGCAGCTTAAAGTTCGTTTTGGGTCTGCTGTTCCAGAATTGGAGAAGGAGAGTACTTTTGTTACCATTCCTGGGCTTCATGGAAGAACTGAAAAAGAAATTTCTCTAAAAACATTGGCTAAAATTATTCATGCCAGAGTGGAAGAAATTTTGGAGATGGTAAACACCGAACTTAAAGCCTATGGAGCACACGAGAAAAAAAGAAAACTCATTGCGGGGATTGTGCTTACAGGTGGTGGTTCTAATCTAAAACATCTGAGACAGCTCGCAAATTATATCACAGGGTTTGATAGTCGTATAGGTTACGCTAATGAATATATTTCGAACGATAAAAATCAGCATTTAAAAAGCCCTGAATTTGCAACATCTATAGGGCTTTTAATGGAAAGTTTGTCTATTAGAGATAAAAAAACTAATTCTTTAGTTCAGGAAGAAGTATCTGTTTCTAGCCAAACAGTTTCTGATGAAACCAACCAAGAAGATAAAATTTTAGATAGTGATAAACCAACTCATAATGAGACTGTGGTTCAGCAAAATGCCTCTAAAAAGCCTACTATAGGGCAAAACATCTTAGAAAAGATAAAAAAATTCTTTGAGGAATCGGAATAATTAAGTAATTTAGTCATTTAAAATGAAGTAATGGAAAATACCAATAAAACAGGTTTTGAATTTGATTTACCAAAAGGCAACTCATCTATTATCAAGGTGATAGGTGTAGGTGGTGGTGGAAACAATGCCTTAAAACATATGTATGAAAGAGGGATTCACGGTGTAGATTTTGTCATTTGTAATACAGATGCACAAACACTAAATAACAATCCCGTTTCTAATAAAGTTCAGTTAGGTATCACAACTACAGAAGGCTTAGGTGCTGGTGCAGACCCAGAAGTGGGAGAAAAGGCTGCAATAGAAAGTATAGACGAGATAAAAAGCACTCTAGGACAAAATACCAAAATGGTATTCATTACCGCTGGTATGGGTGGTGGTACAGGTACGGGTGCAGCACCTATTATTGCTAAGGCGGCGAAGGAAATGGGGATTTTGACGGTCGCTATCGTTACAGTTCCGTTTTCTTTTGAAGGAAAAAGAAGATTAGACCAAGCTGAAGCAGGGCTAGAGAAACTAAGAAATAATGTGGATTCTCTCATCGTGATAAACAACGATAAACTAAGACAACAGTTTGGTAACTTAGGATTTAAACAAGGTTTTTCTAAGGCAGATGAGGTGCTTACCAATGCAGCCAAAGGTATGGCAGAGGTAATTACGGGTTCTTTTGTTATCAATATTGACTTCCGTGATGCTAAGTCTGTGTTGCAGAATTCAGGTACAGCCTTGATGTCCACGGGAAGTGCTACAGGTGAGAAGAGAGCAGAAGAAGCTGTTAAAAAGGCATTAGACTCTCCACTTCTTAACGATAACAAAATTACAGGAGCTCAAGATGTATTGCTTCTTATTCAGAGTGGTTCTGATGAGGCTTCTGAAGCTACGATGGACGAAATTGGTCTTATCAACGATTATATCCAAAACGAAGCAGGAAATACAGCTAACATTATCTTTGGTGTAGGGACAGATGAAGAACTTGGCGATGCTATTAGAGTATTGGTAATTGCTACGGGATTTACTAATGAAAACCACATCAATGCAGGTCCTACAGAAGTAGTTAAGGTACCATTGCACGAAACGGCAAATTCAGTTAGAAGAGAATCTCCATTTAAAATTTCTTCTGATGCTAAGAATGCAGGATTAGGTTCTGTTGTTACAGAGAAAAACATCGTGAAGTTAGATGAAGAAGATGATTTTTCTTCACCACAGTTTTCAGCAAATAGATTAAGCGGAGAGCAGTTAGCGGTTCAAGAAATACAACCAATGACCTATGTTGAAGAGGTTAATGAAGAATTTGAAGAAGGAAGTAATGAACTAGATTTATTCTCTTATGATGAAGGATACGAAGAACCAAAAGGAATATCTTTTACTTTTGAATCAAAAGACGAAAGTAGCATACAACCTACTAAATCTTTATTCTTAGATGAAAAACCTGTAGAGTTCAGCTTTAAAATAAAAGAAGAAGAGCCTACTTTTGAAGAGGAAGTAAAAACAGTATCTAATACTGTTGCGTCTCAAGAGCCTCAAGTAATTCATGAAGTAGAAGAAAAACCTATATTTCGTAATGAAGAAATAGCTCAAGAGGAAACACTTTTTACTTTTATAGAGAAAAAAGTAGAAGACTCTAAAGTACAGGAGAGAAGAAATAAGCTAAAAGAATTTAATTCTCGTTACCAAAATGTAGATGAGGAAAATACTTTTGAAACAGTACCTGCTTTTAGAAGAAAAAATATTAAACTAGATGATAGCCCATCTGATGAGCGTATCAGTAGTTTTTTAGCTGATAACAATGGCAGAGTAGAACTTAGAGAAAACAAATTTTTGAATAAAGATGTAGATTAGTTTCTACATTTTTGATACTTGATTGACTTCTTTAAAAACCTCAGAATAAATATTTATTCTGAGGTTTTTTATTGGTAAAACTATATCATTTTCTTTACCCATTCAAAAAACCTGAAAGGAACGTACTTGAACGGAAGGTCTAAAAATGTTGGTGTTTTTACGATAGCTCTTTCATTACTGAAGGCTAGAAAACTGTACTTCCCGTGGTACTTGCCCATACCACTATTCCCAACACCACCGAAAGGAAGATGATGATTGGCAATATGCATAAGCGTATCGTTGATGCAAACTCCGCCCGAACTTGTTTTTGAAATTACCTCTTTAGCAGTTTTAGTTTTACCAAAATAATATAAAGCTAATGGCTTTTCATGTTGGTTGATGTACGAGATAGGTTCATCAATATGGTCAAATGTTATTACAGGTAATAAGGGACCAAAAATTTCCTCTTGCATAATAGCGAAGTGAGGTTCTACATTATTTATAATAGTTGGTGCGATGTATTTTTGACTGGAATCTACTTCTCCACCTAAATAGATATTCCCTTCATTAAGAAATTTAGAAAGCCTTTCTACTGATTTATCATTTACAATACGAGGATAAAAAGGGCTAGATTTAACATCAGAGCCATACATTTCTTTAATGTGGTAAGCTATTTTTTCAAGAAGCTCTTTTTTTACCGAACGGTGTACCCAAAGATAATCTGGAGCGATGCAGGTCTGTCCAGCATTGATGAGTTTTCCCCACGCAATTCTTTTAGCAGCAAGGTTGAGGTTTGCATCTTTATCTACAATACAAGGGCTTTTACCACCTAATTCTAGCACGATGGGCGTTAGATTTTCTGCCGCCGCTTTCATAACCACTTTTCCTAGAGATGGGCTTCCTGTAAAGAAAATGAAATCAAAGCGTTCCTCTAGCAAGTAGGTGTTGGTTTCTCGTCCACCTTTAACAAGGGCAATATAATCTAGCGGAAAATATTCTGTTAGCATTTTCTCCACTACATTAGCGAGATTTGGAGCGTCAGGAGAAGCTTTTAGTAAAGCACAACAGCCAGAGGAAATAGCTCCTACTAGAGGATTGATAAGAAGCTGGAACGGATAATTCCACGGAGAGATAATAAGAGCCACACCCAAAGGTTCGTAAATGATACGGCTAGATGCAGGAAGTACCGAAATAGGCGACCAAACCCTCTTAGGACGAGCCCAACTTTTTATTTTTTTTAAATGATAATTAATTTCACTTAGAACAATGCTGATTTCCGTAAGGTAAACCTCTTCTTTAGATTTGTGTAAATCTTTCCATAAGGCTTCTTCTATTTCGGGCTGATACTTTAGTATGGCTTGTTTTAGTAAAGATAGTTGCTTTAGTCTAAAATCAATGGCTTTGGTTTGTTGAGTTGCAAAAAATGCTTTTTGCTTTTGGACGAGTGCTGATATTTGGGCTTTTGGAGTTTCCATTGGTATAATTATTTTTTATGACCTTTAAAGTCAGCCATTGTTTTATAGATTTCTAGTAAACTTCCCGCAAACCAATCAAAAAAACGAAGAGGAAATAGTCCTTGACCTATACGAGTCAAACGATAGATATACCTAGGAAGTGTTACCATTTTTTTGTTGTTTTCTATAGAACTAATGATAGTTTTAGCCGCTTTTTCAGGGGCTAATATAGGGAGAACAGATTTCACGCCATCAAACATTCCAGTGTTGATATAGTAAGGCATAATGGTGGTTACTTTAATGTTTTTTTTCAGCTGTTCCATTTCTAGCCTAAGGCTGTCAGACCAACCAACAACAGCCCATTTGCTCCCTGCATATACGGACATTTTAGGGTTAGATACCAATCCTGCCGAAGAGGCAATATTACAGATGTGTCCTGAATTTTGCGTAAGCATATCCTGTAAAAATAAATTAGTGATTACCATCGGTGCATTGGTATTGATTTCTATGGTTTTTAAAATATCCTTTTGAGAGTGTTCGTGGAAATATTTGCCTACCACAATCCCTGCATTGTTAATTAGAATATCAACATTACCAATCTTTTGTTTAGTTTTTATGGCGAAGTGTTGTACTTCGTCATAATTGGAAACATCTACCTTATATCCGAAGATAGAACCTAGTGATGAAAACTGGAGGATAGTTTCATCAATTTTTGATTGGTCAATATCCCAAATAATCACTTTAGCACCTTTCTCTAACGAAAGTCTAGCCATAATTTTACCGATGCCGCTAGCGCCTCCTGTGATGAGGATATTTTTATGTTGAAATTTTTTGCTCATACCTAGAGAGAATGGTTAGTATGAAGAAGGCTCTCTTCTGTCGGAAGTCCATTTAGCATGTTGAGAAGGCTGTATTTTTAGACCTCTACGGTAGGTATAAACTTTGGTAAATACTGCTCCAAAAAAGATGAGTCTGCAAGTATAATTTATCCACATCATAATTAGAATAACGGATCCAGCTGCTCCGAAAGCAGATGTAGGTTTAAAATGACTGAAGTAAAGACTTAATAGAGATTTACCTAAAGTAAACAAAAATGCGGTAATAAATGCTCCTACCCATACAGAACGCCAAGAAAGCTGAACATCTGGAAGGACTTTAAACATAAGAGCAAACAGTAGAACAACAATAAGGAACCCCACAAGTGTATTTATGATTTGTATAATATAATAGGTCTCTAGCCCTAGGTGTTGAGAGATAAAATCATTAGTTAGCCCTATAAGTGTAGATAAAATCATTGTAATCATCATTAGAAAGCCAATAATGAGTATCATTCCTAGTGAATTTGCACGGTCTACTAGAAATTTGAGTATAGCCTTTTTGGGAGCTGCTTTTACACCCCATAATTCATTGAGAGACTTTTGAAGTTGAAAAAATAAGGTGGTAGCACCAAAAATGAGAGTTACCACTCCAATAATTCTCATAATAATTCCGTCTTGGTCTATCATAGAAGATATTAAGATACCATCTAAACTTTTGGCGGTATCTTCTCCCATAATTTTTGTAACCTCTTGTAATATTTTTTGTTGAAAATTGGTATCTCCGAAAATAATCCCCATAACCCAAATTAAAATTATAAGTAATCCAGGTATGGAAAATATAGCATAGTAAGCAATTCCTGCCGCATCTCTATCTGCATTTGAGTTGCTCCAATCTGCTCCTGCTTTTCTAATGGTTTCCCAGTAAAATTTAAGATTATCTTTCATAATGGTCTTTTTTCTAAAAAGGATAGCCTATGGCTATGTTTAGGATTAGGTTATCTTTTCTCCAAGAAGAATTGTTAAAATCAATATGGTTAAATCTCCATCGTTCCCCTTTGTTATAATAGGGTACTCTTATAGGAATGGCAAGATCCGTCCTTAGTACAAATATATTAAAATCAAATCGAAGTCCTAAGCCTCCTCCTATAGCAATTTCAGAAGCCCAATCTTTACCAAACTTAGCACCTGGGCGAGTAGGATCATCATTGATAAGCCAAATGTTACCAGCATCTAAAAAGAGACCTAAGTTAAGAAAACGATAGAGGTTTAAACGATATTCTAAATTAGTTTCTAGCCTAATATCTCCTGCTTGGTCTAAAAAGAAACTGCCTTGTTGGTTTCTTGGGTCATAACTACCTGGACCTAGTGTCCTAGCTCTAAAGGCTCTTATACTATTACTTCCTCCCACAAAAAATTGTCTAGAAAAAGGCACTGTGAGAGAATTGCCATAAGGATAAGCTAATCCCATCATTAGTCTTGCAGTCAAAGTATTTTTAGAGTTTATATTGTAGTAATAGCGAAAGTCTGTGTCCAATTTCGCATACTGGCTAAAGGGTACTCCTAGTATGGTTTTTTGTCTTCCTTCTTTTGCATTTGCATTGGATAATAGCCCTGTAAGGTTAGCTGATAAATCGGCTAATCCGTGAAAATAGAACTGATGTGTTCTAGGTATGATGGTATTGGTGTATGTGTACTGATACACAGGTCCAAAAACCAACTGTTTTTCTATAGCTCTAGCTAAACTAGGATAAAGATTTGCTAAAAATTGATATTCATCTGAAATATTCTGAGGGTTAACATAAGTAGCGCTAAATATCTTAAGGTCGTGTTCTCTCTCTGCATTTTCTTTCCATAAATAGCCAAAAGAGGTACTAAAGTTATGCAGAGTATACTGCCCCGTTCTACGCTGATAGTCGTATCCTAGATTTATTTGTGTCCTTGGAACAAATTCTGAACTGGTATGAAACTTAAAATGAGCTATAATCTTTGGAAAAGTAAGTTGAGCGTTGCCTCCAAATCTCAATATATTACTGAAAGCTCTAGGACCTCCAGCTTGCACATCAATCCCTCCATAAGCAGTAACCCTTAGTTGCTCTGCACCTTTAAATAAGTTTCTGTGAAGCCAATTGATATTTATCTCTCCACCGTTAAAGTTTGCAGAATTAGTCTTACCTAATGCTTCCATACGGAGTGATTGAAAATTGTTTGGGGTGAGTAGGTAGTACGCATCAAACTTATTATTTAGAGAATCTGAAATGATAAACTGATTTTTCACAAACTTAAAAACACCTAGATTTATAAGTCTTTTAAGCGTAAGATTATGGTCTTTTCTGTTATAAACTTCACCTGAGTGAAAGTACATAGTCCTATCAAAAACTTGCGGTTTAAATTTTTTTTCAGGGTCTATAATGTACATATCTCTGTAAATTTCCAGTCCTTCGGTTGTAGTGGGAATGGTAATATTTCCTTTCTCTACATTTTGTATGCTATAATCAGGGTAGATAATTACTTTATCTATACTAAACTTTTTTTTGCTAAGTTCTGGAGTTTGGTCTTTTAGTTTTACATTGATTGCAACTTTGCTATTTCCTAAGGTGCTATCTGCTTGAATAATAATATTATCAGGACTAAAATAATAATATCCATTCTCCTTCATATAAGTATCTATGCGGAGTCTTTCTTTTTTTATTATTTCTAGATTATAAGGTTCTTGTGGTTTTATTAGGCTTTGTTTTTGTGTGGCTTTTATATCTTCCATTACCTCTTCGTTAGTATTAGATAGGAAGTTTACGGTATCTATAAAATATCTATTGTAAGGAGTTATAGTATATAAAACCTTAGCAGTTCCACCTTTTGTAAGGGTGTCATATTTTGCTTTAGTATTAAAATAACCAATATTTTCTGCATAATTAACTGCAATTTCTTTATTAAATTCTCTATCCACATCCTGCAGAAGAATAGGTTTTTCTCCTAGTTTATTTTTAATCCAATATCGCAGACCTTTATTTTGTTTAGTTTCTCCCGCCCATTTATAAAAATACAATCTAGGGCGCATTCCCAAAAACGAAGCATTGGGTTTAGGAGAAAGTTGACTCTCTGTGCCTTTTTTCAGTTCAGAAATATCACCTTTGTTTAATCGGTCTGATTTTATTTTGACCTTAGCTCCAGTATATAAAATTTCTCCTTCTTTAAGAGTAGAGGCTCCAGAGCATCCTGTGATGAAAATACCAGTATAAACAATGTATATTAGTATTGAATATCGTTTGATTATATGTTTCATTATAATGAAGATATCTATTACTTTTTATTCTTTTTCTTTTTTAATATTTCTCTAAGGTCATTGTAATCCAAAGTAATTACAAAGCCCAATCCTGTTTCTATAACTTGCCCTTGTAGCGCTACTTGATATTGATTTTTTCGGTAAGTTCTCAGAAGATATCTGCCGTCTTTAGAAAGCATATAATCTACCATAATATCTCCTGCTATATTAGAGGCTTGTTCTCCAGGTCTAGTAGCTCCTTCTAATCCAAAGTTACTACCTAAAGATACCTTGAGCCTATCATTAAGTAATTTTTTACTCAAAGCTACATTTAGGTCTGTTCTTGAGGTTCTTTCTCCAGTAGAATAATCATCTGACGATTCTAGATCAAAATTAAGTTCTACACCAGCAATTAAATCTCCAGCTAAATCGTTTAAACTTTGGCTTAAAATTCTACTAACACTTTGTTTTGCCATTGATTCAGCAGATATTCCTGAGCTTGTTTCAAAAGGGTTTTCTCCAATAAAACGATTGAGAAGGAGTAGGGCAAAGACCTGTTTGTTTAGTTCTGAAGACTCTTGACGAAGCTGTGCTAGTCTTTGCTCTGTATTTAATATTACGGTAGAACTTACTGCTGCGTTCTTATCCTCTGTGGTAATGTCAAAAGAAATCTCGGGCTTCATAAGCTCCCCTTTCATAATGAGATGGGTATTAAATGGAATACGCTGTTTGTATTGGTTGAGTTCTCTTGGACTTAAACCAGCTAATTGTTGCTGTACCAAATCTAGAGGAGCCGTTTCTGTGGTATAAATTGCCGTTATATTCATATCGGCTTCGGTAGGCTCACCATTCCATGTAATGGTACTTCCTTTTTTGATTTCAAATTTTCTTCTGAGCATATTCACGGACATTTCATAGACTCCAGAATGTACCTCATAGACACCTACTAGAGTGGTTCTTCCCGAAGGAGATATGCCTCCTGTGAGCTGTGCTTGCCCCTGTAGTTTTACAAAATCGCCATTGGCTTTGTCTATGACCAAAGACATTTTCGCATTTTTATCTACATCTATATTAACCGAGACCTCCATACCTTTAAGTTGATTTTTGGAGCTTAAAGTGTCTGCTGCCTCATTTTTAGCCAATCCAAATTTGGCTTTGTCTACAAATTCAACGATACCTTCTCTATCCTGTTTCGTAGGAGTACTTTGAGGGAGTATAAAGGTGAAATCTGTGGCATCGGTTACAGATAATGTCCCGTCCACTTTTGGCAAATCCAAATTACCTCTTATCCTTAGATTGGTATCTAGGGAGAGTACGCCGTACATCATCTTATCATTATCTTTTTCAGAATTTACTAGCTTAAAATCTTTGGCATTAACATCAAGATTGAAAGCATATTTCTTGAAATATTCGGTTTGTATATCTCCGTTTACGAGTAAACTGTTATTTTCTGCATCGCGTAGTTTAAATTGTTCAAAAACAATATTTTGTCCTGAAAATCTTATTTCATCTTTAATATTTTTAAAAACGGTTCCTGTTTTAGCAATCTCTAGCCCTACATTATTGAATTTTATCCCACCTTTTATTTGAGGTTTTTGAGTCGTACCATTGATGTTTAGTTTTCCACTAAAATAGCCTTCTCCATTTTTTATATTACCTAGTGCAAATGCTTCTAAAGTTTTAGTAGGGAGAGTGTTAAGGTTTACAATAAATCCTAAATCCCCTTTCTTGAGATGATAATTGCCTTCTAATTGTACATCGTTACCTTCTCCCGTGAGGGCAATTTTGGTATCAATTAAATCAATCGCTTTGGTATTGGCTTGTATATCTAGATTTCCTACTTTTTTTCCTTTTAGTTTTAGGTTAGATATATTCACATCGGCTTCTACTTTTAAGTTGGGCTTAAAAGTAGAGACCAATGCATTCCCATTGATAGAACCACTAGCAATAAGGCTATCTTTTTTTACCATCTCTGTAATATCTTCTACTTTAAAATTAGAGATGGAGATACTTAATGGGCTACCTAATTTTTGTTCTTGGCTTTGCAACGAAATAGAAGAGTTTCCTTTGGTAAGATTAAAATTACTAGCAAATACACCTTCCCGCCCAAAACCGATAACATTTTGCTCTTCTACTCGCCATCTATCATAGTTGAGCATTAAACCTTGCGGAACGAAACTGAATTTGTTGATGTTTTTTTCATTTCTAAATATACCAGCTAATGCATATTGCTCTGTTCCTTTGGAGTCTTTGGTACTGAAGTTAATACCAATATTATTGTCTTTAATGCTTCCATTCAAATCGAGTTGATGTAAAGCTAAATTTTCATTAGTTACCTCTGTTAGACCGAGTCTATATCTTAGTTCTTCTTGATTGTTGTTTACATTAAGTGATAGCCCACTAAGTTTATATTCTGCATATTCTACTATTGGAAAATCCGCCTGAAACTCTATCTTGTACTGGTTTGAATCAAAAGCACCTGTTATATCTCCTCCATTAAAATATTTTAAATCAGGTACAAATATTCTTAGAAGGTTGTCATCTTTTACCTTAGCATCCAGCGTGAAGTGCTGGTTAGATTCTAAGCTCTTTTTGTACTTAGATGCAGGGTTAAATTCATAGTAATTATTAAGTGTTTTTAGAAAAACATCAGAAATTTGGGTAAGTTTGTATTTACCCTGTATAGAGGCATCTACAACTTGTGATTTTAAATTTATTTTGTTATCGGTGAGGGTAGATAATGCTTCAAGTTTAATTTCTTGTAAAGGTAAAGTTTGGTCTTTATGTGTAATTTTAAACTTCTCTAAAAGAATATAACCGTTGAGAAAATCTGGGTTGATATTACTAAAATCACTATCTATTTTACCTGATAAGGCTAGAGGCTCTTTGTATAAATTTAGTTTGTATAGGTCTAGCAATTCAATATTTCCGCTAAGTTGTACACTTGAGGTTTTGTTGAGGTTTCCAGCTAGCTTGAAATCTAAATTGGCATTAGGGTCTTTAGATAGAATGTGAGCATTTAATTTCCCTGTCATTAGACTCCCTTTCAGATTAACACCTGTATAGCGATAGCCTTTAAAGTCAAATTTTTTAATATTTCCGTTGATTGATGTTTGGGCCGTCTTAGGGTTAAACCCTACTCCATTTGCTTTTATTTCTCCTGAAAATATTCCTAAATCTTTATTCCTTAATAATTTTCCTAGAACGAGTTGTTCCGCTTCTGCTAAGATGGTGTATTTTTCTCCATTTTTGGGTTTAAGGTTAGCATAGGCATCTAGTCTAAGGTCTCCTAAACTGGTATTTATCTTCAGGTGGGATAAAACAGAGGAAGTACTGCCTCTAGCAGTGCCTTTTAAAGAAATAGTTTGAGGTAGTTCAATGTTTGAGGGGATACTATTTTTAGGAGCTAAGTTTTGTATATCTTTTTTAGTTGTCTTTAGTTCTTTAACAGCGAGATTATAGTTTAGTAAATTAGGATTAGTTACATTTTTTATTTGTCCCGAAATATCCAATGTTGTACTACCTAAACCGCTAATGCGTAATGTGTTTATATTTAAGTCATTTACTTTCCCTCTTAAGTTAGCATCTATGTTTAGCACCGAATTGGGATATTGTTTAAGTATCTCATTTTTCTTTAAATCAGGAGCAAATAAATACAAATCACTGAAGCCTATTTTAGAGTTTCTAAGGTTAATGGCTAGCCCAGCAGAGCCTATGTTACTAGACAGTTGTTGCGGAGAATTATAGGTAATTACAGCTTCGTCTCTAAGAATACTGTTGTTGGTTTCCAAAAGCAGATTTTTAAGGTATGCTATATTTTTCTTGTACGCGAAGTCAGTTTTGAAATTCTTTACTGCAAGCCCGCTCTTTTCGTAAAGTTCTACTTTTTTTACGGAACCAGTCAGCTCTTCATTCAACATTCTAAAATCTCTAATATTTACATTGAGTTTTTTGAAGTTTAAATGATTAGCATCAAATCCCTGTTGATGTTTTTGGGCATTATCATTATAGGACAATATCACATCATCTAAAGCTAGTAAATTAAGTTTTACATTGGGAGTTTTACTCTTGACTTTTGCAGGGTTCTCTGGAAGCTCATCTTGTAAAGATTTGTTTTGAGAAGAGCTTTTGAGATCCACATTTATTTTGGCACCTAGAAGTTTAATTTGGTCTATATCATATTTATTTTCAGGTAAATCTATATTATTAAAATCCCCAGATAGTTCTTTAAATAAAACCTTGAAATAAGATTGAGTGGTATTATCTGCATAGTCTACATCAAAATTGGTAAAACGCAGAAAATCTAGTTTTATCTGCATCGGTTTTTTGGCTGAAAGACTATCTATTGTTTTTGCAGTTTCTTTTATAGCTTCTTTTAAAATCTCTTGTTTTAATCTCAGTTTGAGACCATCAGCGGTAAGACCATTGAGGGCATAAATGTTTTTCTCAAGGTTAAAGTCTTTAACTTTTGTTTCGAAATTATTGAATTCTATTTTCAGATGGTTTCCTTCCTGAAAATCATTAAAATTGACATTAACGCGTTGTAGTTTTATTTTATTTAGAGATAGAATGAAAGGCTTAGAATCTTGTTTTTCCTCGTCTTTGTTGCTAGCGAAAGCGTCCAGTATATAATCGAAATTAAAACGCCCTTGTTCGTCTCTTTTCACATTGGCTCTAAGTCCATCTAATTCAATAGATGTGAAGTCTGCTTTGTTTTGCAAAAGCTGAAAAATATCTAAACCAACGTCTAATTTATTGATGTGCAGTAATGTATCCTTGTTTTTTTCTTCTAAATAAAGTTCTTCTAGTCCTAATCTATTAGGGAAGCTAATGCAAACTCTTTTTAGGCTTATAGGAGTTTTTATTTTAGTTTCAACATAACTTACAACACGGTCTTTAACGAAGTTCTGAACGACAGGAATATTAAGGCTAAATACTAATATACTTAATATTATAACAACGCTTCCTAAAATAATAGCTCCTATTCTAAGTGTGTTTTTTATACTATTTTTCAATGAATCAAATTTAATAAAGTTTCTAACTAAATTTTGTGTTAAAAATGATGATTGTAAGAATTCTTAAAAATACAAACCTCTATTTATACATTACTTCTCTATTTTCATACTTCTACTTTTGGTTTTTTGCCCAAATTTCCATTTTTCTTTCAAGAACTTGTAGAGGAAGACAACCTTGATTTAAGAGCTCATCATGGAATTTAGCTAAGTTGAATTTAGTGCCTAAATCTTTTTCATATTTAGCTCTTAGTGCTTGTATCTTCAATGCTCCAGTCTTGTAGCTTAGTGCTTGTCCTGGCATAGACATGTAGCGTTCTACTTCTGCTGTGGCTCCAGCTTCATCGTATGCTACATTGCTTAGGAAATATTTTATAGCTTCTTCTCTATTAAGTTTCCCTGTGTGTAGTCCAGTGTCTATAACGAGTCTAACGGCTCTCATCATTTCATCACTCAAGGCTCCCATTTTTTGATATGGGTCGGTATAAAGTCCAAATTCTTTTCCTAAAGACTCACAGTAGAGAGCCCAACCTTCTCCATAAGCACCTATCCAACCAAAACGCATAAATTTTGGTAAATTAAGATTCTCTTGCTGTAAAGCAATTTGATAATGATGCCCAGGAATAGCTTCGTGAAGGAAAAGAGATTCCATACCAGAAGTTACATTAAAGGCTTTAGGATTAGGAATTGGAATGTAGAAAATACCGTTTCTTTTTCTATCTGGAGTACCTGGTTGATATTCTGCACTAGCAGATGCTTCTCTGAATTTTTCGGTTTGTCTAATTTCAAAGCCTGTTTTTGGAACATTATTAAACATCGTTTTTAGCTTAGGTTTAATCTTTGATAAGATAGCATTAAACCCATCTAAAATTTCTTGAGACGTTTGGTAAGGCATTGCCTTAGGGTCGGATTTTAAATGCACCAAAAACTCTTCTAGAGTTCCGCTGAACTTGAGCTCTTCTTTTACTTGTTCCATTTCACCTCTTATTCTCGCAACTTCGCTTAATCCAATATTGTGGATTTCTTCTGGAGTTTGGTTGGTGGTTGTCCAGCGCTTTACATGATAGTTATAGATTTCTTTACCTTTTGGTAGAGCATTGTAGCCGTCGGTAGTTCTTGCCTTTGGTAAATATTCCTTTTCAAGAAAATCTCCCATTTTTTGGTAAGCAGGAATAACTTTAGATACAATAACCTCTTGATAGTTTTTAGTAATACGATTTCTTTCGGCGTTACTAAAGCCTACAGGGAAATTTTTAAGAGGCTTATAAAATATGTTTTTGTTGGAGTCTTTAGAGATGATTTCTTCGGCTCTCATTTGAGGAATCATCTTTACCACTAGACTTTTAGGCAATACAATATCATTTTTGATACCTAGTTTAAAGTTCTCCTGAGCTGTTTCCATCCATTTAGGAAATTCTTGCATTCTTTTTAGCCAGTTATCATAATCTTCTACTGTTTTGAATGGCTGATTTCCACTCCCGCTTCCCAAAAGGGGAAAGTCTAATGGTAATCCCGAAAATTGTGTAAACGGTATATATTCTGGATGATAGGCATAGCCTTCTACTAAATCTTTTAATAAATAATCTAGTACATTGAAAACCGTTTTTTTATCATCAGGAAGAGATTCATAATCTACAGTTTCTAGCTTTTTAATCATATCACTGTAGAAAGCAATCTCTTCAGTAATTTTAGTTTTTTCTAAGCTAGGTAATTTATCGTTGTACCTTGGGTCGCCCTGTGCAGTAGCTTCTAATGGATGAAACTGAAGGTAACCTTCATAGTATTCCTCTGCTATGCTGTCTAAGCTGGTCTTAGGTGTGGTATTTACAACAAAAGGTGTATCTCCTTTTTTACATGAAAATAAGGCTAGTATAACGGAGGATAATATGATAAACTTTAAAAAAAACTTTGTGGTATTCATATTCAATAAATTATATATCGAGCAAAAGTAATTAAAAATTTTATACTAAGGCTTTAAAAAAAGACCATATTACGATACCTCCACAAACACTTACATTAAGCGAATGTTTGGTGCCGAGCTGTGGTATTTCTATAAAGTTATCGTATAAAGGAAGGGCTTCGTCAGATAGACCTTCAACCTCGTTGCCTAAGACTAAAGCGTACTTTTGGTTAGGATTTATTTCAAAATCGGATAAAGAAATACTATCTGTGGTTTGCTCTACTCCAATAATGTTGTAACCTTGTGTTTTTAGTTCTTTTATAGCTTCTGAGATGTCTTTTTGATAAACCCAATCTACACTTTCGGTAGCCCCCAATGCGGCTTTGTGTATTTCTCTGTGAGGCGGTTGTGGTGTAATGCCACAGAGTACGATTTTCTCTATTAAGAATGCATCGGCAGTTCGGAACAAAGCACCAACATTGTGCATGCTTCTAATATTGTCTAAAACAACCACGAGAGGTGTTTTAGAAGTTTTTTTAAAAGTTTCTATATCAATTCTGCCTAGTTCTTCTAGTTTTAATTTTTTTGTCATTATTCCTATCTTTATTATTGAAAAAGAGGACTGAAATCTATCAAATTACAGCCCTCTCTTCCTATTGTCATTATCCTTTTTACTCTTAAGAGTACATCTGTTGTCTTAGTTCTTTTACTTTTTTATCCTGAAGATATTCATCATAAGTCATGTGTCTATCAATAATACCTTTAGGAGTTAATTCTATGATACGGTTACAAACAGTCTCTAACATTTCGTGGTCATGAGACGCTAAAAGTAGAGTTCCTTTAAATGCTACCAAAGAGTTGTTAAGTGTAGTAATACTCTCTAGGTCTAAGTGGTTGGTAGGTTCGTCTAATAGTAAAATGTTAGCTCTTTGAAGCATCATTCTACTGAACATACAACGCATCTTTTCTCCTCCCGAAAGAACTCTACAAGATTTAAGTGCCTCGTCTCCAGAGAAAAGCATTTTCCCTAAGAAACCTCTCATATATTCTTCGTGTCTTTCCTCATCGTTTTTGGTAAACTGTCTTAGCCAATCCACTAAGTTGATGTCCTCTTGGAAGAATTCCGTATTATCCAAAGGCATATAAGACTGTGAAGTGGTTACGCCCCATTGATAAGAACCTTTATCCGCTTTAGAGTTTCCAGAAATAATTTGGAAAAATTCGGTAATAGCTAGAGAGTTTTTAGATAAGACAGCTACCTTATCTCCTTTTTTTAAGTTAAGGTCTATCCCTGAGAATAGTAACTCTCCATCTTTGGTTTTTTCTAAATCTTTAATTTCTAGAATTTGGTCTCCTGCTTCTCTTTCCTGTTCAAAAATAATGGCAGGGTATCTTCTAGAAGTAGGTTTTATATCTTCAATATTAAGTTTGTCTAGCATTTTCTTTCTAGCGGTAGCTTGTTTTGCTTTAGCCACATTGGAAGAGAATCTTGCAATAAACTCCTGAAGTTCTTTTTTCTTTTCCTCTGCTTTTTTATTAGCCTGTTGTCTTTGCTTAGTCGCTAGTTGAGAGGCTTGATACCAGAATGAATAATTACCCGTATAAAGATTGAGTTTAGAATAGTCTAAATCTCCAATGTGAGTACAAACAGCGTCCAAGAAGTGTCTGTCGTGAGATACTACGATGACTGTATTCTCATAATCTGCAAGAAAATCTTCTAGCCAAGCTATAGTATCAATATCTAAGTCGTTAGTAGGCTCGTCTAAGATGAGTACATCGGGACTACCAAATAAAGCTTGAGCAAGTAATACCCTTACTTTATCTTTGTTTTCTAATTCACTCATCATTTGGTAGTGCATATCCTCTTTAATACCAACGTTAGAAAGCATAGTTTGAGCGTCAGCTTCAGCATTCCAACCGCCCATTTCATCATAAATAACGCCTAATTCACCAGCTTTTATACCATCTTCGTCAGAAAAGTCAGGTTTAGCATATAGAGCGTCCATTTCTTCCTTGATTTCAAAGAGTTTTTTATTGCCTCTTAAAACGGTTTCCAAGACTGTATATTGGTCGTATGCGAAGTGATCTTGTTCTAGCACAGACATTCTTTTGCCCGGTTCTAAAGACACATTACCTGTAGTAGGGTCTTGTTTACCACTAAGTATTTTTAGGAAAGTAGATTTTCCAGCACCATTAGCGCCGATGATACCATAGCAATTTCCCTTAGTGAATTTTATATTAACCTCGTCGAAAAGAACCCTTTTCCCGAATTGTAAAGATAAGTTTGATACTGTTAACATATAGTTTTGTAAATTTGCACAAAAGTAAGAAGAATTTTTAAAATACAACTTTTGTATTTCAATGATTGGTATAGTAATTGTATTTGCAGTTAAACGATGAATATTCAGAGGACAGTCAGTATTTCTAATAAGAGAGCTCGTTTTGAGTATGAAATTTTAGAACAAGTTGAAGCTGGAATAGTTTTAACAGGGACAGAAATTAAAGCTTTGAGATCTTCTAAAGCGTCCATTACAGAAAGTTTTTGTCAATTTATAGAAGGGGAGCTCTATGTTATCAATATGACGATAGATGAATATAAATTAGGGACTTTCTATAATCATAAAATAAAGCGAGAACGAAAATTGCTTCTTCACAAAAGAGAGTTGGATAAGTGGAGTAAGAAGATGAAAGATGTGGGTAATACCATAGTGCCATTGAAGGTTTATATCAATGATAGAGGTAAAGCTAAAGTTTTGATTGCATTAGCAAGAGGTAAAAAACTTTACGATAAAAGAGAAGCGATTAAGGAGAGAGAAGCAAAAGTTAAATTGAATCGCGTATTCAAAAAAAACTAAAAAAATAGCTAAAATTTTGGCAGTAACAAAAAAATATATTTAATTTGCATTATCAATTATTTAATTATTTAATTCTATGAAAAATCTAAAATTAGGAATTTCAGCATTAGCACTTACTGTTGCTACTACTGTTTCTGCTCAGACTACTAGCAATCCTTGGTTAATAGGTGTTGGTGCTCATGGCGTGAATCATGTAGCTGCTGGAGGAAGTGCTGGAGATGTTTTTAAAACAGCATTTACAGGCAAGAGTTTGTACAATATCAATAATTTTACAATTACTCCGCCATTGTCTAAGCTTACAGTTGCTAGAAACTTGAACAAGGCGTTAGTTCTTGACTGGCAAACTTCAGTAGGTAATATTGATAATAAGAGAATTGGAATGGGTAAAGAATTTATGTTGATGACTGGACTTGGTCTTCAGCTTAAATTTGCAGGTCTTCTTTTTGGCAACGAAGATGCATGGTTTGACCCTTATGTAAGAGTTGGAGCCAACTATTTGAGACACGACTATACAGGTCTTACGTTCCCTGTGACTGATAGCTACAATGATGTAACTTACGCGGGGTATAGCGAAAATAAACCATACACTCAAGGAAGAGCGGATCATTTTGCTTTATCAACAGGTTTAGGTACAAACATTTGGTTAACTAAGAACTTTGGTCTTGGTATCCAAGGGGATTATGTTTCTACTCCAGTAGATAAGTCTAGATTGGCTAACTTTTGGCAAGCGTCAGCTTCATTGAACTTTAGATTTGGTAACAGAGATAAGGATAAGGATGGAGTGTTAGATAAAGACGATTTATGTTCAGAAACACCAGGTTTACCTGAATTCCAAGGTTGTCCAGATACAGATGGTGACGGTGTTCCAGATAAAGATGATAACTGTCCAGAAGTAGCAGGACCAGTAGAAAACAATGGTTGCCCTTGGCCAGATACAGACAAAGATGGTGTATTGGATAAAGACGATGCTTGTGTTGATGTAGCAGGACCAGCTGAAAATAACGGTTGCCCTTGGCCAGATACAGATAATGATGGAGTATTAGATAAAGATGATAAGTGTCCTAATGTTCCAGGTCTTCCAGAATACAAAGGTTGTCCTAAGCCTCAGGAAGCGTATGCAGTTGAAGCAACAGGAGCATTAAAGGGTATATTCTTTAACTTTAATAAAGCATCTATCAGATCTGAATCTAATACTAAGTTAGATCAAGCTGCTGAAGTGATTAAGTCTTCTAACGGAGGTACTTTCTTAGTAGTTGGTCATACAGATGTTAAAGGTAATGCTAACTATAACTTGAAACTTTCTAGAGAAAGAGCTGCATCTGTAGTAGCTGCTTTAGAAGCTAGAGGTGTTAACCCATCTCAGTTAAAATCTAAAGGAGTTGGTTCTGCTGAAGCTACAGTTCCTGCATCTGCTTCTAACGAAGAGAGAATGAAAGACAGAAAAGTGGTTGTAGAAGCAATCAGCGGATCTGCTTGGGAAGCTCTTCAGAAGTCTGATCTTCCAGTAGTGAAGAAAAAAGTAGTAAAAAAGAAAAGAAAATAATTAGTATTTTCTAATCTTAAATAGAAAAGCGTCCTCTTCTTGTAAGAGGGCGTTTTTTTATTGTATTAAAATTAGTATTTTTGCACATCTAAATTGTTATTATAATTATGGGACGCGCATTTGAATATAGAAAAGCCTCTAAGATGGCTCGTTGGGATAAAATGGCAAAAACTTTTTCTAAAATAGGAAAAGATATTGCATTAGCTGTAAAGGCAGGAGGTCCAGATCCAGATTCTAACCCTGCGTTGAGAAGGTGCATACAAAATGCTAAAGGGGCTAATATGCCTAAAGATAATGTAGAAAGAGCCATTAAAAAGGCAAGTGGTGCAGATGCTGAGAATTATGAAGAGATTACTTACGAAGGGTACGGACAAGGAGGTGTTGCATTTTTTGTAGAATGTACTACTAATAATTCCACTAGAACTGTGGCTAATGTAAGAGCTATCTTTAATAAATTTGATGGTAATCTTGGGAAGAATGGAGAGCTTTCTTTCCTATTCGATAGAAAAGGGATATTTACGCTAGAAAAATCTTTGATAAAGATGGATTGGGAAGATTTTGAAATGGAGATGATAGATGGAGGTGCAGAAGATATAGACTCTGATGAAACAGAAGTTATAGTAACTACAGCGTTTGAGGATTTTGGATCTTTATCTCATAAGTTAGATGAACTGGGGACAGAAGTTAAGAATGCAGAATTACAGAGGATACCTAATATTAGCAAATCTGTATCAGAAGAGCAATTTATTGCGAATATGAAAATGTTACAAAGGTTTGAGGAAGATGACGATGTACAGAATGTATACCATAATATGGAAATTACAGACGAGCTAATGCAGAAGCTATAAAATAAAAAAAAGGCTACTTAGAATATAGGTAGCCTTTTTTATTTCTTGTTTACGAAAGGAGTGAGCCATTGAGATAAACTTCATAATCAATGCTGACATTGGGCTCTAAAGTTTTGGATACTGAACAATACTTTTCAAAAGAAAGCTGAGCAGCTTTCAAAGCTTTCTTTTCGTCGATTTCTCCTTCCAATAAAAATTTCACGGAGATTGCTTTAAAAGGCTTAGCATCATCAATAGGTACTCTTGTTCCTTCCACTTCAGCTTTAAAACTCGTTAAATTTTGTCTTTGTTTTTTTAGGATAGAAACCATATCTATTCCACTACAGCCTGCCACTGCCATTAACATGGTTTCCATAGGAGAAACGCCTTTAGGGTTAGGTTGAGAAGTGTTGTCTAGAAGAATGCTATTGCCTGCACTATTGCTACATTCAAATAAAAAATCGTCATTAATTCTGTTGAGAGTTATTTTCATTTTTCAAAAGGATTAGTTATGCTTGTAAAGATAATTATTTTTCTTAGAAATGTAATAGTGTTTAGTATCTCTTACTACATAAAAAAATCCTTATCTTTGCTCACTAATAGTTTAGAGAACAATGTCAAAGAGTTTAATACCAAAATTAGAAGCCATAAAACAACGCTATAATGAAGTAGCGGATTTGATTATTCAGCCTGATGTAATTTCTGACCAAAAAAGATATTCCTCACTTAATAAAGAATATAGTGATTTGGGGAAAATAGTAAAGGTTTTTGATGAATATTCTACTGCACTCAATGCCATAAAAGAGGCAGATGAAATTATAGCTGACGGTTCTGATAAAGACTTGGTAGACCTTGCTAAAATGGAGAAGCAAGAGGCGATAGACCGCATTCCTTCAATAGAGGAAGAGTTAAAATACTTACTCATTCCAAAGGACCCAGCAGATGATAAGAATGTAATGGTAGAACTTCGTGCGGGAACGGGAGGAGATGAATCGGCTATCTTTGTTGAAGATGTTTACAGAATGTACACCATGTATTTTAAGTCTAAGGGTTGGAAGCATGAAGTAACTGATTCTAACGAAGCATCAAAGGGATATAAAGAACTCATTATGCGAGTGGAGGGAGATGGCGTTTATGGTATTATGAAGTTTGAATCTGGTGTGCACCGTGTACAGAGAGTTCCAGAGACAGAATCTCAAGGGCGAGTACATACTTCTGCAATTACGGTGGCGGTATTGCCTGAAGCTGAAGAGGTAGATGTGGAAATCAATCCTGCTGATATAGAAATGCAAACTTCTCGCTCTGGAGGTGCAGGAGGGCAGAATGTAAATAAAGTAGAAACTAAGGTACAGCTTACGCATAAACCTACAGGTATTGTAGTAGTGTGTCAGCAAGCTCGTTCTCAGTTGGCAAACAGAGAGTTAGCAATGGAAATGCTTAGAACAAAACTTTACGATATAGAGTTGCAAAAAGTACAAGGAGATATTGCGGCTCAAAGAAAAACGATGGTTTCTACGGGAGACCGTTCGGCTAAAATTAGAACATACAACTATCCTCAAGGGCGAGTTACAGACCATAGAATTAACAAGTCTATTTACAACTTGGATAATTTTATGAATGGTGATATTCAAGAGATGCTAGATGCCTTAATTATGGCAGAAAATGCAGAGAAAATGAAAGGTGAGGAAGAAAATATAGGATAATGGAACAGAATAAATTAAAGATAAAAGTATATAGCTTTTCCTATAAGAAAGGAGGTATTCCTAAAGATGATACAGATAATGGAGGCGGTTTTGTGTTTGACTGTAGAGGCATCTTAAACCCTGGTAGACAAGAAGAGTATAAGACTAAAACAGGAGCAGAGCAGGAGGTACAACTCTATCTAGAAGAAAAAACTAAAATGCCTCAGTTTTTGGATTTGGCACAAAAAATCATTTCTATAAACATAGAAGATTATTTAGCAAGAGGGTTTGAGAGTTTACAAGTTTCCTTTGGTTGTACGGGAGGTCAACATCGTTCTGTGTATGCAGCGATTAAAACTGCAGATTTCATCAGAGAAAAATATCCTCAAGCGGAAGTATGTTTGAGACATAACGAGCAACCTCACCTTAACTGAGAAAATATATTCTCTTTTTGAGCGTTAGAAATACTTGGTTTATAAGTTTTTGATATGAAAAAAATAATCGCTTTTTTTGGAATTCTTTTTGGAGCTTTGGCTTTTGGGCAAGAGCTTCACGCTAATGTGCAGATTAATTTTGCACAGGTAGGAGGGAGCAATACACAAGTATTTAAGACGCTAGAAAAAAACTTAAGAGAGTTTATAAATAATACCAGTTGGACAGGGAAAAAACTTCAGAATTTTGAAAAAATAAAATGCAACTTTGCCATTATTATCTCGGAAAGAACGGGTAATAATTCGTTTAGAGGTAGTTTGGTGGTGCAATCTACTCGTCCCGTGTTTAATACACAATATGAAAGTCCGCTTCTCAATATCAACGACACTAACTTTAGTTTTGAATATGCCGAAAATGAGAATTTAATTTTTAATGAAAGACAATTTTCAGGCAAAAATCTAATAGATGTGGTAAGCTTCTATGTTTACCTTATTTTGGGTTACGATGCAGATTCTTTCCAGAATAAAGGTGGCGAACCTTGGTTTGAAAAATCACAAAAAATTGCTCAAAACTCTCAAAATCAAAATTATAAAGGGTGGTCGCAAATGGAAGGACAAAGGACACGAGGGGCATTGATAGATAATATCCTAAAATCAGATTTTTCTGCTTTTAGACAGGCATTTTATCAATATCATCGTCAAGGCTTAGATAATATGTACAACCTAAATACCAATAGTAATTCTAAAAAGGCTGTGGCTGATGCTTTGTTAAATCTTAGAACTTACGAAAATGGGTTTCAAATGAATTATCCTTTCAATATTTTTATTGATACAAAAAAGGACGAAATCTATAATATTTTCAATAGCGGTAACAATGCTTCCGTAAATATGACAGAGCTTAAGAGTCTTATGTCTGTATTTGCTCCTAAAGATATAGATGGTAAGTGGGACAAGTGGAAGTAAACCAAATACAATAACTTTACAATAATTATAATGTTATGATAACCAATCAGAATTTGCTGAGTGTAGCAGAAGAATTCGGTACACCTGTGTATGTATATGATGCAGAGTCTATTAAGCAACAGTATGAAAAATTAACTTCTTCGTTTTCGGAGAAAACGAGATTTTTCTATGCAGCTAAGGCACTTACAAATATCAATATACTTAAATATGTAGAAAAGCTAGGAGCTTCTTTAGATTGTGTATCTATTAACGAAGTTAAACTAGGCTTGAAGGCAGGTTTTTCTAAAGATAGGATTTTGTTTACACCTAATTCCGTGGATATTTCGGAGGTAGAAGAGGCAGTAGAATTAGGCGTACACATCAATATTGATAATATTTCTATCCTAGAGCAGTTTGGGACTAAATTTGGAGGTTCTTACCCTATTTTTGTAAGGGTAAATCCGCATATTTTTGCAGGAGGTAATTATAAAATTTCTACAGGGCATATAGATTCCAAATTTGGAATTTCTATTCACCAGATGCGTCATATTGAGAGAGTAGCTAAGACCACAGGGCTTAATGTAGAGGGGCTTCATATGCATACAGGAAGCGAGATTAAAGACCCTGATGTATTTTTACAAGGTCTAGAAATTATGTTTGAATTGGCGGAGCATTTCCCTAACCTTAAGTATATAGATATGGGAAGTGGCTTTAAAATCCCTTATCAAGAGGGAGATATGGAGACTGATGTTAAAAGCCTTGGTAAAAAAGTAGAAAAGGCTTTAGCTAAGTTTAACGAAGAGCAAGGTAAAGAGCTTCAACTTTGGTTTGAACCAGGTAAGTTTTTAGTAGGAAAAAGTGGACATTTTTTAGTGAAATCTAATGTCATTAAGCAAACTACAGCAACGGTGTTTGTCGGTGTTAATTCTGGGTTTAACCATTTAATTCGCCCAATGTTCTATGATTCTTATCATAAAATAGAAAACTTATCTAACCCTAACGGACCAGAAAGAATCTATACTGTAGTAGGAAATATTTGTGAAACAGATACATTTGCTTGGGATAGAAAAATAAATGAAGTGAGAGAAGGTGATATTTTAGTATTCAGAAATGCAGGAGCTTATGGTTTTGAGATGAGTTCTAATTTTAATTCTAGACTTAAGCCTGCAGAGGTATTTTGGTTAGATGGTAAGGCTCACTTGATAAGAAAAAGAGATGAGTTTGAAGACTTATTAAGAAATCAAATAGAGGTGATTTAATAAGTAAAATGCCGTTTTTAGAGCGGCATTTTTTGTACCTTTACACTAAGAATTTTGAAAAGAGAAGGAGTATGAAAAAGTTAGTTCTATTATTATTTTATTTGATTTCAACTGCTGCATTTGGGCAGGATATAGAGGATATGCAAGAGGGTTATAATTTCTTTGGAGGAACTAATACTCACATTCTTGTTAAAATAAGTAAGCCGATATTTGTAGCTGATAATAAATGTTTTTCAAACTATGAGCATGCTAGATTTGAAGGAGGAGATGCACTTTTTTCTAAAGACTTAGCAAAATATTTAGTGGCTTATTTGGATAAAGATACCTATTATGCCAAAGGGTTATTCTCTATCAATTTGGAAATAGATGAAAAAGGAAGAGTTGGTAAAACAGAAGTGCTTCCGAGATTAAAGAATGATGATTATTTTCAAACAGATGTAAGATATGCAATAAAGCGTGTTAAGAAAGCTTGGAAACCAGCAACCTGTAACGGACTTCCTGTTAAGTCTAATATAAAAATTAAGACTTTATTCAGTCCAGAATCTTACGATACTTACGGATTATAGATAAAAATAGGCGAAAATCTAGAGCAGATTTTCGCCTATTTACTTTTATAACCTTCTTGTTTTTATTTGGGTAAGAAAACTTCTGCAAGCATACATCTTGCACTACCGCCGCCGTTGGTTTCTATAGTGCTAAGGTCAGAGTAAATAATTTCTGAGTATTTTTCTATACTTTCTATTTGGCTAGGAGAAAGAGATTGGTAGGCACTTTGGCTCATTACCAAAAATTTCTTTCCTTCATCATTGTGTACCTGAAGCATGTTTCCAGCAAAATTTTGCATTTGCTCTTCGGATATTTCTATAATTTCTTTTCCTGATTTTTTAATTGTATCTACCACATTTTGGCGTTCCTCAAGGTCGTCAATACAATCTAGGCAGATGACCACAAAGCGGTCTGCAACGCACATCATCACATTGGTATGGTAGATAGGCAATCTTTCTGTACCAGCTGTTTGGTAAGAGTGGAAAACCACAGGTGTATAACCAAACTTCTCACAAAACTCACGGAAAAGCTTTTCGTCTAACCTTAACGAAACTGAGCCATAAGCCAATTTATTATCATGGTCAAAAATAATACTGCCTGTACCTTCTAGAAAAACATTGTCTTTTTCAGAAGAGGTTAAATCTACAACTTCATTTATTTTGAATCCTTGGGTTTTAAGATTTTCTAAAATATCCATACGGCGTTCGTCTCTTCTATTAGGAGCGTACATAGGGTAGAGGATAACTCTTCCGTCAGCACCAAAACTCACCCAGTTGTTTGGGAAAATAGAGTCGGGTGTGTGTGGTTCTAAAGTGTCTTGTATGCTTATAACAGTAATGCCTTTAGAACGAAGTTTCTCCACAAAATTTTTAAACTCTTGTAAGGCTTTAGATTGAGTATCTGCATTTTCGGAATTAACTTGGAAATAATTATTCTCAGCGGTCTGTGCATTATAGCCAAATGCCACAGGCTCTATCATTAAAACAGTATTAGTGGTTTGCATAAAAATATTTTTCACAAAGATAATGTTTTTTCAGGACTGAAAAATTGCTGCAGTAGAACAAGAAAAATAAATAAACTTGGAAACTTTTTTTGTTTTTTAGTTTTTTATCCTATATTTGCAGCGTAAAATTATGGAAGACAGAATTTTTTTTTTGAAAAAAGTCTCAGAGCTTTTTGTTCAGAACGGAGCTAAGTCCCTCACTATGGACGATATAGCTAAGGCATTTTCTATATCTAAAAAAACACTATACCAAAACTATAAGAACAAGGAAGTGTTGCTAGAAGAGGTGTTAGATTTTCTGTTGAAACAGCTTTTGGAACAACTTAAAGCAGAGGAGGAGAAAAGTCTAAACCCAATAGAAAAAATGCTTCTGAGAGAGCCTAAGATAGAACAGATTTCTGAGAATAACAGGACTGTTTTCGTAAGGCAGCTCATCAAATATTACCCAGAAATCTACAATATGCACATTGTGAATGTCTATAAAGGTATTTACGAGATATTTAAGCATAATGTTATTAAAGGTAGAGAACAAGGGCTTTATGAAAAAGACTTTGATATAGAAACCTATGCTAAGTATTTTTTAGAGCTGATGTTTGCCTTTGATAGCTCACCTCTTTTCGAAGAGGAACAGAAGATAGGTAGGAGTAACTATTGTCAAGGGGTGGTTAGGTTTTATCTCAATGCTATAGTAACTCCCAAAGGAAAAGAATTTTTAAATCAACTAACATATAACAATGAAAAATAGCATTAAAATTATAAGTCTTGTGGCTTTATTTTTTCAGGGTGCCTTTTCAGCTCAGGAGTCAAGAATGTTGTCTCTGTCTGAAGCTATAAATCACGCCATGGAGCATAAAGCAGATGCCGAAAAGGCTAGACTAAACATAAAAAGAGGTGATGCCGAAATAGCGGAGGTTAAAGCCAATGCTTTTCCAAAGATAATTATCAATAATAATACTACCTATAACCCTTTGTTACAGGAAGTTATTATGCCTAATTTTGTAAACCCTACTCAAACTATGAGACTTACACTAGGGCAAAGATGGCAGTCTACTCATATGGCTCAACTTCAGCAGGTACTTTTTAACCAAACGGTTTTTACGGGGTTAAAAGCGGCTAAATCTACTAAGGAGTTTTATCTCATCAATGCACAACTTACGGAAGAGCAGATTATAGAAAAGGTGGCTAATGCCTATTATCAAGTTTATCAGACAGAGCAAATGTTACAAAATCTGCAAGATAATCTAAAGATAGTAGAGCAAACAGTTAAGATTATTAAAGGGTTATATGATGCTGGTTTAGCAAAGAAAATAGACTATGACCGAGCTCTAGTTTCGTCTAATAATGTAAAGGCAAATCAGCAACAGCTTATCAATGCCGTACAGCTGAGTAAAAATGCACTCAAGTTTATGGTAGGAATGCCTATGGAACAAGAGATAGAACTTCCAGAGCAGAGCTTTGAGCCGTCTGTACTTATTTCGGAAAATTCTAATTCAGATTTTTCTGAAAGAACAGAACTTAAAGTGTTGAAGAAACAGCTAGAACTACTTAATTGGAAGAAAAAAGCTTCGGAATCCGAATATTATCCAACAGCAACTCTAATTGCTAACTATGGATGGCTAGGTCAAGGAGCTAAAATGCCTTGGTGGCATGGGGAAAAAGATAAGGTCTATTGGTCAGATATAGCCTCAATAGGTCTCAATATTAGTATTCCTGTTTTTAATGGATTTTCTACTAAATCAAAAATAGAAAAAGACAAAATAGATATAGAAAAGGCACAAGCTGACCTAAGGGAAATTCAGTTAGGGTTAGATTTGGCTTATAAGAACGCAAAAACTCAATTAGAAAATAGCAGTATCACCATTAAAAACCAAGAGAATAATGTAAGGCTAGCAGAAGAGGTTATGGCGAATACAAGAGCTAATTATCAGTATGGTTTGGCTACGCTTAATGATATTTTGGGAGCAGAAAGAGATTTAGCTGATGCGAAAAATAACCTCACAAAATCTAAACTAGATTATAAATTGGCAGAAATAGAACTTCTAAAATCACAAGGTAAACTAAGAACTTTAACAGAAAAATAAATCATCATGAATAAAAAAACATTATTATCTATTATAGCGGTAGTAGGCGTAGCTGTAGGCTTTTTCTTTATTCTTCAAAAAAATAAAGCTAATAACCAAGAGCAGGTAAATATTGTAGCAGAAAAAAATAACGAAATAGCGGTAAAAGCAGAAGCTGTAAAAAGAGAGGAAATTGGAGGTGCTTTTAGTGTTAATGGTACTTTTTTACCAAAAACACAGGCAAATATTTCTGCAGAAATGGGTGGACAATTGGTAGCTCTCTATGTAAAGGAGGGTAGTTATGTAAGAGCAGGGCAAGTAATAGCTAAGCTCAAAGGAGATAAAATTAATGTAAATGTAAGCAATGCTCAAGCTAATTTAGACCAAGCTATTTCGGCACTTAACCGTTTTGAAGCTGCTTATAAAACAGGTGGAGTAACAGCATTACAACTAGACCAAGCGAGATTGCAGGTGAAAAATGCTAGAGCACAGGTGCAGTCGGCACAGCTTATGTCTGGTGATACTAATGTAGTGTCCAAAGTAAGTGGTATCGTTAATCAAAAAATGGTAGAGCTAGGTAGTGTTGTGGGAGCAGGTACACCTATTGTACAGGTGGTAGATATTTCATCACTTAAACTAAAAGTAGAGGTAGATGAATCTCAAGTAACACAATTAGCAGTTGGTAATACGGTAAAAGTAAAGCCTAGCGTGGTAGATGCTGAGATAGATGGGCAAGTATCTTTTATTGCACCTGCATCTAATGGAGCTCTTAAATTCCCTGTAGAGATTACAATCAATAATGCTTCTAATATTTTGAAAGCAGGAATGTACGGGACGGCAACATTTGACAGAACTGGAGCAAAAGAAATTTTGAGTATTCCTAGAAATGCTTTCGTAGGTGGTGTGAGTGATAATTTAGTCTTTGTGGTGAGAAACGGTGTAGCTCATCTTACTAAAATCCAAAGTGGTGCTAACTATGGTGATAAAGTAGAGGTTACAGGAGGGCTTAATGCAGGAGATATGGTAGTAACCAGTGGGCAAATCAACTTAGCAGATGGAACCAAAGTTAAAGTATTAAAATAATCATTTGGATTTAAAGACTCAGAGATGACATTATTTTGATTCTTTAATGACTTAACATATAGAAATATAAGATGAAATTAGCAGAAGTATCCATAAAAAGACCCAGTTTAGTTATTGTAATCTTGGCACTACTTCTCATAGGAGGATTGTTTAGTTATAAACAACTTAATTATGAGCTAGTACCCAAGTTTGAAGTAAAGGTAGTTACTGTGGCTACCATATATCCAGGGGCATCTCCTACCGAGGTAGAGAATACAGTGTCCAAAAAAATAGAAGATGCCGTTTCTGCACTAGAAGGGGTAAAGAAAATACAAACTAAATCTTACGAAAGTCTTTCCATTGTTATCATTCAGTTTAATAATGATGTTAATACAGACTTCGCAATGAATGATACTCAAAGGAAAATCAATGCCATTAGGTCAAACCTTCCTGACGGGGTTAAAGAGCCTTCGTTATCACAATTTTCACTTTCAGACTTACCTGTTGTAAGTATGGGGGTTACCGCCAACTTATCTGAAAATGAACTTTATGATTTGATAGACCAAAAAATTCAACCAGAATTTTCTAGAATCTCAGGTGTTGCTAAGGTAAATATTGTGGGAGGACAAGAGCGAGAAATTCGTATCAATTTAGACCCTAGTAAATTACAAGGCTATGGGCTTAGCATTCCGCAGGTGGTTCAGATAATTACAGCATCTAACCTAGATTTCCCAACAGGAAATTTGCAGACCAGAGATAACTCTACACTTATCCGTCTTTCAGGGAAGATAGCTTCGGTAGAAGAGCTTAGAAACCTTACCATTGCCTCTATGAATGGTATTAACATTAAACTTTCTGATGTTGCCGAAGTACAAGATACTCAGAAAAAGGTAGAAAAAATTGCTCGTATCAATCAACAGAACACCTTGTTACTTCAAGTTCAGAAACAAACTGATGCCAACGCCGTTACAATGAGTGAGTTGGTTCAGAAGAAAATGAAAGTTATAGAAGAGCAATATAAAGACCAAGGGCTTAAAATCAATTTGGCTAATGATACTTCGGTATTCACACTTGCGGCGGCGGATTCGGTGCTGAAGGATTTACTTATTGCGGTGGCGTTGGTGGCGTTTGTGATGTTGTTTTTCTTGCATAGTTTTAGGAATGCTCTTATCGTAATGGTGGCTATTCCTACCTCTCTTATTGCAACATTTATAGGGATAGCGTTGTTTGGGTTCTCGCTCAATTTGATGAGTTTACTCGCGTTATCTTTGGTAGTAGGAATATTGGTAGACGATGCCATTGTGGTAATAGAGAATATCCACCGTCATATGGAGATGGGTAAGAATAAAGTTCGTGCGGCGTATGATGGAGCTAAAGAAATAGGCTTTACCGTTACTGCTATTACTTTGGTAATTGTGGTGGTATTTTTACCTATAGCTTTAAGTAGCGGTTTGGTATCTGATATTATCAGACAGTTTTGTGTAACGGTAGTTATAGCTACAATGTTGTCTTTATTAGTGTCGTTCACCGTAGTACCTTGGTTGTTCTCTCGTTTTGGTAAACTCGAGCTGATTAGCAAGGACTCTATCTTTGGTAAAGTAATTTACACTTTTGAAGATGGTTTAACTAAGTTCACTCATTTCGTAACGGATTTACTTAAATGGTGTCTTAATAATAAGATTAAAACCTTTGTTGTAACCTTCTTACTTTTTGTAAGTTCTATTGCACTGCTTGTAATGGGCTACATTGGGTCAGACTTTTTCCCTAGAACAGATAAAGGAGAGTTTTTGGTTCAAATAGAAATGCCAAAAGATGTTTCTATAGAGCAAACCAACTTTATGACTCAAAAGGCAGAAAACTATCTTGCTAAAAATTCTAATGTAGCTACAATGATTACCACAGTGGGGCAGTCTAGTGGTGGTATGGGAGCAGTACAGTCTACGCCGTATAAGTCAGAAATTAATGTTAAACTTATAGATAAATCTAAAAGAAGTGAGCCAAGTAATGTTTTTGCTGCAAAAATAAAACGAGAGCTGGAGCCTATTTTGGTTGGTGCAAAAGTAACTACCGTACCTATGGGACTTATGGGGGCAGAACAAGCACCATTACAGATGACAGTAATGGGGACTACATTAGATGAAGCTTTAGGCTATGCTAAAGAAGCAGAAAAAGCATTGAAATCTATAGAAGGTGCCACGGAAGTGAAACTGAGTGTAGAAGAAGGTAACCCAGAGATTTCGGTAAATGTAGACAGAGATAAAATGACGGCTCTAGGTCTTAATGTAGCAACCGTAGGGCAGACATTGAGAACGGCTTTTAGTGGAAATACCGATAATAAATTCCGTACAGGAAATAGTGAATACGACATCAATATCATCTTAGACGAATCTAAAAGAGGTAGTATAGATGATGTGAGAAATATTGAGTTTACCAATGCTCAAGGGCAGAGGATAAAATTATCACAATTTGCTGTGGTTGACTTCTCTTCTGGTCCTGCCGTTTTGGAGAGATACGACCGTTCACCAGCTGTTACTATACAAGCCCAAACCATAGGTAAAAGTATGGGAGCTGTGGCTAACGAATGGCTTGCCAAGTTAGAAAATGTAAAGAAACCTGCCAGCGTAAAATGGGTATGGGGTGGTAATATGGAAAACCAAAGTGAAGGTTTTGGCTCTCTAGGGTATGCATTACTAGCGGCAATATTATTAGTATATATGATTATGGTAGTGCTTTATGACGATTTTGTAAAACCATTTATTGTACTATTTTCCATTCCTCTTTCTTTTATTGGAGCGTTGTGGGCATTGGCTCTTACCAATCAGAGTTTAAATATCTTTACCATTTTAGGGATTATTATGTTGATTGGTTTGGTGGCGAAGAATGCCATTCTCTTGGTAGATTTTGCTAACCATAGATTAGAGCAAGGTGAAACCATAGAAGATGCTTTAATACAAGCCAACCACGCTAGACTTCGTCCTATTTTGATGACTACGATAGCGATGGTGTTTGGTATGCTTCCTATCGCGATGGCTTCGGGAGCAGCAGCAGAGATGAATAACGGTTTGGCTATTGTAATTATCGGAGGGTTATTATCATCATTATTCCTTACATTAGTAATTGTTCCAGTGGTATACTTAATTGTAGTAAAACTGGAAAGAAAACTGGCTAAGGAAGACAAAAAAGATTACGACGCTCTAATGAAAGCGGATTATGAACACCTTCATCCAGAAGATGAAATAGAGTTTTAGAATAACAAAAAAGAGGCTTCAAAAAATGGAGCCTCTACTTTTAGTCTAAAAAAATAGTATTTTATTTAAATTTTAAAGTCTCTAAATCTAGTTGATAATTTAGCTTTAGAATATCTTTGTGGTCATAGAGTTTAAATGTGATTTGGTTCTCTCCATCGTACTCTATTATTCCGTAGTTGGGTTCTACAACAGCTTCTCCTATTCTAAATTTATTAGGCTCTAGGGACGGCCATTTTTCGGTTAATCCACTAGACGTTAAATCATAGATAGGATATTGGTTGGGTAGGCTGTACTTTGATAACTCTCCCCAATGTACATCTCCAGATATTACAAAAAGATTTTCGGCTTTAGTTTTTTTAATTAAATCCATCATTTTTTGTTGTTGGCTAGGAAGGTTTGTCCAAGATTCCCAACCATTGTATTCGTGTGAGAACTGGATACTAGAAACCAAAATCCTTAAATCTGCAGGAGTTTTTAGAATTTCCTCTAGCCAGTTCCATTGAGCTTCTCCTAGAAAACTTTTAGAAGTATCTCGGCACGGAACATAGTCGTTCTTTCCGAAAGGCATTGTACTTTCAAATTTACAAAGAGCATCACGATTAAATCTAGTGTCTAAAATAATGATTTGAATTTTTTTGTTTTTAAAAGTGAAATATTCTACTCCATAAATACCGTTAGGGTTAGTCTGTCTGAATTTATTATTAACCTCCCAATATTTTAAAAACAAGGCTTTAGAAGCTTCTTTGTGAGGGTATTCTTTCCCCGCATCATTCCAGCCATAGTCGTGGTCGTCCCAAGTAGATAGCATCGGAACATTTTTCTTTAGGTTTTTAAAATGAGGATTGTTGGTTAATTTTTGATACTTAGCTTCTAGAACCTTCATATCGTAGGTGTCTCCATAGATGTTATCTCCCATCCATATAAATAAGTTGGGTTTCTTTTCAACCACTTTATCTAATAGTGATAAGTCTTTATCTTGTTTAGAACAAGAGGCTATTCCTATGGTAAATTTCTCTTGAGCATTAGCAATGAGTAGTCCAGAAAATATAGATATTGAAAGTAATTTTTTTAGTAATGTCATTGTTTATTTTGGTTTAAAATTTAGAAGTTTAGTTTTGCCACCACATTTTAGAATTAATATTATCTCCACCTAGTAGATTAGAGGCTTTTTGATAATTATCTCTATTTACAGATTGTTCAATAGAAGGATATATTAGCCTTGATGGTATTTTGTTACCGTTAGTATTGCCTTCACTTGGTTTCAGTTGAGGTAATCCTGTTCTTTTAAAATCGTTCCACGCCTCAAAGCCATTCCAAAAGAACGCTAACCATTTTTGTTCTGCTATCAATACAAGTTTGTCTCCTGTATAAGCAGCAGTTTCTGTAAGATAGTTTTGAGGCATTGCGGTATTCCAGAATTCAAAACTAGCTTTGACTCCGTTTTCGTAATGTTGCTTTGCAGGAAGGTTTACCCAACCTTTTTCTGCCATTTCTGCTAAAATGAACTCTAGCTCGGAGTAAGTCATTAAAATTCCTTTAATTAGGGTAGGATTGTAATGGAAATTTAGGTTAAGCATAGAGAGGTTTCTGTAGTCAGTGGAATAAGAACCTGGCTTGATGGCTTTGTGTTCTGTATGGCTACTATTTTGAGGTTTGTTGTACCAAGTGTCAATTCTAGGGTCGTTGTATTTTTTTGCTAAGTCTAACATTGTGGTAGATAAGGCTGTAAGTTGCTCAATTTCATAAACTCTGCCTCTACCAGCGGAGTAAGGAGAAACATCATTTCCAACGCCTGAATAATAATAGATTGCAGCATCTTGGTTGGATTTGAATATTGGATATTCGTTAGGATTGGAGAGGATTTCTCTAATTTCTGAACTTACGTCTTTTTTATTCATTGTTTTTATTAGAACCCTTAGACGTAAAGAATTGGCGAATTTTCGCCATTTACTTATATCGCCTCCGTAGAGTTTGTCACCCTCTATTGTTGCTCCTTTTTTTAGTATTTGGTTGGCTTCTTTGAGCATTTGGTTTGCACCTTTGTAAACTTCTTCTTGAGAGTCATACTTTGGAGTAAGTATTCCTTGTTTGTACTGTCCTGCTTCGGACATAGGGATAGGACCATAGGCATCGGACATTTGAGTAAAAATAAAAGCTTTTAACACCTTAGCCACACCTATGTATTCTTCTTTATGAGATTTTTTGCCTATGTATTCTATATCGTTGAGGTTTTCTATTTGTCCATAAAGTTTCCAATAACTATCATTGGCAGTCCATGTATAAGTATCTATTTGGTTATATTGTATGTAGCTAATCATTTGTGATACTTTATTGCCTAGACTAAAATTATTGTCTACATTGGTATCTGCTATGCGATAAAGAATATTGGGTAATAATAGATTTACACTTACCGTTTCTTCGGTAAAATTATCTTTATCTTTGTTCATTTCCTCAAAACCTCTAGTGCAGGAATTGAAGACAAAAGTACTGGTTAAGATTAAAAATATTTTTTTCATTTTTTCCTTGATTTAGAATTTAATATTAAAGTTTACGCCGTACCCTATAGCTACAGGATATTGCATTACCTCCATACCTGGTAGCAGAGTACCACCAGACATAGCCATAGATTCTGGGTCTATATGTTGAGGTGTTTTAGTCCATCTTAGGAGATTTCTACCAACTAAAGAGATATGTAACTCTTCCATTCCAGCAGATTTTATCCACTCTTTTGGCAATGAGTATCCAAGGCTAACTTCTCTTAATTTAATGAACGAAGCATCAAACGAGTTAGACTCAGCGTTGTTTCTAGTGTAATAGCCTCCAAAATGATAATATTTTTCTGGATATACTCTGACATCGTTAGGAACATATGTGCCGTTTTCTAGTTTAACCCCTTTACCTATGATACCTGTTTCTCTCCCTTCTAGTGTATATGGTAGTACGCCAGACTCTCCACCTATGGCATTGGTGTAAGAATAGATGACACCTCCTTTTCTAATATCAAATAGAACTCCGAGTGAGAAGTTTTTATAATTGAATTGATTTCTAAAGCCTAGCATAAAATCAGGATTGTAGTTTCCTATGCGTTCTTTGGTGTTCGATAGTACAGGGAGTCCTTCGTTAAAGATAATTTGACCGTCATTAGTTCTTTTAAATACATAACCATATATATCGCCCATTCTTCCACCAGGTCTAGCTTCTATGGTTACATCTGCAGGACCTTCAGCGATAATATAAGATTGCAAATCTTTGTAAAGCTCTCTAACCCAGCCTCTGTTTCTAGTAAAGTTGAAACTCATATTCCACATAAAGTTTTTAGATTTTACGGCTGTCCATCTTAGGAAGGCTTCTATACCTTGGTTTTCCACCAAACCAGCATTTACTAGGTTGGCATTATATCCTGTGGCGTCGGATATTCTTACAGGGATAATTTGGTTTTTGGTTGCGTTTTGGTAGAAAGAAGCATTAAACTCTAGTCTGTTTTTAAATCCAATAAACTCTAGTCCGACTTCTTTTGTGGTGGTAGTTTCAGGCTTTATGTCTGTATTTGGAGCTACTGTAGGATTGGTAACAGTACCTAGTAAACCTCCAGAAAGATATTTTTTTTGTAAAAATTCGGGAGAGGTTCCATTGGCAATAATCGCCCAGTTGGTTCTTATTTTGAGCAGATTGATGGCTCTACCCATATTTAAAGATTTATTGAGTAGCCAACTGAAAGAGGCTGATGGATAGAGATAAGTGTTTTTATTTGTGGGCAGGGTAGAGAACCAATCGTTACGGGCGGTTACTTCTAAAAATGCATAATCTTTATATCCCAAATTGATACTTCCCAAAACAGAATTAATTCTTTCTTGGGTAAATTCGCTGTATCTAGATACAAAATTCTGTGTATTGTTTAGAGAGTAGATGCCGTGGGTCATTAAAGCGTTGGATTGCAGAAACTTTTCACTAAGTTTTCTATCCATTCTACTCAAGCCGCCTAGTACATCTAGCTCAAAATCACCAAATTTATTTTGATATTTTAGGAGCATGTCCACATTTACTTCATTAAAGTTGAGGTCCTGTAGCCTTAGCATTCCCTTTCTATACCTATGAGATGCCATAGGTCTTCTAGAAGTTCTATCTTCATTTTGATAATCTAGTCCAGTTCTTATGAGGGCAGAGAAGTTTTGATTAATCTTATAGTCTAGCTGAATGCTACCAAAAAATCGGTCTCTATTAAAGGCATTGATGTTCTCATTGGCGATTAAATAAGGGTTATCTGCCCACCCTAGGGAGTAGTTTTGTTTTACTCCAGGTTCTAGCCAATAGTTTTTTGCCCATTTTAAATCGTTATTTAGATGATTCCAATACAGTACATACATAAGTCCTTGCGAACCATATCCTGTTACGGGGACATTATCACTTTTAGTATTCACGAAATTTAGGCTAGTAGATAAGTCAAACTTAGGTGTTAGTTTAAAGGTACTGTGGGTTGAGAATGTATTTTTATGTAAATTAGTGTTTGGGATATAACCTTCGTTTTGATTATTGGTATAAGATATACGATAAGAAATATCGTCGGTAGTTCCTTGTACGCTTATGTTGTTTACGATTTGAGTTCCTGTTTTGAAAATATCTCTTAAATCATATCTTCTAACAAAAGGTATTTTTACACCATCGGCATATTCTGGAGAGCCGTTTTGAAGAAGGTATAAATTAGGGTCAAACTTTGGTCCATAATTTTCTCCTAAACCATTTAATAGTTGAAATCTTTCTCCTGCACTATTGGTGCCTCCTTGTCCATATACCGATTGGAACTCGGGAAGAATAGGATTTTGGAACATAAAAGAAGAATTGTAGTTCACTGCAAATTTGCGTCCCTTTTGTCCCTTTTTGGTGGTAATCATAATAACTCCGTTTGCGGCTCTGGAGCCATATAGTGCGGCGGCACCACCTTTTAATACGGACATATTTTCAATATCTTCAGGATTGATGTCCATAATGCCACTTCCATAGTCAGATGGAAGGTCTCCTTGATTGGTTGGTGAGCCTCCAACTCCAAAAATACGGTTAGAGATAGGTATTCCATCAATAATAAACATTGGCGAATTATTGTTGATGTTAAGAGAGTTATCACCTCTTATGACAATTCTTGATGAACTAGCAACGCCAGAAGTTCCTGCGGTAATTTGGACACCAGATACTTTTCCAGAAAGATTGTCTAAAGGATTTACCGTTTTAACCTCGGTAAGTTCCGAACCAGATAGAGCCTGTATAGCGTTTGCTGTTTTTTTCTTTTCCTTTTTAATTCCTAGAGAAGAAATTACTACTTCATTGATTTGATGCTCTTTTTCATTTTGTTGGGCATCTATTTTTCCCATTATCATACAAATGAGCCCAATAATACATAAACGATTTTTTTTCATAAATACCTGCTTGATTTTGGGCCAAAACTATAAACTATGCTGTTAAAAGATATTAAGAGAGTTTTAACATAAGGTTAAGTTTTGTTAAAAAAGAAAAACCCAAGCGTTACACTTAGGCTTTGTAGATTTTGTATATGTTTTAAAGTAGAACTGACCGTTATTTCCCAGTTCTATTTTGGATATCGTTATTAGAGTTTTCGTTTTTCTTTACTTTTTTAACCTTTTGGTTTCCGAAATTGTAAGTAACTGAAAGAGCATAAGTTTGGTTATATTGTCTTTGGGTAACATCACTAATGTATCCATTCTCTTGTTGGTTTTTTACACGAATGTATCCCATTGTATTAAATACATCACTCGCTGTAAAACGAAAAGTCCAGTTTTCCCAATTCTTTTTTATGGAGAGGTCTAGCTTTTGTAGAGCACCGATAGTTCCTATTTCCATTTTTTGTTTAGAAATCCAAAAGTAATCTACATCTAACCAAAGATTTTTAGCTTTGTTAAGAGCAATTTGGTTGTTAGAACTTAATACTATATATTCGGTAGTTCTATCCACAACATAAGTAGGGAAAACTTCTTGATTTAGAGGGTCTTTGCTTACACTACCACTAAAACGGGTATAAACTCCAGTAGCGTTAAAACTTCCCATCCATCTACCATTAAAGAAGGCTTTTTGCATACCTATACTTGCAGATAGTTGGTTTTTGTTACCATAGTTAGTTCTTATATATCTCAGCTCCGTAATGTTGCCAGTGGTTTTTTGTAAAGGTATTTGAGTGGCTGCATCTTTAGTATAGTTTTGGCTAAGGCTTAGGAAATAAGTACTTTTAAACATATACATTAGCTGTTGGTTGTAGCTGGTAGAGGCTTTCATAAAAGGGTTGTTTTGCCCAAAGTTCGTTTCTGTGGTGTACATTCTTACAGGATTGAGTTCCCAAAACGAAGGTCTTCGTACTCGGCTAGAAAAAGAGTAGCTGATAGAATGATTATCATTAGCCTGATAAGCCAAATTAAGGAATGGAAGCAAATTACTGTAATTATTTTTGAAATGATAATAAGGGTCATTTTTTCCTTCTACATCACCTTGTGTAGCGGTCATTTCGTATCGTAAGCCTACTTTTGTAGAAAGTTTTTCGCCAAAATTTCTCTCGTAGTTGGTATAGAAAGCACCTATCTTTTCTTGATAAATAAAGTGGTTGCTTAATGCATTACTTCTATAAAATACCAAATCCGAAGCAGCAATATCAAAAATAGTATTGTTATCTGTTTTGGTAGTGCCAAAGTTTCCGCCTACGGATAGAGTAGAATTATCTTTGAGTTTCCAAATGTAATCTAAAAATCCAGAGGTATTATTGATGTTTTGAGGCGCCTCTTGATTCATAGCCGAATTAAGAGAAGCGGCATTATTGCCTACGCCAGAATAAAATAGTAAATTGCTGTTGTTTTGTCGGTTAAATTTGAGGTGAGATAGGTTGATTTTTAGTATGCTCCCATTTTTATCTGTTTTTAAATCATAGTTAAGAGCGGTAGAGAAATTTTGAGTGTTTTCTTTCTCTAGCCCTTCCGATGGGCGTATTTGGAATAAGTTTCCATTGATGAAGTCTTGGTTGTTAGAAGTGGTTTTGCCTTCTTTCTGAAAAGAAAGCCCAGAATTAAAACTAAAGTTTAAGTTACTCTTTTCAGTGAGTTCATAATCAGCGGTAATATTGAAATTAGTCCTTTGAGAAGGCATATCAATATCCACAAGGCTAAGAGTTTTGGTTGTAGAGGTTCCGTTCTCTATCGTAAACTTTTGTTTATAGTTGTCTTCGCTATATCCTAGACTTGTGCTTATGCCGAGTTTATTTTTTCTATAGTTTAAGCTGAGGTTAGATGAAGTATTATTATAAAATGCTTGTTCGTTTTCCATTCTTAGAACCCCATTAAAACCATCGGTATTTTTCTTTTTCATAACGATGTTAATGATGCCTGTGTCGCCTTCTACATTGTACTCGCTACCAGGAACGCTAATAACTTCTATCTTAGAAATGTTTTCAGAAGGCGTGCTTTTTAGTAGAGCTAACAAAGCATCAGCATTCATATTCGCTTTTCTTCCGTTGATGAAGATGGTGGTGCTAGACTTTCCTAAAATTTTAAACTCTTTCCCATCTGTAGTAGTAACGGTTGGTGTTTTTTGCAGAAGTTCTAAAACAGTATTCCCTTTGGCTGCGGGAGATGCTGCTACATTATACACCATTCTATCAGATTTTTGCTGAATGAATTTCTTGGTGATTGTAACTTCTTCTAACTTTTTAGTTTTAGTAGAATCGGTTTTAGAATTGGTTTGTGAAAATGCGGTTGTAGAAACCAAAATTCCGAGTAAAAAATAAGTCTTTCTCATAGCTTTCATTTTTTTTAAAAAGAGCCGAGCGGTGGTTATTAGTTTAAATGAATGTGAAACCCGACTCTTTTGTTAAGATTATTAGTTTTATTTTCTGATACAAAGATATATAAATAAATTACTATTATGTAATACAAAGTAGTAAATATTTTGTGTAAATTGTTTTAACTAATTGATTATCTGTGTTAAAAAATTAAATCTATTTAGGCTTTCTATAGAGTAAGACGCAAGAAATTATAAAAGGTTGCCTAAGAAATACTTATTTTTTTTGAAAAAGAGGTCGTTTTTGTTCTGCTAAAATCATAAACTGAACAAGATGGTTAGGAGTTAATCTTCCGTATTTTAAAATATCTTTCGTGTCAAAATCTTTAAGTACAAAATAAATGAAGGCATCTTTTTCGTCATAGTTTATATTGAGTTCCTTAAAGTAGTCTTCTCCTAACTCTTTATCCAGAATTTGAAGCAAATCTAGTAGTGTCCATTTATTATTTACTTTTCCTAAAGAGAATCCTTCTCCTTTGGGTTGGGTAAAAAGCATAGGATTTTCTAGTTTTGATTTTTGGTAATAGCTATAAGGTGTTTTCTTATAGTCAATAAATAAATCCAATTTTAGTTGCTCCAAATTTTTATTGGGTTTGAATTGTTTTAGGTCTTCTTTTATGTTACCTGTAGCTTTTACATTTAATTGTACCTCTTCTACTTCTTTGTAAGAGGGGAGTAATGTTATGCTCAATTCATTATTAAAACTTTTGGAAGATACTTTATAAGCCGCTCTTTCATAGCCGTATTTTACAAATCTTAGTTCTTCGTTTTCAGAAGCACGGATATTAAAGGCACCATCGTTATCCGTGGTGATTTGTTGATTGGTGGTTATATTGATAACAAGGGTATTCCCTAAAGGAATATGACTTTCACTAACAACTTTCCCCGTGATTATTTTTTGAGAAAATAAAGATTGATTGAGCAATAGAGGAAAGATAATATATAGAGCTTTCATCATAGTTTTAATATAAAGTTATGCAGTTTTCAAATGTAATTCAAAAAGTAATATAGAGTTGTTGGTTTAACAGCAGGTTAATAGACTTTAAGACTATTTAACGCTTATTATTTAAACTTGGTTAAAGATTTATTCTCTAAATAGAAAAATTACTATCTTTGCGGACTAAAGTTTACGGGGGCTGACTGGTTTCGACAGCAAGGTCAGTAGGTAAGTAAGCATGCAGAGAACCGTAGCGCGATCTCTTTAATCCCTTGCTACAAAGTTTAACTGGCAACGAAGAGTTTGCTCTTGCTGCTTAATCCGAAGTATTAGTAGGATAAGCCTTTTCCCGAAGTATAGTAAGGAAACAAGATGTCTCACGGAAGCTCTGTTCTGCGGCGTCCGAGTATGAGGCATAGGAAATGCGGAAATAAGCCTTTAGAAGCTTTGGCTAAAGGACGAAAACCTTAAAAGATAAGCATAAAGTTGGCGGTCTGTTGTCTGCTTTATGACGAAAACTAAAAATAGACTAAGCATGTAGAAAGCTTGCGTATTGCTTGTTTGGACGAGGGTTCGAATCCCTCCAGCTCCACAAAAAACCACCGAGTTTTTAGATTTCGGTGGTTTTATTTTAGGTTATAATTATGGTAAAACTCTTAAATGTCCCATTGTAGGGCTATTTCTTTAAAGTCTTGTATGGTGTCTTCTATACTTTTATGGTACTTTCCTCCCGCTGCATTGATGTGTCCACCTCCGTTAAAATATTGTCTAGCAAACTGGTTAACATCAGCAGTATCTTTACTTCTAAATGAAATTTTTATAAAATCCTCATAAAGGTCTTCCATAAAGAAAGCGGAAACTTTTACACCAAGTAAACTAAGTCCATAGTTTACAAAACCTTCGGTATCTCCCTTTTGGAAACCATACGTTTGTAGTTCAGAGCGTTTGAGCCAAAGAATGGCGATTTCTCCATTTTTTATCAATTCTATTCTTCCTAATATCAAAGATAATAGATTGAGTCTTGAAATAGTATTGGTATCCCAAGTGTTTGAAGTAATATTAGCAGGGTCTGCACCGTGTTCTATCAGTTGAGCGATAATCCTATGAGTTGTGGCACTTGTGGACCTAAATCTAAATCCGCCTGTATCAGTCATAATTCCTGTGTAGAGGCATTCTGCAATGGATTGGTTGAGTTTTTGAGTACTCTCTAAAGCCTCTATAAAATGAAATACCATTTGAGAAGTTGCGGGGATACTTGTGTCAGAATAGACGAAGTCAAAAGCGTCTGGCTGTTGATGGTGATCTATTAAAATTTTAGTAGCAGGAGATTTACTCACCCATTCTCCTACAATACCAATACGAGAAAGAGTGTTGAAGTCTAGACAAAAAATAACATCAGCATCTTTTATCAGTTCAAAAGCTTTTTTCTTTTTATACTCTGCAATGGTAATTTTTTTAGCTTCGGGCATCCATTTAAGAAATTTTGGAAAGTCATTAGGGACAATAACTTCCGTCTCCACATTTAGAGTGGCTAAAAAATGTTTTAGTCCCAAACTAGAGCCTATAGCATCTCCGTCTGGGTTATAATGGGTGATGATAACAATTTTATTATCAGGTGTTATCAGGTTTTGTATATCTTTAATTTCTTGTGAACTAAACATTTTTTGTTCTTTTTTTGATGAGATTGCAAAGATAGATAAGCCAAATTAAAATGAGATGTAAATACAGAATAAAAAAATATTTTTGTGTTGAGGTTTGTATATTTTAAAAAAATATTTATCTTTGCAGTCTCAAAAAAGAAAGAATATTACTGACCTATAATAAAGACTGTAATGAAAAGAACATTTCAACCATCAGAAAGAAAAAAGAGAAATAAGCACGGATTCCGTGAGAGAATGTCAACGCCTAACGGAAGACGCGTATTGGCTGCTAGAAGAGCTAAAGGCAGAAAAAGATTAACAGTGAGTGTATCTCGTGCTAAAAGATAGTATGTAAATATTGTCTGTATTGTACAGGCATTATGCTATTTTACTTTACTGTATAAAATTGTGCTTGAAAGATAATTTTTTCAAGCATTTTTTGTTGTTAAAATTTCCTAAAATTGATTTGAACCTCAAAAGTTTTATTTATTTTTGAAATTCATATTAAAAATATCCAAAATGCCACATAGAAACGAAGAAGGAAGTAGTATCATAAGCCTTAAAAATGCTAAAATAGTTCAGAAAAACTTTACGGTTTTAGATGGTGTTGACCTTGAAATTAAAAAGGGTGGTTTTTGCTATCTTATTGGTAAAACCGGTTCAGGTAAGAGTTCCTTGCTTAAGGTTCTTTATGGGCATTTGCCTTTAAAAGAGGGGAAAGGTACGGTAGCGGGGTTTGATTTAGCAAGTCTTAAAACTTCGGATATTCCTAATCTTAGAAGAAAATTAGGAATTGTATTTCAGGATTTTCAGCTTCTTACAGATAGAAGTGTAGAAAAAAACCTTCGTTTTGTACTTCAGGCAACAGGTTGGAGCGATAAAGCAAAGATGGACGCTAGAATAGATGAGGTGTTGGCAAGTGTTGGTATGAAAACCAAGAAACATAAAATGCCACATGAACTATCTGGAGGAGAACAGCAGAGGGTGGCTATAGCAAGAGCATTGCTTAATCATCCACAACTTATTTTGGCTGATGAGCCAACGGGAAATTTAGACCCAGAAACTTCTAATGATATTATGACTTTGCTAAAGAGAGTGGCACAGGAGAACGAAGCGGCTGTACTTATGGCAACGCATGATTATCATATGATACAAAACTTTCCTGGAGAGGCTATTAAGTGTAATGCAGGTAAGGTTTCAGTAATGGCTACAGAGGAGTTGTTTGAGTAATATATCTTTAAGAATTGAAAATATGAAAGTCCTTTGTGGCTTCTAAATATTGGTCCGAGTATTGTCTCGGACTTTTTTCTATAATAAAATCCTCATCTTTTGTTCCATTTTTAGAGAAAGAAAACTCTAATATGACTCGTTTTTTAGGATTGTGTTCGATTCCTTTTATGTTAACCCTTCTTTGTAGGAAAAGCGAATGTGTTTTGCAAGTTTCAATAAAAAGGCCCTCATATTCGCTGGGAATAATGACCGCAAAGATTCCTTCTTTTGACAAGAGTTGAGAGCTTTTTCTAATTAAATCTTCAAAATCTAAGGTGAGCCTTTGCCTCGCTATTTTGTCTTTATCAGAAGTGTTAGTTTCAAAATATGGAGGATTCGAGAAGATAAGGTCAAACTTTTGGTTGGGTTGATACTCCATAAAATTAATATTGATGGATTTAAGTCGTTCTTGATAGACAGAGTTATCAAAATTTTCTTGTGCCAGATTAGAGGCGTTTTCATCAATATCAATGGCGATGATGGAGCAATTAGGATTTCGTTGGGCTATCATTAGGCTGATAATACCTGTGCCGCAGCCTACTTCAAGTGCGGTTTTAATATTGTCTACTGTTGCTAATGCCCCCAATAGAACGGCGTCTGTACCAACTCTAAAAACGCTAGTATTTTGTTTTATAGAGAAATTTTTGAAACGAAAAGGCTTTAAATCTTTTGGCATCAGACTAAATGTTTTTAGGAATGGTAACGGTAAATTTAGTTCCTTTATCTAGCGTAGACTCTACCTTAATGTTTCCTTTGTACTCTTCAATCATTTTTTTTACCATGGTAAGTCCCAGCCCCATTCCGCTAGATTTAGAGGTGAAATTTGGTTCAAAAATTTTTGCCATTTTTTCCTCGCTCATTCCTTCTCCATTGTCTTCTACAATAAATCTTATGTAGTTATATCGTTCCTCTAAATCTATATTGATGATTAGTTTTCTGTTTTCAGATTCTGCTTGTATAGCATTGGTAATGAGGTTGTTTAATATTCTAGTAAAATAGCTTTTGTCTAAAGAGAAAATGATATTAGGTCTATTAGAGTGGAAGAAGATGTTCTTGCTATCAAAGATGGTGATAATGTTTTTGATTTCTTCATTTAAATTAAGAGGTTGGTCTTCTTTTTCAGGTAATTTTGCAAACTCAGAGAAAGCTGTAGCTACTTTGGAAATAATATCTATTTGAGTAATCATAGAGTTGCTGAGCTCTTTTACCTTTTGCTCTATGTCGGGAGCGTTGGCATCAAATCTTCTTTCAAAACTTTGCATAAGTAGTTTCATAGGAGTTAATGGATTTTTAACCTCATGGGCAACTTGTTTTGCCATTTCTCTCCATGCACTTTCTTTTTCGATGTGTGTGAGGCGTTCTTTTTGAGCATCTATCTGAAAAATCATACTGTTGTAGGATTTTACTAAGATGCTTAACTCGTCATTTCTATTGTATCTTATGGGTTTTAGTTCTTTATTAAATAGATTGATTTTAGATAGAAACTCAGAGATTTTAGTAAGACTTCTAGTAACTCTTCTAGAGATGAACCAGCTAAGAATAATACTGGTTAGAACTGGTAATATATTGATGATAAATATATTATATATGTATTTGTCTATTAAATCATAGTAAGAAATATTACTGTGATAGGAAGGGTAGTACACAATTCCAATAGGTTCAAAAATATTATTCTTTAAGACCAAATAAGATGAAGTAACTTGATTATTGAGAGTGTCATCGTAGGTCTGTATATCTATTCTTGCATCAGAGGAAATGATTTTTTTTAGGAGCAGATTTGGTATTCTTTTATCCTTTACTAGGGAACTATTTTTATTTGACAAAAGAAAATTGCCTTCTAAATCATAAATAATGATATCGTGTTTATTGATGTCAGCAATCTCTTTGACTTTGTTGTATAAAACGGTTTTAATGTTTTGTGGAGTTACGGTTTCTCTACTTACGGCATAATCTAAAGAGGCGGTAAGTACTTCTGCCGTTTGTTGTATTTCTATTTTATTTTGAGTTAAAGCACTTTGTCTCAGTATCATATAAGATATAAAGGTAGAGCCTACTATACTTAAAATACATATAAGTAGAAAGCCGAAGAAAATTCTATTTCTTATACTGAAACCGCGATAATTTTTTTGTGGCATTTATTTTATAGTCATTAGTTTAGCAACATATTTCCCGATAATATCAAATTCAAGATTAACGAGGTCACCTATTTTAATATGTTTTAGGTTGGTGTGTTCCCAAGTGTAAGGAATAATAGCTACAGAGAATTTTTTATCCATACTTTTAGCAACTGTTAGGCTAATGCCGTTAATGGTAATAGAACCTTGTGGAACAGTTACAAAATCAGAAATATAAGATATTGTAATGATGTGGCTTCCGTTAGTTTCTTCTATGGACTCTATGGCTCCTACTCCATCTACATGTCCTTGCACAATATGTCCGTCTAGCCTTCCGTTTATTATAGTGCATCGTTCTAGATTGATTATGCTACCTTCTTGCCACTGGGAAAGATTGGTTTTTTCTAAAGTTTCATTGATGGCTGTTACGGTATAGAGGTTTTCATTGATGTCCACTACAGTTAGGCAGCAACCATTATGAGCAAGGCTTTGGTCTATTTTAAGTTCTTGCGTAAAGGGACAAGATAGAGTAAAGTGTATATTATTACCTTCTTTCCTTATTTTTTTAACAATTCCCGTAGCCTCTATAATTCCTGTGAACATATTAAATAATTTATTAAATTTGTAACTTTAGAAAACAAAGATAAGTAAAATGAGTGTAAAACATCACAAACCTAGAGTAGGGATTTCCATAGGAGATTTTAACGGTATAGGTCCTGAAATTATTCTAAAAACATTAAAGGATAAATCTATTACCGATTTTTTTACTCCAGTGATATTTGGTTCAGGGAAACTTTTTTCTTATCAAAAAAATATATTTAAAATTCAGGCTAACTTTAATTACATCAATAAGGCCACGGAAGCGTCTGCTGGTAAAATTAATATTGTTAATCTTTGGAAAGATAATGTTAATGTAAATTTAGGAGAGCCTACGGAGGAATCCACAAGAATGGCAATAGATTCTTTGGAAGCGGCTACAGAGGCTTTGAAACAAGGAGAGGTAGATGTTTTAGTAACAGCACCTATCAATAAAGACGAAATGCTAAAACATGGATTCAAACATGCAGGGCATACAGGTTTTCTAGAAGAGAAATTTGGAAAGAAAGGACTGATGTTTTTAGTGACCGAAGATTTAAAAGTGGCCGTGGTAACGCATCATATTCCAATTTCGGAGGTGGCTCAAAATATCAGTAAAGAAAGGATAAAAACTTATTTGAATATACTAAATACAGCTTTGGTAGAAGATTTTTGTATTGCTAAACCTAAAATAGCAGTTTTAGGACTTAATCCACATGCTGGTGATGGTGGAGCGATAGGTAAAGAGGAGCAAGAAATTATCATTCCAGCAATAAAAGAGGCTTTTGATAATGGTGTTTTGGCGTTCGGACCTTATCCTGCAGACAGTTTCTTCCAGCCACAGAAATATAAAGCCTTTGATGCTGTTTTAGCGATGTATCATGATCAAGGTTTGGCACCATTTAAAACTTTGGCGTATGAGGAGGGAGTAAATTATACGGCGGGATTACCTTTTATAAGGACTTCCCCAGACCATGGGACGGCTTATGATATAGCAGGAAAAAATATGGCAGATCATAGCTCTTTTGAGGAAGCGGTGTTTACAGGGATAAAAATTTTCCAAAATAGGAGCGAATATCAATCTCTTATGGAGAATAAACTGAAAGTTAAAAGAAGTGGAAATAATGGCGTAGACGAAGATTTGCCAGATGAAGATGTTTAAAAAATAGAGGAAAAGACATCGGTTCTGTTTAATTTGTAATGTAGATTTTGTTATATAAAAAAAAACACTTATTTTTGCAGACCATTTTTATGGATAAATTTAGAAAATATGATATTGTTTTCTCAGGCTTAAAAAATGGTAAACACCAGTTTGAGTTTGAGATAGATAAAGAGTTCTTTAGTTTATTTAATGCAGATGTAGATTTTAGTGAACCTAAGATTTTGGTAGATGTTTTGTTGGAAAAGCATACCACTTTCTTAGAGTTTTGGGTGAAAGTATCAGGAGAAGTAACTTTGATTTGCGATATAAGTGGGAACGATTTTCCTTATGAAATAGAACATGAACTCAAAGTTTTAGTGAAGTTTGGAGAAGAGTATGATGATAGTAACGAGGAAGTTATTACAATTCCTTCAAGTGATTATCATTTTAATGTGGCTCAATTAGTTTACGAGGCGGTGATTTTATCTATTCCAATGAAGAAAGTTTCGCCGGAGGTAGAGGGGAATGAAGAGTATGAGGCTTTGTTAGAAAAGTATAGTCCTAAAGCCTTAGATGAATTAGAGGAAGAAAAATCCAATGAAGATATAGACCCTAGATGGCAGGCATTAAGCAAGTTAAAAAATAAATAGAGAAGAGAGTATTAACATAATATAGAAAAATAAAAAACAGTAATAATGGCACATCCTAAGAGAAGACAGTCGTCAACCAGAAGAGATAAAAGAAGAACTCACTACAAAGCAGTAGTTCCTCAGTTAGCTAAAGATGCTACTACAGGAGAGTTACATCTTTATCATAGAGCTCACTGGCACGAAGGAAAACTTTACTACAGAGGAAAGGTAGTAATGGAGAAAAATGTAGAAACTACAGAAGAAAACTAGACTACTGTAGTAGAAATTATTTTATGCATAAAACCGCTCTTTTTTTTGGATTGAGTGGTTTTTGTTATTATATTTGGGGGTTAAAAATTATCTTATGGATTTAAAAGATTTACAAAACCTCATTAAGTTTGTTTCTAAGTCGGAAGTGGCTGAGGTTAAATACAAAACAAAGGATTACGAAATAAATATTAAAAATCCTGGCTCTAATGAGAATATAACTTATGTTCAGCAATCTTTACCACAATCTCCTGCAGTTTCGCCTGTGGCATCGCCAGTAGCTCCTGCGGCAGTATCTTCGTCATCTGCTTCTGTAGCTCAGGAGGGTAAAGCAGATGATGATAGTAAATATATCGCTATTAAATCACCAATGATAGGTACATTCTATAGAAAGCCATCGCCAGATAAAGATGTTTTTGTAAATGTAGGAGATTCTGTATCTGAAGGGAAGGTAGTTTGCGTTATAGAAGCTATGAAACTATTTAACCAAATAGAGAGTGAGGTAAGTGGTAAGATAGTTAAAATATTGGTAGATGACGCAACTCCTGTGGAGTATGATCAGCCACTATTCCTTGTTGATCCGTCTTAAGTAGAGAAATTTTAAGTCAAAAAAGTGTTATAGTTTGCTCTGTTGATATGGGGTAATTTATTTTTAATTTAAAGTTTCTTATAAAATGTTTAAAAAAATATTAATAGCCAATCGTGGAGAGATTGCAATGAGGATTCTCCGTACTTGTAGAGAGATGGGGATTAAAACCGTTGCAGTTTATTCTACGGCAGATAAAGATAGTCTGCATGTGAGATTTGCAGATGAAGCGGTTTGTATAGGACCTCCTACTAGTAAAGACTCCTACTTGAGTATACCTAATATACTTGCTGCAGCCGAGATTACCAATGCTGATGCTATCCACCCAGGATATGGGTTTTTGTCAGAAAACGCTAATTTTTCTAGAATTTGTCAGAAAAATAATATCAAGTTCATAGGGGCAAGCCCAGAGCAAATAGAAAAAATGGGTGACAAGGCTACTGCTAAAGCAACTATGAAGGCTGCAGGGATACCTTGTGTACCAGGTTCTGATGGTTTGATAGGCTCTTATGAAGAGGCTGCGAAAATTGCAGAAAAAATTGGTTATCCAGTAATGATAAAGGCAACAGCTGGAGGAGGTGGTAAAGGTATGCGTGCCGTTTGGAAAGCAGAAGAACTTAGAAACCACTGGGATTCTGCTGTGCAAGAGGCTATCGCTGCTTTCGGTAATGGAGGTATGTACATGGAAAAACTTATAGAAGAGCCTAGACATATTGAAATACAAGTGGCCGGAGACCAGTATGGTAAAGCTTGTCATCTTTCTGAAAGAGATTGTTCTATTCAAAGAAGAAATCAAAAATTAACAGAGGAAACACCATCTCCTTTTATGACCGATGAACTTCGTGAGAAAATGGGAGAAGCAGCTGCAAAGGCAGCGGAATATATTGGTTATGAGGGGGTGGGTACTATAGAGTTTTTGGTAGACAAACATAGGAACTTCTATTTTATGGAGATGAATACTCGTATCCAAGTAGAACATCCTATTACAGAGCAGGTTATTGATTATGACCTTATTAGAGAGCAAATTCTTCTAGCTGCGGGAACGCCTATATCTGGTGTAAATCATTATCCTAAACTACACTCAATAGAATGTAGGATTAACGCGGAAGATCCTTATCAAGACTTTAGACCATCTCCAGGAAAAATTACTAGTCTTAATATTCCAGGAGGACACGGGATAAGAGTAGATACTCATGTTTACTCGGGTTATACCATACCATCTAATTATGACTCTATGATAGCTAAACTCATTACTACGGCTCAAACTAGAGAAGAAGCTATTGCTAAAATGAAGAGAGCTTTAGAAGAGTTTTATATAGAGGGAGTTAAAACTACGGTAGCCTTCCATAGGCAGTTGATGGATGATCCAGACTTTGTAGCAGGCAATTATACTACCAAGTTTATGGAGACCTTTAAAATGAATAAAGATTACGAAAATATGTAATTTGTTTAGCCCCTAGAAATAAAATTTTCTAGGGGTTTTTCATAAAGAGCGGCAAAGGCGTGATTTAAATAAAAAAATTATTAAATTTGTCGGTATACTTGTATTTATATAAAAATAGTAATATGTCAAATAACAAAAATTTGAAAACAGCTCAGTATTTTATAGATTTGGAGGATCGTCATGGTGCTCACAACTATCATCCGCTACCAGTGGTTTTGGATAGAGGAGAAGGTGTTTTGGTATGGGATGTAGAAGGAAAACAGTATTATGATTTCCTTTCTGCTTATTCGGCAGTTAATCAAGGGCATTCTCATCCTAAAATTGTAAATGCTTTGGTGGAACAAGCTAAGGTACTGTCATTAACCTCTCGTGCGTTCTATAATTCTAAACTAGGGATTTATGAAGAGAAGATAACTAAGCTTTTAGGTTTTGATAAAGTATTGCCTATGAACTCTGGTGCAGAAGCTGTAGAAACAGCTATAAAACTTGCGAGAAAATGGGCTTATGAAGTAAAAGGCGTTCAAGGTAATAATGCTAAAATTATTGTTTGTGAGAATAATTTCCACGGAAGAACTACAACAATAGTTTCTTTTTCTAACGACCCTGATGCACATAGTAATTATGGACCATTTACACCAGGGTTTATAAGAATACCTTATGATGATTTAGATGCTTTACAAAAAGTATTAGAAGAAGAGGCTGAAAATATAGCTGGATTTTTGGTAGAGCCTATACAGGGTGAAGCTGGGGTATATGTACCTACAGAAGGTTTCTTGAAGAAAGCACAAGAGCTTTGTAAAAAGCATAATGTATTGTTTATTGCAGACGAAGTGCAAACAGGTATTGCTAGAACGGGTAAGTTAATAGCGTGTCATCACGAAGAGGTACAGCCAGATATTTTAATCTTAGGTAAAGCATTGTCTGGGGGAATGTATCCAGTATCTGCTGTTTTAGCGAACGATAATATTATGAAGGTCATCCACCCAGGGCAGCATGGTTCTACTTTTGGAGGTAACCCTTTGGCATGTGCTGTAGCAATAGCAGCTTTGGATGTAGTTCAGGAGGAAAAATTATCTGAAAGAGCAGAAAGACTGGGGAAAATATTCCGAGCAGAAATAGAGAAAATTATAGCAAAAACAGATTTAATCTATAAAGTAAGAGGAAAAGGATTATTAAATGCTATTCTTATCAATGATAGCCAAGACAGTCCAACAGCATGGAATCTTTGTTTAGATTTAGCTAAAAATGGTCTTCTAGCGAAGCCTACACACGGTAATATTATCCGTTTAGCTCCACCTTTGGTAATTACAGAGGAGCAGCTAATGGAGTGTGTTGCTATTATAGAAAAAACGGTTTTGGAGTTTAAGAAAGCTTAAATGGTAACCATTATCATACCTATCTATAAAGAGAAACCTACAGCACTTGAAGTGGTTTCTATAACGCAAACTTTTAGAGTTTTAGATAGGTATGATATTGTTTTTATATATCCTAAAACACTTGATATATCCTACTATAGAGAAAAGTATCCAAGAGCACAATTTAAGTGTTTTGCAAAATGTTATTTTGATGGTATTTATGGGTACAATCAGTTGATGTTGAGTGAGGATTTTTATCAATCTTTTAAAACGAAATATATTCTTATTTGTCAGCCTGATGCTTTTTTGTTTAAAAATGATTTGGAAAGCTGGTTATTGGAGGACTATGATTATGTTGGAGCTCCATGGTTGAGGAGTTCAGACCATATACCTATTCCCAAAAAAATGTGGGATTTTGGATTGTCATTTCTAAAACGAATTATCAATTATAAAGGAAATGGTAAATGGCAAAAGAATAAATCGTTGTTGTACAATCAAGTAGGTAATGGAGGTCTTTCATTAAGGAAAAGAGAAAAGTGTATTGAGGTGCTTAAGCAGCTTTCGGAGGTTGTCTCTATTTATCTTAAACCGAGCAATCAATCTTCTTTTTATGCTGAAGATGTTTTTTTTAGCATTGAGCCTCAACGAAATGGACTTTCGTTCCACAAGCCAAACTATAAAAAAGCGTGTGAGTTTGCAATTGAAAATAAGCAAGAAAAAGCCTTTGTTTTGAATGGAGGCATGTTGCCTTTTGGATGCCATCGTTGGGATAAGGAACTAGACTTTTGGAAGGAGCATATAGAGCAGCAAGGGTATAAATTAGAACAATATGAGTAGGGATTTTAAAGGGAAAAGCATTATTTTGGGAATTCCTAATCATTTTGGTTTGCCAGAATGTTTTAGAAAAAACTTAGAATACTTAGGTTTTAAAGTCTATTTGTTGCCTTATGATATGAATGCAAAATCTCAACTTATATGGCAGGACTACCTTATACACGGAGCTAAGAAAATTTTTCTTAACAACCGAGTCTATAAAGCAGAAAAACTTGCAGAAATTCAGGAAGCTAGTCAATTGAAATTTATTGAAGAACTAGGCCGTGTTGATTATGCATTGGTTGTTCGTCCTGATTTATTTTCTAGGAAGGTATTACAAAGTATAAAAGAGAAATCAGATTTTTCCGTTGGCTATCAATGGGATGGTATGAGTAGATTTCCTTTGGCAAGTACTAGGATCTCTCACTTTGATAAATTTTATGTGTTTGATAGGGAAGATACAAAGCGCTTTCCCAATACCTATCATACCACTAATTTTTATTTTGATTATATATCTCAACAAGTTGATATAAAGCAAGATGTGTTTTTTGTGGGAACTTTTATGAAAGATAGAATGGAGATGTTAGTTAGTCTATCGGAGTTGTTGAAGTCGTTCGGATTGTCTTTGAATATGACTGTAGTATATGGAAATAAAAGTAAAATAAAACCATACAAAAATACACCTATTCAGTTTCGAAAAACGGGAAACTCGTTTGAAACTTCTATGTTGGAGAGTATGGCCTCCAATATTCTAATTGATGTTGAAAACACAATACATAAAGGATTATCATTTCGTTGCTTTGAGGCGGTAGGGTTTTCGAAAAAGCTAATTACCAATAATAGATTAGTTAAAAATTATGATTTTTATGATGAAAATAATATTTTTGTTGTGGAATCGGGTTGTAGTCAAGTGGATTTTGAGCAATTTATTAATAAATCGTATAAATCTCAACATGATATTGCCTCTAAGTATAGTTTTTCGTATTGGTTTTCTAAGTTATTTTGTTGAAAGATGAAGAAAATTCTTTTTATCGCTCCAGATTATTATGGATTTAATGAAGTGGTGTATGATGGGCTGAAGAAATACAGTAATGCCAAAGTTACTCATGTTGTGAGTGCTTATACGCAACGATATAAGTATAAGCACATTGGTGAGCGTATTCAAAATCTATTTATGAAAACATTTTTAGGAAGAAATCTTAAAGATGAAAGGCAATATGGAGAATTAAAAGAAGTAGTTCGTAATTCAGATTTTTTTGATCAAATAATCATAAATCGTCCAGATGTTTTGTCTACAGATGATTTAATTCGGCTAAAATCTAAAACGAATATGTTGAAGGCTTTCTTCTGGGATAGTATAGAAAAAATTCCTAGTCAAAGAGATAGTATTGCTTATTTTGATAAATGTTTTAGTTTTGATTCTTTGGATTGCGAAAAGTATGGTTTTGAGAAGAATACTAATTTTTTCTTTGCTCCTACAATGCCTAATCAGGATATTATTTACGATGTGTTATTTTTAGGAACACAAGATGGTAGGATTGATAAGCTTGTGAAAATTTTGGAACATTTAAATCGTATAGGATACCATTCAAGGGCTCTTTTGTACAATCATTATTCCAGCGAAGAATCAGAATATTCCAAGAGTCCTTTTATTACAATCACTAATAAATTAATTCCCTTTTCTCAATCTTATAAAATTAGTAGTCAATCTCGTATTTTGCTGGATTTGGCACAGGATAACCAGGCGGGATTGTCTTTCAGGCCTTTTGAGGCTTTGGGGCTCCAGAAAAAAATGATTACAGATAATCCCAATATTTTAAATTATGATTTTTATTCTCCAGAGAATATTTGTTTGATTGATCCTGAAAATATTAAAATTTCGGAAGACTTTTTTAGCAAACCTTATAAGCCGTTAGATACGGCTATTTTGGGTAAATATTCATTGGAGCATTGGATTCATAACATAATTAAGTAATAATGAGGAAAATCTATTTTTTTTGTCCGTCAAATACAAATCCAACAGGAGGAGTGAAGCAGATTTACCGTCAGGTGGATAATTTAAATCGTTTAGGCTATTTGGCTGTATTATTATTAAAGAAGCGTAGTTCAAATAAAAATAAATGGTATTCTACTGAAAAAATAGCATATAACTACGATATTTTCTATAAAGTATTAAGTAAACTCGGAAATAAAAAGAAGACACTTTTTGATAGTCTGAAACGAAAAATAAGAAGAATAAAAGATACGGTTGTAGAAAAAGATGGCATAATTGTTATGCCTGAAATTTATGGAAGCCAAATACATAAGTCGTTGGAGGGAAGGAAGTATGTTATTTTTAATCAAAATTGTTATTATACATTTCAGCATTATAATTTTAGGTATAGTGTAGATAATCCTTATCTTAGCAAAGATTGTTTGGGGGTAATTGTAGCCTCAGATGATGCTTATAAATACTTGAGGTATGTTTTCCCTAGTATAAATATTCAGAAGATTACATTGGGAATAGATAAAACAAATTTTTATTATTCAGAAAATAAGGCAAAAAAAATTTGCTATATGCCACGTAAATTGAAAGAAGATTCAGAGCAAGTGATTTTAATCTTAAAAGCTAAGTCTTTGATAGAAGGGTGGGAACTGTGTGCTTTAGATAATATGAGTGAAGAAGAAGTCGCAAGAAATTTGAGAGAAGCGGTATTGTTTTTATCATTTAATCATAGAGAAGGTTTTGGTCTTCCACCCGTAGAAGCAATGGCGTGTGGATGTTATGTGATAGGTTACAAAGGGCAGGCAGGAAGAGAATATTTTAATACTGAATTTTCTGAGCCAGTAGCAGATGGTGATATTATTCAATTTGTACAGTCTATTGAAAGGGCTATTCAAGATTATGACAGGTGCCCGTCAGAGATTTTAAACAAAGGAAAGAGGGCTTCGGAGTATGTTTTGGAAAAATATAGTATGGAAAATGAGTTTGAAACCACTAAAAAAGCGTGGGAAAACTTATTAGTTCCTTGACTAATAGTTATGTGTGTATTCAAAATATTTTTTTAGTACCCATAGGCTACATAAGTCTTCTATGTCTGGATTCCAAAATTGCTGACAATGTTGATGGGCATTGTGGAGGATTTCCAGGCAAATATCAGTATTTTCACTATAAAAATTAAGTTGTTCTTCCAAATCCGAATAGTCGGGTTTTACTTCAATGTAGTGCTTTCCACCAACTAGAGTTCCTTCCATAAACCAAGATTCTATAGTAGGTTTAGGCATTACAGCGATAGAATTGGAAGACATAATCCATTTAAGATTGGTAGCTACATCATTGCCTTGTAAACTCAAAATGAATTTGTATTTTAAATGTTCTTTTAGGGTGATTTTGGGTTTTATCCATTCAGGATTTCCACCCTGTTGGTTGGTTTGTCCCAAATTACATAACGGGTGTTTAAAATATTTTTGGTAAAAATCTATCCGATGGTTTTGCACCACCGCACCTCTTCCTATTAGGAGTGTCTTCTTTTCCGAAAATGGAATATCTTTTTTTACCCAGACAAAATGACGTACCTTATCCAAATTGAGCAAAATACTATTTTGGTTATTTGGATTTATAGGTCTACTTTTTACAATACTAGGTGTATCGGGAATATGTATTACATCACCAAAAATACAATCAAAGAAAGAGTGGTGGTCAAAAAATCTAGCATACTCATAAGTATCAAAATAATAAACCTTTGGAGTTTTAGGGTGTTTTAAATCTTTGATTTGTAGTTGCTTGGTTATTTCTTTTGGTTGGTTCAGTTGATTATAGTAATCTACACGCTGCCGAATTTTTTCTAATGTTGTGTCAGAGAGCGATGTAACTAACTGCGTAATTTTGTCGTCAAAATCAAGTGACGGGCGTAGAAATCGGGCGTAGCTCTCAAGGTAGTAAAGAAGTTTATTTTTTTTGATCATTTTCATGAAAACTTCGGGCTATTCTCTTGCGTAGTCATCCTGTAATCTTACAATGTCGTCTTCGCCAAAGTAAGTCCCTGTTTGCACTTCTATGAAAATTAAGATATCATCGCCGATATTTTCAATACGATGTTTTGAGCCAAGGGGTATGAGTACAGTTTCGCCATATTTATAGATGGTTTCTACATCATCCAAAGTTACCTTAGCGGTACCTTGTATAATGGTCCAAGCTTCTTGTCTTTTATTATGGTATTGGTAAGAGAGGCGTTGTTTAGAGAATACTTCTACACGCTTTAGTTTATAGTTGGTTTCGTCTGCTAATACAAAATACTTTCCCCAAGGTCTTTCTCCTATTTCCATACAGTTCTCTTTAAGATTAAGGACACAAAAGTAAATAAATTTGTTTATTTCCTAAAGTTTTGGGAGAAAAATAAAAGAAAATAATGTTTTATATTATTCTAAAAATGTGTATTTTCGCAAATTGATTTTAAAAACTAAATATTAGAAATGGCAGTTTTAGGAGAAATTAGAAAAAGACCTTGGATATTGATAGGTTTTATTGCTATTGCACTACTAGCATTTTTGGTAAATCCAGATAGTTTAGATAAGGTTTTTGGTAAAGATCCTAACATTCTTGGTAAAGTAAATGGTGAGGAAATTACTAGGGACGAGTATAATGAGCAACTTATGCTGATGCGTAATCAAGCGGAAAGCCAAGGTCAACCTTTGGTAGGATTGGAGGAACAGGCTTGGCAAACTTTGGTACAGTCTAAGCTTATCAAACAACAGTTTGAAAAAATGGGATTAGAGCTTACTGAAGATTTCTTTTGGAATCAGTTGCAGTACGACCCAATGTTTTCACAAAACCCTCAAAATTTTGATGCTAAAGGGAACTTTAAGCTAACCGAAATTAAAAAGGAGATAGAAGGGCTTAGAGAAAGTGGTAGAGTACAGGAGTATAATCAATGGCTTAATATCAGAAAAACAATAGAGTACAGAATGATGGCTCGTCAGCTTTTTGCTAATGTAACTAATGGTATTACGGTAGGCAAAAAAGAAGCGGAGCTTATCATGAAAAATAGAGATCAGGTAGCGGATATAGATTTTGTGAAAATAGATTACAATACATTTGCACAAAAGAATCCTGTAAAAGTAACCTCTGAAGATTTGGCTAATTTTATCAAGAAGCACCCTGTTGCTTTTAAGGCAGAGGCAAGCAGAAATTTAGGGGTGGTTTTGTTTCCTGCCAAACCTAGTGCGATTGATGATAGTTTGACACTAAAAGAGTTAAGGAAACTTTATAATGGCGAGGGGGAAAACTTCTTAAACTCTCCTAGTGATTCTATGTTTGTAGAGATAAATTCAGAGGCTCCTGTTAAATATGGTTTTGTGTCAGAGCAAGAAGTGCCACAAGAAGCACAGGCTTTTGTGAAAACAGCTACTGTAGGTCAAGTTTACGGTCCATATAAATCAGGAGGTAAATACTATGTGACTAAATTAGCAGGTAAAAGTGAGGCAACTTTACCTAAGCATATTCTGATTGCTTTTGCAGGTACAGATGTAGCTAAGCAAGATCCTTCGATAAAAAGAACTAAAGAGGAAGCTAAAAAGTTAGCGGATAGCATCGCTACTCAAGTGAAGGCTGATCCTGCTAAATTTACTCAGTTTGTATCATTTTCAGCTGATAAAGGGTCTGCACAACAAGGGGGAATGTTACAATGGGTTCTTCCTGGTAAGAGTGGTTTTGTAAAGCCTTTTGCAGATTGGGTAGAGTCTAACCCTAAAGGTGCAGTAGGTGTTGTGGAGACTCAATTTGGATACCATGTTATGGTAAACGAAAATAAAATGCCTGTTTACAAAATTGCTAACTTAGCTAAAGATATAAGAGCTTCTAAAGAAACACAGAATAAAGTTTACGCACAAGCAAATACTTTTATACAGCAGATTCAAGGTAAATCGTTTAATGAGTTTGCTAATTTAGCTAAGAAAAGCAACTATCAGTTTGCTAATCCTAAAATGGTAGGTCGTTTTCAGGGGCAAATACAAGGTTTAGGAACAGATAAAGACGAAGAAATTTTAGCTTGGGCATTCAATAAAGATACAGATAAGGGAGATACAAACATTTTTACTACAAGTAATGGAGATTATGTTGTGGCTTATCTTAATGGAAAACAAGAAGCAGGTTTGGCTGACCCAGAGTCTGTAAGAGAGCAGATAGAACCAATAGTAAAAAATCAGTTATTGGCTAAGAAAATCATTGAAAAATTAAATGCTTCTAAGTCTTTGTCATTGGATGAAATAGCTAAACAATTTGGAGCGGTTAAAGAGAGTGGGCAGATAAATATGCTAACTCCTAGTTTAGGTATGGCAATGGAACCTAAGGTAGCGGGTGCGGCTTTTGGTGTAGCTCCTAATAAAGTTTCTAAACCAATAGAAGGTAATACAGGTGTCTATGTTGTGGTTAAGAAAAAGGTGTCGGAGAACAAACAGCCAGGAGATGCTAAGCAGTTTGTACAAATGTTAGAGCAACAGAATGCACAAATGTTTACACAAAGCTTACTGAAGAGTCTTCAGGATAATGCTGATATAAAAGATTATAGAATTGAAGTTTATAATAAAACTCAAGAGCAATAATTTAGATTTAATATAAATATGATTAAAAAGCGACTTTATAGTCGCTTTTTTGATGTTGAAAATTAAAAATCTTATCTTTGCTTAGTTGAACCTAATGTAATAAAATGAAGTTTTCTAAAGAATTAAAAGCGGGGCTTATTGCAATATTGGCTATTGTAGGGTTTGTACTTCTTTATCAATTTATGAAAGGGAGAAATATATTCTCTATGGACAATGTCTATTATGTAAAGTATGATAATGTGCAAGGGCTTTCGGCGTCTAATGCGGTTTCTATAAACGGGTTAAAAGTAGGGCAAGTAGAGGAAATAAAGCCGGTAAAAGCAGCCAATGGTCATATTTATTTTGTAGTAAAGATTACTGTAGATAATAAGTTTGGATTTGCTAAAAAATCTACGGTTGAGATATTTGAACCAGGATTGATGTCTGGCAAAGAAGTTAAAATTAATCTTATTTATGACGGCGAGCAAGCTAAAAATGGAGATACTTTAATGGGGGCACTCCAGCAATCAGTGTTTAATAGTCTTTCTTCTGAAGTTAAGCCTGTTAAAGACCAGTTATCTCATGTTTTAACTAACTTAGACTCTACTCTCGCAAGTACTAATAAAATAATGGACGAGCAAAACCGAAGAGAAATCAAGCAACTTTTACAAAGTCTTAATCATACGGTAGAGTCGTTCAGACAGACTTCTCTTCAGACTAACCAAATGCTTTCTAACACAGACCCTAAAATACAAAAGATGCTAGATAATGCTAACTTGGCAACCGTGAGTGCAAAGACAACATTAGACAAGTATGGTAATGTGGCAGAGAAGCTAGACATCAATAAACTAAATGATGCTGTTGCTAAACTAAGTTTGACGTCTGATAAATTAAATACACTAATCTCTGGAATTCAAAACGGAGAGGGCTCTTTAGGAAAGATAGCTAAAGATGAGCAGCTTTACAATAATCTTAATCAGACCTCAAAAAATCTTAATGGGTTAATAGAGGATATTAAAAATAATCCTAAACGCTACATTAACATCTCTGTGTTTGGGAAGTAGAATATAAAAACAGTTACAATGCAGTACATAGATAACATATTGTTCCTTATTTGTTTGGTTGTAGGCTTTGGTCTATTTATTAAGAGTTTAAAAGAGATTTATCGCAATATCAAACTCGGTAAGGCTATTGATAGAACTGATAATAAGCCTGAAAGATGGCGTACTATGGCGAATGTAGCCTTAGGACAAAGTAAGATGGGAGCAAGACCAGTGGCTGGTTTCTTACATATTTTGGTATATGTTGGCTTTTTAGTCATCAATATGGAAATGTTAGAAATTATAGTTGATGGACTTTTTGGTACACACAGATTTCTAGCGAGTGTGATGGGAGAAACGCTATATGCTCTGTTTACTGGCACTTTAGAAATTATGGCATTGCTAGTTCTTATTGCAGTGGTTATATTTTTTATAAGAAGGAATGTACTGTCTGTAAAGCGTTTCAATATGAAAGAAATGTTTGGGTGGCCTAAGAATGATGCTAACTGGATTTTGGTAATTGAGTTTGTACTTATGATGGCATTTCTTAAAATGAATGCTGCAGACTCTATTTTACAGACTCGAGGTGTAGAAGGTTATCATCATTTAGGAGCGTTCCCTGTGAGCGGAACATTTTTAGTACCTATTATGGAGGTGTTTCGTTTTGATAGTTCTTTTCTTATTTTCGTTGAAAGAAGTGCTTGGTGGGTACATATACTAGGGATTTTATTCTTTATGAATTACCTTTACTATTCCAAGCATTTGCATATCATTTTTGCATTTCCTAATACTTGGTTTGCCAATCTTAAACCTAAGGGAGCATTTAATAATTTGGATTCTGTTACAAAGGAAATTAAGCTAATGATGGATCCTAATGCAGACCCTTATGCGGCTTCGCCAGATGGGGCTGAACCACCAGCGAAGTTTGGGGCAGAAGATGTTTTTGATTTAAACCAAGTACAGTTGCTAAATGCTTATACTTGCACCGAGTGTGGAAGGTGTACTGCGGTTTGTCCAGCTAATTTGACAGGAAAAAAATTATCTCCTAGAAAAATAATGATGTCTACAAGAGATCGTTTGGAAGAAGTAGGACAAAACATCAACAAGAATGGCAAATTTGTAGATGATGGTAAAAAGCTACTAGATGACTACATTACTCGTGAAGAACTTTGGGCGTGTACCTCTTGCAATGCTTGTGTAGAGGCTTGTCCTGTACTTATAGATCCATTATCTATTATTTTTGAGATGAGAAGATTTTTGGTAATGGAGCAGTCAGCGGCACCACAAGAGCTTAATTTGATGATGACCAATGTAGAAAATAACGCTGCACCTTGGCAGTACAATCAGGCAGACAGACTTAATTGGGCTAATGAGGACTAATAGTTCTATCGTCAAGAAACAAAGTAAAATAGTTTTAATTTAGATTACAAATAAATGGAATTCAAAATAAAAACAATGGCAGAATACGCTGCCGAAGGTAAAGCTCCCGAAGTTTTGTTTTGGGTAGGCTGTGCAGGAAGTTTTGATGATAGAGCTAAAAAAATCACCAAAGCCTTTTGTAAAATCCTCCATAAAATAGGGGTAGAATTTGCGGTATTGGGACAAGAGGAAAGTTGCACTGGGGACCCAGCTAAGAGAGCGGGGAACGAGTTTGTTTTCCAAATGATGGCACTCACCAATATAGAAATCCTTAATGCTTATGAAGTCAAGAAAATAGTAACGGCTTGTCCGCATTGTTTTAATACATTAAAGAATGAGTATCCTAGTCTTGGTGGGAATTACCAAGTGCTACATCACACACAGTTTTTAAAGCAACTTATGGAGGAGGGAAGACTGAAGATAGAAGGCGGTAGGTTTGAAGGTAAAAAAATCACTTTCCACGACCCTTGTTACCTCGGTAGAGCCAATAACGAGTATGAAGCACCTAGAGAACTCCTCAAAAAATTAGATGCAGAGCTGGTTGAAATGAAGCGTTGCAAACAAAACGGATTGTGCTGTGGAGCAGGAGGGGCACAGATGTTTAAAGAGCCAGAAAAAGGAAATAAAGACATAAACATAGAAAGAACAGAAGAGGCTTTAGCGAAAACACCAGATGTTATCGCAACGGGTTGTCCTTTCTGTAATACAATGATGACGGACGGTGTAAAGCATTTTAATAAAAACACAGAAGTAGAAGTTAAAGATATTGTGGAACTTTTAGCAGAAGCAGAGGATTTATAGTTGAGTTATCTTATAAACTTGTTATATGAAAATAGAAGAATCTAATATAGTAGAAACTAACGATTATAGAGTGCTTATTTATCCAGCCTCTAGACCTTTTTTACCTAAAGAAAGTAAGGAAATTACAGAAAAACTTTTTGACTTTCTTTCCGTTTGGGCTGCACACGGCAAACCATTGTCATCGTCTTTTAAGATTGAAAAAAATCAATTTATCGTCATTAGTATAGATGAGGAGCAAGAGGTGGCTTCAGGGTGTTCTATAGATGCTCTTAATGGTGTGATGAGGGAAATAGATACCACTTATCAACTAGGGTTATTTGACCGAATGAAGGCCTGTTTCGTGGAAAATGGCGAAGTGAAAACTATGAAATTACAAGAGTTCCGCTCGGCATTAAAGGAGGGCAAACTCTCTCAAGAGATAGAAGTATTTGATTTTTCTAAATCTACCTATGTGGCTTTTTTATCGGATTTTCTTTTGCCGCTTAAGAGAAGTTGGGCAGGTATTTATGTAGAATCTTAGTGAATTGAGAAAAGCTACTCCACTGCGATTTTGAAATAAAGAGCAACCCTAAAACCCATATTTCCACAAAAAGCGTATCACTAAAAAAGTACAAAAATAAATGAAGTCCTACGATGCCCCAACCTAAAAAGGCATCGTATTTTTTTGTAAAAAATCCAATAAAATAAAGACCCTCAAACAAGAATACAAGTTTATCCCCAATGTTGAGAATCCAAGAGTGTTCAATACAGAAAAGATAGAATTTACTTAAAATACTATCAGGATTGGTAAAGATGTACCAAGAGAGGTTGTCTTTGAAAGACATTTCTCCAAATCGAGGCATAAACATAGCTCTATGTATAAACTTCCAGAGGAAAGCAGAAAAGTAAATCCAACAAGCATAATATCTTAATCCTTCCCACATAAGATTAAAATTGATAGGAGAAATAACAAAAAATATAAAGCCTATAATGATAAAGCCTTTAAGGTAGCTAGAGAGAAACCCCATATTTGAATTAAACCCAATGGCATAAATCAAGAAAAAGATATAGAATAAAATAGGGATAGCTTTTTTATTTGGGGATACGAAACTTAGTATCCAAAATATAAATAGTAGAACAGTAAATACAATGCTATAAATAGGGTGCTCAAAAACAAAATAATTGATGCCGAAATAATTATATAAACTCGTTAAAAAATCACCTCCTGAAATTTGGAACGAAGGGTTTTCCATCTGAAAATTCAATGTAGAAGAGTAACTTCTGAATAAGAACGACAAACCAAAGCATAAAAGTACACTTCTTTTAATTAAAGCCTGATAATTGGCTAAATCTCTAATGGAACTATTGCCCTTGCGTAAATATTTTTTCAACATTTTTTACGGAGTATTTATTATGTTTGTCGTAGTTTACAGTTACTTTGTATAAAGTGATGTGGTCTAACTTCTTACCTTCCACTTGTTGTATGTATCTAAAGAGCCATTTGGGATAATGTGTATTTAAGTAGTTTTTGTTAGCGGAAGGATAGACTTTTTTGTGGAATGCGGTTTCTGGGCTGTCTTGACCTAAAAGTTGCTCCCAAGTTCTTGACGAATAGTAAAACACGATTCGCTTATGATGATTCCATAATTCAGGATGATTGAAAATTTTGCCGTCGCTTTTCTTTATCACAAAAAACGAAAAGTCATTCTGTATGGGGACGGGAGCGGAGTACATTGCATAGATGAAAAAAGGGGTGCTACTCGTCCTAAAGATGTGGCTTATCAAAGTGAGTACGATGAATCCTACAAAGAAATAATACATCTTTTTTGATTTTTGGTAGGCTATATTTAGGAAAGTCATCTGTAAGTTATTATTTTTACCGAAACAAAATTACAGCTATTTTGTCAGTATTAAAAGTATTAAAATCAAATATATTTTTTCTAAAATCTTTTTTCAAGAACAACGGTTTTTGGACGGCTTCGGCGATGCTGATTTCAAAATTAGTTTTGCTTCTCGTTAATATTTATGTCGCTAGAGTATTACTAAAAGAAGATTTGGGAATGGTGTTTAAGGTCCAAAACTTTATTTCCTTTTTCATTCCTTTTGTAGGGTTGGGGACTTATCAAGGGTTATTAAAATTTGGCAGTCAATTAGACCGCTCAATCGATTTTGAAAACCTAGAAGCTTATTCATTATACTATGGTTTGTTGGGGCAGTTGGTTATAAATGCATTGGTTTTTATACTTGCATTGGTAATGTTTGGGCAACAATTAGAAGTCTTTTTTTTGGTGTTGTGGTTCTTGGTAAGGCTTGTGGGATTATTCTTTTTGGAAGTCTATAAAGCCTCTTGTAGAGCCTCTTTCCGTAATAGGAAATTTGCTCTTTTGGAGATTGTCAATAGTGTTGCCTTGTTGGCGTTGGTATTGGGGCTTACCCCATTGTTAGGGCTTAGGGGTTATGTCTTAGCCTTGTGTTTGTCGCCTTACTTTATATTCTTTTTGGGGTTTAGGAAGTTCAGAAAAGTAGTACTGAAACCACTCTCGGTAAAATCACTTTGGCGATTTAACCTTTCTACCGCCGCTGCGAGCCTTATGCAAGAGTTGTTCTTGCTTACGGATATATTTATGATTGGGGTGTTGTTTAGTGAGGGGGTCTTGGCGGAATACAAAACGGCTTCGCTCATACCGTTAAATTTAATTTTCCTATCACGAGTGTTCATTCATAATGACTACCCTAAACTATGCAAACACCATCAAGATAAAGCATTTATCAAAAGGTACATTACTCAATATTTAGTCTTATTCTCGGCGCTATCAGTATTGATTTGGGGCTTGGGAAAAGCTTATGCCAATGAGATTATGAGTCTTTTTGGAACTCAATATTTAGGACAGACACACTTATTTAATGTTTTCTTAGTAGCTGCAGTGGTAGGTATGATGCTTAGGACGCCGTTTAGCAATTTGGTCTTTGCGATTGAAAGGACGAGGTTGCATCTTATCATTTCCACACTGTCGGTAGTATTGCTCGTCCTCCTCATCTTTGCCTTACAACCCTATTTTGGGATTTTAGGGGTAGGGTACGCCCATCTATTAGCCGTCTTTTTTTCAGGGGTTCTTTATAGTGGGGTGGTTATAAAATATCTAATGAGGCTTCGATAAGTCTTGTTTTTTTGTAATCTATTACCCTTTTTTAAGTGCTTATTTTAGTAAAAATAAAAAAATACAACAAGGTATTGCATATATAAATGTGAGTATATAAATTTGGTTTGTACTCGAATATGATTAATAATTTATTTTTTTTATAACACTAAAAACTATAAACAATGAAAAAATTAACACTTTTACTAGGATTAGTCTCCGCCCTTTGCTTTGGACAAGAAGTAGGAAAAGTAGAATCTACTGCCTACAATGTGCAGATAGGATTTGTGGGAGCGTGGGTAAATACCGAGATAGGTCTAGCAGACCAACTTGCATTACGCACCGAATTAGGAGTGATGCCCAAATGGTATGTAGGTACAGGGACAGGCTGGTTTCTAGATGCGTCTGTAGAGCCAAGATACTACTACAATATTAAAAAAAGAGCAGAAAAAGGGCGAGATACTTCGTCTAATGCGGCCAATTTCTTAACCATGGGTGTATCTTACAGACCAGAAAAGTCTTTTAGTTCAAATTATACCGATTATAGCAGTATTTCCATAGTTCCTAAATGGGGGATTAGGCGTAATTTAGGTAGTAACTTGCACTATGAAGTAGGAGCAGGATTAGGCTTCCGCCACGAGTTTAACAATCGTAACTACGGCGAGATAGACCTTCACTTAAGACTAGGCTATAGTTTCTAACCCAACCTTCCCCGTACCTTGTTGCCATAGAGTACGGGGATTTTAATACAAACAAAGGGGCATACCCGAAAACTCCGAAATTTTTTCAAAAAGAATATAAATTGAAGTGAAATTTCATATATTTGCACCGAATAATAATTTTAAAACTTAATATTATGTCAGACATTGCATCAAGAGTAAAGGCGATTATCGCAGATAAGTTAGATGTGGAGGAAACAGAAGTAACTCCGGAAGCTAGTTTTACTAATGATTTAGGAGCAGATTCGCTAGATACTGTGGAGCTTATTATGGAATTCGAAAAAGAATTCAACATCCAAATCCCTGATGATCAAGCGGAGAAAATCACTACAGTAGGGCACGCTATTGCTTATGTAGAAGAAGTGGTAAATAAATAATTAGTATTTTTATCAAAAACTTAAATTTATGGAATTGAAAAGAGTAGTTGTTACCGGATTTGGTGCTATTACACCTATTGGAAATAATGCTAAAGAATATTGGGAAAACCTTGTAAAAGGTGAGAGCGGTGCTGCTCCAATTACTCTTTTCGATGCCACTAATTTTAAAACTAAATTTGCTTGCGAGGTTAAAAACTTCAATCCATTAGATTTTTTTGACAGAAAAGAGTCAAAGAAAATGGATAGAAATACTCAATTGGGAATTGTAGCCGCTAGAGAAGCTATAGAACACTCTGGTATAACTAGTACAGAGGTTGATAAAAACAGAGTAGGGGTTGTATGGGGGTCTGGTATTGGTGGACTAGAAACTTTTGAGAAGGAAGTTTTAGACTGGGCAAAGTCGGATATTCCTAGATTTAATCCGTTTTTTATTCCTAAAATGATTGCGGATATTACACCAGGGCATATTTCTATTGAATATGGTTTCCACGGACCTAACTATACTACGGTATCGGCTTGTGCGTCTTCGGCTAATGCAATCATAGACTCTAAAATGTTAATCCAGCTTGGTAAAGCTGATGTTATTGTTTGTGGAGGTTCCGAGGCTGCCGTAACGGCAAGTGGAGTGGGCGGCTTTAATGCGATGATGGCACTTTCTACAAGAAATGACGACCCTAAAACAGCTTCTAGACCTTTTGATAAAGATAGAGATGGTTTTGTTCTAGGGGAAGGTGCGGGGTGTATTATCTTAGAGGAGTATGAACACGCAAAGAGAAGAGGGGCAACTATTTACGCAGAGCTTAAAGGTGGAGGTATGAGTGCAGATGCACATCATATGACGGCACCGCACCCAGAAGGTTTGGGAGCTTATTTGGTAATGAAGAACTGTCTAGAAGATGCAGGAATTACTGCTGATGAGGTAGACCACATCAATATGCATGGGACATCTACGCCATTAGGAGATATTGCAGAATCTAACGCAATTTCTAGATTACTTGGTGACCACGCCTTTGATATACAAATCAATTCTACAAAGTCTATGACAGGACATTTGCTGGGAGCAGCAGGTGTTGTAGAGGCTATTGCTGCCATAGGAACTATTATTCATGATGTTGTTCCACCTACAATTAACCATTTTACAGACGATGAAAAAATAGATAGTCGTCTTGACTTTACGTTCAATAAAGCAGTAGAAAAGAAGGTTAATGTTGCAATGAGCAATACTTTTGGCTTCGGTGGACACAATGCGTGTGTGCTATTCAAGAAAGTCTAAAGAATGAAAATCGGACGCTATTTCAATAGAATTTTATCTAGACGAAAGAAGCCAAGATATACACAAAGAGAGGCTTTTATAGTAAAAGGATTAGAAAAAATATTGGGTATACAGCCTAAAGAAGTCTCTTGGTATCAGGAGGCTTTTTCTCTCAAAAGTACTTCCAGTCAACTCAATTATGATAGGCTAGAGTTCTTAGGAGATGCCGTTCTAGGGAGTATAGTTTCCTATTATCTTTACAGGCAGTATCCACAGGAGAGTGAGGGGTTTTTAACCCAAATGAAATCTAAGATTGTTAATAGGAAGAACCTTAATCAGATAGGAGAAAAGCTAAATTTGACTTCTCTAGTTTTGAAAAATGGTTCTAAGTTTGTAGCAGACCTGTCGGGAAATCTCTTAGAGGCTTTGGTTGGAGCTATTTATATGGATTTTGGCTACGAAAAATGTCAAAAAGTGGTGTTGTCTAAGATTCTTACTCATTCGGAAATGCTTAAACTTGAAAATAAAATTATAAGTTATAAGAGCTTGTTGTTAGAGTGGAGTCAAAAGAATAAAATTAAGATAGACTATAAAACCGAGGAAGAGTTTTTACCAAGTAAAGTAAAGATGTTTAAAACCTATATTTTTGTAGGTGGTAGTAAAGTGGCTAGTGCTACGGAAACTTCTAAGAAAAAATCGGAAGAAAAGGCTGCACAAAGAGCATTTTATACATTAAACAAAAAAGAAAAGATAATTGAAAGACAATAAAATATTTCTTGATATAGAGGAAGAAGAAATCTCAATAGGATTATTAAGACTTTCTCAAAAAATACAAGATTATGAATTGTTTTTTAATATCAACCTCCTAAATAGCTTTAAGTTTAGCAGAGAGAAGGATTTTATTTTAAAAAAAGGAGGGCGCTTGTATTTGTTTGTACAGTATCAAACTTATGATGAAATTACTAAATGTACATACACTTTTATAGCGAATAAATTTTATGATACCAAATTAGAGGACGGAATTCATTATGATTTGTTTTCAAATCTAGTGGAAGAGACTTATTTGTTGCCAGAATATAGAGATGTAGATTATATTCTGTTAACAAAGGAGTTTTTATCCGATTTTTCTGTAATTTTGTTGCCTAATAACTTGGTATTTCCTATACAGGAAATGTTATTAAGTCCAGAGCAAGAACTCTATCAAACCATTCAGTACTATGAATAAGAAGTTAAAGAAAACAAAAATAATAGCAACATTAGGACCTGCATCATCTTCTAAAGAAACAATGTTAGAGCTGGTTAAGGCAGGTGTAGATGTTTTTAGAATAAATTTTTCTCACGCAGATTATGATTTGGTGAGGAGAAATGTGGAGCTGATAAGAGAAATCAATCAAGAATATGGTTATTCAGTTTCGATATTAGGAGATTTACAAGGTCCAAAACTAAGAGTAGGGGTTGTAAAAGAAGGCTCATATCTTAATCCTGGGGATATTCTTACTTTTACTAACGAAAATGTAGAAGGAGATTCAACTAGGGTATATATGACTTACCAACAGTTTCCACAAGATGTAAAAGTAGGGGAAAGAATCTTAATAGATGATGGTAAACTGGTGTTAGAGGTTATCGAGACCAACTTAAAAGACACCGTTCGTGCTAAAACGATTCAAGGAGGACCATTAAGTTCTAAAAAAGGGGTTAACCTTCCTAATACCAATGTATCGCTTCCTGCCCTTACAGAGAAGGATATTAAAGATGCTAACTTTATTTTAGACTTAGAGTTAGATTGGATTGCATTGTCGTTTGTTCGTCATGCGCAGGATATAAAAGATTTAAAGGAACTTATTAAGAATCACCCAACAAATAATTTTAAGACACCTATTATTGCCAAAATAGAGAAGCCTGAAGGGGTGAAAAATATAGACGAAATTCTCATGGAGTGTGATGGGATTATGGTGGCTCGTGGAGATTTAGGTGTAGAGGTGCCTATGGAAGAAGTTCCTGTAATTCAAAAGACTCTAGTTAAAAAAGCAAGAGCTTACGCTAAGCCTGTAATTATTGCTACTCAGATGATGGAGACTATGATTACGAGTCTTACGCCTACTAGAGCGGAGGTAAATGATGTTGCAAACTCGGTGTTAGACGGTGCTGATGCAGTGATGTTGTCTGGAGAAACTTCTGTAGGGCGTTATCCTGTAGATGTGGTGAAGAATATGTCTAAAATAGTAAAGAGTATAGAAACCACCAACTACTACTACGACAGAAATAGTATTTTAGATAATCAGATAAGCTGTTTAGATGAAAGATTTATCACAGATAAAATTTGTTTATCGGCAGTTAATATAGCTAAGAGTGCAGGGGCAGAGGCCATTATTACGCTTACCCATTCTGGCTATACAGCTTTCCAAATTTCTGCACATAGACCAAACTCGCACATTATTGTTTATAGTGCTAATAGAAGGGTGCTTACGATGCTTAACCTACTTTGGGGTGTTAGAGCATTCTACTATGATATGGAGAAAACTACGGACGAAACCGTGATACAAGTTAATATGCTTACTTGCAACTATGGCTTTGTAGAAAAAGGAGATTTTGTGGTTAATCTTAATGCAATGCCTGTACACAACGGTGGAAAAACCAACACACTAAGGCTTTCTACAATATAGAGTAATGCTATAAGGATAAAAAAGAAACCATCAGATTTTATGTCTGATGGTTTTTTATTTAGATGATGAAATTTGATTTTAATTTCCTACGATGGTTTTAGGATAAGTAAACTCTTTAAGGGCTAGGGCAGATAATTCTGTTCCATAACCTGATTTTTTAGCTCCACCGAACGGAAGTCTTGGGTCAGATTTGGTCATAGAGTTGATAGCCACGGTGCCAGAATTTAGCTTTAGAGCAAAATCAAGAGCTTTATTTTGGTTTTTAGTCCAGACGGAGTTTCCTAATCCAAACGGAATGTCATTGGCTAAGTCTAGAGCTTCATCATCGGTTTGAGCTATCATTATCATACCGAGAGGCCCAAATAATTCTTCGGCTAGAATAGGATTACCTTTTTTTACTAAGATAAGCCCTGGTTTAAATTCTTTATCAGACAATCGTTCTAAGGGAATGATAATTTCTGCACCGTTAGCAATGGCTTTTTGATATTGTTGTTCTAGTTCATCAGCGAGGTCTTTTCTTGCCATACCCGACAATATGGTGTTGGGATTTAGAGGGTCTGATGGTTGATACTTTTGATAGGCTTTAGTAAACAATTCTAGGAAAGCATTGGCTATATTATGGTGAATGATAAATCTTTTGGCAGCGACACAAGTTTGTCCACAGTTTTGTAATCTTGCTAAAACACCTACTTCTGCTGCTTGTTCTAAATCAGCATCTTCTAGAACTATAAACGCATCGCTACCACCAAGTTCTAAAACTGATTTTTTGATTTCCCTTCCCGCTATGGAAGCCACACTACTTCCTGCCAAATCACTTCCTGTAAGGCTTACACCTTGTACAGCAGGGTGTTTTAGTATAGTTTCGATGTCTTGATGTCCTACTTTTAAATGCTGGAATACGCCTTCAGGAAACCCAGCTTTTAGAAAAGCCTCCTCTATGGCATCTCCACTTTGGGTACAAATGGAAGCGTGTTTTACGATAACGGTATTCCCTGCTAAAATGGTAGGCACTGCAAAACGAAGCACCTGCCAAAAAGGGAAATTCCAAGGCATTACTCCTAAAATTACCCCTAGAGGTGTATGGTGGACTTGGCTAATATTAAAGTCTGTTTGGATATATTCTGGAGCTAATACATTAGCGTCTATAGCAGCATAGAAACGAGTCATCATTGCTGATTTTTCTACCTCCGATAAGGACTGAGAAATGGGTTTATTCATTTCTGTGGTAATGATGTTGGCGTAGGTATGTTTATGCTCTTCTAATATATCTGCTAAGTTTTTGAACAATAGTTGTCTCTCTTGAAAAGAGTGGTTTTTCCATTGGTTAAATTTGGTGTTGGCAAGGTCAATTTTATCAATCATTCTTGTTTATTTTTAAATTGAAGCTTTCCTATTTAAAGGGAGAAAGCTACAAATTTAAGTATAAAAAGTTAGATTTATGGTTTATCAAGTTGACCTGTAATAATTATTTACCTGCATTATTTAATTATTAGTAGAGAAACAAAAGAAGAGGAGTTTTTGTTTATTTTAATAGATTTAAAGTTTTCTGTAATTATTTTATCTATTTTATAATCTATCAAAGAGGACAGATTTATTTTTTCTCCATTTTTTAAATCTACCCTAATATAATAGTAATAATCGTTATATGGTAAGGCAGATACTCCAACGGAATTGCTAAAATGTTGCGATGTAGCATAAATCATAATCTTATCAATCTCGTTTTCTGTATAAATAGTATTATTGATAGTTAGTTTATTTTGTTCAATTCTAAGATGTTTATATGTGTTGTTTAGATAATTAATATGCAATACCATTACAGGCAAAAGAAAAACAATAAAATAAAAAGCAAATGTTGATAGGAACAATATTTTGAACAAATCCAATTCTGTATTTGAATACAACAAGTACAGAATTCCAAAATAAACAATACTTATTATAATAAGCTCTCTTAATGCATAGAGTTGACTTTTTAATGTTATTTTTAAATCCATACTATTATTTTTATTTTTACGAATATGATTGTTGATAAAATGGTTTCATATTTAGTGATAAAAATTATAATACTTGGTTATAGGGAATTCCCTTTCTTGTAGGAGTTCCCAATAGGTTAGATTATTTCTCATAAATTACTCTATCAATGAAAGGTCTTTTAATTTAAGGTAAATAGTCTCTTCTATTTTATCAACCTCTATTAAGTCACCATTGCTGAACTCTATTACTAATTTTAATAGTACCCATTCTCTATAAATTCCATTATCATCCTCTAGAAATAGGAAATTATATAATTCTGTAGAAAAAATTTCAGTCTTATAGGGCTTGAAAAAAAAATCTTTGTTATCATCTATATAAATATAATTAAGAACTTCTTTAAAATGAAGTGTTATTTTTTGTTTTTTTACTCTGCTTTCAATTTTTTTACACAGTTCTTCTAGTTGATCATATTCTATGTTCATTATAAATCTATTTAGAAAATCTCATAATAATGGTTTGTTTATTAGGTGTCACACCTTTAATTGTCAACCCATTTGGGTTTGTTTTCCCTCCTTTGTAGTATTGCCAATCTATTCCATTTGCACTTTTAAATCCTTGAGGTGAATTTATATTTAGAGCTTTAGGGTTCATTTGTTTGTAGAATTTTGAACTAGATATTTTTTTGTCAAAGGTAAGTTGTATTGCATTTCCAGCTTTTTTTGTTGTGTTTGAAACAAGTTTATTTACAATGTTTACTATTTAAACTTCTTCCCCTTGCCCCTATGCCATATCCCATAAATTCACTTTTTATATCCCGAGAATTTAGAGCTATATTAAACATGGCTTTGTCTAGTGTGGAAGCGTTTGAGGCATCTAATGATAACATAGCATGGGCATCATCTACAGCACCACCACTTAAGAAGTTAATAGCCTTAGTTATCCAATCGTCTTCTTCAGGAGGAGGAGGGTTTGTATTGTTATCTCCAGAGTATACCACATGATTTAATCCTGCTACTATTCTGATTTAACTTCGAATATTATTTTATTATTAGATTCTGTTATTTTCACCGTCATATTTTCACCTCCATTTTCATATATATTAACATTCTTAGAAAATGTGCCATTTTTGTAAAGCCATTTGTTCAAAATTGCAGCTTTCTCTATTTTTTTCAAAGCTTCTTTTGTGTCTGTAACTTTATATGAATATTGAAGAGTATTATTATCAATGTCCATTTGACCATATAAAAACTCAGCATTATTTAACATAAAAGGCTTAAGATAATCATACCTTGATATATCTTCTTCTTTTTGATTGATTTTATCTGAACACGAAGTAAAAAATAAAAAAACAAATAAAATGAAATTGATACGCATAAATTAATATTTATTTGGTAAACTAATCGGTCTATATTTATTTATAATAAATCTCATATTTTGCTGATTTCTAATAAAATTTGCTCTTCTGTGGGCTTGTTGCCTACCATATAAATTTGCTTTTTGATCTGCAATCGAACTTGCTCGCGAATCGCCTTTTATATATTGATCAGTGATTTCACGTAAATTACTCATTTTGATGGCTGCAGCCTCTCCACCCGGTCCTCTTAATGTTGCTTTATAATTTGCTTTACTGTGAAAATACTTGTCAGAATTTTTCCAATTAGCTGTTTTCATTTCATTATAAGTGTCAATAAAATCATTAATACCGCCGTAAAAATCCGAGAGATATTCCTTCATATCAGACAATTTCTGTTTTGCTTGATCATACTTTTCTTTGGCTAATTTTTTAATTGATTTCTTGCTTGGTGGATCTCCTTCATCAAATGGATTATCCATCTCGTGCATAGCATGGTTTAACCCAGCCACAATACCACCTGTTATAGCCCCTTGCCAGAAATTTCCTGTTATTGCTGCTTGTCCTAAATATAAGCCTCTACCAATCCGCTTTATAAGCCTTCCAATCTTCGGGAACTTTTTCGGATTTTTGGTAAACTGTACATATAAATTCTGAATTCAAAAAAGCATTTTTATTTTCTAATAAGTATATTAAATCGTTATCAACTTTTATCGTATATGTTGAAATAAACATACTCCCGTCTTGATCAGCTGATTGATAATCTATTTTTAACCTATTATTTTTTTTATATATAATCCCTCTCATTCCGGAATCTTCAGGATTAGGACTCTCCATTCCTAAACTAAAAAATCTAACTCGACCATTGTCATAAAATTGAATTTTCCTATCTACATCCTTTCCTATATCTCGAACTTTTTGAAAATTTTTGTTAGCCATATAGTAGTCAACTTTTTGATAAAAATAATCAGTATCTATTTTTTCAAATATTGATTTATCAAACTTATCAATATTTTTATATTTTTTGGTTAAAACTTTTGTGCCATTTTGTAATCTTCTTGTTTGTGAACAAGATAGAACTACACTAAAAACGCTTATAAGTATAATAATATTTCTTACCATGACGAAAATCTGTTTCTTGTTTGATATTGAAAATATGGATTTATTCCGTTAGATAAAACTTGAAAAACTGGCTGTGGAGAAACTATATTGTGTGCTCCAATATTCTGTATAGGATGTCTCACGTATCTGTCGGAATCAATTCCGATTCTATAATTACCCCAACCTACATAAGCTGCTCCTAATCTATATTGTTTCCCTGTTTCATAGGCAAATCCATAAGGATAAACAGCTCTTCTAAATCCTCTTAATGGGCCGTTCTTTTTAACATAGTCCATCATTTTCTAATTTAATGATTTGTAAACAAAACACTTATTACCATCTTGAATGTAGATATAATTTTTTTTATCTATAAAAACAGACTGTTTTTTAATTTTACTTCCTCCTCCCATCCCCAATATTGCATGCAATATTACATTTCTATATATATGTATATGTCCTTTTTCTTTTGCAATAATTGCATTATAATTATCATTTTCTATTCTATTATAGTTCTTAAAATAGTCTTTTCTTGAAGGCATTGTTCCAAAAGCAATCTTACCATCGTCTTGAATTTTCATAAAATCTATATATTCTATATCCTTATGTTCTTCAAGTTTTGGATAAATTAATTCAAAATTATTTCTTGTTTGGTAAACTCCATCAAGAAAATATATTTTATTAAAAATGTTTTTATTAAAATCATCCTTGTTAAATTTAACCAATAAAGAAGCCAAACTATTCTTTTTAATCTGACTATTACATGAGAATAAGAAAAGAAAGAAGAAAAATATTATTGGAAGTTTTTTTACCATGATGTAAATTGATTTCTTGTTCTATATTGGAAGTATGGATTGATAGCATTTGATAATACTCTAAAACCTGGCTGTGGGGAAAGAAATGTATGTGCAAGTCTATTTTGTATTGCGTGTCTAACATGTCTATCAGAATCAATACCTATTCTATAATTACCCCAGCCAACATAAGCAGCACCCAATCTGTATTGTTTTCCCACTTCCTTAACTATTCCAAATTTATATTTTTCCCCATATTCTCCAATAGAAGATTTACTCATTTGCCAATAATCATGAGGAATTACATCTGACAATATATCTGATGAATTATAAGATGTTTTATTATCATAATAACTACTTTCAAATCTCTCTCCAGTAAACAAATTAAAACCTGCCGAAAATTCGCCAATTGTCAAATTTACAGCTGCTGTTCTAAGTCTATCATGATTATCTCCTAATGTGTGACCAAACGGAGCTCCATCGTTTTCATAGGATAAAGAAAAATCCCCGCTCTGAAACCTCACTATTCCTGTTTGTTGTTGATGTAACCCTTTCCACATATTTGTTCCAAGCATAAATCCAAGATTTCCATTTTTTCCTTCAAAACCCGCCATCAAAGATTTTCTATACTCCCAACCACTTTTTCCACTTCCTTGATGTGCACCGTAATTCATTATTCCAATACCTGCAGATATAGCAAAGTCTCCAGAGCGGAAAGTAGCACTAATATTAGCTCCAAACCCCCAGCCTTTGCCTATAGCTATGCTTGGAGAAAAGTTAAAGTCAAAGTTTCCGATGCTAATATTCCAAGAAGGTAAAATACTTGAAATAGCCTGTCCCCCCATTCTGTATAGTGTTCCAGCAGCGGAGCTAAATATTCCAGGGTTCATTCCTCCAGATATGGCTCCCGATATAGCTCCCATCAAAATAGATTTAGCAAAACCTCCCCAATTCCAGTTGCTGCTTATTACTGCACTTAATACGTAAGATGTAGCACCTACAATAGCTCCTGCAATTGCCCCCGCAACTACTCCAGCTAAAACTTCTCCTAAAATAGGAGTTAGGATAGCAAAAAAGAAAATTTCTCCACTTGGGTCATTGTACATCAGCGGGTTGTTTAGTACATACCCATACTTATTGTAGTTTTGGGTGTTAAAGCCGTCTTGTATGTTTTCATCTGCATTTAAGAATCTTCTTAACAATGGGTCGTACAGCCTTCCGTTCATGTGTATTAAGCCCACCTCTGCTAGATGTTCGTGGCTGGTATAGCCTCTATCTGTTATTAAGTTACTACTAGCTAAATAATCTTTAATTTGGTTTTTATCTGTTATGGTAGCTTGTTCCCCAATCTTAAGATGGGTTAGGTTGCCCCAAGCGTCGTAGTGGCGTTGTTCTAGCTTGTTACCAGCTTCATCACTTATGGCTAAAATACTGCCTAAGTAGTCTTTATGCAAAAACTTATAACTTGCTTGGCTTTCGGTATAGTTTTTAAGGTAAATAATATCACTCTCGTAAGGGGTGCCACCTATATAGAGGGTGTGTTTTTCTCTACCTGTGGCGTGGTCTAGTGTTATTTCGTAGCTACCGTCTTCGGAGTAGTAGCGGGTAAATTTACCGTGTGAGCCGCTTGCTATTTTACCACCAAAACTCATTACCTGCCTCATAGAAGATAGCCCATACTCAAAACGCAAGTCGCCCTTTACGCCTTGTATCAACAGAGGGTCGTTGTTCTCGTTATAGGAAATCTGCTGTACTAGGTCGTTTTTGAGGTTTTGCTCTCCTGTGGCATTTAGTGTAACAGCGGTAGGCTGATAGATTTTTTGGCTGTTGCCGAAGGAGATTTTGCCCAGTTGGTCGTTTTCTATAATCCTGCCTTGTGCATCATAGATGTTATGGTGCATTTGCCCTGTTACGGGGTTCGTCCAGTTGGTTAGGCGGTTGTTTTCGTCATAGGTAAAACTTTCTAGAATATTGAAGTCTCCTCCCGTGGTTCTAGAATTAAGTTCGTTTTTGATGGCATCAAACCTATAGCTTATCTGTAAAATACTAGGCTTTCTTGCGGAAGAGTGGTTGATATTGGTTAAGAAGCCGTTGGTATCATAGGTGTTTTCAATTGTGCTAGCGCCTAGTTTAGCCTGTGTTACTTGCCCTTTGGCGTTATGCTGTTGGAGCTGCCAAAGTACTTTTCCAGAGACCTTGTCCTTAAGCTGGTACAGAGCGCCAGACCAAGGGTCGTAGATGTTCTCTATAAGAGCTTTAGTATAAGTTCCGCCAGAGTAGAGGCTTTTTTCGTAAGAGATAACTCGGTTTTTGTCGTCGTAAACAATATCCTTCTGCATAAAGTATCTGCCATTGTTTTCTTCTGAAGAAGAAAGCACTCTACCAAAGCCATCATACACCAAAGATGAGGTATAAGTTTTGCCCTTGGATACTCCCGCTTTTTTAACCACCAAGCCTTTAGCATTATAAGTATAGCTAATGCTTTTATCGGTAGCATTGGTATTATCGGTAGAAAGTTCTCTTTGTGAAACGAGTTGCCCTTTGGTATTATAGGTATAGGTTTTGGTACCTTTAGGGCTTATGGTTTTGGTGTTTTGCCCAAAGCCGTTGTATTCGTATCTGTAAATGCCGTTAGAAGGGTCGTTAAACTCTATTTTTCTGCCCCAAGCATCATACTTTGTGGTTACCGTATTGGTGCCGTATTTTGCTTCTATTTGCTCTCCTGCGGCATTGTATTTAAAGGTAATAGTACCGCCTTTATCTGCCGAGGTGCTAATATTCCCTAGTGCATCAAAAGTTTGCTTTTTAAAGCGGTTATTGGCATTGGTCTCGGTAGTAGTTACGGTATTTTGGGTATATTGGGTGGTAACTATTTTGCCTGTGAATGCCGTTGCCTTTATTGGGCGAGAATATACATCGTATTCTATGGTATTCCACTGGGTAGGGTTTTGGTGGTCAAAATAAGGTTCGGACTCTTTTATCTTTCGACCTAAACCATCAAACATAACCGACTTAGACACCCATTGGTTTCCAAAGGCTTTTGAGGTAGATTTGTAAGTCTGCCCAATTTTATTGGTAAACGAAATACTAACGCTTCCGTCTGGGCTGTATTCTGTAGTCTTGGTATCTCCATTGCCTAGCTTTTCGTAGGTATAGGTACTTACACCTCCCAAATTGGTCTTAGCGGTTAGTAGTTTCCCCCAAGCATCATAAGTATTTGTAATCTTGTTGCCCAGTGGGTCTGTTTGGGTGAGTACTTGCCCCCAGTCGTTATAAGTAATGTGGGTAACTAGTCCTAAGTTATCTGTTTTTTTGACTACAAAACGACCTTTGGATTCGTATTCTGTTTTTGAGTTTTGGGTGTGGCTATCTACACTATTGGTAACGGTCTTTTGTATAATGTTCCCAAAGCCATCATAGTTATAAGTTTCTTGTAACCACCCTGAGCTATCTCTATTCCAAGTTTTAAGAGTTTTAAGGAGGTTATTCTCGTAGGTATATTCTTCCTTGGCTCCTTTGGAGTCGCCATAGGCTTGCATTAGTTCTGTCTTAGAGCGAGGTCTTCCTACATGGTAGTCTTTACCTGTAGCTGAGAGGTTGGGTGGAAGATACTCTAAACTAGTGGTAGATGTGGCAAAAACTGAACTTCCACTGAGGGTTTGGGTAATGGTACGGGTAGGGAGATAAAAATTATCATAGGTAATGGTGCTTTTTGTGGTAACATCTTTAATAAAGTCTTTAGAAGTGTTACGCACGGGCACCAAAGCCTTTACAATTCGGTTTCTATTAGTATCGGTTATAGCATCTACTTTCGCTCCATCTGCAAGGAGATCAGTTCTGTATTCCGTAGTTTTTAAGGCTAGCAATTTACGGTTGCTAAAGGATAAATCAGACGGAAATATCTCGGCCTCATTGGTGGTTTTGATACTCCATTCTTTAATAGGTACTCCCTCTTGATGCGGATCTATTTCTGCTCCGCTCCATACGATGGTGTTTCTAAATTCATCGGTGTACCAAGAGGAACGAGCGGTTTGGCGGAAACCAATCATTCCCCTACCTTGAAGGTGCGAAAGCAACCCTCGGTAACGGAAGTCTTGTTTTCTAATAATATTTTTACCTCCATTGTCAAAAGTTTGTTGTAGTTGTGCTACAGCGTAAGACTGAGCTACTCTATCCATTTCTACAAATGGATAAGTTTCTTTTTTTACAGGAGCGTAGAAGTTAGGGTTGACTTTTGGATCTAGCTCTTTATAGTCAATGGTGGTTGTTACTCCTCCTTGAGTGATGGAAGTGATATGAGCTGCTTTATTTAGACTTTCTGTAGAGTATTTAAACAGAAGACCTCTTATTGTTAATATTAGTTGATTATAGTTGTTGTTAATCAAATAATTCCCCACCATTGGAGAGAAAATTTGAAAACTATGAGGTGTTCCTCTGTGGCTAGATGGATTGGGTGCATTAGTATATAAATATCCATCTCCTTTTGAATATATGAAAGGATAGTTTGTATAGTTTGCGAGGGAATAAGGGGTAAAAACTTTTGGGACAGATGAAACAGATTCACTGTGTCCATCAATATTTTTTTTACTAAATGAGATATTTCCGTTTGCGTTGGGTCCATTATTTTCAAATAAGTTTACGATAAAATTTGCAAAATTATTAGAAGGATATCTATTTTGTCGAGAGTGAACGCCAATTTCTATGAAATCATCTTTACCGTCTTGGTTGATATCCTGCACTAGATAATTTCTTCCGTAGTAATAATATCTTCCAGATTCTTCATAATGATCTGCATCGGGTCTATAGTAAGAAAGATTGTCTATGCTCTGTTTCAAGAAACCATTTCCTTTTGAAATGTAAAGATTCCATTTATAGTTGTTCTTTTCTTGAGGTATTAGTAAGTCAGTTTTTCCATCACCATTAAAATCTCCAGTAATAGCATTCTCAACAAGTCCTTCTAATTTCGTATTGCCATAAGATAAATGGTTATCTACAAACTGACCAGTGTCAAGGTTTTTATTTATATTTGTGATAAAAGGCTGTTTATTGGAATCAAATCTTAAGAAATCTAACTTTCCATCACCATTGAAATCCCCTGTTTTATAAGAATCAATAATATCTTTGTCATAAGGGTAGAGGCTAATAGTTGAGACGTTAATATCGTTGTTAAAAGGTTCTAATACTAGATATCTGTTTGAATTACTGCAACTTGTGTCAGGTATTCTTTCTATATAATATTCTTGGATCATGTCAGAGCCATCGCGTTGCTTTACACATGTAAAGTCATTTGCTGAGATGATGATCTCCGCTAGACCGTCTGAGTTTAAGTCTACGCTTCTTATCTTTCCAATAGAAGTTTCGGTATAATAATCGCTCGATATAGCAGAACCTACTGTTCTGTCATAAATACTATTAGGTATTATTTTGGAGTATTCTTTTGTAACTCTATAATCATTACTGTCAATTGAGTATATTTGAATTTCTAAATCATCTTTACCTGTTACGGAGTTACTTGTTTTTTTGTATAATACAAATCCTTGTTGTTGTTTTAATATTCCTTCTTTAGTTCTTAAAGTTATTGGTATAGCGGTTGTGTTAAAGTCGGTTTTGGAAAAATCGGAAGTTCCGATATGAATCTGCTTTTTGTTAAAATTATCATCCATCATGCTTTCAAATAGATACAAGCCTTCAGGATAAGTTACTTCGCTTATACAATTGGTTTGAGTATAGCATGGAATTTCGTAGCCTCTGTCTTCACATATAGTTTCCTCAGATCTGTCAATACACTCTTTGAATGTGTCAAAGTATTTAATAAAATCTAATTTACCGTCACCATTGAAGTCTCCAACTATTTTATTATTTTCGTTATCTGTAAAATTTGATGTTTTTGATGTGAAAGATACACCTTCATACCCAAAATTAATAGGATTAGCGGCTTCATTGGCAGAATTATATTCTGTAATATTTCGGACAAACTGATATTTGCTACCTGTACTATTGTTATAGCTAATGGTGTATTTTTTGAATTGTTTACCGTTTGTCAATACCTGTACCGAACTAAGCAACTTATCTTGTAGAAAATAGATGCCTTCTACATAAGATGTTTCTTTTATTTCTCTAGTTTGATAACTAAATAGAATACGGTTAAAATGGGGTTTATTTAAAGTTTCGTTCCCCCCCCACTCAATACTAGATATGGCAGCAACATTATTAGACTGAGTATAATTATAGGTAATATAATTACCTTGGGCATCTTTCCACTTTACAATGTTGTATTCAATAGGAGTTCTTGCCGAGCTGGTTGTACCGTACCATGCTTGTGAACCATCTTCAAAAGTAACTTCCCAATATTCAGGTCCTTGGAAATAACCGTTGATATTTCCTAAGGATTTAATTTTAACATTGGAATATTTTTCGGTAGTATATTCCGCTCCATTTTTGCCATATTCTCCTGATTTTAGGATTAATCTTTGACCATTAAAGCTGTAATAATCATCATAATTAAGTTTAATACCTTCTACTCTTCCATCTTTCTCTATTGTTTTCCCCATTCGGCTAATCGCTGTGATACCAGATAGATTCCAGCCATATCCCGCAATACCATTACCACTGCCACTGGTATAGACTAGATTGATTTGGGGGGCAACACTCTTAACTCCAGGGGGTAATGCTATGGGTAATGTGTATTGTAGCTGACCAGAGGCTGTTACCTCTATATTTCCTTGTGTATCATGGAAATTATTAGTTCCTATAGTTCCGCTAGGGTTAGAAATTCCTGAGTTTGAATCTGACGGACTTGGGGAAGATTGTACATTTTCTCCAATCCTAGCAACAAAGACATTGTTTCCTTTTGCGTGAAATCCATTGGTTAAAATAATGGTATTAGGGTCTTCTACTGTTCTAGAAGAGTTTTCTGGTTGATTGAGGATAGTTTGCCCAAATCCTAGGCTACAAATAAGGGTGAGTAAAGAGTAAAGTTTTTTCATAGGGAAAAAATGTTAGGAAGGTTCTTTATTCTTTTATGATATTTTTGGATATGGTCTTTCCATTTTTCAGCTGAAAACTCAAAATATAAACTCCTGTACGATTAGGCGTTAGGTCTATTTTAATTTCTCTATTAAGATGGGGTATATTTTTCTGAGTGAACAAATTTGTTAAAAGATTATGTTCATATAAAGAAACATGGTCTATTAAATCATCTACTTCGGAACTCCATCTTATGGTTAAAATGTCTTTTACAGGAATAGGATAAAGTTCTATATTAGTTAGAAATATATCCTCTTCTTTGGTGTTTTGATGTTCAATGATTACCAACTTTTCCTTTTCGGTATTGGTTTTTGATAAGGATTGTATATTGCTCTCAGGTCCTCTGTAAATCTGATTACCAGCTTCGTCGTACTGTATGACTATTTTTGTTTGTGCTAGACTAGTAGAAAAAAATAATATAGGTAGAATAGAAACAATAGCCTTCATGATTATTTTTGTTTTTCGAGTTTTTCTATGCGTTTTTTGAGTTCTTTATTTTGTTTATTTAGCTCAATGGTATAGAGTGTAAGTTCTTCTATTTTTTGAAGAAGTTTTATTTGAAACTCGCCAATATTTACGCCTTCTTTCTCCATTTGAGCCGCGGAAGCGATTTCCGGTAGATGCTTTTTATCCTTGATATGTTTTTCAACTTCTTCTAATTTTGGTAATTGATAATCCTCTGCAAAAACAAAATCGGCTGTAGGTGTTGTGGTTACTTTAACTTCTTTGGCTTCAAACTTTCCTGTGGGTAGAGACATATTTCCATTATCGGAAATTATGAGCCTAGGAGAGTGCATTGTATTGTCTAATGAGTAATTCCAAAATTGTAGTGAATTACCATAGCCTCCAGTCATATTATACAAAACCCAACGATAAGCATGGTTGGTATTGCCATGTTTTCTAGGGTTGTGAAGTGTAAGAGAGCCTCCCTCATCTGAGTCTATAGAAGAAGATAGAGAGCCATTTATATTAAAATCAGAGTTATATATTTCAGAATAATTATTTTTATATGGTAAAGTAAGTCGCTTATCTCCATACAAAGGTTCATCTACTATAGACCAATTTTTATAGTATTCAGGATTTTCACTCCCAGATGCCCTTACTGAAAATCTCACAAAATATATTTTATCCTCCATAAAAATAACTACTTTGCCATCTTCATTTGCTAGTGTAATTTTAGGTGAGAAAGAGCCATAGGACGAAATTTGTGAAGTAGGGGCATGGAATTCGCCTTGATAGATATAATAGTTTATGATAATACCAATACTTTTTCTTGCACCATAAGCATAGCCTTCCAATATTATACTAGGCATCTGAAAAGTAGAGAACGGTAAATTTGTTTTAATTTTCAATCCGTTTATAGGAGTGTTTCTAGTTGAGTAATTCGCAACATCGTGATATTGAGATTTACAAAAGATAAATAAAATAAAAGCAAATAAAAAAGATAGTTTTCTCATAATCTAAGTGTTATATTATTTGTTTCCAAAGTTAAAAAAATTAACATAATGAGCGAATTTTAACTTAAAATTAACAATTTAAAATATAAAATATTGTTTTACAGTTTTTTATGTTATGCTTATTTTAAGCTATAGAGTACTTTTAGTATTACTTAATTACCAAAATAGTGTTGTAATTTTAGTAGCTTAATTCTTTATTGATAATTTCAGCACACTCTTTAGGAAGTTCCCAGTGTCCGTTGTGTCCGCAGTCTAGGAGGTAGTGCTTTATAAACGCTCTTTGTGGCAAAAGATTAAGCAATGTTTCGTGGTTTACAGCGGCATCGTGTCGCCCTGCCAATACCAGTACTTTGGTTTCTATCTGTTCAAGTAGATTTCGTTTATCTGTTCGTTCAATCATACCTTTTACGGCAGCTAGAGCTCCTTGTGTAGGCGTGCTTAGGGCGATTTTCTTGGCTTGTTCTATTTTAGAATCTAGCTGTTCTCTCTCGTTTGGATTGAACAAAAGCGGAACGCCAGCTCCTACATAAGTAGAAAAACTTTCTTGTATGATTCTAAAACTTTTTCTTCTCAGTTCCTTTTTAGCGTCGTCATCAGCTTGGAAGGTAGAGAAAAAAAGTGTGAGGCTTTTAAGTTGTGTATGCCATTTTTCTGCAAAAGCAAGACTTACATAGCCGCCCATAGAATGCCCCAAAATATGAAACCTAGACAGACTGAGGTGGTCTGTTACCTTTTTCACTTCTTCTGCCATAAGTTCCATCGTATGGACATCGCCCATCACCTCCGATTGTCCGTGTCCTGGTAAATCTATTTTGATTAGGCTAAAATGCTCGGATAAATACGGCTCCAAATCGTTCCAAATACTATTGTTTTCCAAAAAACCGTGCAACAAGACCAAAGGCTCTTGTCCCTCACCAGAAATCTCGTAATTAAGCATATTCAGCAGAAAGTTATTTTTTTATAATACTAAGATAAGGGCGTATCCCTTTGCCTAGGCTATTCCCACAGCTAGGGTCGGGCTATGGCTTCTACTCCTCGGTCATTGCCGCTCCGCTTCGCTCCGCGGCTTCTTCCCTGTGGGGTATCCGCTCTATCCCTTACGCAGTAAGCGTTTATACAAACAAAATCCCTCCACTAGACTTTAAGGAAGGGATTTTGTATTTTTAAATTACTTTTTATTTTTTTTGAACCAATTTACACCACATTCTAAGAATTGTTTAAACTCTTCTTTTGGCATATATCCAGAGACAGGTTTATTGATGACTTTTCCGTCAGGCGTTACCAATACATAATGGGGTTGAGAATTATTATTGAAATTCACTTGTTGGAAAAGGCTCCAGCGGTCTCCTATTGTTTTCACTTTTTTCTTCTGACCGCCCCCCATATCTATTTTTATTTGTTCGTTTTCAGGAAGTTCTTCTTTATCATCTACATATAAGGACGCTAGGACAACTTCATTTTGTAAGATAGGCAAGATGTCAGGTTCAGACCATACGAACTCTTCCATTTTTCTACAGTTTTCACAACCATAGCCTGTAAAATCTATCAGTATAGGTTTGTTTACCTTTTTAGCTTGTTCCAGAGCTACGAAAAAGTCGTGTTCTGGGTGCATACCTAAGATGCCTTCTTGTTCGTTGTGTAAGTAGCTTACGTTGATAGGAGGTAAAATGCCACTTAGTAGTTGTAATTTAGGTCTGTCCGAAGGTACAAGACCTTGAATTAGATAAATAACAAACCCAATCCCAAGTACTCCGAAAACCTTACGAGTGGTGGATGTTTTGGCGTTTTTATCATCGTGCGGAAATCTTATTTTCCCAAATAGATATAATACAAGTCCTATGGTGATGATAATCCACAATACAATGAAAAGTTCTCGCTTTAATAAAAAAGTTTTAGATACAAGGTCTGCTTTAGAAAGGAATTTAAGAGCCAAAGCTAACTCTATAAAACCGAGTATTACTTTTACGGTATTCATCCAGCCACCAGACTTTGGCAAAGATTGTAACGCTTGAGGGAATAACGCTAACGTACCGAATACAATAGCCCAAGATAACCCAAACCCAGCTAAAGCGAAGGTAAGAAGCATTGGTACATCACTAGAACCAGTAACGGCGCTACCGAGTAAGCTACCAAGTATAGGACCTGTACAAGAGAATGATACAATTACTAAAGTAAGAGCCATAAAGAAAATACCAATTAGCCCACCAGCTTCTTCTGCTTTGGAAGATTTGTTGGCAATCCAGCTTGGGAGTGTAATATCGTAATATCCAAAGAAGCTCAATGCAAAGAATAAGAATATCCCAAAGAAGAACAAATTAAGCCAAACATTGGTAGAAATATCATTAAATATATTCCCAGAAATGCCGTCTATAATATGGAATGGTATGCTCAGTAAAATAAAAATTACCAAAATAAATAGTCCATAAATAATAGCATCTCGTTTACCTTTAGCCTTATTGGCTGCCCCTTTGGTAAAGAATGAAACCGTAAGCGGAATCATAGGGAAAACGCAAGGTGTTAATAATGCAATAAGCCCTCCAATAAAGCCTAAAATAAGAATCCACCAGTTGCTAGAGCTTTCTTCTTCTGTAGCTATGCCACAGTCAGTAAGCGGTGTTTTAGGATTTAAAGATTCTACTCTTAGAGAATTTTCTCCTTGTAGTGCTTGTGCGGACGGTGTTGTATTTTCTGCTGAGGTTAGATTTGTATTTTGGTTTACCGTATCTTTAACAGCCTCTTGTAATGGCGTTTGTTCGTTTTCTTTAGAGTTGGTTTCTGTAAGATTAGCCTTAATTTTTTCCTCAAATTCTAAAGTGTTAGGAGCTAAACATACACGGTCGTTACAAGTTTGATAAGTAATTTCTACATTTACATCGGCAGGTTTGGACGCATCTTTTAGCTTAAATTTCTGTTTGAATGTGGCAGTATTAGAGAAGTAAACAATTCTTGCTCCAAAGGCTTCCGAAAATTCGTCGTGTTTTTTACCAATTTCTACAATTTTACCCACAGGAATTATATTCGCTCCTGAAACTTTCATTTCAGTAGGAATACCACTGTCTTCGGGTAAATCTTTGGAGTAGATATGCCAACCATTTTCTAAGGTAGCAGTAAGGACTGCCTCATACTCTTGGTTACTAAGTTCATTAACTTTTAGTTTAAATTTTACGGGGTCTTTTATCTGAGCCGAGAAGTTTACGGCTAGCATAGTCCACCATAAAAGTAATAAGTGTCTCAGTTTCATAACTTTTTATTATAAAATAATTTTGATGTTTTTTTCTGTTTTGTCATTAGAGGCAAATCTGCCGTCTTGTCTCAAAGGTACAATGCCTAAAACACGATTTTCGTTATCGCAAAGCAACCAAATTTTTGATTTTGCTAAAATAGACAATTTTTCGTCTTTAAAAAACTTAGAAACCTTTTTTCTCCCCATCATTCCTTTTGGATAAAAGAAGTCGCCAGCCTCTTTACGCCTCAATTTTAGAGGTAAAGAAATTTGTTCTGCATCAAAGTTCCATTCTAAAATCTCTTTTTTTTCGTAGGTTATCCATTGGTCTAGTTTTATTTCCTTTTCGCTGGGAAGTGTGATATCTTCATCATTATTTGAAATAGGTTCTTTCTTACTAATAATGAATTGCTCTCTGTTGATAAGGCATTGGTATCCGTTGGAATAAAACGATTTCCCAGTTTCTGCTGTAAACATCTTGCTAATTTCCGCTTTATTGCTAAACCCAAATCTATTGAGTATTTCAAATTGAATAAAGCTAGATTCTTTTTCTAAAGCGTGTCGGTCTATAATAGTTTTACATTCAGTGCTTATTGAAAATTCTTTTATTTTGTATTCAATTTGTTGATTTATAAAGTATTTGGCTTCAGATAAAAAATCAATACTCTTTCTAAAATTATCCAAAAAATCAGGATTGATTTCTTCTAGATTTGGAACTACGGAATGTCTTATCTTGTTTCTAAGATAATCTTGTTTTTGGTTAGATTTATCTTCTCTAAACGCTATTGAATGTGCTTCTGCAAAATGATAAATTTCCTCTTTGCTAAAATCTAGTAGAGGGCGTAAAATTTCGTTTTCGTTATTAGGAATACCCGCTAATCCTTTGATACCACTACCTCTAGAAAGATTGATGATAAAGGTTTCTAGCTGGTCGTTTAAGTGGTGAGCAGTTACGAGGTGGCTTAGACTCCGATTTTTCATAATATTTCTAAAGAACTGATATCTAAGCTCTCTTGCCCATAGCTGAATAGACCCCGAAGGTTTTTGGTCTTTTTCCGAAACGGTATAACAATGAAACAGAATATGATGCTTCTCGCAGAACTCTTGGACTAATGCAGCGTCTTTATCCGAATCTTCGCTTCTTAATTTATAGTTGATATGAGCAATTTCTATTTTAGCATCTATTTGTTTCATCAGATGAGCCAATACCATAGAATCTGCTCCGCCACTTACCGCTAATAGAAATTGATGTTCGTTGTAGTTAGGTAGTAGCTCCTTTAGTTTAGTTTTAAATAAATCCACGGAAATCATTGTCCAAAGATACAAGAAAATTAGGTAGTGAAGAAGCAAGGCTAAATCCGCTAAAACTTAGTATATTTGTGAGGATGAAAAGATATACCGTTTTTGTAGTTTTATTATTAGTGCTTTCTTGCAGAAAGGAAGATACTGAGGTACAGTATATAGACCAAACGATAGATATTTTTCTAAAAAATACTTCTGGTAGAGATTTACTAAATACCAATACTTCTCAAAATAGAGCTAGCTTCACTTTGAGTGATTTGGGAGGAGCGTATAGCTCGGTTAATCTATCTTCGGGTTTTTCTAGGAAGATGGGCGTAGACTCCATCTATTATATCCAATATATTTCTGGTGCAACTAGAAATTTAAAGGATTCGGTGTCTCCTAGTTTAAAGTACTATCAATCGGATATTGCGTTTAATTGGCAGAAAAAACTAACGGATTCAACTTCATCTTTAGAAATAGATACGATGAGAGTTATTTACTCTTGGCAGCCAAGTCTTTTTCAAGTCAAAGAAATTTTTTGGAATAATAATCAAGTTTTTTCTAAGCAAAGTCAGGCGAGTAATGTTATTACAATCGTAAAATAATGCTTACTTTTGTAGAATATATAAACTCCTTATTTTAAATAAATATCAATGTTACAAGTTCAATTTTTAAGAGAGCAAAAAAGCCGTGTTTTAGAAGGGCTTAAAAAGAGAAATTTTAAGGAGCTAAACCTTGTAGATGAGGCAATAGCGACTGATGACGAAAGAAAGAAAATACAGTATGAGTTAGATGAAAATCTAGCTCAAATGAATAAAATATCCAAAGAGATAGGGCTTCTAATGAAGGAAGGAAAGAAGCAAGAAGCAGAGGAGGCTAAAACTAAAACAGGAGAGTTTAAGCAGAAATCACAGGATTTACAACAGTTGTTAAAAGAAAAAGAGGAGTCTCTACTGAATATTCTTTATCAAATCCCAAATATACCAGCAGATATTGTAAAAGCGGGTAGTTCGGCAGATGATAATGAGGTGGTGTATCAGTCTTGTGATACTTTTGAGATGGGAACAGAGGCTTTGCCACACTGGGAACTTGCTAAAAAATACAATCTAATTGATTTTGAATTGGGTGTAAAGATAGCAGGGGCAGGTTTTCCAGTTTATTTAGGTAAAGGAGCTAGGCTACAAAGAGCATTAGTGCAGTTTTTTCTTGATAAAAATACCGATGCAGGTTACTTAGAAGTAAATCCGCCGCATGTAGTAAATGAAGCCTCTGGTTATGGTACGGGGCAACTTCCTGATAAAGAGGGACAAATGTATTTTGTGAATGAGGATAATTTATATCTTATTCCTACAGCAGAAGTGCCTGTAACCAATATTTATAGAGATGTAATCTTGGAGGAAAAAAAACTTCCTGTAAAGAATACGGCTTTTTCTCAATGTTACAGAAGAGAAGCAGGAAGCTACGGTGCTGATGTGAGAGGACTTAACCGTCTTCATCAATTTGAAAAAGTAGAGATTGTAAGACTAGAAAAACCTGAAAACTCTTACACTGCACTAGATGAGATGGTGGCTCATGTAAAATCTATTTTAGAGGATTTGGAATTGCCATTTAGAATTTTGCGTTTATGTGGTGGTGATATGGGCTTTACTTCTGCACTTACTTACGATTTTGAGGTGTGGAGTGCGGCTCAACAGAGATGGTTGGAGGTATCTTCGGTGTCTAACTTTGAAAGTTTTCAAGCTAATAGATTAAAATGCAGATATAAATCAGGAGATGATAAACCTCAGTTAGTACATACATTAAATGGTTCTGCGATGGCCTTACCTAGAGTAATGGCAGCACTTTTAGAGAACAACCAAACGGAAGAAGGTGTTAAAATTCCAGAAAAGCTAAGAGCATATACAAGATTTGAGAGTATATAAAAAATTACTCATTTTAAATATAAAAAATAAATAGGCTATCTCATTAAAGAAATAGCCTATTATTTTATCGCATCATTATCTTGAAATAAAAAAAGACACTCTAAATTTAGAGTGTCTTAGTTTGTCTGTATATCGCTAAAAGACTACTTAGTAGCTTCTTTTACTTTATCAGCAGCGTTGTCAACAGCACCTTTAGCAGCATCAGCAGCACCTTTAGCAGCGTCAGCAGCAGCATCAGCAGCAGCACCAACACCTTCAGCAGCTACAGTAGAAGCAGAATCTACAACAGTAGCAGCAGAATCAACAACAGCAGCAGCAGAATCAACAGCCTCAACAGCAGTAGAATCTACAGAAGAAGTTTCAACGTTTTCAGTTTTTTTACAAGCTACAACAGCTAAAGCAGCAACAGCCGCTACGAATAATGACTTTTTCATAATTTTAAATAATTTTTTAAATTTGTTATCTTTTTTGTTTCTATTCTGTTCACTCATTTGAACAAGGCAAAGATATGGTGAGAAATAAATTTGTGTTAGAAAAATTATTGCAATATCTTTGTAAAATAGTTTTGCAAATAAGTGTTTTTGTAAATCAGTAGTTTAAGTTAAATTTTTGAAATTTGTCAGATTTAGATTTATTACACTTTGAACAGCTTAAAGTGGAAGTTCAAGAGGTTTTTTTAGAATCTCATACACCTTCGGAGGAAGATATATCCTTATGGAAGGGAATTGATATTGTCTATTTTCAAGAAGATTTAAGAAAAAAAGCAAAAGGAAATATTAGTGAACGTTCTTTTTATACCTATTTTAAGAGTTCTCCTACACAAAAATTACCAAGAATAGATATGCTTAATCTTCTTTCGAGTTATGCAGGTTATGCTAATTGGTATGATTTTAAGAAAAATCATTTGTTTGCTAATGAAATTCTTAGTGAGATAGAAGAAAGTGATGAGGAAGTGTTCCAAAATGGTGTTGATGAGTCAGTTTTAGATAATCAACAGGAACAAGAAAAATCAATAAATTCCAAGGAAATTGCTGATAATGTTGATGAAGGTAAAAATAGTATTTTGCAAAAAAATAATTATGATTTAGAGATAGTTACTGAAAATGATGAGGTGTTGAAAAATAATAGTAGAGCTTTAAAATTTACTAAATCTTCTTATGTTTGGATTTCGGCAACACTTATACTTTTGTTAGTTCTTGTGGGAATTATTTTTTCTGATTTAATCTTGACCAAAAAATATTCGTTTAAGTTTATTGATGCGGATAGAAATACAAGTATTAATGACTATCTTGATGTTAAAATCATAAAAGAAGGTGAGTCTCCTATCTTGCATAAGGTAAAGCCGAATGATATTTTAACATATACTACAAAATCAAAAACTCTCATGATGATAATATCTTCTCCTTATTATAAGACAGATACTATTGTGAGAAACTTGGAGAATGCTCTTACTTATCCAGAATATGAAACTATAGAGCTAAAGCCTGATGATTATGCCATTATGCTAAACTATTACTCCAAAAAGGCAGATGAAGATGTTAATAAGAAGAGAGAAAGATTAAGTAGACTTATAAGTAATGATGCTTTAATTTATCAGGTGTTTGATAATGAAACTTATGGTGTGGAAATTTTGGAGAAAGATAGATATATTACTTTAATGACAACGCCTACAACTTCTCTTAAAAATTTAGAAATTATAGGTACTCAAATGAAGAATGGTAAAATAATGATGATAAAATTTAGAATTACAAATAACGAAAAGTAAACACTTATGAAAATATTTAAAAACTTATTATTCGTTCTAATAGCATTGATGATTTTATCCTGTGAAAAAAAGGAAGAAATCAGTGATTTAGATAAAGTGAGAAATACAACTAATGCTACTTCTTATCCTGTTGCTAAGATGGATAGTGCACAAGCTATAAATGCTATTACTAAGCAAAAAGTTCAGGAGGTTATGGACTTGTCTATTCTCTATTTGTCTGGTAGTAGGAATACGGATATAGACTCTACAATCCATACGCAGCTGCTTAAATATTTTGTAACACCTGATACTCTTAAACTAAAACCTCTGTTTAAAGAGCTAGAGAGCTTAAGGGTTAAGACTGTTAAGGTACAAAATTTAGAAATCAAGAAAAAAAATAGTGAAAAGGATACATTAAACCAAGCTGTGGTTAAGGTAGAATATTTTGATAATAAAAAATCTTCAATAGGCGTTTATGAGAGAAATGTGCAATATATCCTAAAGCCTTTTCCAGAGAAGTTTAAGAAAGAGTTTAAGTTTTATTTTCTCAATTTTTACACTCCTCAGAAAGATAGTATCTCCGAAGGTGTAATAAGGTAATCTAACGAAATATCTTCGTTTCTTAAATCGTCTATATTTTCTAAAGGTGAAAAAAAGTTCACTCCTATTTTTTTTGTAGTAGGAGGTGTAATCCTGAAAAGTTGGTCATAGAACCCTTTTCCGTAGCCTACTCGGTTGCCTTTATCATCACAATAGAGTAGAGGTGTGATGATGTAATCAAAGTGAGTTACATTCGCGTGAGTATTTTCAGAAGGTTCTAATATTCCCCATTTGTTTTCAGATAGCGGAGTGTTTTCTTTCAGTTCAATGGCTATCATTTCTGTATTGATAACTTTTGGAACAAATACATTTATTTTTTTTGAAAAACAAGACTCTATAAGAGGTAAAGTATTAACTTCCTTAAATTTTTTTATAGGAATAAAACAATGAATATTTTGGTTTTCAGTGGGGTTGAATTGTAAAAAGAATAAATGAGCTATTTTTTTTGATAGCTCATTTATGGTATTTTCAGAAAGTTGCTTTCTTTTCTCTAGATAAATTTTTCTAAGTTCCGCTTTGGTCATAAGTTAGATTTCTTTTACAGAAATTATTTTTACAGGACACGCCTTAGCTGCCTTATCACAAGGTTCAAAAGCTTCTGGTAGGGGTACTTTTATTGTGTGAAACCCTTTTTTATCGGTAGATTTCAGCAGAACAGACTTACCATCTTTTTTTGACATTCTAAAGTATTCTGGAGCAAACTCCGCACAGTAGTTGCACCCAATACATTTATCTCGTTGTAGTGTAACAATAACCATTAGACAATAACTTTATTATGCCTTAACAATTTTATACAGCTTGTCACTAGGTCTTACACGAAAGTCAGTTTTGAATGTGATGACTTCACTCTTAGTTGCTTTTTCGCTAATGCCCTTTCCGTCCACCATCATTTCAGTGATTTCTAATTCTTGAGAACCTGTGGTAGGTCCTTGGATTAAAACTTTATCGCCTACATTCAAATCGTATGCTTCTATTAAAAACTCGGCAATGTTAGATTTTGGATAATAATGTCTGCCTTTACCTATGTAAAGTTTCTTTTGTGTGGCATTAGAACCTGGGTTAGGAGACCATTCTCCAAGTTCTTGTCCTAAATAGTAACCACTCCAAAAACCTCTATTGTAAACGGTTTCTAGTTGCTTCATCCATTCTGCTACTTTCTCTTGAGAAAAAGAGCCGTCTTCTATAC